>JAEUPJ010000034.1 GCA_016790285.1 Roseateles sp. | reverse complement strand
GCGGCGCAACAAGGGCGACGAAGCGGCCTGAGGAAGCTCACCACTACAGTTGTCCACAGCCGGCATCACGCGATGCTGGCCCCAAGCCCTGGGTCAGAGTTCAATCGGCAGGGTGGGTCAAATTTAGATCGGCGCCAACACTCAAGCCGCTCAAGGCGTGATCGCGCGCCCCTTCCGCGCTTGGACCTGAGCGTGGTGCAGATGACCGTCGGTCTGGGCTTCAAGCCGCAGCACTTCGAACTGGCCATGCATGCCGAGGCCGAGGGCTTGTGGTTCGAGGTGCACCCCGAGAACTACATGGCCGACGGCGGCCCTCGCCCGCGCATGCTGGCCGCACTGGCGTCGCGGCATGCCGTGGCGCTGCATGGCGTGTCGCTCTCACTGACCGGTCCGGATCCCCTTGACGCGCAACACCTGAAGCGACTGAAAGACCTCGTGAGCGCCGTCAAGCCCGTGCGTCTGTCGGAGCACCTTGCCTGGTCGCGCCTGGGAGACCGCTATGTGCCTGATCTGTTGCCAGCCCCCCGTACAACCGCCTTGTTGAAGCGAGTCGCGGAACGCATAGACGAGATCCAACAAACCGTGGGGATGCAGTTAGCCATTGAGAACCCGAGCCACTACGTGCGGTTGGAAGGCAATGAGATCGAAGAGCCTCAGTTCCTGAACGAGTTGGTGCGCAGGACTTCTTGCGCCTTGCTGGTGGACATGAACAACCTCTTTGTCAGCGCCTTGAATGTCGGCCTGGACGTCAGCGACTGGCTTGCCAAGATTGCCGTCGATGCAATCAGCGAGGTTCATCTGGCGGGGCATGCCGCCGATCCGCAGATGGGCGCAACGCTGCTGATCGATTCCCACGACCGCCCGGTGGCCCGCGAGGTGCTGGCTCTCTGGACCGCCCTTCTACACCGGATCGGCTCTCGCCCGACCTTGATCGAGTGGGATGGCTCGGTCCCAGACTTTCCGACGCTCATGAAGGAGAGGGAGAGGGTGCTCCAGCAGTTGCCCATCGGGAGTCACAGTCATGGCTAGCTCCAGCAGTTTTTACTCGCAGTTCCTGCTCACCATCGACGGGTGGGCGCTGCGTGCGGATTCCGGAATCGATGAACCTCACGCGGTGCAGTCTGGCGCAATGGCCGTGTACGCCAACACAGGCTTGCGGGCTGCAATCGAAGCACTGGAGTCGAATTTCATCAGTGTTGCCAATTGGCTCGGTGGGCCCTGGTTCTGGCCGATCGCGTCTGCGTTCGCGAAGGCCAATCCGCCCCGCGACGGACGGCTGTTCATGTACGGTGATGGGTTTGCCGAGTTTCTGTCGAGCCTTGAACATGAAGGGTTGAACCACTGCGCCAGCGACCTTGCTAGGGTGGACTGGATGTACCTTCGGGCCCACGTCGCTGCAGACCATATCCCGCTGACCGCTGAGCGGCTCGCAGCGGTGCCGGCCGACGCGTTGTTCGATTTGCGCATCCCGGTCGCACCTGCTACGCAATGGCGCCTGGCGCCGGACTTCCCGCTGATCGCGCTTTGGCGAAATGCCCGTACCGGGCGATCCGAACCTGAGACCCCCGCCCAGCATCAGGGTGGCGTGCTGGTGACGCGGCCCGAGGACGCTGTGGCAGTGAACGACATGCCCATCAGCAGCGTGCATCTGCTGGACGCGCTCGCGGCGGGCCAGACCCTGGGCGAAGCGGCCGCCCATGCCGCTGAAGAAGAGGGCTCCGGAAGTGAACACATCCTGAGAGAGGCCCTCGTCGCATTGCTCGAACAAGGGGCGCTGTGCCTCCCGCCAGAAATGGCCAACTGAAACGCTCTTTTGAAGGACCCTTCCGGTGGACTCGTTGCTTCAACCGCTTCTCAAAGCACACCGTGCTGCGCATCATCTCTTCGTGCGCCTTTTTCCCGAGGCCTTTCTGCTGTTCGTGTCGCGCGCCGGCATTGCAGCGATCTTCTGGCGCTCGGGCCGGACCAAGGTGGACGGACTCTTTCACCTCAGTGAGTCTGCGGTATCCCTCTTCGCTGACGAGTACCAGTTGCCATTGCTCGACCCGGAGGTGGCGGCCACCCTTGCGGCCCTCGCGGAACACGCACTGCCGATTCTTCTGGTCTTCGGACTGGCAACCCGGTACGCGGCATTGGGCCTCTTGACCATGACGTTGGTGATTCAGCTCTTGGTCTACCCCGATGCATGGCCAACGCATTTGAGTTGGATGGCGCTGCTTGCTTGGATCATGGCCAAGGGCGCTGGTGCATGGTCGATCGATCAGTTGCTGGCAAACCGATTCTTTCGTTCGGCGTAATGAGCTCTTGTGAGCGGCCCCTCTAGGCAGCACTGCGCAAGGGGCCGGATCATGGCGATCACCCGCCACCCAACTGACGGCATCCATGAGTGACGAGATCGATACCTTGCTGAACCGCTTTGAGTTGAAGGCGCGCGTCTTCTTCTCTGGCCAACTTTGCGGAGTTGCTCACTTCGACGACACGCAGGGCGTTGGACATCTTCATTTGCTTCGCCAGGGGACGTTGGAAGTGGTGATGGCAGACGGAACCGTGCACCCGGTTGCCGGTCCGGCCACCGTATTCGTGCCGCGTGCAGCCGGCTATCGTTTGCGCGCTGCCGAGCCCGATGGTGCGGACCTCATTTGCGCGTCTGTTGCGTACGGGGTGCCACTTGGCAACGTCCTGGTTGACGAACTGCCGGCGCTACTCGTGGTGGCGCTCGATGAACAGCCTGCCCTGCAGAAGAGTTTGGACTTGCTCTTTGACGAGGCGTTCTCGCAAAGCAAGGGGCGCGGCGCCGCAGTGGACCGGCTGAGCGAGTTGGTCTTGATTCATCTGCTGCGCGTTGTACTCCGGCAGGGTTCCATGAAGGCCGGCGTGTTGGGTGGGCTGACGGATCCCCGGTTGGCAAGAGCCCTGCACGCCATCCATGTCGATGCCGCGCGCCCGTGGACATTGGAGCAGTTGGCCATCGTTGCCGGAATGTCACGCGCACGCTTCGCCGCCCAGTTCAACCAAGTCGTTGGCATGCCGCCCGGCGAGTATCTGGCCAGATGGCGCATTGGACTTGCTCAAGGCATGTTGGCAAGAGGCCGACAAGTCAAGCATGTGGCGCATGAAGTGGGATACGGCAGCCCCGCCGCACTCACCCGTGCCTTCGTCCTTCGGACGGGGATGGCCCCCACAGAATGGCTTGCGGGGCAGCGGACGGCGCCGCTGAACGAACAAGAGAAGCGGCGAAATGCGCACGTGGATGCTCGTTGATGCATCTCTCCCCCTGCTGTCCAGGCTCGACAACCCACCGCGGGCTGCCCCCTTCGGCTGCTTGTTCTTCCGCTGTGTGAGCAACTGACTGTCCATGAAACTGTTCAGCCCCAGCCAATACCAAGGGGTAGCTTCCCAGGTGGTCGAGGAGATCAAACGGGAGGTTGAGCGGTTGATTCCAGAAAGCCGCGTAGAACACGTCGGCTCCTCGGCGATTCCCGGTGCCGTCTCGAAAGGCGACATTGACATCTGCGTCATTGTTCCCGCCTTGCGGCACCCAAGTGCCGTCGCGACTCTCGAGTCCGCTGGCTATGTCGCCAAGATCGGCACGCTACGCACCCCCGACCTCTGCATGCTTCAGAGCCCGCGCACCGACTGCGACGTCGCACTCCAAGTCATCGCAAGCGGCTCTCGATTTGAGTTCTTCATGGACTTCCGAGATGCCTTGAGGAACAGCCCGGCGCTCGTTCAGAAATACAACGAGGTCAAGCAGAGCTCGGCGGGCGCAGGCCCGGACGAGTACCGAAGTGCGAAGTCAGACTTCATTGCCGCCGTCTTGCAAAGCGCCAAGCGCCCAATCGACGGGCTCGGCACAGGTGAAGCTGCTCCGAGAGGCAATGGCAGCCCGCAGCGTGCAGACTGCGGCAGCATGCGCGGCATCAGAAGCCGACTTACCGGATGCGCTGCGAGGGCACCTGGGGACGAGATGGATTGACTACTCCGACCCAGGGGGGAGTGCATTGGGCTTGTCGACAAACGTGGCTGACGCCGATGCTCGCCAATCCCAATGCATAACTCACTGCCACAAAGGGGTCCCACCATGTCAATCAGGCTTCTTCGCTTTCCACTGTCTGGCCATTCGCATCGGGCGCAACTCGCCTGATCGCTGCTGGGCGTGCCCCATGAGCTGGTCGACGTCGACCTCAGGCGGGGGGGGGGTACACCAGGCGCCCGAGTTCGTCAAGATCAGTCCCTTCTGGCAGGTGCCTGTGCTCGACGATAGCGGCACCACGCTGTTCGACTCCAACGCCATCCTCGTCTATCTGGCCACCAAGTACGACGCCTGTCGCCGCTGGCTACCGCTGGATCCCAAGGAGCAAGCCGATGTGCAGGCGTGGCTGTCTATGGCGCCGGCCAAGTCGCGTTTGGCCCTGCAGCTGCATGCTTGATCACGGTGTTTGGCGCCAAGTACAACCCTGCTGAGGTGATCGGCCGCGCCAACGCTCTGCTCAAGGTGATGGATGTGCAGTTGCCACAATCCCCTTCCATGCTGGCGAACAACCACAGCATGACCGGCTCGGCATTTGCGAGTGGATGGCCGCCATAGGGCAGCGCGCAATTCGCAGCGCCATGCTCGATCAGCACAAACGCTTCGTCGAACAGTTGCCCTTCTTGCTGGTCGGCATCGATCGATGCGGATGGCCGACCCTGGGCGCCACCGCTGGTCGGCCTGCAAGGCTTCCGTGCGGGACCAGTGAGAGGGGGCCGTCAGGGAGGCAAGACCGCCTGCGGCCAAGCCTGCATGGCCAGATCGGCCAGCCGCTTCAACATCGTGGGCTTGACACCGTCACGGGCCTGCACCGCCATGCCCTGAATGGTCATCGCGAAAAACGCAGCCAGAGTGGCAGTGTCGGTGTCCAGGGGCAACTCACTATCGCGACGGGCTCGATCCAGACGAGCGCGGATGGCTTGCTGTGCAGCCTGACGGAGACTCGCAACTTCCAGCGCTAACGGGGTCTGGGCTTCAGTCATCTGGAGTGCCCCCGCCGCCACCATGCATCCGGAGGGATGGCGGGGATCCGTGAATTGCCGGGCCGCGCCTTGCAACACTTGTGCGATCGCCTCTCGTGCGCTGCCCTGCGCACCCATCGGCACGGTCAGAAAGGCGCCGTAGCGCCGGCCGTACAAGGCCAAAGCCTCGCGAAACAGTGATTCCTTCGAACCAAACGCTGCATAGAGGCTGGGCGGCGCGATACCCATGGCTGCTGACAGCTGAGCCGTTGAAGTTCCCTCGAACCCCTGGCGCCAGAACAGCTCGAGTGCCGTGCTCAAGGCCTGGTCCCGGTCGAATGCGCGCGGCCGGCCGCTTGGTCGGCGGTTGGAGTCCGGGGGGGGGTTCGGTTTGCTGTCCACACCAATACTGTATCAAACAATACAGAATTGTTTGACGCCTCTCGGGCGCTCGCCATATTCTGTAGTGGTCGATACACATTTGACCTCGTCATGAACCTGATCTCACGGCACTTCCAACTGACAGCCCAGCGCGGCGCTTTCGAACTGCGGCGTGGCAGCCGGCTGACCACCATGCCAAAGGCGAACCAAGTGCTGGTCCGCATGGGCGCGGCCAGCCTGAACTACCGCGACCTTCTGACCCTTCAGGACCCATCGGTCAACCGGGATGGGCTGATCCCGTTGTCGGACGGCGCCGGCACCGTCATGGCGGTCGGCGCCGGCGTCACGCGCTGGAAGGCGGGTGACCGGGTCAGCGTCAACTTCTTTCCCACCTGGCTGCGCGGGGCGTTCGCTCCCAGCGCACTGGCCACGGCGCTCGGCGGAGGGGAAACCGACGGCATGCTCAGCGACTACGTTGTGGCCGACACCAATTCCCTCGTGCCCATCCCTGAGCATCTGAGCCTTGCAGAGGCTGCAACACTGCCGTGCGCAGCCGTCACGGCATGGCACGCTCTGTTTGAACGGGGGCAGTTGCAACCGGGCGAGACCGTGCTCGTCCAGGGCACCGGTGGCGTCGCCCTGTTCGGCCTGCAACTCGCCGCTGCACATGGCGCGAAGGTCATCGTGACGTCCTCGTCCGAAGAGAAGCTGGCGCGCGCGAAAGCATTGGGTGCCTGGAAGACCATCAACTACGACCTACAGCCTGCCTGGGACAAGGCCGCTATGGATTTCACGGAAGGCCGAGGGGTTGATCACATCCTGGAGCTGGGCGGCCCTCAGACGTACGACAAGTCGATCGCGGCGGTCGCCCCGGGCGGGCGCATCGCCCAGATTGGCGTGCTCACGGGGTTTGCATCGCAGCCCAACATCCTGCCTCTGCAGTTCAAGAACGCCAGCATCCACGGCATTTGCGTTGGCTCGGTAGAGCACTTCGAACATCTGAACCAGTTCATGTCGATGCACCGCATCCACCCGGTGATTGACACTGCTTTTGCGTTTGACGACGTGCCCGCCGCCTATGCCCACCTGCAGTCGGCAGGGCACTTCGGCAAGTTGGTGGTCAATCTGAACTGACGCCCCCCGGACCGCCCCATTGCCGGCGGCGGCGAATTCCCGTTACGTGCGCGCTGACCTTGCTTGGCAGTCATCCAAGCGCAAAGCCGCAGAGCCCTTCAATAGGTTTTCTCCCATGACCTCCTTCTCACTGCAAAACACCGATACCGCCCCCCAGGCCAGCCAGCCGCTCCTGGCGGCGGCTGAGAAAGCCTATGGCTTCCTGCCCAACCTGTTGCGCGGTATGGCCGCCTCGCCCGCCTTACTGGAGGGCTACATGACGCTGGCCGGCATCTTCGACAAGACCAACCTCACAGAGACCGAACGACAGATCATCCTGATGACTTCCAACCGGTTGAATGGCTGCACCTACTGCATGGCCGCCCACAGTGCAATTTCGCTAGGCGCCGGGGTCCCGGCCGATGTGGTTTCGGCGCTTCGAAGTGGCGAGTCCATCGACGACGCTCGTCTTGAGGCTTTGCGGCAGTTCACCGTCAAGGTGGTGGAAAGCCGGGGCTGGCCGACAGAGGAGGACGTGCTCGGCCTCCTGGCTGCCGGCTACACGACACAAACGGTGCTGGATGTGGTGCTGGGAACCAGCCTGAAGGTGATGTCGAACTACACGAATCACATCGTTCAGACGCCTTTGGACCCCGTGTTCGAAGCGCACGCCTGGTCACCAGTTCGCTGATTTCTGCGTGTAGGGCCAGCCTACGCGGCACGACGTGAGGCTGGCCCGAGTCCACGCGCCTTCTCGCGCTACCTTGGCGCCAGCGCATCACGCAGTTTGTGGACTACAAGGTCGACAAGCGCACTGACCTTCTGGGGCGTACGCCGGCCCGCATGGTGCGCCACTTGAAAACGCAGAGGTCCAATCTCGAAGGCAGGCAAGACCGATCGCGGCGCGCCGCTGCGCAGATGTGCTGCACTTGGCAGCTCAACAACCGCGCGATACAGAGGCCAGCCAATGCATCAGTCATGGCGGAATCCTGGTGGTCGTGCGCAGGCGTGGGTACGCACGTTGCAGCAGTGGCTTGCCGGCGTCGTTGAAGCGCCACTCCGGCACCGGTGGCAGCCCCGAAGCCGAAATGACGTTGTTTCAGGCCAGACCTCCAGCCGTTGCGGAACGCCGTATGCGGCCCGGTAGCTTGGCGCAGCCGCCAACACTTGAGTCACCCGACCCACACGAACGACCTGCAGCTATGGGTGCGACCACGCGGCAATGCGCACCGCGACATCGCCCCCTTCCTCGAAGACATTCACGACACGATCCAGAAACAGGCATTGGGCGTCGACTTCCGGGAACTGCTGCAGATACTGCACGTGGATCGGCGTGACGTACACCTGCCCGAAGAGAGCCGGCGACGTGATCGTGAGCTTCCCACGCGGCACAGAGTGTGCGCTGGTGGCCACGGTCTTGGCTTCCTAGATGTCGGCCACGATGCGACGGCAGTCTTTGGCAAGCCGCGCACGGGCATCCACGACGCGCACGACGCGGGTGGCGCGGGTGGCGCGCGTAAGCAGCCGCAGACTGAGCCGTTCGTCAATCTCGCCAGCGGCGCGTGTGACGGACTGGCGGTGACTGGTTGAGCTTGCGCGCGGCCCTGGCGAAACCACCACTGTCGACCGGCGACGAAGGTGCTCGTGGCTTGCAGGCAATCCATGTTGTTTCCGTTTCAGAAAGGCAGTCTTGGCACGCGCATGGATTCACACGGCAGACCGGACCGACGAAAGTGCGTCAAGCACGCATCACGCCACACCGAACCAAACCGTTTGACTGCGGTTCTGGAGGCGCGACTGCAGATAGCACCAGGGCGGCCAGGGGCGAATCACTCGATGGCGGACATCATGAACTTTGGCTGGCACCGCGTGAGGAGCTGCGCTGGTCTGGCGCCGGACGAATGCGTTCCTACTGGTGCCTTTCGGCCAGCTCGTGGCTTCACTACTTATCGATCACTTTGGCTGGTTCACCATGACACCCAAGACTGCCAGCTTCACCGTACTGGTGGGCATCTCACTTGTTCTCGTCGGCGCCCTCTCGGGAGTCCGCGCTCGAGAGCCGGTCAACCCCACTAAGGAACACAACATGCCCATCCCAACACTTCGCGTAGCACGCCCGACGAACAACATCGACGCGTTGCTTCCGTTCTACCGAGACGGTCTGGGCCTTTCGGTGATTGGTCACTTCGAGGACCACGCCGGATTCGACGGGGTGATGCTCGGACAGCCCGGTGCGCCGTACCACTTCGAATTTACCCGCCACCGCGGGCATGAGGTTGGCCGTGCCCCGACGCAGGACAACCTGGTTGTCTTCTACCTTCCTGAGCCCGAAGTCTGGGAAGCGGCCGTGTCGCGCATGCGCCGTGCTGGCTTCCAGCCTGTTCCGTCCTACAACCCTTACTGGGACGTGAAGGGTGCCACTTTCGAAGACGCCGACGGCTATCGCGTGGTGCTCCAACGAGCACCCTGGTAATACGCAGCTTGATCCATTGTCAGTCGAGGGGCAGCTCTACAAATTAGCCACAGGCCGAGCCGTTCCTCTGGCTCGGCAACGGCACGAGAGATTTGTGGAGGAGCCGGTTGAGTTTGCGCGCAGCGTTGGCGGAACCACCACGGTCGACCACGGCGACGAAGGTGACTACCGCTTGCAGGCGGTGCAAGTTATTGCCTTTTCAGAAAGGCATTCTTGGCACATGCGTGGATTCTCACAGCAGTGCGGAACGCCGAAAGTGCACCACACACACAACGCGCAAACCGAACCATCATGCTGCCCGCGCCGTTCTACACCGAAGTACCCCACGATCTGGGTGAAGACAGTTCCTGGTGGGGCCGCAACCTGATTCAAGCGCTGAAGCGCTTGTGCTGGCTACTGCCTGAATACCGCAATTCGGAGCCCATCCATGACCACGGCACATCCGCCTCGCCCGCCGCTACCGCCGTTTACGCGCGACACCGCCGCACAGAAAGTTCGCCTTGCGGAAGACGCCTGGAACTCGCGTGACCCTCAGCGCGTGGCCATGGCCTATACGCCGGACACGATTTGGCGCAACCGCGTCGAGTTCCCCGTGGGCCGCGCACAAGTGCAGGCATTCCTGGAACGCAAGTGGGCACGTGAGCTGGACTACCGCCTCATCAAGGAACTGTGGGCCCACGACGACCGCCGCATCGCCGTGCGATTTGCCTATGAATGGCGAGACGACACCGGCCAATGGTTTCGCGCCTATGGCAACGAGAACTGGGAGTTTGACGACTACGGCTACATGCATCGGCGCTTCGCCAGCATCAACGACAAGCCCATTGCCGAGGCCGAGCGCAAGTTCTACTGGCCACTGGGGCGTCGGCCTGATGACCATCCGGGCCTGAGCGAACTTGGCCTGTAAGTGCCGTGAAGAGACGCATGGAAACGAGCGCCATCATCGACACCGACGTCGCCATCATCGGTGCTGGCACAGCCGGAATGTCCGCCTACCGCGCTGTGCTGGCCCACACCCGGCGCGTGCTGTTGATAGAGAGCGGCCACTACGGCACCACCTGCGCGCGTGTCGGTTGCATGCCCAGCAAACTGCTGATCGCCGCGGCGGATGCGGCGCACTCGGCGGCAGGCGCCGCTCGGTTCGGCGTGTCCGTCGGGTCCGTGGAGATCGACGGTCGCGCAGTCATGGCGCGCGTACGCAGTGAGCGTGACCGCTTCGTCGGTTTCGTCATCGATGCCGTGCAGCAGTGGCCTGCTGAACACAGATTGGTGGGGCACGCACGCTTCATTGATGACGCCACGCTACAGGTGGGTTCAACCCTGGTGCGGGCCGCACGCATCGTCATCGCCACCGGATCCAGGCCCTCAGTCCCCGAAACATGGCGCACCGCACTGGGCGACCGGGTGATCGTCAATGACGACGTCTTCGACTGGGGTGACCTGCCGAAGTCTGTCGCCGTGGTGGGCGCCGGTGTCATTGGATTGGAGCTCGCGCAAGCGCTGCACCGGTTGGGCGTTCGCGTGCGTCTGTACGGCCGCGGCACCATGGTGGGCCCGCTCACCGACCCGGAGTTGCAGGCGCAGACGCGCCACCTGTTCGCGGCGGAGCTGCCCATGACCCTGAACGTGGCGCGGCTCGAACCGCGACGTGAGGGCGACACCGTCGTCGTGCGGGCGACAGCCGGGGATGGCACGATGACCGAAGAACGCTTCGAGTGGCTGCTTGCCGCCACTGGGCGCAAGCCGAATGTCGACCGGCTCGGCCTGGAGAACACGACGCTGCCTTTGGACCGCGAGGGAGTTCCGGTGTACGACCGCCGCAGCGCTCAAGTCACTCAGCGGCCCATCTTCATCGCTGGCGACGTCAGCGATGACCGCACCTTGCTGCATGAGGCGGCCGACGAGGGGCGCATCGCCGGCGACAACGCAGGTCGATATCCCGACGTGCGCATGCGGCCGCGCCGTGCACCACTGGCCGTGGTGTTCAGTGATCCACAGATCGCGCTGGCCGGCGCCAGCCACGCAGAGCTCAACGCCGCTGGCATCACCTTCCTGACAGGCAGGGTCTCGTTCAGCGACCAGGGCCGCAGCCGCGTGATGGGCGAGAACCGAGGGGCCCTGCACCTTTACGGCGAGGCAGGTACCGGCCGTTTCCTGGGAGCCGAAATGGTAGGGCCGGCCGCCGAGCACGTCGGCCACCTGCTGTCCTGGTCGGCCCAGCGGGGCGACACCGTACAGCAGATGTTGGACAGTCCGTTCTACCACCCGGTGGTCGAGGAAGGGGTGCGCACAGCGCTGCGGGATTTGCAGCACCAACTGCATCTCGGGCTCATGCCGGTCGAGCGTTGCCTGGACTGCGGCCCCGGCGCATGAAGGCCGTCCCGACCCAATCTCAATGGAGCCGCGCCCATGATCGACGTCTACACCGCCAACACGCCGAATGGCGTGAAGGTCACCATTGCATTGGAAGAACTCCAGGTGCCCTATCGGGTGCACCGCATTTGTCACCGACCGCCATATAGGAGCCGGTCCGTGATCGGCATGTAGGAGCCAGTGACTGACCGGCATATTGGAGCCACTGCGTGATCGGCGTAATGGAGCCGGCGCCGGATCGGCATATAGAAGCCAGCTGGCACGGGTGA
>JAEUPJ010000033.1 GCA_016790285.1 Roseateles sp. | reverse complement strand
GTCCAGCGGCTCGCGGGTCTCGCTGGGCTTGTCGGTCAGCGCCGCCAGGTAGTCCAGCGCCCCGTTGACCGTCGCGGTGGCGCTGGCGGGCACGGCATCGAGCGGATCGGCCGTGGTCATCGGCGGCGGCGGAGGCGGCGTGTCGTCGCCGCCGCCGCCGAAGCAGCCGCTCAGCGCCGCGGCGGCGGACAGCACCAGGGTCAGGCAGACGCGTCGGGTGGCGTTCATGGTCGCTCCTCACTTCGCGCCGGGCAGCGGCGTGGCCAGGTACGGGAAGCCGGGCAGCAGCGGCACCACCGCCTGATCGACCGCGTCGTGCAGCTTCAGCGCGGTGTCGCCCAGCGGCACCGCCGAAGGCTTGCAGGTTGCGCCCAGGCCCAGCGCGTTGGCGTCGCCGTTGGCAATGCACAGGCCGCCCATCACCGCGACCAGCGAGATGTCGACCACGTCGTCCTTCGGCCGGCGGCCGTTCGGGAACCCGGCGCCGTCGCCGCCGACCAGACCCAGCCGGTTCTGCGCGGCGGCGGGCGTCGGCGCGGTCGCGGTGTTCAGCCGCAGCATCTCGGAGGCGACCACGCCGGCGGGCTGGTTGACGCCGGCGATGCCGGTCAGGAAGGTGGTGACCAGGTCGGTGCGCGGCAGGTTGGTCGGCGCGGTGTTGGGCAGGCCGAGCGCCAGTTCGAGCAAGGCCGGCAGCGTCGGGTGGGTCACGTAGTCGGCGAACTGGGCGTCGTCCTTGGGCTTGCCGGCGTTGAAGCGGTCCTTGTCGGGCAGGCCGATCACCACCTCGTTGACCAGCGGCATGCCCAGCCGCGACACCTGCACCCAGGCGCCGCCGGCCTTGGCGCTGGTCTGGTGGCCCTTGGCCGGCAGCGGGTTCAGCAACTGGCCCTGGCGCAGGCTGGCGCTGGTCCAGCCGCCGATCACCGTCTCGCTGCCCTGGGTCAGGCAGCTCTTGTGCACCTCGAGCGCCAGCGTCGTGACGTTCTTGTCGTCGATCGTGTTCGGCGCAGCGTTGATCAGCGCCGGGTCGGTGATCACCGCGACCGGGGCGTTGACCAGATCGAAGATCGCGCCCAGGTTGACCGCGAACGGATCCTTGCGCTGGCCGACGAACACCCGCGCCGGCTGGCTGCAGCCGGGGATGGCGACGGCATGGACGTGCTGCGCGGCATAGGCCGCATAGTCGGCGATCGTCTTGGTGCCGATGTTGTCGACCGGCTTGTCGAACGTGGCGCTGCCGTTGCCGGCGGCGGTGATCGCGCTGCGGCTGCCGCTGCGGCGGTCGCCGCGCACCAGGTCGATCGTGTAGGTCTCGGCCAGGTTCAGGTTGGCCGAGGCCAGCCCCGATACCGCACCGGCCTGGACCAGCGGGATCGCGACGTTCTTGCCGCCGATCGGCAGCGTGACGCCCTTCAGCGTGTTCCTGAAGCGGAACTGGAAGGTCAGGTCCTCCTTCGCATCGCCGTTGTTGTCGATGTGGATCTCGTACAGCGCATTGGGGTCGAGCGAGAAGTAGTTCGGGCCGCCGTAGGCATCCTGCAGCGGCTGGTAGTTGGCGATCAGCGTGACGTAGCCGCTTCGGTCGGGCTCGTAGCTGGCGAACATGTAGAAATCGGTCGCGTCGACCTTGGGTTGGGTGGCGATGAACGGCGCCTCGCGGTGGCTGGAGGCATGGGCGCCGGGCATCGCGACCGCGGCGGCCAGCACCGCGGCGGCAACTGGCAACAAGGGGGTGCGCACGGATCGGGTCATGGGGGCTCCTCGGTGAGTGGCTGGCAGCGGCCGCACGGGGATCGGCAGGCCGTCTGAGCCACTGATACGCGGCCGCCGCCGAACTGGATGCGGCGCCGCGTGCCGCGGGCCGCCCACGCTCCTAGAGCGGCAGCGCGTCCTGCGCCGGCTGCGCCAGCCAGGCGGCTGCCTCGTCGGCGAGCTGCTGCGCCGCATCGAGTGCGGCCTGCCAGGCCCGCAGGCGTTCGGCGTTGGCGTGGCGGTAGGTCGCGAAGTCCTGCCGGTCGGGCAGCTTGGCGCCCGGCAGCGTCCTCACCCAATCGGGGTGCGGCGCCATGACCACCACGTTGTCGAGCCGGGCGGTGGCAGCGTGGCGGCGCTTCAGGCCCTTGTCGAGCCAGCCGGGCACCAGCGTGCGCTGGAAGTGCGGATACAGCACCAGGCCGTCGGCCATCGCCGCATAGTCCAGGTGCAGGTGGTAGTCGGTGATGCCGCCGTCCCAGTAGGCGCCGCGGGGCGCACCGGGCAGGTCGTGCTGGGCCTGCAGCCAGAAGGGGATGGAGCAACTCGCCAGCAGCGCGCCGCGCAGGTTGGCGCGGGAGAGGTGCACCTCGCGCGTGCTGAAGTCGCCGAGGGCCAGGGGCAGGCGGTCGCGCGGGTCCGAGAACACGACGCGCTCCAGGAACCGTCCCAGCAGCGGGCGCGACACCGCATTGGCGGCGAAGGCGCCGAGATAGCCCAGTGGCGTGCGCAGCCTGCCCTCTCGCGCCAGCAGCCCGGCGCGGCCGCGCGAGGTCACGATGTGCAGCCGCAGCCGCGGGTGGGCCAGCACCTCGGCCTCACGGCCCTGGAAGATCTCGGCCAGGATCTCGCCGAAGCGCCGGCTCACGCCCTCGGGGCGCGGGCGCTTCTCGCCGGGCAGCACGTCGTACTCCTGCGTCACGTACGCCTCGGCCATCACCTCGAAGGCGTGGGCCACGCCGCGGTGGGCCAGCGCGGCAGTCGCCATGCGCCAGGCGCCGATGCTGGCGCCCACGAGGTGCACGGTGTGGCGGCTGCGTGCCAGCCAGTCGCCGAAGATGTGGCGGTCCAGGCCGTTGAGGATCAGCCCCTTGGGGCCGCCGGCCGCTGCCGGGATGAGCCCGATGTCCTCCGCGCGCAGGCCGCGTTCGGCCAGGCGCGCCCGGGCAGCAGGGCCGGCGAGGATGTGGAGGGCGGGAGAGCTCATCGCGCGACAAGATAGCCGACGCCGGCCGCGCCGGGTGCCGCGACCGGGACGGCGCCGGACCTCAGAACTTGTGTTCCCAGTTCACGGCGTACCAGGCGACAGGCTTGCGCTCGTTCAGCGAGAAGTCGGGCAGCCCGGCGTAGGTCACGTAGGTGCCTTGCTTGGGTTGGAACAGGCCGTTGACGCTGACGCGGACGCTGTCCTGCTTGCTCACCTGCATCATGGCGAACGCATCCAGCGAACGGGCGGCCAGGGTCTGCTGGCTTTGGAGATTGGTCTGCTGGACATCGAACTTGGGCGCGATCTGGGCGCTGAAGCCCATGCTGATGGGCAGCGACTTCATGCGGTAGTCCGCGCCGAAGTTGAACTGCCAGGGCTGTTGACCCTCCAGGCGGTTGTCCGGGCCCACGATGTCGTAGACCTTGGATCGGTACAGGTTCAGCGATGCGCGCAGGCTCAGCGCGGTCGCCGGGTCGAACAGGCTTGGGAAGAGTTCGCCCGCCCGCCCCTTCACTTCGAGCTCCAGGCCCTGCGTCGTGGCTTTGCTCAGATTGACGGGCTTGGCGACCCAGCGAGGCGTGTCTGCCCAGTACACGCTTTGTTCCTTGACTAGCGAATTGCGCACCAAGCCGGTGATGCGGCGGTGGAACACGCCGATGGACACCATGCCGCCTGCGGGCAGATAGCTTTCCCAGGCGACGTCCAGGCCGGTTGCAAGTTCAGGCTTGAGATTCGGGTTGCCGACCCGGTCGGGTGCAGACTGGGTGTTCTCGATCGCGTCGCGAGGGCCGCCCGGGTCGGTGGCCGCGAGGTTGCGGGCCGGGTAGTCGGTGTTGATGGTGGGGCGCGCGATCAGCTGCTGAACGTCTGCGGCCTTGTAGCTTCGCGTCAGGCTGGCGCGCACCATGTCGCGGCCCTTGGGGTCTGGCTTGAAGTTCAGATGCAGCAGCGGCGTTGTCACCTTGCTGGTGCTGTTGAAGTCACTGCCCACGCCGGCGCTGACCGTCTTGATCTGCTCGTGGCGCACGCCGAAATAGGCCGACCATTGCTTGTTGATCTCCCATTCATCCTGGCCGTAGACGGCCGTGCGGGTGATCGTCGCGTTGAAGGGCTGGCCCTCGACGCCCGGCAGCAGGTCCTTGACCACCAGCGTGACAGGATCGCGCTCGATGGTGCTGCGAACTTCGTCGCGGGTGCGGCGCTCGATTTCGCTGCCGACCGTCACCGTGTGCGCTTCGCCGGCGTACTGGCTGTACTTGCCGGACAGCGTCGTGTTGCGGTTGCGGTTGTCGCCCGTCGTGATGCGCTCGATGACGGGCGTGCCCGCCGCGTTGCGGCCGAAGAAGTTGAAGTTGAAGTCGGCGCCGCCGCTGCCCGTGCCGGCACGCAGTTCGATGCGGCGGTCCTCGCCAAAGCGGTTGTTGTACTGCAGGTTGACGCGGTTGGCCGAGAAGGTGCCGCGGTTGCGGGTCGTGTCGAGCAGGCTGACCGGCCGCACGCTCTTGACCGGGTCGAAGAAGAGCTCCTGGGTCGTGTTCTCGCCTTCATTGCGGAAGCGGTTCTGCACGAAGAAGCCCTGCACCGTCAGCGTTTCATCCTCGCCGAGCTTCCAGTTCAGGCGCGGTGACACGTTGAAGCCGCGGCCATGGGCGCGGTCCTGGCCCGCGCTGGACAGGCGTGTCAGGCCAGCGTCGCGCAGCCGCTCGCTTTCTGTCTCGTTGACGAAGTTCCACTGGTAGACCGAGATCGGAATGACGAAGCCCATGCCGCCCAGTGCGCGGTCGCCATAGGTGAAGCCGGCATTGATGACGGGCTTTTCGGATGCATAGGCCAGCCCCAGCCGCAGATCCTTCTGCACGACGCGTGGCGCGTCCTTCAGGATGATGTTGAGCGTGCCGGCGATGGCCTGGGCGCTCTGGTCCGCGGTCGGGGCCTTCGTCACCTCCAGGCGCTCGACCTGGGCCGGGTTGAGGTTGTCCAGGCTGAACCCCGGGGGCGCCGGTTCGCCGTTGACGAGGATCTGCGTGTAGGCGCCACCCAGGCCCCGCATGCGCAACTGGCCGCCGGAGACGTTGATGCCGGGCAGGCGCTTGAGCACGTCGGAGAGCTGCGTGTCACCGTACTTGTCGAGTTCGTCGCGGCCGTAGAGCTGCTTGGCCACGGGCTCGCGGCGGCGCAGGTCGGTGTCGGTCTGCTGGCGCGTGATCGACACGCGTTCGAGCTGCTGGCTGTTGGGCGCGGGCGTGGAGGTCTGGGCGCGATCGACCTCCTGCTGGGCCAGGACCAGGGCCGGGCAAAGCAGGAGCAGCGAGGCGAGGGCGGGGGTTTTCAAGCAGGTCTCCGAGGGTTCGAGGCGGCGCGCACGGTAGCGGCAGCGTTGTCGCGGTGCAGCGGCGCTGCGACCGGTGGCAGATTCCGGGGTGTCAATCAACGCCCCGGCCAGACGGGATGTCGGCGAGGCGCGATGGTGGCAAAGTTTTGTTGCAATGACGAAGGTCAGCCCCGGAGACCCTCCAGCGCAGTCCGGTTGGTCAGCGTTTGAGCTTGGCAAACGCCGCGGCCATGGCGCCTCCCGCGGCGGGCTGGGCGTCACGCGGGCCGCGCTCGTGGCGCGCCGCGGGTCGGAAGTTGTTGTCGCTCTTGGGGCCGCGTGGCGCCTGGGCGTCGAGTTTCATCGTCAGCGAGATGCGTTGGCGGGCCAGGTCCACCTCCAGCACCTTCACCTTGACGATGTCGCCCGTCTTGACCACCTCGCGGGCGTCGGTCACGAACTTGTTGGACAGCTGGCTGACGTGGATGAGGCCATCCTGGTGCACGCCCAGGTCGACAAAGGCCCCGAACTGCGCCACGTTGCTGACCGTGCCTTCGAGCAGCATGCCAGGCTGCAGGTCCTTGACGTCCTCCACGCCGTCGTTGAAGCGGGCGACCTTGAAGTCCGGGCGGGGGTCGCGGCCGGGTTTTTCCAGCTCGGCCAGCACGTCCTTCACCGTGATAAGGCCGAACTTCTCGTCGGCCAGCAGCTCGGGCTTGAGCGTGCGCAGCACCTCGCTGCGGCCGATGATCTCCTCGGCCGGGCGCTTGAGCAGGGCCAGCGCCTTCTCCACGAGCGGGTAGGTCTCGGGGTGCACGCCGGAGAAGTCCAGCGGGTTCTCGCCACCGCGGATGCGCAGGAAGCCGGCGGCCTGCTCGAAGGTCTTGGGCCCGAGGCCCGTCACGTCCAGCAGCTGCTGGCGGCTCTTGAACGCGCCGTTGGCATCGCGCCAGCGCACGATGCTGGCCGCCACCGACGCCGACAGGCCCGACACCCGCGCCAGCAGCGCGCTGGAGGCGGTGTTCAGGTCCACGCCGACCTTGTTCACGCAGTCCTCGACGACGGCGTCCAGCGCGCGGGCCATCTCGCTCTGGTTGACGTCGTGCTGGTACTGGCCGACGCCGATGCTCTTGGGGTCGATCTTGACGAGCTCGGCCAGCGGGTCCTGCAGGCGGCGGGCGATGGAGACGGCACCGCGCAGGCTGACGTCCAGGTCAGGCAGCTCCTTGGAGGCGAACTCCGAGGCCGAGTAGACCGAGGCGCCGGCCTCGCTGACGACGACGCGCTCGATCTTCACGTTCGCATCCAGCTGCTGCAGCTTCTTGATGAGTTCGCCAGCGAGCTTGTCGGTTTCGCGGCTGGCCGTGCCGTTGCCGATGGCAATCAGGTTGACGCCGTGCGTCGCGCACAGCTTGGCCAGGGTGTGCAGGGCGCCGTCCCAGTCGCGGCGGGGCTCGTGGGGGTAGACGGTGGCGGTGTCCAGCACGCGGCCGGTGTCGGAGACGACGGCCACCTTCACGCCGGTGCGGATGCCCGGGTCCAGCCCCATGACGACGCGCTTGCCGGCGGGTGCGGCCAGCAGCAGGTCGCGCAGGTTCTCGGCGAAGACCTTGATGGCGGTGGCCTCGGCGGCCTCGCGCAGGCGGGCGAAGAGGTCGCGCTCCAGGCTGAGGCTGAGCTTGACCTTCCAGGTCCAGCCGACCGTCTTGCGGATGAGGTCGTCCGCCGGGCGGTTGGCATGGCGCCAGCCGAGGTGGGCGGCGATGCGGCCTTCGGCCAGGCCCGGCTTGCCGGCGACGGGTTCCTCGTCGAGCACCAGCTTGGCGTCCAGCAGCTCCTGCGTGCGGCCGCGGAAGACCGCCAGCGCGCGGTGCGACGGCACGGTCTTGATGGGCTCGGCGTAGTCGAAGTAGTCGCGGAACTTGGCGTTGTCGGGCGTGTCCGGGCTCTTGCCGTCCATGAGCTTGCTCTGGAAGAGGCCCACGTCCCAGAGCCATTCGCGCAGCTTGCCCACGAGCACGGCGTCTTCGGCCCAGCGCTCGCTGAGCAGGTCGCGCACGCCGTCGAGCACGGCGAAGGCGTCGGCAAAGCCGCCTTCGGCGTTGATGAACCTGGCGGCTTCGTCCATCGGCACGAGGGTGGGGTCGGCGAAGAGCTGGTCGGCCAGCGGCTCCAGGCCTGCCTCGCGGGCGATCATGCCTTTGGTGCGGCGCTTGGGCTTGTAGGGCAGGTACAGGTCTTCCAGCTCCTGTTTGGTGGGCGCGGTGCGGATGGCGGCTTCGAGCTCCGGCGTGAGCTTGCCCTGCTCGGCGATGCTCTTGAGCACAGCCTCGCGGCGGTCGCTCAGCTCGCGCAGGTAGGCCAGGCGGGCTTCGAGTTCGCGCAGCTGGATGTCGTCCAGGCCGTCGGTGGCCTCCTTGCGGTAGCGGGCGATGAAGGGCACGGTGGCCCCGCCGTCCAGCAGGTCGACGGCGGCTTGCACCTGGGCGGGCCGAACCTTGAGTTCGGCGGCAATCTGGGAAACGATGGGGTCCACGAACACAAAGGGCGCCTGCAAAAGGCGCCCTGGGTAACAAGGGAATCCCGCATTCTGCCAAAGGCGCGCGGGTGGCCTCAGGGCGCGGCCGCGCGCTGGCGCCAGCGCTCGTGGATGGCGCGGGCCACGCCGTTGGCCTGGATGATCTTCATGCCCTCGTCGAACGCCGCCAGCATCTCGGCGGCCTGCGGGTGGCGGCGCGAGAAGGCGGTGTAGAGGCCATAGGCGTTGAGTTGCCCCACCACCTTGAACTTGCCGGCGAGGTCGGGTTGGCGCTTGAACAGCAGCCGCGTGTTGATGTCGGGCGCCAGCGTGTAGGTGGCGCGGCCCTTGAGCAGCAGGCGGAAGTTCTTCTCGTCGTGGCCGGTGACGACGCGCACGATGCGCGGGTTGCCGTCGAACTCGCTGCCGTACTCGTAGCCGCGGGTCACGGCGACCTGCTGGCCCTCCAGGTCGCGCACCTGCAGGCCGCCTGTGCGGGGGCTGGGGGCGTCGGCGAGCGCCCAGATCAGGAAGCGCTCCTCGAACATGGGGCGGGCGGGCCAGGCGTAGTCGTTCTCGATCTGCACCGTGCGGGTCGTGTTGAAGCAGGCGACCATGGTGCCGGCCTTGGTCTGGGCCATGCAGCGCACGTAGGGCACTGACTCCATCCGCGCCTGCACACCGACGGCGCGGAAGGCGGCGGTCACCAGTTCGACCGTGATGCCCTCGGGGCGACCATGCAGCTCGGCGGAGTACGGGTACCAGTCGTCCTCGGCGCCGATGACGACGGTGCGTGCCTGCGCCATGGCGGCGCCTGCTGGCAATGCCAGGCCGGGGAGCAGCAGCAGGTCGCGCCGGCGCATTGCTTGGGGTCGCTCTTCCGCGTCGTGAGGGTGGCGCAGTCTAGGGCCGGCCCGGTGTCGCGCGGGGCAGGGTCAGACTCGATTCCCAGCCCACCGCTGGGGCTTCTCGGCGTGGGCCGCTGGCCCTGGCGCGCCAGGCCTCAGCCGAGGGTCGCGGGCAGGGGCGCGTTGGACCGGGCCAGCCAGGCCGCCATGCCATGGGCCGCAGCGCGCCCGCTGGCCATGCTGGCGGTGAGCAGGTAGCCGCCGGTCGGCGCCTCCCAGTCGAGCATCTCGCCGGCCACGAACACGCCGGGCGCGGCCTGCAGCATCAGGCCATCGGTCAGTGCCTCGAAGCGCACGCCGCCGGCCGTGCTGATGGCCTCGGCCACCGGGCGCGGTGCGTGCAGCGTGAGGGGCAGGTGCTTGAGCGCGGCGGCCAGCGTGGGCGCGTCGAGCATCTGCTCGCGCGTGAGCAGCTCGTGCAACAGGCCGAACTTGAGCGGGCCCAGGTGCAGCCGGCTCTTGAGGTGGGACGACAGCGAGCGGCTGCCGCGCGGGTGCTTCACCTCGGCGAGCACGCGCTCGGGCGTGAGCTGCGGCAGCAGGTCCAGGTGCAGCGTGGCCGAGCCCGTCGTGGCGATGGCGTCGCGCAGTGCGCGGCTGGCGGCGTAGACGAGCGAGCCCTCGATGCCCGTGGCGGTGATGACGAACTCGCCTGGGCGGGCTGCGAAGCCCTCGGTGGCGAGTGCCACGGGCTTGACCGGTTGGCCGGCGAACTCGGTGGCAAAGCGCTCGCTCCAGCCAGGGCTGCCCGGGTGGGCGGTGGTGGGGCCGACATCAAAGCCGCAGTTGGCGGGCTGCAGCGGGGCGACGTCCACGCCGCGCTCGGCGAGCCAGGGCACCCAGGCGCCGTCCGAGCCGAGTTGCGGCCATGACGCCCCGCCCAGCGCCAGCAGCGTGGCACGCGGCGTGACGAGGCGCTCACCCTCCGGCGTCTGGAAGCGCAGCGCGCCGGTGTCGGACCAGCCCGCCCAGCGGTGGCGCATCGCGAACTTGACGCCCGCCACGCGCAGGCGGTGCAGCCAGGCGCGCAGCAGCGGGGCGGCCTTCAGGTCGGTGGGAAACACGCGGCCCGAGGTGCCAACAAAGGTCTCGACGCCCAGGCCTGCGGCCCAGGCGCGCAGTGCGTCGGCGTCGAAGCCGCGCAGCAGGGATTCGATCTGAGGTGCGCGGTCGCCGAAGCGGCCGACAAAGGGCTCGAAAGGCTCGGAGTGGGTGAGGTTGAGGCCGCCCTTGCCGGCCAGCAGGAACTTGCGGCCGACGCTGGGCTTGGCGTCGAAGACGGTGACGGCATGGCCCGCGGCGGCCAGCACTTCGGCGGCCATCAGGCCGGCGGGGCCTCCGCCGATGAGGGCGACGTCGGGCGTGAGAACTTCTGGGGGATGCATGCCCGATTCTAGGAAGGGGCCCGGCACCCCTCGTTGACGGTCAGGCGCGCACGGTCGCCTGGGTGCCTGCGGGCGCCAGGGGGTTGTTGCCCCAGCACTGCTCGTACTTCCAGCCGGTGAGTTCCTCGGCCACAGCGCGCGCCTCGGGCGGCGCGTCCGCAATGCGGCCACCGGCCTTGATGCGGGCGATCTCCTGCAGCAGGATCGCGTGGTTCTTGCGGTCCAGCTTCATCTGGTAGGTGTAGTAGACGCCGCCCAGCGCGAGGCCGATGACGCCCAGCGTGAAGATCCCGACGATGGCGTTGACGGCCGTGTCCGGCTGGGTGGCCTGCCCGGAGACGAAGCCGTACTGGCCCAGGATCCAGCCCATGGCGAAGACCACCGCCGAGCGCGTGATCTTGCCGGCGAAGGTCATGGCGCCGGCATAGATGCCTTCCCGGCGCCGCCCGGTCAGCACCTCGTCGACGTCGGCCAGGAAGGTGTAGACCGTCCAGGGGATGTAGTAGACGCCCCCGGTGCCCAGGCCGAACACGGCCGTGATGGCGAACAGGGCGATGACGGTGGTCTGCTTGTCCCAGCCCAGGTAGAAGAGCGCCGTGTAGGCCAGCACGCTGGCGCAGACGACGAGCAGGGCCATGCGGTAGGGGCGGGCAAAGCCGAACTTGATGCACAGGCCGATGAAGGCCATCGTCGAGATGAGCTGCATCACCGAGCTGAAACTGTTCAGGTACCCGACGACCGCCTTGTCCTGCCCGAGGCAGAACACGATCAGGTAGGTGAATATCGAGGCGAACAGCCATTCCGCGCCAAACCCCAGCAGATACATGCCCAGGTGCTTGCGGAAGATCTTCAGGTGAAAGGTGGACAGCATGTCCGCCCCGAGTTTCCTGAGCGCCTGCATCAAGCTGCCCGCCCGCTCCTGCACCACCTCGTGCGCGGGGCGTTCCCACGACGAGAAATACAGTGCCGCCATGGCAGCGCACATGATGAGGGCGTAGATGATGCCGGTCAGCAGGAAGGGCGTCGGCGACTCCTTGCTGTAGATGAGGAACAGCTGCGCCGGGATGAAGGCGGCCAGGAAATTGGCCACCTTGCCGAACATCGCCTTGGAGCCGGTGAGTTTGGAGCGCACCGCGAAATCGTCGGTCATCTCGGTGGCGAGGGTTTCATACGGCACCATGATCGAGGTATAGACGAGCTCGAAGAGCGCATACATCGTCAGGTAATACCAGAACCCGAAACCCTCGATCCACATCAGCGGGTACAGCAGCACCAGCGGAATGCCGATCAGGATGAAGAACCGCCGCCGGCCGAATTTGCGTCCCAGCCGGGTGTTGTAGAAGTTGTCGCTGATGTACCCCATGATGGGGTTGCTGATGGCGTCCAGGATGCTGGCCAGCGAGAAGATGGCCGCGGCCTCGACGACGGTCAGCCCGCAGAACGTCGTGTAGAAGTACAGCAGCCAGGCTGCCGCAATGGCCAGGGCGCCGCTGCCCAGCAGGTTGGCACTGCCGTAGCTCAGCGTGTGCCGCATCGAGATCGTTCTGCTCATGGTCGACTGTCTCTCGTCTGAGTGGAAGACAGTTTCATTTTTTGTGGCCTGTCGTTCCGTGAAGTGGGGCGAGTATCCCATTTCCAACCGTTTGGGGGCCTGCCGTGAACCCTGGGAGGGCCGGTGTGGCGTCCGCGTCGCCATGAAAAAAGGGCAGCGATCACGCTGCCCTTGGGTGCCAGAGCCCGACGCGTGGCCGGGTCGTGCAGCGCGCGATCAGTCCGCGCGCAGCTTGGCGCGCAGCGCCGCACCGATCTCCGGCTTGTCAGCGAAGGGGTCGGTCGGGTTGCGCAGAAGCATCACGTCTTCCAGGCGCGTCTGCACGCCGGCCAGGGCCTGCGGGTGGCTGAAGATGTAGAACTTGTGATGGTCGATGGCGTCGAACACCATCGCGGCCACGTCGGCGGCGGTGAGCTTGCCGGAGGACACGGCCTTGTCGGTCTGCGCCTGGGAGATGAGCTGGCTCTTGGTGGCCTTGGCCATGGGCATGTCGGCCGGCCGGTTGCGGTGGCTCTGGCTGATGCCGGTGGGCACGAAGAACGGGCACAGCACCGAGGCGTGGACCTGGTCGGTGACGAGGGACAGGTCCTGGTAGAGCGTCTCGGAAAGCGACACGACCGCGTGCTTGGAGACGTTGTAGACGCCCATGTTCGGCGGGTTGAGCATGCCGGCCATCGAGGCTGTGTTGACGATGTGGCCGTGGTAGTTCGGGTCGGCCTTGGCGGCGGCCAGCATCATCGGGGTGAACAGGCGCACGCCATGCACCACGCCCATCAGGTTGACGCCCAGCACCCATTCCCAGTCGCTCAGCGCGTTTTCCCAGATCAGGCCGCCGGAGCCGACGCCGGCGTTGTTGAAGACGAAGTGCGGGGCGCCGAAGCGCTCCTGCACGGCGTCGGCGA
Organism: Roseateles sp.; assembly: GCA_016790285.1. Taxonomy (GTDB): domain Bacteria; phylum Pseudomonadota; class Gammaproteobacteria; order Burkholderiales; family Burkholderiaceae_C; genus Pelomonas. Next base: position 81,021 of record JAEUPJ010000033.1, on the reverse strand, counting down.
GGGCCTGCATCTGATCGGCCTTGGCCACGTCGACGACGCGGGCGAGCACCTGCACCTGCGTGAACTCGGCCGCAGCCTTCTCCAGCGCATCGGCCTGCACGTCCACGAGCACGAGGTTCATGCCGCGCCGGGCGGCGATGCGGGCGGTTTCCAGGCCGAAGCCGGAGCCGGCGCCGGTGATGACGGCGGTCTTGGCAGCAGAGGTCATGTCTTGTCTCCTTGGGGCAGCCGCATCTCGATGTGCGGGATGCCGTCTTCGATGTAGGGTTCGCCGACCGGCAGGAAGCCGAAGCTGGCGTAGAAACGTTCGAGGTGGGCCTGGGCGTGCAGCGTGATGCCCTGCGCGGGCCAGAGCCGCCGGCACTGCGCGAGGGCTTCGGCCATCAGTGCGCGGCCGGTCCCGCTGCCGCGCGCGGCCGGTGAGGTGACGACGCGACCGATGAGGGCGTCGGCGCCCTCGAGCCCCGGCGGGATGAGTCGCGCGTACGCCAGCAGCCGCCCGTCGTCACCCTCGCCCAGCAGGTGCCAGGTGTGCGGGTCAAGGCCGTCGATGTCGAGGAACACGCAGTGCTGCTCGACGACGAAGACCTCCGAGCGCAGGGCGAGCGCGCCGTACAGACGCTGCACGCCGAGCTCGGCGAAGGGCAGGCAGTGCCAGTGCATCAGACCAGCTTGACGAGCTGCTTGCCGAAGTTCCTGCCCTTGAGCAGGCCCATGAAGGCCTCGGGTGCGGCGGCCAGGCCCTGGGCCACGCTCTCGCGGTACTTCAGCTTGCCGGTGGCCACCAGGCCGCCGAGCTCCTTCAGCGCCTCGGGCCAGACCTCCATGTGTTCGGAGACGATGAAGCCTTCGACCTTCATGCGGTTCACGAGGATGAGCTGCGGCGCCGCCATGGGGATGGGCTGGCCGTCGTAGCCGGAGATCATGCCGCACATGGCCACGCGGCTGAAGGCGTTGGCGCGCAGCAGCACGGCGTCCAGGATGTAGCCGCCGACGTTCTCGAAGTAGCCGTCGATGCCGTTCGGGCACTCGGCCTTCAGGGCGGCGGAGAGCGACTTCACGTCGGCATGCTGCTTGTAGTCGATGCAGGCGTCGAAGCCCAGCTCCTCGACGACATAACGGCACTTGTCAGCGCCGCCGGCAATGCCCACCGCGCGCGCGCCGCGTGCCTTGGCGAGCTGGCCCACCGCCGAGCCGACCGCACCGCTGGCCGCGCTCACGACCACCGTCTCGCCGGCCTTGGGGTTGATGATCTTCACGAGGCCGTACCAGGCCGTCACGCCCGGCATGCCCACGGCGCCCAGGTAGGCGGAGAGCGGGATGTGGGTGGTGTCGACCTTGTTGAGCACGCCGCGCTGGCTGGCGTCGACGGTCACGTACTCCTGCCAGCCGCCCATGCCGACGACCTTGTCGCCGACCGCGAAGTTCGCGTTCTTCGACTCGACGACTTCGCCGACCGTGCCGCCGATCATGACCTCGTCGATCGCCTGCGAGGCCGCATAGCTCTTGCTGTCGTTCATGCGGCCGCGCATGTACGGGTCCAGGCTCAGGAAGTGGTTGCGCACGCGCACCTGGCCGTCGGCCAGCGGCGGGAGTTCGGCCTCGACGAGGCGGAAGTTGTCGGGCGTGACTTCGCCCTTGGGGCGGGAGGCGAGGACGATCTGGTGATTGAGGGTGCTCATGGCGGCGGCTGATGAAAACAACAGCCGGCATTGAAGCACCTCGCCCGCAGCCCCTGCGTCCCAGGGGCGACAGGCCGCTTCAGGGCTTCAGGGCGCGCCGAGCGGGAACTTGGTGCAGCCGAGCTTCTCGGAGATGTCGCGGCTGGCCGCCTGCAGCATCTTGACGACGTCGGGTGCCTTGGCCTCGTCGAAGCGGAAGGTCGGGAAGGACACGCTCATGCCCGCGATGGGCTGGCCCAGGCGGTCGAAGATGGGAACGCCGAGGCATCGGATGTGGTCGTCGAACTCTTCGCGGTCTTCGCCGAAGCCTTGCGACTTGACCTGCGCGAGCTCGGCCAGGAAGGCCGTGCGGTCGGTGATGGTCTTGTCGCGAAAGCGCTTGAACTCCGCGCCGTCCAGGATGCGGTCGCGGCGCTCGGGGTGTTCCCAGGCCATCAGCACCTTGCCGATGGCGGTGCAGTGCAGCGGCGCGCGGCGGCCCACGCGCGAGTACATGCCCAGCATGTGGCGCGAGTCGACCTTGTGGATGTAGATGATCTCGCTGTCGATGAGGCTGCCCAGGTGGACGGTCTCGCCGGTGGCGTCGGCCAGCATCTGCATGGGGTGCTTGGCGAGGTCGACGAGGTCGGGCGAGGGCAGGGCCTTGGCGCCGATCTCGAACATGCGCATGGCCAGGCCGTAGCGTTCGCTGTCGGCCTCCTGGCGCACGTAGCCCAGGCTTTTCATGGTCTGCAGGAAGCGGTAGACCGTGGCCTTGGGCATGGCCAGCCGCACGGACAGGTCGGTGATACCGATGTCACTGCGCTCGCCGAGGGCGTTCAGGATGGCGAACACCTTGAGCACCGCGGCAACCGATTCCGGCTGTTTTGAATCGCCAATGTCTTCATCCATCGTTCTGAATCTTTCGGACGCTTGTTCCAGGATATGGAAGGCTGGATTGTCCATCAGCCAAGGAAGGAGCCGACACGGGCCCCCATTCACTCAGGAAAACGATTGCGCGGGTGGCTGCGGCCGTGAGCATGGTTCAGGGCCGGTTGTTGAACTCGGCCAGGCGGTTCGTGGCCGCATCGAACGGGCGCCGCGAGGTGCTGGCCTGCCAGGGGCCGATGGCCGCGCCGATCTCGCTGTCGCGCACCACGGCCACGCCGTTGGGGCTGCTGCCGGCCACCCAGGTGCCGGCCTTCACGCCGGCATCCCATGCCCGGCCGATGGCGGCGCTGCCTGCGGCCAGGCCCGGTTCGCCCACGAGGCGGCTGCGCGTGACGAGGAAGCCCTGCGCCACGTCGGCCGCGGTGCTGGGGGCGAGCACGATGCCGCCTTGCCCCGGCGTGCGGCGGTGGGCGCGGGCGAGGATGGTGCTCTCCTCGATGACGAGCACCGCGTTGCCGAAGATGAAGTCGACGTCGCCGGCGATGAGGCTGTGGCGCACGAGCTGTCGGGCCGGCGCGTCGGGCGCGCGGCGCTTGGCGTAGAAGGTGTCCTGGTGGCCGAGCAGGCGCACACCTTCGAGCTGGATGCGGTCGCCCGCGAGCGTGAGGGCCACGGCCTGCGCGCCGCCGCTCTCGCCCACGCCGGCCGGGTAGGCCTCGCCGCGGCGCACACCGTCCATCGCGTCATTGGCGATGGTGAGGTGCAGCAGCTGCACGTCGTCGCTCTGCACGAGGGCGGTGGTGCTGCCGCTGGTGCCGATGGTGGTCTTGCCCAGTTCCGGCCAGCAGGGGTGGGCGGGCTCGTTGTCGGCCTTGGGCTTGCCGGAGTAGCGGTTGTCCACGATGACGACGGCCGCGGCATCCAGCAGCGAGCCGATGAGCGCCAGTGGCGCCTTGTCCTTGATGCACAGCGGGCCGCGGTAGGTACCGGGCAGGATCTGGATGACCCAGCGCTTGGCATCCTTGCCCGGCACGCGGTCGATGGCCGCCTGGATCGACTCGCCGGGCCTGACGATGAGGTCCGGCGGCGTGGCGGCGAGGTCGGCCAGCGGCGCCGGCTGCCAGTCGCCGAGGTACGTGGCCGTGGTGTGGCGCGCAGCCTGCTCTGCCGTCAGTTGCGGCCGGGCCTGGCCGTGGGCGGTGCCCAGGGCGAGGCAGGCGAGCAGGGCGAGCGCGGGCTTCACAGGTCGGCCAGGTAGAGCGCGGGTTCCACGCCGTTCGCGCGTTCCTTGTCGCAGCTGAACAGCACCTGCTTCTCGTCGGGCGTGAAGCTCGGGTGCGGGTGGGTGACCTGGCGGTTGTCCTTGTAGACGTCCCAGCCGCTGTCGTGGCGGGCGATGGGGCGTGTGGCGCCGGCCTTCAGGTCGAAGAGGTGCAGGTAGGGGTCGCCCACGAGCATGGCGTTGCTGGCCGTGCTGTCGTGGCTCACGGTGCCGCAGCCGTCGCCGACGATGAGGGTGCCGTCGTGGTTGCTCATCAGGTGCGAGCACTGCGGCATGGCGGTCAGCAGCTTGTTCTCGAGCGTGACGGGGTCGAGGCTGTAGATCCAGCGCTCCGGTGACTTGGTGTTGTAGCTCACGTAGATCATGGCGCTGCCGTCGGGCACCCAGAACTCGTGCGTGCAGCTTTCGCCGTCGGTGTGTTCCTTGCCGCAGCGGCGGTTCGTGCCGTCCTCGTTGATGAACCACATGCGCGCATCGATGAGGTCGTGCGGGCCTTCGTGGCAGTAGGCGACGGTGTTGTCCTCGAACGGCCGGTACTGCGGGTGGCCGAGCCAGCCGCGCTGCTCCAGGATGACGCGGCGCTCGCCGGTGGCGAGGTCCACGCTGAAGAGCCGGCACAGCGGCTTCTTGTGGAACATCTCGTTGAACTTCTGCCAGGTGTTCAGCGGGAACCAGTCGGCCGCGGCGATCTCGATGCCGACCATCTTCGTGCACGCGCTGTTGGCCACCCAGGTGCCATAACCCACCCAGCCATCGGGCACCACGTAGGCGACTTCTTCCTTGAGCGTGGCCAGCTCCAGGCGGATGAGCTGGCGCTCGCCGCGCACGAAGTACACGAAGCGGTCGTCCGGGCTCATGAAGGCGCCGAAGGTGTTCTCCCCCGGGCCTTGGGTGAGCTGGATGGCGGTCTGCGTGGGCAGGTCCAGCAGGTGCAGGTTCCAGTTGGGGCTGGGCTCAGGCCCGAACTCGCCGCCGAACATCAGCTTCGTGCCGTCGTTGGTGAAGCACTTTTGGTAGAAGTAGTTGCGGTGGCAGGTGACGTCCGGCGGTGTGAGGCGCGTGACGCGGGCACCGGTGTCGGGGTCCTCGCGGGTGAGGAACTGGAACTTGCGTTCGGTGGATTTCATCGTGGGTCCAACTTGCTGAGGTGTGGGTTGGCGGCCAAGGCTTGTTCGACGGGTGCGTGGCGCCGGGCTGCGGCTGTGCGCCATTGCTTCGTGTCCCCCGGCCCGCTGCGCGGGCCTCCTCCTTTACCTTCGCAATGGCGCACAGCCACATCCTGGCGTGCGCCGCAGTGCCTTTGTGCACGAAGCCAGCGGTGCACAGCGAGCGAGTGTGGGCAGGCCTGATGCGCAAGTAAAGGAGGAGGACCGCGCAGCGGGCCGGGGGACATGGAGCATCAGGCCTGCCCGCGCTCGCTCGCCCATCCGGCTCGATGCCCTGGACGAGTTGTTCGTGCCTTACCGCGCCAGCCAGCCGCCGTCCACCGCGATCGTGTAGCCGTTGACATAGTCCGACGCCGGCGACGCCAGGAACACCACCGGCCCGGCCAGGTCCTCGGGCTTGCCCCAGCGGCCCGCCGGGATGCGTTCGAGGATCGCGCTGTTGCGCTGCTCGTCCGCGCGCAGCTGTGCCGTGTTGTTGGTGGCCATGTAGCCCGGGGCGATGGCGTTCACATTGATGCCGTGCGAGGCCCACTCGTTGGCCATCAGGCGTGTGATGCCCATGACGCCGCTCTTGCTCGCCGTGTAGGAGGGCACGCGGATGCCGCCCTGGAAGCTCAGCATCGAGGCGATGTTGATGATCTTGCCGCCGCTGCCCTGGGCCATGAAGACCTTGGCCACGGCCTGCGACAGGAAGAACACCGACTTCAGGTTCAGGTCCATCACGTCGTCCCAGTCGGCCTCGGTGAACTTGATGGCATCTTCGCGGCGGATGATGCCGGCGTTGTTCACGAGCACGTGCACGCTGCCGTTGAGCGCCTTGGCCTGGGCCACCAGGTCGGGGATGCAGCTGACGTCGCCCAGGTTGGCCCGCAGGTCCAGGAAGCGCCGGCCCAGGGCCTCGACAGCCGCCTTGGTCTCGTCCGGCTCGGACACGTTCACGCCCACGATGTCCGCGCCCGCCTGGGCGAGTGCCACGGCCATGCCCTGGCCGAGGCCCGTGTTGCAGCCGGTCACGATGGCCGTCTTGCCGGCCAGGTTGAAGTTCTGAAGAACCATGTCTGTTGTCCAAGGTGCCAGAGCACCGGTTGCGCGGCATTCGGTCGGCCGCGAGGGTGGGGAAGTGGTTGAAACGCAGTTCCACTTTTTCCGACGCCACGACTTTAGTCATCGCGCAAGAGTCACGGAATCATGGTTTCTAATTAGTGAACCGATGTTCCGAATTTTGCATCTTCCCCCTATCATCGTCTACAAGCCAGCCCAAGAGCGCAGCTTTGTGAGCGGTCGCACCCGGCCTGTCCACCCCGGTGGGCGGTGCTCGCGGGCCTGGCGTGATTCCGTGTTCCGGTCGTCATGACGACACGCGCCGGCGCTCGCACTGCAGCGTCGCTGGCTAAGTAGAAAAGACGGGTGCCCTGCGCGTGCCCGGGTTCGACAGCCTTGCATAACCCGAGAGCCACCGGCGCGATGCAGCGTCGACGTGGCCTTGCACCAGGAGACCTCCATGTCCGCATTCCGTCCGTCCCACCGTCTGGCCCTCCGCCCGGTGGCCCTGGCCGCCACTCTCGCGACGTTGTCTGCCGCACCCGCGTGGGCCCAGACGACGCCGGCTGCTTCGGCACAACTGGAGACGGTGACCATCACCGGCATCCGCGCCTCGCTGGAAAGCGCGCTCAACGCCAAGCGCCAGGACAAGGGCATCGTTGATGTCATCAAGGCCGAGGACATGGGCAAGTTCCCGGACACCAACCTGGCCGAGTCGCTGCAGCGCGTGCCAGGCGTGGTGATCGACCGTGACGCCGGCGAAGGCCGCAACATCTCCGTGCGGGGCCTGGGTGGCGACTTCACCCGCACCCGCATCAATGGCGTCGAGGCGCTGGCCACCACCGGCGGCACCGACAGCTCCGGCGGTGCCAACCGCACCCGGGCCTTTGACTTCAACGTCTTTGCCGCCGACCTCTTCAGCTCGCTGACCGTGCGCAAGAGCAGCTCGGCCGACGTCGACGAAGGCTCGCTGGGCGCCACCGTCGACCTGCAGACGGCCCGCCCCTTCGACATGAAGAACTTCGTGGCCGCCGTCTCGGTCAAGGGCACCTACAACGACATCCGCGGCAAGACCACGCCCAAGGCGTCCTTCCTCATCTCCAACACCTTCGCCGACAAGAAGATCGGTGTCCTGCTGTCGGGCGCCTATTCCAAGCGGCAGGTGTATGAAGAAGGTTTCAGCACCGTGCGCTGGGACAACGGCACGTCCAGCGGCGGCTGGTGCTCGCCGGCGGGTACCAGCCCGCTGAACCCGACGACGCCTGCCACCACCTGCGGCACCTCGGGTGCTACGGTGCCCGTCACCGCCGTCCCCACCCGCCCGGCCAACACCGCCGACAGCGTGGCCGCCTACAACCTGGCGAGCAGCGCCTCCAACTTCCACCCGCGCCTGCCGCGCTACGGCCGTCTCACCCACGACCAGGACCGCCTGGGCCTGACGGGCTCCATCCAGGTCCGCCCGGCGGACAGCATGCTGATCACCTTCGACATGCTGTACTCCAAGCTCGAAGCCACGCGCCAGGAGGACTTCCTGGAGGCCATCTCCTTCAGCCGCACCCTGGCTCAGGGCGGCAAGCCGCAGACCAGCGTCGTCGAAGCGCAGTACGCCGCCAGTGGCCAGATGGTCTACGGCAAGTTCAACGGCGTGGACATCCGCTCCGAGTCGCGCTTTGACAAGCTCAGCACCGAGTTCACCCAGCCCACGCTGACGATCGAACAGGAACTGACCGACACCCTCAAGGTGACGGTCAAGGGCGCCCGCGCGACCTCGCGCTTCCGCAACCCCATCCAGACCACCACCACGCTGGATGCGCCCAACGTCAACGGCTACGTCTACGACGCCCGCGGCGATGACCGCGCGCCGCTGCTCGGCTACGGCAACCTCAACCCCAGCGACCCGAACGGCGGCCTGAAGATCTACGGCGTGCCGGTGGGCGCGACGGGCATCTCCAACTTCACGCCCAGCGAGGTTCGCATCCGTCCCAACGGAGCCACGAACCGCCAGGACGTGGCCACCGCCGACGTCGCCTGGGAATTGATTCCCGACGCCCTGACCCTGAAGGCCGGCGTCAGCTACAAGAAGTTCAGCTTTGTCAGCTATGAGTCGCGCCGCACGGTCGAGACGATGAACACGCTGCCTGCCGGTGTGGACGCGTCCACGTTGGTGACGTCGCTGTCGGGCTTCGGCAAGGGGCAGAACCTGCCCGCGGGCTCCATCACGTCGTGGCTCATTCCCGACCTGAACGCCATCGCCAAGGCCTACGACATCTATTGCAACTGCCTCAAGACCGGCCAGGCCGGCGGCTCCGGCGACTACACGCTCACCTCCATCACCAACGGCAATGCCCGCGGCAACAACCGCGCCATCACGGAAACCGACACCGGCACGTGGCTGCAGGCCGATGTCGAGACCCGTCTGGGCGGCATGCCCGTGCGCGGCAACCTCGGCGTGCGCCACGTGAAGACGGCCCTGTCGGCCACCGGCTACCTGGCCACCGGCGGCGGCAGCGCCGTCACCGCCACCCGCCAGTACAACGATTGGCTGCCTTCGCTCAATGTCGGCGTCAACCTCACCAAGGACCTCATCGTGCGCGCCGCGGCGGCCAAGGTCATGTCGCGGCCGCCGCTGCCCAACCTCAACCCGGGTGGCACGCTGAGCACCGTGGGCACGCTGAGCTACACCGGTGGCAACCCCGGGCTGGACCCGTACCGCGCCACCACCTTCGACCTCAGCGGCGAGTGGTATCACTCCAAGAACGGCTTCATCGGCCTGGGCCTGTTCCAGAAGAGCATCAAGAGCTTCGTCGTGACCAACGGCCGCAACGTGGCCTACAAGGACACCGGCCTGCCGATGTCCCTGCTGCCGGCCAACTTCACGGGCGATGAGATCTTCACCGTGAGCGCGCCGGTGAACACCGAAGGCGGCAAGCTGACCGGCTTCGAGATCAACGTGCAGCAGCCCTTCACCTTCCTGCCGGGCTGGGGCAAGAACTTTGGTCTGCTGGCGAACTACACGCAGGTCAAGTCCAAGATGAAGTACCCCGCGTCGGCCACGGCCACGACGACGACCTACATCACCGAGGACCTGATCAACCTGTCGCCGCGCTCCTGGAACCTGTCGTTCTACTACGACGACGGCACGCTCAGCGGCCGCATCTCGACCTCGGCGCGCTCGGCCTTCCTGACCACGGTGCTGCTGACCAACAACCAGCTGGAACAGGGCAAGAACAAGACCCTCAACGTTGACCTCTCGATGGGCTACCAGCTCAACAAGCAGCTGCAGCTGACCTTCGAGGCGACCAACCTGACCAACCAGCCCAACGAGCAGTTCATCTCCCGCGCGATGAACAACGTCGTGGTCAACAACTACACCGGCCGTGAGTTCATCATCGGCGGCCGCTACAAGTTCTAAGCCGCTACCGGCCCAGGACTGAGAAGGGTGCGGCCTGCGTCCGCGCCCTTCCTCGTTTCATCCAAGACCCTGCAGGTCTTCCGCAGCAAACCCAAGAAGAGTTGGCCGCCCGCCGGGTGAGACCGACCTCGATGGAGACAACACGTGAAGACCTTTCCGACCCTGGCGGTTGCCGCCGCCGCATGCCTGGCCACCGCGGCCCATGGCGCCGACAGCCTGCCTGCAGGCACCCTCATCACCGGTCAGGTCAGTGGCGCCGCGACGGCGCTGCTCGGCCTGGACCACCTCTTTGCGGACGAACCGGGCAGCAACACGACCGCGCTGTCCGCGGGTGAGCTGGAGTTCATCACCGCCGACGCCGCCGTCGGCCTGGACTTCTTCGCCGACGGACGCCTGCAGGTCTGGAACAACACCGGCAACGCCGCGCTCGCCGGCAGCTACACGTTCACGTTCAGCTTCGCAGGACTCGGCCAGCCGCTCACCGCCTTCGCGCCGCTGGACGTCAGCCAGATCAGCGGCGGCAGCTTCAGCCTGCAGCTCGTCGGGCCGAGCACCGTCTCTCTGACGCTGAGCAACCTGAGCTTCACCGGCGAGTTCGGCAGCTTCACCGCGCAGGTGGCCAGCGCCGTGCCGGAACCCACCAGCCTCGCGCTGATGGCAGCGGGCCTCGGCCTCGTGGCCCTGCGCCGCGCACGGAGGTCCGCATGAAGCCGCTGCAACGCCTGGCCGGCCTCGTGCTGCTGGCCCTGGGCCTCAACGCCCACGCACTGGACGCCGCCCTGCAGACCGCTCCCGCCGATGGCTGGGGCGCCGGCACCGTCGGCGGCAGCGCCGCCACGCCGGAGCACATCTACACCGTGCGCAACCGCGCCGAGCTGCTCAACGCGCTGGCCAATGGCGGCAATGCGCCCAAGATCATCAAGGTGGCCGGCACCATCGACATGACCGAGGGCACGCCGTTCGCCAACACCGCCGACCAGAAGGTGCGCGCCCGCGTCAAGCTCACCAGCAACACCACGCTGATCGGCGAGGGCCCCGGCGCCGGCTTCGTGAACGCCTGGATCGACATCACCAGCGTCAGCCAGGTCATCGTGCGCAACCTGCACCTTGTCGCGCCCTGCGACGTGGGCCCCATCTGGGACCCGACCGACGGCGCCCTGGGCAACTGGAACTCGGCCTACGACGCGATCGGCATCGTGACCGCCACCCAGGTCTGGATCGACCGCAACACCATCACCGACGCGCCCGTCACCGACGACACGCTGCCCATCGAGAACGGCAAGACCAAGCAGTGCCATGACGGTGCCATCGACATCACCAAGGGTGCCGACCTCATCACCGTCTCCTACAACGTCGTCACGCTGCACGACAAGACCATGCTGATCGGCGGCTCCGACAGCCAGACCAGCGACGCCGGCAAGCTGCGCATCACCATCGCCAACAACGTGTTCAAGGGCACTACGCAGCGCGTGCCGCGCGTGCGTTTCGGCCAGGTGCACGTGTTCAACAACTACTTCGTGGGCAGCAAGACGGCCAACCCCTACCCGCACAGCTACAGCTTTGGCGCGGGCAAGCAGGCCAACATCCTGTCGCACAACAACGTGTTTGCCATCGATGGCGCCAGCGGCTGCGACAGCCTGGTCGTCTACTCCAGCAGCGACCGCACCGGCGTCTTCCAGGACAGCGGCTCCCAGCTCAACGGCGCGGCCCTGGGCAGCTGCACGGTGGCAGCCGGCACGCCCTTCACGCCGGGCTATGCCTACAAGCCCCGGCCCACGGCGCTCGTCAAGGCCAACAACCTGGCGCTGGCCGGGGCCGGCAAGCTGACGACGCAGATCAGCGGCAACGGCAACGTGGCCGACGTGGCCGGCACCAAGTCGCCGGCCGCCAACGAGGCGGGCGTGCCCAGCGACACGCGGCTGTCGCTGTCCTTCGACGCGGCGCCCACCATCGGCACCAGCGGCAAGATCAATGTGTACCGCGTGAGCGACGACGTGCTGGTGGACAGCATCGACCTGAGCACCGCGCCGTCCTCGACAGACACGCAGGTCGTGCTGTCGCGCACCAACCTCGAGATCGACGCGCTGGGCCTGGGCGCCATGCCCGATGGCGCCACGTTCGCGCGCTACGTCTGGTACCGCCCCGTGAGCGTCAAGGGCAGCACGGCCTCGGTCAAGCTGCACAACAACAAGCTGGACTTCGGCACGGCCTACTACGTGACGATGGACCCGACCGTGCTCGTGGGCACCATCAAGGGGGCAGCGTTCGCCGGTGTCACCAAGGCCGACGGCTGGAAGTTCACCACCCGCGCCGCACCCGCCAGCTTCACGACCGTCAGCGTGGACGACTCCGGCACCGCGGCCGACTTCCGCACGCTGCAGGGCGCGCTGAACTGGGTCATGAAGAACTGCTCCACCAACAGCCCGGCCGCCAATGGCTGCAACACGGTGGCCACGGCCAAGACCATCACGCTGGGCAACGGCAGCTACCCGGAGCTCAACGTGCTGCGCAAGGTGTCCAACCTCAGCATCGTCGGCGAAAGCCGCGACGGCGTGGTGGTGGGCGACGTCAACTTCGAGTCGCTCAACGCGGGCAGCGGCGCCAGCACGGCGTCGGCCGGCACGGCGCTGAGCACCTCGGGCAAGACGCTAGGCCACCGCGTGCTCGGCGGCGGGCGTTCGTCGTTCCTGGTGGAGACGTCCGACCTGCTCACGCTGCGCAACTTCACGCTGCACAACCCCCACGTGCGCAGCACGAGCTGGGACAACCAGGCCGAGGCGATCTACTTCAACACCAGCACCACCGCGGCCGCCGCGCGCTTCGTGGCCCGGCAGATGAACTTCCTGAGCCAGCAGGACACCCTGCAGCTCAAGGGCTACAACTGGATCTACCAGTCGCTGGTCGCGGGCAACGTGGACTTCATCTGGGGCAGCGTCATGGCCAGCCTCTTCGAAGAGTGCGAGATCCGCTCGGTCGTGGACACCGGCAGCAGCTCGCCCGGCTACATCCTGCAGTCGCGCGCGACCGCGGGTGACAAGGGCTTCATCTTCCTGAACAGCACGCTCACCGCCGAGCCGGGCGTGACGCAGGCCTACCTGGCGCGCAGCGGCGGCACCACCGCCACCAACTACATCGACCACATCGCCTTCGTGAACACGAAGATGGGCTCGCACATCCTGCCCGTGGGCTGGTGCGTGGGCACGGGCACCAGCAAGACCGGCGTGGGCACGGGCAGCTGCGGCAGCAACCCGCCGCCCTGGGCCGGCACGGCCGACGGCGCGGCGACCGACGCCGTTGGCTGGCGCGAGTTCGGCAGCACCGACATCGCCGGCAACCCGCTGGACGTGAGCGCCCGGCTGGGCGTGGCCTCGGTCAAGGTGAGCGGCGTGGCCACGAACCTGTCGCTCGCCCGCCAGCTCGGCAGCGCCGCCGGCCTCACGAGCCGCGCCGACATCTTCCAGAACTCGACCATCGCCACCGGCGCGCCCGGCGGCTGGGTCCCCGCGCCCTGATGGCAGCGGCACCGCTTTGAACCACAAGAAACCAGGAGACCCCATGAGCATCAAGACCCTGCCTTCCACCCTCCGCCTGACCCTGTGTGCCAGTGCGGTGCTGAGCGTCATCGGTGCCGCGCAGGCTCAGTCCAGCGAGGCGCCGGTGGCGCTGGAGCGCATCCAGATCACGGGCTCGTCCATCAAGCGCCTGGCGGGCGAGACGGCGCTGCCGGTGTCGGTCATCAAGTCCGAGGAGCTGGAGGCCCGCGGCCACACCGAGCTCAAGGACCTGGTGCTGGAGATGCCGCAGTCGCTGTCCCTGGGCACGAACAGCGGCGCGGCGGGCCCCATGCTCAACCTGCGAGGCCTCGGGGCCATGCGCACGCTGACGCTGCTCAACGGCCGGCGCATGGCCAACGAACCGCTGCAGGACCAGTACGTCTCGGTCAACGTCATCCCGCGCATGGCGCTGGACCGCGCCGAGACGCTGCGCGACGGGGCTTCGTCCATCTACGGCTCCGACGCCATCGGCGGCGTGCAGAACTTCTGGACCTACGGCAGCTACAAGGGCGCGCGCGTGAAGGCCGAGTGGAACCAGCCCGAGCATTCCGGCGGCGGCGAGACCAAGGCCCTGGGCGCCATCGTGGGCGTGGGCGACCTGGCGGCCGATGGCTGGAACGCCTACATCTCGCTGGACCACCAGCGCAAGTCGGCCCTGTTCAAGATCGACCGGCCCGAGCTGTACGACTACTCGGTGCTCTCGGCCATGGGCATCGGCCTGCTGCCCGACAACAAGAACCCCAGCCCGACCGCCAACTTCGGCTTCAGCACCAGCGCCAACTCCAACTACAACCCGGCGTTCGCGACGGGCTGCGCGGCCCCGTACTCGCTGCCCACGCTGGGTGCGGGCAGCGTCGCCACGCCGGCCACCTACGGCAACGCCGGCTGCTACCGCAACCCGAACTTCTATGACGCGGTCACCGACGGCAGCGAGATCACCAACGTCTTCGCCAAGCTGAGCTGGAGGATCAACAACGACCACTCCCTGAGCCTGGAGGGCCTGCACTCCAGGTTCAACGTGCAGAAGTACCGCGGCATGCAGACGCCCGGCAGCACCGCGCCGGCCACGACCTACAGCATGCCGGCCACCAGCAAGTACTACCCGGGCAAGGGCATCACGCCTGCGGTCAAGGTGGTGGGCAGCAACACCGGCGCGAATTCGCCGGCCATGTTCATCGACACGGCCAAGACGCCCGGCACGGTCACCGACCTGAACATGAACAACCGGACGATCTACTTCGTCTGGGGCCCCGCCGAACTCGGCTCGGCCTACCGCAACGACGAGCAGACCAACGACCGCCTCGTGCTGAGCGCCGAGGGCACGGTGGCCGGCTTCGACTACCGGGTGGGGCTGAACTACGGCAAGTCCCTGCGCGACACCCGCGCCGGTGGGGGCTACATCCTGTACTCCAAGGCTCAGGAAGGCTTCACCAAGGGCATCCTCAATCCCTTCGGCCTGCAAGACGCCGAGGGCCTGGAGTACCTGCGCAGCATCGAGGCGAGCGACTACAGCTACCGCGTCAACCACGCCTACAACCGCAGCGTCGACGCCACCCTCACGCGCACGCTGATGGAGCTCTCCGGCGGCCCGCTGGTGGTCGCCGTCACGGGCGAGCTGCGCCGCGACTCGGCGACCGTCGACCCCGCGCCGCTGGACTACGTGGCCAAGGACGCCAACGGCAAGTACCTCATCGACGCCTTCGGCAACGTGACCAAGCACGATCTCGTCGGCGAGACGCCCACCGGCGTGGCGCGCGACCTGAGCCGCAACATCAAGTCGGCCGTCATCGAAGTGGACGCGCCCGTCACGCGCCGGTTGAGCTTCAACGCTGCCGTGCGCTCCGACACCTACAGCGACCTCAAGACCACCACGGTCAACCCCAAGCTCTCGGTGCGCTACCAGGCGCTGGACCAGCTCGTGCTGCGTGGCTCGGCGAACACGGGCTTCCGTGCGCCGTCGATCATGGACATCCAGAACCCCACGCCCGAAGTGCGCACCCAGTTGATGGACGACCCGGTGCTGTGCCCCGGCCCCACGCCCACCATCGCCAACACGGGCACGCCCGTCACCGGCTACACGCGCGACCAGGTCTGCAACGTGCAGACCAACTACTGGACCAAGTCGCCCGACAACAGCTTCCTCAAGCCCGAGAAGTCCAAGGGCTGGACCCTGGGCCTGGCGCTGGAGCCCACCAAGGGCCTGCTGATGACGGCCGACTACTGGGGCATCAAGCTGACCGACATGCTCGGCGCCGTGGCGATTGCCGAGGTGCAGCAGCAGCCGGCCAAGTACGCGCAGAACATCGTCCGCAAGGCTGACGGCACCATCGACTACATCGTGGCCAGCCAGGCCAACCGGGGCGACACCAGCATCCGGGGCCTGGACCTGTCGGTGGCCTACCGCGTGGCGACGCCCATCGGCCAGGCGAGCTTCCAGCTCGACGGCACCTACTACGAGAGCTACCGCTTCAGCGCCGAGAAGGGCGGCCAGATGCTGAGCAACGTCGGCATCATCACCAACGATGCCCGCTATGGCGGCGCGGGCGTGAACTCGGGCCTCGCAGGCATGCCGCAGATCAACCCGCGCTGGAAGCACACCGCCTCGGTCGGCCTGCGCAACGGGCCGTGGTCGGGCCTGCTCTCGGTGCGCTACAACACCGCGCTTACTGACATCACGCCGCGCGCCGGCTCCACGTTCAACCGCGTGAGCCCCTACAGCCAGTACGGCGCCAGCGTGGCCTACAGCGGCTTCAAGGGCCTGAAGCTCAGCCTCGCGGTCAACAA
The DNA here is from genome assembly GCA_016790285.1 of Roseateles sp. GTDB lineage: Bacteria > Pseudomonadota > Gammaproteobacteria > Burkholderiales > Burkholderiaceae_C > Pelomonas. Next base: position 65,230 of record JAEUPJ010000033.1, on the reverse strand, counting down.
CCTGACCAACGTGAACCCGCCGATCACGTCCAACACCATCTACACGGGCTACATCACGAGCCTGGCAGACGTGCTGGGGCGTGCCTACAAGCTGACCGCGGACTACACCTTCTGATCATGCAAACCTTGCACGCCCTGCGCCGCCGCGGCCTGCTCGCCGCGGGGGGCGCCGCCAGCCTGGCCGCCTGGCTGCCCGCCCAGGCCCAGACTCAGGCCATGGCCCAGCCGCTGGGCATCACCACGCGTGGCTGGACGTCCACCCAGGGTGGGCGGGGCGGGCGCATCCTCAAGGTCACGACGCTGGCTGCCTCGGGGCCCGGCAGCCTCAAGGCGGCGCTGGAGGCGAGTGGTCCGCGCATCGTCGTGTTCGAGGTGGGCGGCGTCATCGACATGGGCGGCAGGCCGCTCAAGATCAGCGAGCCCTTCGTCACCGTCGCGGGCCAGACCGCGCCCGACCCGGGCATCACGGTCATCAAGGCCGAGACGACCATCTCCACGCACGACGTGGTCATTCAGCACCTGTCCTTTCGCCCCGGTGAGTTCGGCCGGCCCAAGAAGGGGGGCGACGACCAGGACGGCATCTCCACGGTGGGCGGCGCGCACGACGTCATCGTCGACCACTGCAGCTTCTCCTGGGCGACCGACGAAAACCTCTCGGCCAGCGGCCCGCGCTTCGAGGGCAAGACCGTCGAGCAGTGGCGCGAGGCCACGTCCCACCGCATCACCTACAGCCACAACCTCCTCTACGAGGGGCTGAGCAACTCGGTGCACGTGAAGGGCGAGCACAGCAAGGGCAGCCTGATCCACGACAACACCACGGGCGTGCTCATCCACGCCAACGTCTACGTGTCCAACCGCCAGCGCAATGCGCTCTTCAAGGGCGGGGCGCATGGCGCCATGGTCAACAACTACGTCTTCAACCCCGGGGACCGGGCCGTGCACTACAACCTGCTGGCCAACGAGTGGGAGGGCCAGCCCCACCAGACCGGCAAGCTCACCCTGGTGGGCAACGCGCTGCGGCACGGGCCGAGCACCGTGGCGGGCACGCCCTTCTTCATGCTGCTCGGCCAGGGCGACCTGGAGCTCTACATGGCCGACAACATCGCCCACGACGTGCAAGGCGGTGCCGCGCCGCTGCTCGGCCGCAGCGCGACGGCAACCGCCAGGCTCGTCGTCGCGACCGAGCCCTACCTGCCCCGGAACCTGCCGCCGCTGCGCGCGGCCGGCACGCTGGCGCGCGATCTGCCGGCCTTCGTCGGCGCCCGGCCCTGGGCTCGCGACCTGCTGGACGCCCGGCTGCTGGCCGACATGGCGCGCGGCGTGGGCCGCATCATCGACTCCGAGGTCGAGAATGCGCTGGGCTACCCGCGCCACGCCGCTACGCAGCGGGCCTTTCAGGCCGACGCCTGGAACCTGGACGACATGACCCCCAAGGCCGGCTGGCCGGCACTGCCCACGACATGAAGATGAAGCGCCTCCTGGCCCTCACCACCCTGTGCGCCGCTTCGGCCCTTGCACAGACGCCGCCGCCGGCTCCCGCGGCCTCCGCCCCGCGCGGCGAGACCACTGCCAACGTGGCCACCGGCCCGCGCCTCATCCTCGTGGGCGACTCCACCATGGCGCCGCGCAGCGGCTACGGCAACGCGCTGTGCGCGCGGCTGCAGCAGGTGGCCTGCATCAACCTCGCGCGCGGCGGCCGCTCCAGCATGAGCTTTCGCGCCGAGGGCCTGTGGGCGACGGTGATGGCCCTGCTCAACGAGGGCACGAGCCGGCAGAAGACGCTCGTGCTGATCCAGTTCGGCCACAACGACCAGCCCGGCAAGCCCGGCCGCTCGACCGACCTGGCCACCGAGTTCGGCCCCAACATGGCCGGCTACGTGAAGGACGTGAAAGCCGCCGGCGCCGAGGTGGTGCTGCTCACACCGCTCACGCGGCGCACGTTCAAGGGCGGCGAGCTGCCCAACGACCTGCGGCCGTGGGCCGAGGCCATCTTGCAGGTCGGCGCCGAACAGGGGGTGCCGGTGCTGGACCTCAATGCCGTGAGCCACGCCAGCGTCGCCGCCATGGGCCAGGCGGCGGCCGACACGCTGGCCGAGGCGCCGCCGCGTTTTGACCGCACCCACCTGGGCCCCAAGGGCGCGGCGTTCTTCTCGGAGCAGGTGCTGGACGGGCTCGTGAAGCTCAAGCCCGAGCTTGCCGCGGCCCGCACGCTCACGCCCTGAGGCCGCCGATCAGGCCTTGGACTTGGGCCGGTGGATCATGGTGCGCTGAAACCACGCCTCGTTCATGCGCGCCAGGAAGTGCGCGTTGATCGGGAAGCCGCAGCCATCGCCCAGCACGGCCTCGCTGCCGCAGTGCGGGCACATGGCCGTCTGCGCGGCGATGGCCTTGGGGTCGTCGATGTTCTCCACCGTGAGGCCCGTCCAGCCGACGATGTCGTCGGGCTTGAAGAGCTGCACGCAGTGGCAGCAACCGCAGACCTTGCTCCCGGCGATCTGGGCGTGGTTGTTCGTGGTGTAGCGGTAGGCGGCAAGCAGCTCGTTCATGGCGGGACACGTTCGGGTGATGCGCCGAGTGTGGCGCCGACCGCGCCGGCGCGCCATCGCGCTTGTGAGGATCTCAGCCGGGGAACCTTTGGGCCAGCCAGGTGACGGCGGCCTGCTGCTGCTCGACCCCGAAGCGATGCCCGCCCGGCGTGGTGACGGTGCGCAGGCCGGCGCCGTCGCCCCAGGCCGGGCGCAGCCGGGCCCAGGCTTGCTGGACGGCGTCCCAGGGGAAGAGCTTGTCCTCGGGCGAGCCGAACAGCAGCAGCGGCCGGGGCGCGATGAGGGCGGCCACGTCGGGGTGGTCGAGCTCGGCCGCCAGGCCCGGGTGCAGCATGCTGAACGCGGACTGGCCGACGAGGGTGTGTTCGCCCGGCCGCAGCAGGCCTTCACGCGTGCACATCCAGTGCGCGGCCACGCAGGCCGACACGGGCTCGCACACGGCAGCGAGCTGCCAGGCGCGCAGGGCGCCCATCGAGAAGCCCAGCACGGCCACGCGGCGCGGGTCGATGCCGTCCTGCTCGCGCAGCCAGCGGTGGGCGCGCAGGTCGTCGCTGGCGATGACGCCCGCCCAGCTGTGGCCGAGCTGCATCAAATGGTTGGCCAGCGCCTGCTGGTCATCGCGCGCGAAACCGGGCCGGCTGCGCTCACCCCAGCCGAGCGCGTCGATGGCCAGCACCGCAAAGCCGGCTTGCACCAGCGTGTCGCCCACGAAGCGGCCGTCGAAGTAGCGCTGCGCCCAGGCGTCGGCCGCGGCGTTCGGACCGATCGGTCGGACGAGCTTTTCCTTGCCGATGTCAAAGCGCGCGCCGTGGTCGTGCAGCACCAGCACCGCGGGGTGTGGGCCCGGCCCGTGGGGCTGCAGGAAGAGGGCGGGCACGCGGTCGCCGAGGGCGCCGCGCAGGGTCAGCAGCCGGGCCGTGTGGCTGCCGCGGTCCTGCTCGGCGCGCAGCTGCGTCTCGAAGGGGCTGCCGTCGTCGCCCGGGCGCAGCATCAGCCCGCGCGCCGTGGCGGCGGCAGCAGCCCGCCAGGCCGGGTCGGCGCGCCAGACCTGGCGGGGCTGCCAGCGGCGCTGCAGCAGCGCCAGCGTCTCGTCCAGCGGCTGCGCGGTGGCGAGCAGCGGCCATGCGCTGGATGCCGTCAACGCGGTGAGCAGTTCGCGGCGGCGCAGGGCACTCATGGTCTGTCAGGACGGCCGAAACCGTGGCGCTGTGAGAGAGTCCGGGGGTGAAGCTTCATCGCCGCCATGCCTGCCTGTTTGCGCTGACGCTGCCTGCCGCCAGGGCGCTGGGCGAGGGGCATGCGCCGCTGCGCATCGCGTGGAGCGACTACCCGCCGTTCCAGGGCCGTGGCGAGAACGGCCAGCCGCAGGGGCTGGATGTGGAGCTGCTGGAGTTGATCGCCCAGGAGGCGGGCGAGACGCTCGTGTGGTCGCGGCGCCCCTGGGCCCGGCAGGTGCCCGACATCGCCCAGGGCGAGCTCGACTTGATGGGCTCGGCCACGCCGTCCCCGGAGCGGCAGGCGTTCGGCGAGTTCACGCAGGCGTACCGCCAGGAGCGTGTCGCCCTGATGGCGCTGGGGCCCGAGGCGCCGCCCGTACGCCGCCTGGCCGACCTCAAGGGCCGCGGCGTGCGGGTGGGTTTCATCCGTGGCGTGACGTTTCCCGCTGCCGTGCGGCAGGCGCTCGAGGACCCCGAATTGGCGGCGTTGCTCGTGCCGCTGTACGCGAATGACCTGACGCTCTCCGCACTGCGCGGGCGCCGGGTCGAGTACGTCATCGACGACCCCGTGACCCTGCTGCACCGTGCCGAGCGCCATCCCGGCGAGCCGCTGAAGGTGGTGCTGGAGCTGGCGGTGAGCCCGGTGCACATTTTCGTGAGCCGCCATGTGCTGCAGCAGCGCCCCGAGCTGCTCAAGCGGCTCAACCAGGGCGTGCAGCGGGCGCGCCAGCGGCCGCAGTGGCAGCAGGTGCTGGCCCGCTACCCGGGCGCCTGAGGCGGCGCGATTCAGCTGCCGATCCACCGCGGCAACGCCAGCGACAGCGCCGGGATGTAGGTCACGGCCAGCAGCGTGACGAGCAGCGCGCCATAGAACGGCGCAATCGAGCGCATGACCTGCCCGACGCTAACGCCCCCGATCGCGCAGCCGACGAACTGCGTGCTGCCCACGGGCGGCGTGTTCAGGCCCAGCGCGCAGTTCAGCAGCATGACGATGCCGAACTGCGTCGGGTCCATGCCGGCCTTCATGCAGATGGGCAGGAAGATGGGCGTGCAGATCAGGATGGTGGCCGCCATGTCCAGGAAGGTGCCCAGCACGAACAGCAGCACGTTCACCCACAGGAAGATGAGCCACGCCTGGTTGCCGCTCATCTGCGCCAGCCAGTCGCCCGTCTTCTGGGGCACTTCGTAGAGCGCCAGGAAGTAGCCGAAAGCCGACGAGATGCCGATCAGCAGCAGCACGACACCCGTTGTCTTGCACGCCTTGGCGCAGGCCGCCAGGAAGCCCTGCCAGGACAGCGACTTGTAGGCCACGCCCGTGACCAGCAGCGCCCAGCACACGGCCGTGGCGGCCGACTCGGTGGCGGTGAACACGCCGCTCAGGATGCCGCCCAGGATGATGGCGATGACCAACAACCCCGGCAGGGCTGCGACGAAGGCCGAGAACACCGCCCCCCAGCCGGGGAAGGCGCCGTGGGTGGGGTAGCCGCGCTTGACGGCCACGCCGTAGGCCGCCACGAGGTTGGCGAGGGTCAGCAGCACCGCGGGCAGCAGCGCGGCCAGGATGAGGTTGAACACGCTCACCGCCGCGATGCCCGCCGTGGCCAGCACGTAGATGATGAGGTTGTGCGAAGTGGGCATCAGCGCGCCCACGAGCGCTGCGTGCGTGGTCACGTTGACGGCGTAGTCGGCGTCGTAGCCCTCGCGCTTCATGAGCGGGATCATGACCGAGCCCATGGCGGACACATCGGCCAGCGGCGAGCCGGCCACACCGCCGAAGAGCGTGCAGCCCAGCACGTTGCTCATGCCCAGGCCGCCGCGCACATGGCCCACCAGGCGGTTGGCGAACACGACGATGCGCTCGGCGATGCCGCCATGCAGCATCAGCTCACCCGCGAAGATGAAGAACGGGATCGCGAGGAAGGAGAACACCTGCATGCCGCCCACCATCTTCTGGAAGACGATGGCCATGGGCAGGTCGGCCGCGAAGGCCGTGGCGACGCAGGACAGCCCGATGGCGAAGGCCACCGGCACGCCCAGCAGGAGCAGCAGCACGAAGCTGCCGCACATGACCCAGAGTTCCATGCCTTCCACGTCAGACCCCCGCTTCCTGGACGGTGTCACCGCGCCACAGCGCGATGAGGTGCTCGATGCAGAACAGCACGATGAGCACGCCGGCAATCACCAGCGGCAGGTAGTCCAGCCCCTCGGGCACGCCGAGCATGGGCTTGGGTTCGTCCCACTTCAGCGTGAGCCACTCCCAGCCGGCCACGCCCAGCAACACGGCGAAGGCCATCACGCACAGGTGGATGAGGCCCTCGGCCACGCGCTGCGCCGCGCGGGGCAGCAGCGCCACGATGGATTCCATGCCCAGGTGGCCGGCATCGCGCACGCCGACGGCCACGGCGAGCCCCGTGATGTAGAGCACCAGCAGCAGTGCGAAGGGCTCGGTCCAGGTGGGCGAGTCGTTGAGCACGTAGCGGCCCAGCACCTGCCACTGCACGCAGATGACGAGCACGACCAGGCCGAGCACGGCCGCGCGCAGCGACCAGCGTGACAGGGCCGCGCAAAGGCGGGTGTAGGCGCTCATTTCGTGTCCTGGATGGACTTCACCAGGGCCTGCAGCTCGGGCGTGCTGACGAACTTCGCGACGACCGGCTGCACCGCCTTGCGGAAGGCTTCGCGGTCGGGTTCGATGATCTCGGCACCGGCGGCCTTCACGGTCGCCAGCGCCTTGGCCTCCTGCGCGTCCCAGCGCTCGCGCTGGACGGTGACCGAAGCCTTGGCCGCTTCGCGCAGTTGCGCCTGCTGCTCGGGCTTGAGCTTGTCCCAGACCTTCTTGCTGATGAACAGCGCGTCCGGCGTCATGGCGTGCTCGGTGCGGCTGTAGAACTTGGCCGCCTCGAAGTGGCGGAAGCCCTCGTAGCTGGGCACGTTGTTCTCGGCGGCGTCGATGAGGCTGGTCTTGAGGCCGGTGTAGACCTCGCCGATGGGCATGGGCGAGGGGTTGGCACCCAGCGCCGTCATGGCCGCCACCCAGAGTTCGGTCTGCTGCACGCGGATCTTCAGGCCCTTCACGTCGGCCAGCGTCTTGACGGGCTTGCGCGCATAAATGGAGCGCGCGCCCGAGTCGTACAGCGCCAGGCCCACCATGCCCTGGTGCTCGCAGGCCTTGAGGATCTCGGCGCCAGGCGCGCCGTCGTAGGCGCGGCGCATGTGGCCGGTGTCGCGGAACAGGAAGGGAAGGGCCGGCACCAGCGTCTTCGGGCACATGGCGGTGAGCTGGCCGAGGTTGACGCGCGTCATCGCCAACGCGCCGAGCTTGACCTGGTCGACCGTCTCCTTCTCGCTGCCCAGCGCGCCCTTGTTGAAGACCTTGACGGTGAGCGCGCCGCCGCTGCTCTTGGCCAGCACCTGGCCCAGGTGCCTGACGGCGACCACGGTGGGGTAGTCGTCGCTGTTGTGCACGTCGGCGGATTTCAGCTCCAGCGCGTGGGCGGCGGGCAGTGCCAGCAAGGCGGCCAGGGTGGTCAGGTGTTTCATGCGATGTCTCCTAGTCGAGGGCGCGGTAGCGCAGGTTCGAGAGGCGGGCTTCCCCGCTGCCGGCCGCGTAGAGCGCCGGGCGCAGGCTGGCAAAGCCGCCCGCGGTGTTGTGGTGGTAGCCGCTGATGTCCATCTGCACCGGGAACTTGGCCCAGGGCTGGCTCGCGTCGGCGCGGCTGAAGAGGGTGAGCACGTGCCGCACGCAGCGCAGCTTGAGCTGCATCCGGGTGCCGATGCCGGCGGGCTTGGGGACCGGGCGGATGTCCTGCCCGTAGCGGTGCAGCTGAAAGCTCCGGGCGTTGACCCCCATGCCGGCGTACAGGCGCGGGCTGTAGAACATGACAAGGCCGGCCTGCACGCCGTCGTCGAGGTCAAGGTCGAGCTCGATCTCGAAGGCCGGGTCGCCCTGGATGAACCCCAGCGGCGGGCTGTCCCCCGGGCCCTTGCTGCCGCTGGCGCGCAGGTGCAGCCGGCCGCCTGCCACGCGCACGCGGCCCATCTGGTCGCGCCCGGAGAGGAACTGCCAGTGGGGCTTGAGCGTGGTGCCGGCAAAGGCGTCGGAGAGCGGCTGGCCGTGCGGCACCGCGCGGCCGCCCTGGGGCTTGAGAAGCGGCGCGCCATCGTCGGCATCGACGTGGAACCAGCCATCCGCGCTGAAGCGTGCCGGGGCCAGCAGCATCTGCCGGCCCAGCGTGTGAAAACTGTTCTCGTAGCCGTGGTAGAGCATCCACCAGTCGCCCGCGGGGCCCTGCACGAGGCTGCCATGCCCGCGCGACCACCAGCGCTCGCGCGGCGAGCGCGTGCGCATCAGCGGGTTGTGGGGGGCCTGCTCCCAGGGGCCGTCGAGCGTGCGGCTGCGCGCGGCAATCACCATGTGGCCCGTGGGCGGCCCGGCGGTGCCGCCCACGGCCAGCAGCATGTGCCACCAGCCGCCGTGGCGCAGCATCTTGGGGCCCTCGGGCGAGAAGCTCTCGACGTCCCAGTCCTCGGGGTAGCGCCAGGGGTCGTAGACATGCTCGACCGGGCCCACCACGCGCAGCCCGTCGTCGCTCAGCCGCACGCGGTCACCGCCGGACAGGAACAGCCAGCGCTGGCCCTGCCCGTCGGCCACATGCGTCGGGTCGATGTGGCGATGCAGGCCCAGCGGCTCGGGCTTGGACCAGGGGCCCTCGATGCGGTCGGCCCAGGTCACGAGGATGTCGTTGGGGCTGGCCTTGACCGGCAGGTAGAGGAAGTAGCGGCCGCCGTGCCTGCACAGGTCCGGCGCCCAGACGCTGCCCACGGCCTCGCGCAGGGCATGGGTGAGCGGCTGCCAGTTGACGAGGTCGCGCGAGTGCCAGATGAGCAGGCCCGGCACGGCCTCGAAGCTGGAGTGGGTGAGGTAGTAGTCGTCGCCGTCCTTCAGCACCGTGGGGTCGGGCCGGTCGCCGGACAGCACGGGGTTGACGTAGCGGCCATCGCCCAGATCGGCCCGCCGCTGGCCCTCGACGCCCTGCGGCCAGGGCTGGCAGGGGGGCAGGTAGGGCTGGCCGGGGGCGTTGGCGCAATCGCCCGCGGCCCAGGCGGGCGGCGCGGCGAGCAGGGCCAGCAGCTCACGGCGCAGCACCGTCATTTCGACACTTGCGTGAACAGCGACGCCCAGCCCGCCTTCGGGCTCATGTCGGCCAGGTTCCAGTCGGCCTCCACGAACGGGCGCTGCGTGGCCTTGCGACGCGGCAGGCCGTCGGGGTTGTTGTCGGTCTCGTCGTTGACGAGCTGGCCGCGGTCCTCGGCGATGTCGGAGAGTTGCTTGAAGTCCAGCGGGTCACGCGCCCAGGGGCGGGCGCCGACGTACAGCGGCAGCAGCTTCTCCAGCTCGCGCGGGGCGACCCAGGTCAGGCCCGCGGGCAGGTAGGGCTCGCGCGCCGGGATGATCTGCGCGCTGCTGCTGGTGTAGCGGCCGGTCAGCGGCAGCGGCTGGCCCTGGCGGTCCAGCGCGAGGTTGTCCTGCTCGAAGAGCTGCACGTCGCCCACGCCGCCGAGCGTGAAGAGCGGCAGGTTGCGCTCGGTGCCAGGCCCGGCGCGGTAGACGTTGCCGGCCAGCGTGATCTTGCCGGTCTGGTAGGCGCGGCCCACCCACTCGTGGGCGATGAGGTTGTAGTGGACGGCGCGCCAGCCGGGGTTGTAGATCAGGTTGTTGACCATGGCGCCCCACGCGCCGCCCTTGAAGAGCGCATTGCGCTCGCGGTTGGACGCGTAGATGTTGCCCAGCAGCAGGACCTGCGTGACGTTGTCGTGGATCAGGCTGCCCTTGCTGTGCTCGCCCTTGAGGTGCACCGCCTCGCCCAGGCCCTCGTAGATGAGGTTGTGGCTGTAGGTGATGGCGTGCGAGGTGGCTTCGCGCCAGTCGTCGGGCGTGGCGCCCTCGAAGCGCTTGCCGCTGGTGGAGAGGTTCTCGTCGGTCGCCCACGAGAAGCTGCAGTGGTCGACGATCACGCGCGCGGCCCCCGTGGCGGTGGACAGGCCGTCGTGGTCGTTGCCGCTGCGCTTGGGGCGGCCGTAGGCGCCCGGGCGGATGCTGATGTGCTGGACGATCACGTCCTTGGCGGCCACCTCCAGCTCGCCCTTGACCAGGGTGATGCCGGGGTCGGGGGCCGTCTGGCCGGCGATGGTGATGCGGCCTTCGCGCAGGGGCCAGCTCTTGCCACCCAGGTCGATGACGCCGCCCACCTCGAACACGACGATGCGCGGCCCGGGGGTGTCCAGTGCGGCCTTGAGGCTGCCGGGTCCTTCGGCGGCGAGCGTCGTCACGCGGATGACCTTGCCGCCCTGGCCGCCCGTCGTCTGCGCCCAGCCGCTGTGCACATAGGTGGCGGGGTGCAGCGGGCTGCTGCCTTGGGCATGGCACAGGCCCGTGAAGAGGGCCAGGGTCCAGAGCAGGCGCATGGGTTTATCCGACGGGGGCGAGGAGGTCTTGCATGGCGTCCCGCGGGATGAGCGCGCCGGGGTGCTGGATGACGCGTGCGGCCAGCCGGTTGCCGAAGGCGGCCGCTTCGGCCGGCGCGGCGCCGCGCAGGCGCTGGCTGAGGTAGCCGGCGGCGAAGGAGTCGCCTGCGGCGGTGGTGTCCACCACGCGGGCCACGGCTTCGGTCGCCACCTCCTGCCAGGTGCCGTCGCCGCCGATCACGGTCGGCAGCGACCCGCGCTTGATGGCCACTTCTTCCACCGGCAGGGCCTGCGCGGCGCTGACCGCGGCTTCGAGGCTCGGCAGGCCGTGCAGGGCCTGGTGGTCGTCGGCGGTGATGAGGGCGATGCTCGCCGTGGCGAAGGCGCGGCCGTACCAGTAGCGCGCGTCGGCGACCGACTCCCACAGCCGCGGGCGGTAGTTGTTGTCGAAGGCCACCACCTTGCCGGCGGCCCGCATGTGCGCCATCAGCGCGAGCACGCGCTCGCGGCCCGAGGGCGGCAGGATGGCCAGGCTGATGCCCGACAGGTAGAGCGCGTCCAGCGCATCGGCCTGCTCCTCCAGCGCCGTGGTGGCGGTGTCGAAGTAGGCGCGCGCCGCCGCCTGGCCGCGCCAGTAGTGAAAGCGCCGCTCGCCGCCGTCGTCCAGTTCGATGAGATACAGGCCCGGCAGCCGCCCGGGCAGGCGCTGCACGAGGCCGGTGTGCACGCCCTCGGCCGCCCAGCGCTCCAGCAGGCCGGCGCTCAGGCTGTCGTCGCCCAGGGCCGTGGCGTAGTGCACGCGCAGCTGGCCGCCGCCGCAGCGGGCGAGGTAGACGGCGGTGTTCAGCGTGTCGCCGCCGAAGCTCTGGCGCAGCTGCCCGAAGGCTTGGCCCTGGAGTTCGAGCATGCATTCGCCCAGGGCGGCAATCGACACGGGCCGGTGATTGGCCCCAGGAGAAAGGTTCACGGAAATCGAAAATGAAACAGCGGTTCAATAAAGATAGCGCAGCCGGTCCATTCTCTTCACATGGTTTACCCCGGCCTCGGGGTGCCAGCGCGTGAGCGCGCCGCGGGTTGCGCGTTGCGCGCTGGTGGAACCTCGGGGCTCGCGTGCCCCCGGCGCCTCCCAGAATCGCCCGACCGCAATGCGTGTGGAGGGGATCCGGGCGATGCGACTGCCGAACCTGCTGGCGACCCGCAAGGGGCGTATCGCGGCCTTCTTCCTGATGTACCTGACCGAGGGCCTGCCCGTCGGCTTCGCGATGACGACGGTGGCCACGCTGCTGCGCCGGCAGGGCGTGGGCACGGCGGAGATCGGCGGCTTCCTCGCGCTGACCTTGCTGCCCTGGGCCTTCAAGTGGGTCTATGGCCCCTTCGTGGACCTCATCGCCTCGCGCCGGCTCGGCCCGCGCCGCGGCTGGATCCTGGCGGCGCAGTCGATGATGGTGCTGACGCTGCTGCCCTTGGCCCAGTTCGATCTCGCCACGCAGCTCGGCGTCTTCACCGCACTGCTGTTCGTGCACAACCTGTTTGGCGCGGTGCAGGACGTGGCGGTGGACGCGCTGGCCGTCACCACCGTGCACGAAGACGAGCGGGCCTTTGCCAGCGGCATGATGTTCGGCGGGCAGTCGCTGGGCGTGCTGATGGGTGGCGGCGGGGCGCTGCTGCTGGTCGGGCGCATCGGGCTGCCGGGCAGCATCGGGGTGATCGCGGTGCTGATCCTGGCGGTGATGACGTTCGTCGTGCTGCCGATGCGGGAGAACGTCGAGGCCGTGCCGCCGCGGGTGCAAGGGGGCCTCGGCGCCGTGGCCGGCGAGGTGGGCGGGTTCGTGCGCGAGGCGCTGCGCGCGCTGTTCGGCTCGCGGCTGGCCTTTGCGGGGCTGCTCTTCGGCGTGCTGCCCATCTCGGCGATGGCGCTGGCGCGGGGGCTGCAGGCCAACCTGGCCGTGGACCTCGGCCTGAGCAACGACCAGATCGGCGGGCTGGCCGCCGCGTCGCAGGCGGCCACGGCCGTGACCTGCGTGCTTGGCGGCTGGCTGTCCGACCGGCTGCCGCTGCGCCGGGCGCTGGCGAGCTATGTCGTGCTGCTGAGCCTGCCGGGGCTCGCGCTGATGCTGGCCTTGCAGCAGCACGGCTGGGCGCCGGGGCAGGCGGCGCCCGCGGCGCTCGTCACGGCCTTCATGGCGGCGGTGCTGGCCTACAACGGGCTGTTCGGCTTCATCTACGGCGCGCGCGTGGCGGTGTTCATGGGCATCACGCAGCCGGCGGTCGCGGCCACGCAGTTCGCCGCCTACATGGCACTCACCAACCTGTCCATCAGCTACAGCCTCGTCTGGCAGGGCTATGCCGTGCAGCATTGGGGTTATGCCGCGACACTCGGCCTGGACGCCCTCGTCGGCCTGAGCTGCCTCGTGGTGCTCCCTTTCCTGCGACCCAAACCATGAACATCGTCATCAACGCCCTGGGCGTGCTCGACAACCCCAACCTCAGCATCCAGCCCAGCGCTGGCGACCGCCAGGCCATGGCCTACACGAGCACCGGCCAGGGCGTGGACGAGCGCTCGCTGGCTGATGCACACGCCGCGGGGCTGACTGCCGTCAACATCACGCTCGGCCACGTGGCCGGCAGCGCCGAGCCCTTCGAGGCCACGGTGGCCGACATCGCCGGCTGGGACGCCTTCATCCGCGCGCGGCCGCAGCAGTTGCGCAAGGTGCACACCGTGGCCGACATCGACGCCGCCCGCGCGGCGGGCCAGATCGGCGTCATCTACGGCTTCCAGAACACCGAGATGCTGGGCCACAGCGCCGAGCGCATCGCGCTGTTCGCCGGCCTTGGCGTGCGCGTGATCCAGCTCACCTACAACGGCCGCAACGCCGTGGGCTGCGGCGCGACGGTGCCCGATGACACCGGGCTCACGCCCTTCGGCGCCGAGGTCGTCGCGCGGCTGCAAGCCGAGCGCGTGCTCGTGGACCTGAGCCACAGCAGCGAGCGCACCTGCCTGGACGCCCTGCGCGAGGCGCGCCGGCCGCTGGCCATCACGCACACCGGCTGTCGCGCGGTGGCCGACCACCCTCGCAACAAGAGCGACGTGGAGCTGCGCCTGCTGGCCGAGCGCGGCGGCGTGGTGGGGCTGTACTTCATGCCCTATCTGCGGCTGGCCGGCCAGCCGATGTCGGCCGACCTGATCGCGCACCTGGAGCATGCGCTGGACGCGTGCGGTGAAGACCACGTCGGCATCGGCACCGATGGCGGCACCACCGCCATCGACGACCTGGCCGCCTACCGCGCCATGCTGGCTGCCGAGACCGAGTTGAGGCGCCGCATGGGCATCGGTGCGCCGGGCGAGTCGGCCGACGTGAGCCTGTTCCTGCCCGACCTGTGCGGCCCCACGCAGTTCGTGGAGCTGGCCGAGCGGCTCGCCCTGCGCGGGCACAGCGGCGCGCGCATCGACAAGATCCTGGGCGGCAACTTCCGCCGCCTGATGCAGGACGCCTGGGCATGAGGCGGCTGCTGCTCGCCCTGGCGTTCGTCGCGGGCGCGGCCTGCGCCCGGGAGGACCGCGTGCAGATCCACGGCAACCTGGCCGGCACGCAGGTCGTCACGCTGGCGCCGGACGGCACGACGGTGGCCGACTACCGCTTCAACGACCGCGGCCGGGGAGACGTCATCCAGGCGCGCTGGCGCCTCGATGCGGCCGGCCTGCCGCTGGCCTACGAGGCCCGGGGCAACGACTACTGGAAGGTCGAGTTCACCGAACGCTTCGAGCGCGACGCGGCCGGCCTGGCCCGCTGGCACAACCGCATCGAATCGGGCGAGACACGCGCGCCGGGCTTCTACCTGCCGGCCAACCCGCCGCCGGAGTTCCTGGGCGTGCTGGCCCGCGCGCTGCTGAAGGCGCCCGGCCAGCGCCTGCCGCTGCTGCCTGCCGGGGAGGCGCGGCTGGAGCCCGGGCCGCGCCACGGGGCGCTGCGCCTGGTGAGCGTGCGGGGCATCGAGTTCACGCCCGTGCCGGTGTGGCTGCACGAGAACGGCGACACGGCTGCAGTCGTCGACGACTGGTTCGAGGTGCTGGACGCCGATGCGGCGCCACAGCTCGCGCCACTGCAGGCCGCGCAGCAGGCCGCCGCCCAGGCCTGGCATGCGCAGCTGGCCCGTCAGCACACCCACACGCCACGCGGTGCGCTGCTGATCCGCGGCGCGCGCCTGTTCGACCCCGAGCACCTTGCCGTGCGCGAGGGCACCAGCGTGCTCGTGCGTGGCGAGCGCATCGTGCGCGTGGGCCCGGACGCCGATGTGGCCGCGCCGCCCGACGCCGAGGTGCTGGACGCCGCCGGCCGCTTCCTGATGCCGGGCCTGTGGGACGTGCACCAGCATTTCAGCAACGTCGATGGCGTGTTCGACCTCATCGCCGGCGTGACGAGCGCGCGCGACATGGCCAACGACAACGAGCCCATGCTGGCCCGCGTGAAGCGCTTTGACGCCGGCACGGAGCTCGGCCCGCGCGTGCTGCTGGCCGGCATCATCGAAGGCGTCGGGCCGCTGGCCGGGCCCACCGACGTGAAGGTCGACAACGCCGAGAAGGCCCGCGCCGCGGTCGACTGGTACGCGGACCGCGGCTATGCGCAGGTCAAGATCTACTCCTCGTTCAGCCCTGCACTGGTGGAGACGGTGGCCGAGCGCGCGCACGAGCGCGGCCTGCGCGTGAGCGGCCACGTGCCCGCCTTCACGTACGCGCGCGCCTTCGTGGAGGCCGGGGCGGACGAGATCCAGCACCTGAACTTCATCCTGCTGAACTTCTTCCCCGACGTGAAGGACACGCGCACGCGCGACCGCTACACCGTGCTGGCCGACCGCCTCGCGCAGTTCGACTTCAGCGACGGGCGCTTCGCCGAGTTCGTCACCTTCCTGCGCGAGCACCACACGGTGCTGGACCCGACGATGGTGGTGCTGGAGGGCCTGTTCTCGGGTGAGCCCGCGCGGGCCGCCCCGGCGCTGCGGCCTGTGGTGCAGCGCTTCCCGGCGGTGGTCAAGCGCCGCCAGCTCTCGGGCGCCGTGGCCGTGCCGGCGGGCAAGGAGGCCGTGTATGCCCAGGCCCTGCCCGGGCTGCTGCGCATGCTCAAGGCGTTGCACGACGGCGGCGTGACGATCATGCCGGGCAGCGACGGGTTCGCCGGCTACAGCCTGCATCGCGAGCTGGAGCTGTACGCGCAGGCGGGCATTGCGCCCGCGCAGGTGCTGCGCCTGGCCACGCTCGTGCCGGCGCGCGTGCTCGGCGTGGAGCGGGACCGCGGCAGCATCACGCCGGGCAAGCTGGCCGACATGGTGCTGATCGACGGCGACCCGCTGCAGCGCATGAGCGACGTGCGACGCGTGCATCGCACCATCAAGGGCGGGCGTATCTACGAGCCCGCCGCCCTCGAACAAGCCCTGGGAATGAGCCCGCCATGAGTGAGATCCAGCGATTCAACAGCGGCCAGGTCGTGCCGGCGAGCGTGCCGTTTCCGGAGGGCGTGCGCGTGGGGAACATGCTCTACCTGTCAGGGCAGCTCGGCAACGTGCCGGGGCAGCTGCGCCTGGTGGAGGGCGGCCTGCGCGCCGAGGCGCGGCAGACGCTGGAGAACATCCGCACCATCCTGCGCGGCCAGGGGCTGGACCTGCAGCACCTCGTGCGCTGCACCGTGATGCTGGCGGACATGGCGGAGTGGCCCGCCTTCAACGAGGTCTACCGCGAGTTCTTCGGCAGCACGCCGCTGCCCGCGCGCAGCGCGCTGGGCTGCAACGGCCTGGCGCTGGGCGCGCGGGTCGAGATCGAGTGCATCGCCGCAGCCTGACGGCGGGCACAAGCTAGGGATCTTCCTCAATCCTGCTATTGGGTTGCGGCCGCCGCGGTTCCATGCTGCGGCATGGCTGCCTTTGCAGCCTTGTGAGGAGACCCGCATGGCCAAGCCCAGCAAACCCGCCAAACCCGCCAAACCCGTCAGGCCCGCGGCCCGCCCCGGGCAAAAGCCCCTGTGCAGCACGCCGCCACGCGTGCCGCCCTCGCTGCCGGGGCTCATCGCCAGCGACCCGCGCCGCGTCAATGCCATCCTGCGCACGCGCGGCAAGTGGCTCAACGGCACGGTGCTGCATTACGCCTTTTTCAAGAGCGGCCACTACGCCGTGCCCAAGAAGCAGGCCGATGCGGTGCGCGCCGCCTTCGCGGCCTGGAAGGCCGTAGGCATCGGGCTCGTGTTCCAGGAGGTCGCAGCGCTCAGCGAGGCCGAGGTGCGCGTCGGCTACTCGGAGGCCGACGGCAGCTCCGCGTCCGCCGTCGGGCGCGACGTGCTCAACGTGCCCACCAACGAGCCCACCACCGTCTACGGCTGGGACCTCACCACGCCCTACGGCCGCGGCACCGCGCTGCACGAACTCGGCCACGTGCTGGGCATGGAGCACGAGCACCAGAACCCGTTCGCCGGCATCAAGTGGCACGAGGAGGCCGTGTACGCCTCGCTCGGCAGGCCGCCCAACAGCTGGTCGCGCGAGACGACCTTCCGCAACATCCTGCAGAAGCTCGACACCAGCGCCGTGCAAGGCTCTTCCTGGGACCCGGACTCGATCATGGAGTACGAATTCGAGCCCGGCCTCATCGACGAACCCGAGCCCTACGACGTCAATGGCCTCGTGCCCCCCGGCACGTTGTCCAAGTCCGACAAGGACTGGGTGCTGAAGTGGTACCCGGGCCAGCCCGCGCAGACGCCGGTGCTGGAGGCCTTCAAGGCCGTGTCGCTCACGCTGGCGGCCGGCCAGCAGGTGGACTACCTCTTCAAGCCTGCCGAGTCGCGCAGGTTCACGATCGCCACCAAAGGGGCGTCGGACACGCTGCTCGGCCTGTTCGAGGAGGTCAACGGCGTGCCTCGCCATCTGGCCACGGACGACGACAGCGGCGAGAGCCGCAACGCGAGCATCACCTACAAGCTCTTCGCCGGCCGGCGCTACCACGTGCGGCTGCGCCTGTACCACCCGGGGCAGACGGGCGTGACGTCGCTGCTGGTGACCTGATGCTCAGCGGCAGGCGGCGCCGGCCGCCCAGCTGGCGAGCTGGGGCAGCCAGGCGTCGACCGCCTGCGACAGCGCCCGCACCGCGCCGTCGGCGTCGGCCGTGGCCGCCGGGCGCTCCAGCCGCCAATGCTGCTGCTGGGCCGGCGCGCTGGCGCCGGCGGGCCAGAGCGTGGCGTGCACCCGCAGCACGGCCTGGCTCTGGGTCGGGCTGCTGAAGACCTGCTCGAACGCGTCCAGGTGCACCGTCAGCAGGGCCGGCGGGCGGCCCGCGCAGCCGGGCGCGCTGGCGAGCTGTTCGCGCAGGCGTTGCGTCAGCAGCTCGGCCGGTGGCGCGGCCCAGAGGCTGTCGCGGTAGTGCTCCAGGCGCTGCGCCTGCTGGAAGGCCAGCCGGTAGGCAATGCCGTCGCCGGCCGCCGAGGGCGAAGCGGTGACGTCGGCGATGCGCCAGGCCAGGGGGCCGGCTGTCGCTGCGTTGTCCACGGCCGGGCCCAGGTCGTACAGGCTGCGGGCCGGCACGGCGGGCGTGAGGGCGCAACCGGCCAGCAGGCTGGCGGCGAGCAGGGCGGGCAGCGTCTTCATCGTTGCACCCCCTGGGTCGCCTTGAGCCGGTCGGCAAAGCCGGGTTCGCCGGGCCCGGGCGGGCGGCCGCTGCGGCCGAAGAGCAGGCTTTGCGGCTGCTCGCCCAGCTCGGTCGCGGCGCGCTCCACGCTGCGGCTGGCCGCACCGATGTCGGCCAGCAGCGGGCGCGTGCGTGGGGGTGTGTCCCCCACCAGGGCCACTTCGAGGTTGCGGCTCGTTGCCTGCACTTGCGCGGCGGCCGCGTCCAGACGGTCCAGCACGGCGACGCGGGCCTTGAGGTCCTGGGCCAGTTGCTGGCCGTCGGCGGCCAGGGCCTCCAGCCGGCGCAGCGCGGCGTCGGCGCGCAGCGTGGCGGCATCGGCGTCCTGCAGCAGGCCGGGCAGGGCGCGCGCGCCGGGCTGCAGGGCCGTCATGAGGCGTCGGGTGTCGGTCGCTGCCTGCTCCAGCTCGGCCAGGGTGCGGCCGAGTTGCGCCCGGTTGCCTTCGCTGAGCAGCGCATTGAGCCGCGTGGCCGTTTCTGCGAAGCCGGCGACCAGCCCCGGCCCGCTCTCGGCCAGGCGGTCCAGCAGCGTGGGCCGCAAGGCAATGCGCGCCCCCGGCGGGGCGCGGCGCAGCGGCGCGCTCGCGTCGGCCTCCTCCAGGCTCACGAAGGACAGGCCCGTCACGCCCTGCAGGCCGAGTTGCGCGTGCGTGCCGGCCGAGACGGGCGCGGCGGCGTCCACGGCGATGTCCACGAGGATCTGACGCGGGTCCTGCGGGTCGAAGCCGATGCGCTCGACATACCCCACCTCCACGCCGCGCAGCTTGACCGGCGCCTTGAGGTTGAGCCCCGGCACGCCGCTGCGGGCGACGACCGTGTAGTGCACGCGCTCGGTGCGGTCGCCCTGGAACCAGGCGACGCTGGCGGCCAGGGCCAGGCCGAGCAGCAGCAGGAAGAGACCGGCGGCGAGGGCGTGGGCTTTGTTTTCCATGGAGGTCGGGTCAGTGGAGGGCTTCTTCGCCGCGCAGGACGGCCGGGACGCCGCCGTCGTCGGACGTGTCGTCCAGGCTCAGTCGGAAACGGCGCAGGTCGTCCTCGGCGCAGCGCTCCACATGGCCGAGGAAGAAGTTGCGCACGAAGGGGTGGGGCAGGCGCGCCACCTCGGCCAGCGGGCCGCAGGCGACGATGTGCTGGTCGGCCAGCACGGCCACGCGGTCGACGACGGCGAACAGCGTGTCGACGTCGTGCGTGACCATGACGACGGTCAGGCCCAGCTCCTGGCGCAGCCGGCGCAGCAGCTTCACGAACTGCTTGCTGCTGTCGGGGTCCAGGCCGGCGGTGGGCTCGTCCAGGAAGAGCAGCTGCGGGTCGAGGATGAGGGCGCGGGCCAGCGACACGCGCTTGACCATGCCGCCCGACAGCTCCGCCGGCCGCTTGAGCGCGTCTTCGGGCTTGAGGCCCACCTGCGCGAGCTTGAGCATCACCAGCGGCTTGATCAGGTCGCGCGGCACGCTGCCGAGCTCGCGCAGCGGCAGGGCGATGTTGTCGAACACGTTGAGTGCCGAGAACAGCGCGCCGCTCTGGAACAGCACGCCCCAGCGGTAGCGCACGCGCTCCAGGTCGCGCGCGGCGCAGCGCCCGAGCGGGTGGCCGAAGATCTTCACGCTGCCCGCCTGCGGCACCTCCAGGCCGAGCAGCAGGCGCAGCAGGGTCGTCTTGCCCGAGCCCGAGCCGCCGATGAGCGCCATGACCTCGCCCCGGTGCACCGTCAGGTTGAGATGGCGGTGGATGACGTGCCCGCCGTAGGCCGTGGTCACGTTGTCGACTTCGATGACGGCGTCCATGGCGTCAGATCCCCACGTTGCTGAACAGCACGGCGAACACCGCGTCCACGACGATGACGAGGGTGATCGCCGTCACCACCGACTGCGTCACGCTCTGCCCGAGGCTCTCGGTGTTGGGCTTGACGCGCAGCCCGAAGTGAGAAGCCAGCAGCGCGATCAGCGCGCCGAAGATGACCGACTTGCTCCAGCCCAGCCACAGGTTGGCGGGCTCCACGACGCTGGGCAGGGTGTGCAGGAACTGCACCGGGTCGATGCCGAGCTGCGCGCGCGCGGCCGTCATGCCGCCCAGCAGCATGAGGGCGCTCGTCCACAGCGCCACGAGCGGCAGCGACACCGCCAGCGCCAGCACCTTGGGCGCCACCAGCCGAACGGTGTGGGAAATGCCCATCACCGACAGCGCGTCCAGCTCCTGCGTGACCCGCATGACGCCGATCTGCGCCGTCATGGCCGAGCCCGAGCGCCCCGCCACGATGATGGCCGCCAGCAGCGGCCCCAGCTCCCGCAGCACCGCCAGGCCCAGGATGTTGATGACGAAGATGTCCGCGCCATAGGCCTTGAGCTGCTTGGAGATCAGGTAGGACAGCGTCAGCCCGACGAGGAACCCCACCAGCGCCGTGATCGGCAGCGCCTGGGCACCGGTGCGGTAGACGTTGGCTGAAATCTCGCGCCAGCCGATCAGCCCCGGGTGGCGCAGCATGCGCAGCAGGTCCAGCAGCAGCCGGCCCACCAGCGCGACGAGGTCCACCCCGTGCTGGGCGAAAGCCATCAGCTTCTGGCTGGCGAGCGCCAGGCCGGGGCCCAGGCTCGGGCGGCGCCGGGGTAGCGCCGTGGGCTGCATGAACTGCGAGAACAGCGTCACGTGCTCCGGCAGCCACAGCAGCCGGCCGGGCGGCTTCAGGCCCCAGCCCTGCCACAGCAGCAGCGCGCCGGCGGTGTCCAGGCGCTGCAGGCCGCGCAGGTCCCAAAGCGCGTCGGGGGCGCCGGCCACGGCGGCGGCCACCTGCTGGCGGAAGGTCTCGTAGTGCTCGCGCAGGGCCAGCACGGTCCAGTCGCCCGCCACGCGCCATTCGCGCGGCCCCGCAGGCTCCAGCCGGGGCGGCGCGTCGGCGCCCGCGTCGCCTGCCCCGGCCGGGGCCAGGGGCGGACTCTGCAGGGGCCAGGCGCCAGCGTCGCTCATGGGCGCAACGATAGCGCCTCGGCCGCCCTTACGATGGCTTTGAACCTTTTTGCGCCCCCCAGGTACACACGCGCAACCAAGGACCCCCATGTTGAAGTGGCTCAACCTCAAGAAAAAGCGCGATGACGCGCCCGACACCGGGCGTGGGCCCGCGTCCGAGGCCCTGGAGCTGGGCCTGCTGGAGGGCATCCGGCGCGGCCGGCGCGCCGAGTTCGACGCCCTGTACCGGCTCTACCACCCGCGGCTGTCGCGTTTCCTGGCCCACATGCTGCGCCAGGCCGACCTGCTGGAAGAGGTGCTCAACGACACCCTGCTGGTGGTCTGGCAGCGTGCCGACAGCTTCGACGGGCGCAGCAAGCTCTCCACCTGGATCTTCGGCATTGCCTACCGCAAGGCCCTCAAGGCCCTGAGCCGCCAGGACCTGCCGGTGGATGCCGAAGAGGCCGAGGAGCCTGTGGACACAGGCCCTGGCCCCGAGCAGACCCTGGGCCTGGCCCAGCTGCGCGGCCGGTTGCGGGGCGCCATGGCCGAGCTCTCGCCCGAGCACCGCGCGGTGGTGGAGCTGTGCTACTTCCACGACATGGCCTATGCCGAGATCGCCGAGGTGGTGGGCTGCCCGGCCGAGACGGTCAAGACCCGGATGTTTTATGCGCGGCGGCGCTTGCGCCAGCTGCTCGATGACCTGGCCGGTCATCAAGGAGACCTGCGATGAGTACCGTGATCCCGATGGAGCAGGACGAGCATGCCGCCGTGCAGGCGCTGCTGCCCTGGTATGCCCGTGGCCAGCTGGACGATGCCGAGATGGCCCAGGTGCAGCAGCACCTGATGCAATGCACGGCCTGCCGCCAGGAGATGGCCGCCGAGCAGCCCATGCAGACGCTGATGCATGTGGCCGGCACGCCGGCCCCGGTTGGCGACGTCGAGGCGGGCCTGGCGCGCATGCATGCGCTGATGACGCCCGCGCGCCCCAAGCGAGCCCCCGCCCCGCGGTGGATGCCCTGGGCCCTGGGCCTGCAGGGCGCCGCGGTGGCGGTGCTGCTGGGTGTGCTGCTCACCACGCGCCAGGACGAGCCCGCCTACCAGGGCCTCTCCGCGGCCGGAACGGCGCCCGTGGTGGCCGACGCCCTCGTGATGTTCAAGCCGGGCACCAGCGAGCAGGCGGTGCGCGAGCTGCTTCAGGCCGAGAAGGCCGGCATCGTCGCCGGGCCGACCGAGACGGGCGCCTGGCTGCTGCGCATCGACGCCGGGGGGCTGGCCGCGCTGCGCGCCGCGCCCATCGTGGCGATGGCCGAGCCGCTGCAGCCGGGGCCTGCCCGATGAAGCTGCTGTGGACGCTGCTGGCGCTGCTGGCGCTGCTGCTGTGCCTGGCGGGCAACACCGCCCATGCCCAGGCCGAGGAGGCCGAGCGGCAGGTGCTCGTGATGCTGCAGCTGCCCAAGGCCCACTACCGGCCCGACGGCAGCTATGCCGGCACCTACGGCGAGGGCGTGGGGCGCCAGTCGCGCCAGCAGGTGGCCGAGTCCCTGGCCAAGGCCTACCGGCTGGAGATGCGCAGCCAGTGGGCGATGCCGCTGGCCGGCGTGGACTGCTTCGTCATGCGGCTGGCCGATGGCGACAACCGGACCTCGGCTGACGTCGCCCGCGCCGTCTCGGAAGACCGGCGCGTCGCGTGGGCCCAGCCGGTCGGGCTGTACCGCGCGCAGGGTGCCCAGCAGGAGCCGCTCTACGCTGCGCAGCCTGCCGCCCAGCAGTGGCACCTGGCCGAGTTGCACAAGCTCGCCACCGGCCGCGGCGTGCGCGTGGCGGTGGTGGACAGCGGCGTCGACGTGCGCCACCCCGACCTGGCGGGGCAGGTTGTTGCCAACGAGAACTTCGTCGACGACCGCGCCTCGCCCGCCGAGGGGCATGGCACCGCGGTAGCCGGCATCATCGCGGCGCGGGCCGACAACGGCCTGGGCATCGCCGGCGTGGCGCCGCAGGCGCGGCTGCTGGCCCTGCGGGCCTGCTGGCAGGCCCCGCAGGAGCAGACCCTGTGCACCAGCCTCGGCCTGGCCAAGGCCCTGTATGCGGCCATCCAGCAGGGCGCGCACATCATCAACATGAGCCTGGGCGGGCCCGACGACCGGCTGCTGGCGCTGCTGCTGGATCAGGCCCTGGCGCGCGGGGCCACGGTGGTGGCCGCACTGCCCGGCAGCGGGGGGCCTTTCCCGGCCAACCATCGCGGCGTGCTCGTCGTGGGCAGCGCGCCGCCATTGCCCTTGGGCGCCGTCACCGCACCGGGGCGCGACGTGCCGAGCACGGCCGTGGGTGGCGGCTTCGCGCTCGTGTCGGGCTCGTCCTTCGCGGCGGCCCACGCAGCCGGGCTGCTGGCCCTGGTGAGGGAGCTGGACGGCAGCCGCGGCGCCACCATGCTCAGGACGGCGCTGGTCACTGCCGCCCAGGGCCGCATCGACAGTTGCGCCACGTTGGCCCGTCATCTGCAGGGGCGCTCGCCGGGTTGCACACCGCTGGGGCAGACTCCCGACTGATGTCTCCCCCCGCGCGCCCGGCTCGACGGACCCTGCTGCTCGCCACACTGCTCGGCAGTGTGGCGTTCGCGCGCGCCGACGTGGGCGGCACGATCTCGGCCCAGACCGACGCGCGTGAGCGCGGCGTGTCCTACAGCGACAACCGGCCCAGCGCACAGGCCGGCCTGGCCTGGGACGGCGAGGCGGGCTGGTACGCAGGCGCCCAGCTCGGCCATGCACGCTTCACGCAGCGCCAGGGCGCGACGCTGCAGGCCTATGCCGGCCGCGTGGTGGCGCTGGCCACAGGGCTGGACGGCGAGATGGGCGTCACGGCGCGCTTCTACGAGAACGTGTCCCACTACGACTACCAGGAAGCCTACGTGGGCCTTCTGGGCAGCGGCTGGACGCTGCGTGCCTACGCGTCGCCCGACTACTACGGCATCGGCCAACGCACGCTCTATGTGGAACTCGGCGCGCGTTGGCCGCTGGGCGACGGCGTTGCTGCGGTGAGCCACGTGGGCTGGCTGCGCGGCTGGGGAGGGCGAGCCTCGGCCTATGGCGACACGCGCCGCGCCTGGCGCGCTGACGTGCAGCTGGGGCTGTCGTGGCAGCTGGGCGGCAGCACGGAAGTGCAGCTCGCCTGGGTGGGCGCCGGTCGCGGCGGGCCCTATGTGTGGACCGAAGCGACGCGCCGCCGTACCGGCTTGTTGAGCTTGACCACCGCCTTTTGAACCTGTCCGCCTTCTCGTGGCACTCACGGCCGAGTGAGACCCGGTAAAGGACGGACGATGATGAACTCGAGAAGGCTTTGGGCCGCGCTGGGCCTCGTGGCCTTGACGGTGGCCGGATGCGGCGGCGGCAGTGGCGACGGGCTGGACGCCAACGGGCGACCGCTTGGCGAAGGTGTCGACCCGAGCGGGCCCATGACGGCGAGCTTCGCTTCCATCCAGTCGCACGTGTTCACCCCGATGTGCACGGCCTGCCATGCCGGTGCCGCCGCGCCGCGCGGCCTGCGGCTGGACGCCACCAACAGCTACGCGCTGCTGGTGGGCGCGGCGAGCAGCGAGGTGCCTTCGCTGATGCGCGTGGCCCCGGGCGACGCAGCCAACAGCTACCTCATCCACAAGCTCGAAGGCCACCAGGCCGTGGGCGCGCGCATGCCGCTGGGCGGCCCCTACCTCGACGCGCAGAGCATCAACCTCATCCGCCAATGGATCAACAACGGAGCCCAGAAATGATGGCCGTGCGACTGCTGCTGGGCCTGGCCCTGGCCCTGTGCTTCCAGGCGGCGCGCGCCGAGCCCTACCTGGCCATCCGCGCCGGGCTCAAGTGCGTGGCCTGCCACGTCAACCCCACGGGCGGCGGCCTGCGCAATGCGGTGGGCAACAGCTTCACGCAGAACGTCATTCCGGCCAATTCGCTGCCGGAGGCGCTGCAGGGCTGGAACGGCTCCCTGTTCGACGACCGCCTGCGCCTGGGCGGCGACCTGCGCACCGCCACGACGCGCACGTCGGTCTCCGGCCAGCCCACGCGCAGCGTCGGCGGCACCGAGCAGACGCGGCTGTATGCCGACGTGCAGCTCATCAAGGACTACCTCGGTGCCTACCTCGACCAGCAGGTGGCGCCGGGCAAGTCGGAGCGGCAGGAAGCCTACGTGCGCCTGTCCACGCCGGGCCTGGGCTGGTATGCCAAGGCTGGCCAGTTCTACCTGCCGTTCGGGTGGCGGCTGCAGGACAGCCTGGCCTTCGTGCGCCAGCTCAGCGGCGTCAGCATGACGGTGCCCGACAAGGGCCTGGAGCTGGGTCATGAGAGCGACGAGTGGTCCATCCAGGTCGTGCGCAGCAACGGGCCCGGCAACAAGGGCAGCGTGACGGGCCACCAGACCACCGCGCAGGCGATCTGGATGCAGCCCTGGGGCCGTGTCGGTGCGGCGGCGGCGCAGGTGAAGTCCTCGGCAGGCGGTCGCCAGGCCTGGGGCCTGTTCGCCGGGACCACCACCGGCCCGGTGGCCTGGCTGGCCGAGATCGACCTCGTCAGCGACGAGGGCTACCCCGAGGGCAAGCGCCGTCAGGTTGCGACGCTGCTGGAGGCCAACTGGCTCGTGCAGCAGGGCCACAACCTCAAGCTCACCAGCGAATACCTGGACCCTGACCGGCGCGTGGCCAACGACAACAAGGTGCGCTACAGCCTCGTCTACGAGTACACGCCCATCGCCTTCGTGCAGCTGCGCGCCGGCAGCCGCAAGTTCGGCGGCATCCCGCAGAACGCGGTGGACAACCGGCGGCAGACCTTCGTCGAGCTGCATGCCATGTTCTAGCGTCATCGCCATGCCCGCGGCCGGCGCCCTCGCGCCGGCGCTCACGCGGCTGCGCCTGGCGACCCTGTACCTTACCGAGCGCTGCAACTCGCGCTGTGTGAGTTGCGACTACTGGCGGCATGGCCGGCGCGACATCGACCTCGCCACCGTCGAGCAGTTGCTGCCGGGGTTGCAGGCGCTCGGCGTCGAGACGGTGCTCGTCTCCGGCGGCGAGCCGCTGCTGCACCCTCAGTGGGGCGACATCGCGGCCCGGCTGCGCGCCCAGGGCCTGCGGCTGTGGCTGCTCACCGCCGGGCTCGCGCTGGCCAAGCAGGCCGGCGAGGTGGCGCGTCACTTCGAGCAGGTGACGGTGTCGCTGGACGGCGCCAGTGCCGCCAGCTACGCGCGCATCCGTGGGCTGGACGCCTTCGAGGCCGTCTGCGCCGGGGTGCGGGCCGCCGTGCGCGAGGGGCTGCCCGTGAGCCTGCGCGTGACCGTGCAGCGGGGCAATGCGGGTGAGCTGCCCGAGCTTGTCGCGCTGGCGCACAAGCTTGGCGTGGCCAGCATCTCTTTCCTGGCCGCCGACGTCGCCCACGAGGCCGCGTTCGGGCGCCACGGCAAGCCTGATGACCAGGTGGCCCTGCGCGAAGACGACATGCCTGTGCTGGCGGCCAGCCTGGCGCGGCTGGCGCAGGCGCATGCCGACGACTTCGCGAGCGGCTTCATTGCCGAGAGCCCGGCCAAGCTCGGGCGCATCGAGGCGCACTACCGCGCCCACCTGGGCCTGGCCGACCCGCCGGCGGTGCGCTGCAACGCGCCGCAGCACTCGGTCGTCGTCGAGGCCGACGGGGGGCTGCGGCCCTGCTTCTTCATCGCCGGTGCCGGCGGGCTGGGCGAAGCTGGCCTCGGCGCCGCGCTCAACACCCCGGCCCAGCGCCAGCTGCGCGCCGCCATCCAGGCGGGCCAGCGGCCCGAGTGCGCGCGCTGCGTGTGCGCCAAATGGTTCCCGACATGAATCTCGCCAACGAAGCGGCCTACGACCTCTGGGCGGGCGACTACCCGCCGCTGCCGCACAACCCGCTGATGGCCGCCGAGCAGGCCGCCGTGCTGGCGCTCTGGCCCGACGTGGCCGGCCGGCGCGCGCTGGACCTGGCCTGCGGCAGCGGGCGCTATGGCCTGTTGATGCAGCAGCGCGGCGCGCGCAGCGTGGTGGCCTGCGACCGCTCGGCGGGCATGCTCGCGCGTGCGCCGCTGGCCTGCCGCGTGCGGGCCGACATGCAGCAGCTGCCCTTCGCCGCTGAGAGCTTTGACGTCATCGCCTGCGGCCTGGCCGTCGGCCACGCGCCCGACCTCGCGGCCTGGATGGCCGAGGTCTCGCGCGTGCTCGCGCCGGGCGGCGTGCTGGTGTACTCCGACTTCCACCCCGATGCCGCCCGCGTGGGCATGACGCGCAGCTTCACCGACGCCGGCGGCCAGCGCCACGAACTCGCCCACGCCCTGCACGAGCCCGACGACCACCTGCGCGCTGCCTGCGCCGCCGGCCTCGTGCTGCAGGGGCAGCGCGAGGTGCGCATCGGCCAGGACCTGACGGCCCCCCACCTGGCGCGTTGGGACGGCCTGCGCGTGGTGCTGGCGCTGCGCTGGGGCAAGCCATGAACCTGCAGTTCGTCAACGCGCGGGGGCGTGATGGCCAGGCCCTGGACCTGGCCGTCGTTGACGGCCGGCTGGCCGGGCACGGCGACGGGCCGCGCGTGGACCTCGGCGGCGCCCGGGTGCTGCCCGGCCTCATCAACGCGCACGACCACCTGCACCTGAACGGCGCCTTGCCGCGCCTCGGCTACCGCGACCACTACCGCAACGCGAGCGAGTGGATCGCCGACATCTCGCCGCGCCTGGGCACCGACCCCCTGCTGCTGGCCCACCGCGCCCAGCCGCGTGCGCAGCGCTTGCGCGCCGGTGGGCTCAAGAACCTGCTCAGCGGCGTGACGACGGTGCTGCACCACGACCCGCGCGACGCCGTGCTGGACGACCCGGCCTTCCCGGTGGATGCGCCCGCGCCTGCCGGCTGGTCGCATTCGCTGGCCCTCGATGGCGAGGAGGCCGTGCGCGAGTCGCGCCAAGCGGCGGCAGGCGGGCTGTGGGTCGTGCATGCGGCCGAAGGCGTCGATGCGGCGGCCGGCCTGGAGTTCGAGCGGCTGGACGCCCTGGGCTGCATCGAGCCCGGCAGCCTGCTCGTGCACGGCCTGGGCCTGAGCGCCGCGCAGCAGCGCCGGCTCGTCGACGCGGGAGGGGCCGTGGTCTGGTGCCCGGGCTCCAACCTGCACCTGTTCGGCCGCACACTGGACCCGGCCTGGCTCGCGGCGCAGGGGCGCCTCGTGCTCGGCAGCGATTCGCGCATCAGCGGCGGGCGTGACCTGCTCGAGGAGCTGGCGCTTGTGCGGGCACTGACCGGATGGAGCGACGAACGCCTGGAAACCTGGGTCACCGCCGATGCCGCGGCGGTGCTCGGGCTGCCTGACCGCGGCCGGCTCGCCCCGGGGCTGCGGGCCGACCTGATCGCACTGCCCCCCGGCCTGCCGCTGGCGGGCGCGACGCGGGCCGACCTGCGGCTGGTGGTGGTGGGCGGCCGCGCGCTGTATGCCGATGCCGACCTGGGCGAGGCGCTGGGCCTCGTGCCTGTGGTGGTGGACGGGCGGGCCAAGGCGCTGGCGCCGCACCTGCTGGCCGGGGCCGCCGAGCCGGGCCTGGCGGCGCGTCGCGAGGAGGTGCCGGCATGAGCCAGGTCCTGCTGATCAACCCGCGCATCACGTCCAACGCGCGCTTTCCGCTGGCGGTGATGCAGCTGGCGGCGGCGCTCAAGGGGCGCTGGTCCACGCGCATCCTGGACGGCAACCTCGACCGCCACCTGCCCGAGACGGCTGCCGCCGCGGTGCGCGAGGCGCCGCCCCTGGCGGTGGGCCTGTCGGTGATGGGTGGGCCCCAGCTGGTCGCCGCGCTGGCCGTGTCGCGCGCCATCCGCGCTGCGGCGCCGCAGGTGCCCATCGTGTGGGGTGGCTACTTCCCTACGCTGTGCGCCGACGCGGCACTGGCCAGCGACTGCGTCGACTACGCGCTGCGCGGGCAGGGCGAGGAGGGCTTCGCGGGGCTGCTGGAGGCGCTGGCGGGCGGGCGTGCGCTCGCGGACGTCGCGGGCCTGTCCTGGCGCCGAGACGGCCAGGTCGTGCACAACGCCGACCAGCCGTTCTCCACCGCGCCGCTGCAGCTGGACGTGGGCTTCGAGGACCTGCCGGCGCCGGAACGCTATCTGGGCCCGAGCTTCCTGGGCCGCCGCACCGCGGGCTACCAGGCGGCGCTGGGTTGCCGCTACCGGTGCAGCTTCTGCGGCGTCGCGGCGCTGTTTCGCGGCAAGACGGCGCTGCCGGAAGCCGAACGGCTGTCGCGCGACCTCACGCTGCTGCGCACGCGCCTGGGTGCGGACTCCGTGCAGTTCTACGACCACAACTTCTTCGACCGCGAAGTGGACATGCAGCCGCTGCTGGGCGTGCTCGCGCAGCAGCAGATGCCCTGGTGGTGCTACGCCCGGGCGGACGCGCTGCTCGGGCTCTCGGCCGCGTCCTGGGCCCTGGTGCGGCGCAGCCGGCTGCGCATGGCCTACATCGGCGCGGAGTCGCCCAACGACAGCCTGCTGCGCGACATGCGCAAGGGCACGCGCTCCGACCAGACGTTGGCGGTCGTCGAGGCCTGCCGCGCCAATGGCGTCATCCCCGAGCTGTCGTTCATGCTGGCCCCGCCGCAGGACCCCGAAGGCGAGACGGAGCGGACTTTCGACTTCATCCGCCAGGTCAAGCGACTGCACCCTGGCGCGGAGATCATGCTGCACGTCCACACGCCGCTGCCGCCGCGCCGGCTGGGCGAAGGCCGCTGGACACCGCGCGACCCGGCGCTGCCGCGCGGCTTCAGCTTCCCCGACACCGCCGATGGCTGGGCGCGCCGCGAATGGGTGGATTACTGGTGCCACAAGGACGCCCCCTGGCTCAGTGACGCCCTGCGGGCGCGCATCCACGACTTCCGCACCGTGCTGGGCTGCCGGTTTCCCACGGCCACGGACATCCGCGCACCGGCCTGGCAGAAGGCGGCGCTGCGTGCGGCGTCCGCGTGGCGCTGGCACGCGGCGCGCTACGACGGCCCGCGCGAGCTGCGCTGGCTGGCGCAGGCCGTCAAGCTGTGGGACCCGCAGCGCCACGCGCTCTGACGGGCAACGGGCGATGCGCGTCGTGCAGATCAACCCATTCGTCGATGCCCAGGGGCGCGCGCCCGCCGAGCTGCTGGGCGACTGGTGGACGCTGCGCCACTGCGCGCAGGCGGCGGCGCGATCGGGCGCGCGCGTGACGGTCGTGCAGGCCAGCGCGCGGCGCTCCGAGGCTGTCGACGACGGCGTGAGCTGCCACTGCCTGCCGATGCACGGCGCCGACGGCGGGCCGGACGCGGGGTTCGCTGCACTGCTGGCCCGCTTGCAGCCCGACGTGGTCCACCTGCACGGCATCGGCTTCACGCGCGAGGTGCATTGGCTGTCGGCGCTGGTGCCGGGGCGGCCGCTGCTGCTGCAGGACCACGCTGCATGCCCGCCGGTGCGCCCGTGGACCTGGTGGCGGTGGCGGCGCTCGCTGGCGCTGGCGCGCGGGCTGATCTTCTGCGCGCGGGAGCAGGCCCAGCTCTTCGTGCGCCGGCGCCTGGTGGCGGCGCACACGCGCATCCACGAGGTGCCCGAGGCCAGCAGCGATTTCCTCCCGCGGGAGCGCGAGGCCGCGCGGGCGCGCACCGGCCTGTGCGGCTCACCGGCGCTGCTGTGGGTGGGCCACCTGGACGCCAACAAGGACCCGTTGACGGTGCTCGACGGCGTGGCGCTGGCCGCGCACGAGCTGCCGGGCCTGCAGCTGTGGATGTGCTTCGGCCAGGCGCCGCTGGACGGCGCGGTGCGCGAGCGCCTGCGCGACCCGCGCCTGGCCGGCCGCGTGAACCTGCTCGGGCGGGTGCCGCACGACGAGGTCGAGTGGTTGATGTCCGCCGCGGACATCCTCGTGCAGGGCAGCCACCGGGAGGGCTCGGGCTACAGCGTCATCGAGGCCCTGGCCTGCGGGCTGAGCCCGGTGGTGACGGACATCCCGTCGTTTCGCAGCCTGCTGGGTGGCCTGCCGCAGGCGCAGGCGGCGGCGCTCTGGCCGGTGGGCGACGCCTCGGCGCTGGCCGCGGCCCTTGTGCGCGTGGCGGGCCAGCCGGGGCCGGCGCGGCGCCAGCAGGTGCGGGAGCGCTTCGACGCCCATTGCTCGATCGATGCCGTCGGCCGCGGGCTGCTGGCGAGCTACACGGATGCGTTGCTGCCATGAGCACGCTGCCGCTGGCCCTGGGGCCTGTCGAGCTGCGCCGTGCGGTGCTGGGCAACCTGGTGTCGTCGGTGGGCGAGACGGGCTTGCGCTTCGTGCTGGGCCTGGTGCTCGCGCGGCTGCTGATGCCGGCGGAGATGGGTCTCTTCGCGCTGGCGATGGCGGTGTATGGCGTCGCGCAGCTGCTGCGGGACGCGGGCCTGTCGGCCTACCTGCAGCGTGAGCCGGCACTCACGCCGGCCCGTTTCTCGGCCTGCCTGGGCTTGACCTGCTGCACCACCGCGGCCGTGACGGCTGCCTTGCTGCTGGGCGCGGAGCCGCTCGCGGCGCAGCTCGGGCAGCCCGCGCTCGTGCCGCTGCTGCAGGTGCTGGCGGCGATGCTGCCGCTGTCGGCCTTCGGCAGCGTGATGGCGGCGCTGCAGCTGCGGGCGTTGGCGGCGGGGCGCATCGCCCGCGTTTCGCTGCTGGGCCTGGGTGTGCAGGCGCTGGTGTCGGTGGTGCTTTGCAGCCACGGCGCAGGCGCGCTGGGCCTGGCCTGGGCGCAGCTGGCGGCGGCACTGGCCTGCGGCCTGGCCTACGCCGGCATGCGGCCACCCGGCCTGGCGTGGCAGCCCGCGTGGCGGGGCATGGGCGAGGTGCTGCGCTTTGCCCTGGCGTCGTTGCTGCCGGGCGCGCTGGCGAGCCTGCACGGGCTTGTGCCCGACCTGCTGCTGGCCCGGCTGGGCGGCGCGCATCTGCTGGGGCTGTTCGGCCGCGGCCAGGCCGCCGTGGGCCTGCTGCAGGTGCTCGCCGGGCGGGCACTGAGCTTTGGCAGCCTGCCGGTGCTGTCGCAGCGGCACGCGCAGGCCCAGGCCCTCGGCCCGGCGCTGCAGCGGGCGATGGCCCTGCTCACGGGCCTGGGCTGGCCGCTGCTGGCGCTGACCGTGGCCTACCGCGAGCCGCTCATCGTCGGCCTGTACGGCGCGGCCTGGCGGGACGCCGTGCCCGCCGTGGCGCCGCTCGCGCTGGTGGCGGCGCTCGGGCTCGTGTTCCAGCAGTTCGGTGCCGGGCTGGCGGCCGTGGGCCGGCCGGGTTTGGCGGCGTCACCGCTGGCGCTGACGCTTGCGGCACGCGTGGGCCTGGCGGTGTTGCTCTTCGATGGCAGCGTGGCGTCCTTCGCCTGGGCCATGGCCGCGGCGGCGGCGCTCGCGCTGCCGCTGCAGTTGCGGCTGTGCGCGCAGCACCTCGGCCTGTCGCCGCGTGCCGTCGGGGCCGCCCTCGGGGGGAGTGCGCTCGCGGCCCTCGTGGTGGTGGTGGTGCCGCTGTCGCTCGTGCCGCTGGCCTGGCTGGCGGCTCTGCGGGCCAGCCGCCACCCACTGCTGGAAGAAGCCGCTCAGCTCACCCGCCGCCGCATGACGAGCAGGAAATGATCACCCAGCCTGTTCAGACCCGGCCAGCCGGCCACGCGCCGGTCCAGCGCCCACAGGCGCTCGTGCCAGCGCGGGTGGCGCTCAGCCAGCCACGTGAGGTAGGGCGGCGGCACGAAGACGCACAGCCCGCGCTGCACTTCCAGCTCGAAGTGCGGGCGGAAGGCGGCGTAGAACTCGGCGGGCGTGTAGTAGCGCGTCCAGATGGTGCGGCCGTTCATGCCCACGGCGACGGTGTCGCGCGCGAAGCGCACCGCCACGCGCGACCAGCGGCGCTGGCGCGTGTAGTGGGCGATCTCCCACGGGCACCAGCGGCCGATGACGGTGAACACCAGCCGGCCGCCTGGCTTGATCAGGCGCGCGCACTGCGCGGCGACGTCGTCCAGGTCGGGCACGCAGTTCAGCGGCCCGAGGTTGGAGTAGGCGCCGTCAAAAGCCGCATCGCCTTCCAGGCGGTGCAGTTCGTGCGCGCCGATGACGCGGCTGTCGACGGCCAGCCCCGCGTCGCGGGCGCGGTCCCGCGTGCGGGCCACCATGCCTTCGGACCAGTCCGTCGCCGTCACGTGGTGGCCCTGGGCGGCGAGGTGCACGGCATCGAGCCCCGTGCCGCAGCCCAGGTCGATGAGGCGGCTGCCCGGCGTGAAGCTGTGGTCCAGCCAACGCCACATCTCGTCGCGCATGGCCTGGATGGCGATGTTGTTGCCGCGCGGGCCGTCGTAGTCGGCGGCGACGCTGTCGAAGGCGGCCTGGGTGTCCTGCAGGCGGGATTGCAGTTGGGTGGGCGTGTTCATGCGGAGGTCGGGGTTTGAAGATCGCGATCGTGGTGCCCGGCGGTGTGGACCGCTCCGGCGAGGTGAAGGTGGTGCCGGCGCTGCTGGCGCTGCTGGAGCGGCTGTCGGCGCGGCATGAGGTGCATGTGTTCGCGCTGCGCCAGGAGGTGCAGCCCGGGCAGTGGCGGCTGTGCGGTGCGCAGGTGCACAACATCGGCGGACGCAGCTCGACGCTGGGCCAGTTGCGCGCCGTGCTGGCGCTGCTGCGGGAGCACCGCCGTGGCCGCTTCGACGTGGTGCAGTCGATCTGGGCGGGCGGTGCGGGGCTGGTGGCCGTCATGGCGGCGCGCCTGCTCGGGCGGCCTTGCGCCGTGCACGTGGCCGGTGGCGAGCTCGTGGCGCTGGGCGACATCGGCTACGGCGGTCGCCTGACCTGGCGCGGCCGCCTGCGCGAGGCCTGGGTGCTGCATGGCGCCGACGCACTGACCGCGGCCAGTGCCCCGGTACTCGCACAGCTCGCTGCCCTGGGCCACACGGGGCAACGCCTGCCCCTGGGCGTGGACCTGGCCCGCTGGCCGCCCATGGCCCCGCGCCAGCGTGTGCGGGGCGAGCCCTTGCGCGTGGTGCAGCTGGCCAGCATCAACCGCGTGAAGGACCCAGGCTGCCTCCTGCGAGCCCTGAGCGTGGTGCCGCAGGTGCAGGCCGACTTCATCGGCGAGGACACGCTCAACGGCGAGATGCAGGCCCTGGCGGCGCAACTCGGCGTGTCCGAGCGCGTGCGCTTCCATGGCTTCATGACGCAGCGTGCGGCGCAGCCACTGGTCGCTCGCGCGCACCTGTGCGTGGTGGCGTCGCGCCACGAGGCCGGGCCGCTGGCGGCGCTGGAGGCCGCGGTGCTCGGCGTGCCCTGCATCGGCACGGCGGTCGGCCATCTGGCCGAGTGGGCGCCGGGGGCGGCCCTGGTCGTGGCGCCCGGCGACGTGGCCGGCCTGGCGCGGCTGCTCGTGCAACTGGATGGCGACGAGCCCCTGCGCCTGCGCCTGGCCGAAGCCGCCCAGCGGCGCGCACTGGCCGAGGACGCCGATTTCACCCATGACCGGTTTGCGCAGCTTCATGCCGAGCTGGCCGGTTGGTAGGCGAGGGCGCGATGCAGGGAGTACATCGTCTGCGCCCGCGGCGGCGCGCCCCGCAGGAAGCTCAGCGCCTTGCGCCACGGGGGCTGGCGCGTCCAGGCCGAGCCGGCGAGGGAGTGCTGGCGTTGCACGATCTGCGCGGTGACGGCCCGCTCGGCCGGGAAGAGCCGCTGCCAGGCCAGCCCCAGGGCGTCACCGGGGCCGCGCGCCCAGGCCAGCCCGGGCAGCACCGGGATGCAAAGGTGCGACAGCGACACGTCGGTCAGCGCCCAGCCGCGGCTCGCGCGCAGCAGCCACGGCGGGCAGGCGCGCAGTGCGCTCGGCGGCAGGGCCGGCAGGCGCCCCGGGAAGAGCTGCGCCACCAGGGTCAGCGTGGGCACCGCCCACCAGGCGGCGCGGTCGTCCGAGGCGGGTGCGAGGGCTTCGGCCCAGCCGGCGTCGTCCAGGTGCTGGGCCAGCAGGGCGATGTCGTGCAGCTGGATGAGCCGCACGCAACGCACGCAGAGGTTGCCGGTGGTGTGCAGCAACAGGTGGCGCATCAAGGCGCCGGGGCTGGCGTAGCCGTGCAGCCCGGCGCGTGGCCGGTGCGGGGGCAGGCTGGCGGTGATGTCGACCTCGCGGCGCGGCAGCGGCTCGGCCACTGCCGTGTGCAGCTCGATCTTGATCGGGTTGTCCTCGTGCTCGCCGAAGGCCGGCGCGGCCGGCTGCGCCAGGGGCTCGTAGGCGATGTGACGGTGCTTGCGCACGCCGGGCGCGTGGCCGGCCGCGCGGATCAGCCGGTCGGCGGCGTCCACGTCGGCGGGCGCCACCAGCAGGTCGATGTCGCTCATGGGCCGCTCGCCGGGGCGCACGAGCCCAGTCTGCAGCAGCGACGCGCCCTTGAGCGCCAGCATCGGCACGCCGGCGGCAGTGGCTGCGCCGTGCAGCACCGCCAGGCGCTCGCGGATGCGCGCCTCGCGCCGGCGGCCATGCTCGGCCTGCTCGGCGAGGAAGGCCTGCCACGCGGGCGGGCCGCGCCACTGCAGCCGCGTCGCCAGCAGGCCGCTGACGCCGTGCATCACCGCAACCGCCATGGCCACGCGCCAGGTGACGTCGTCCCAGGCCGGTGCCTGCGCCGTGGGCGTGGCCAGTTCGGCGGCCAGGCGCTGCGTCGTGACCCGCAGCGTCGCCTGCAACGCAGGCCCGCGCGGCAATTCAATGGATTTCATGGAGACTCCCCGCATGTCCGAATGGCAAGCTGACACCCGGCAGGTGGCCGACCCCTTTGGCGAGCAGGCGCCGCTCGCGCTGTCCCGCAGCCATGTGGTGATGGGCGCGTGCGTCGATTTCCTCAGCGACAGCGAGGCGCTGCTCGCGCTGGCCGACGCCGCCTACGCGGCGCTGCCGGCGCGCGCGTGCCAGGGGCCGCCGCTCACTGTCGAGCTGCGGCTGGGCACGGGCGGGGCCAACTTTGACGGCGAGCCGCCGGTGGCCCGCATGCTCGGCGGCGCCGGGCTGCTGGGCGCCGTGATGGATGCCGACAACCTGGCGCTCGTGAACGTGGCCGCAGGCCGGGCCGTGGTGCAGGTGTCGCCGGCCCTGCTGCGCTGGCCCTACCACCTGCGCTACGAGCTCATCGAGTTCGCGGTCTTCACGCTGGTGTGCCGGGCCCGTGGCCTGGCGGCCCTGCACGCCGGCTGCGTGGGCTTGGATGGCCAGGGCGTGTTGCTCATGGGGGCGAGCGGCGCCGGCAAGTCGACACTGGCGTTGCAGCTGATGGGGCTCGGCCTGGCGTTCCTGACGGAGGACGCGACCTTCGTCGACCCGGTCACGCTGCAGGCGGTGGGGGTGCCCAACTTCGTGCACCTGCGCTTCGATGCCGCCCAGTGGCTGCAGGACGACGGCCTGCGCGCGCGGCTGGCCGCTGCCCCGGTGATCCGGCGACGCAGCGGTGTCGAGAAGCACGAGCTGGACCTGCGCGGCGGGTGGGCGCCGCTGGCCGCCGGGCCGCTGCGGCTCAGGCACCTGGTGTTCGCATCGGCCGAGCCGGCCGAAGGCGGGCCGCTGCTGCAGCCGCTGAGTGCGGCCGAGACCGCGCGGCGCCTGCGCCTGAGCCAGCCCTACGCGGCGGGTCAGCCCGGCTGGCTGAGCCTGGTGGGCGCGTGCGAGCAGGTTCATGGCTGGGCCCTGCGCCGGGGCGGCCACCCCCGCGACGGTGCGCAGGCGGTGCGCTCGCTGCTCACGGGGTGAGGGCCCTCGCGGGGCTCAGGTGCTCGATGAGCGCCGCCCAGCGCTGGCGGATCTGGTCGAGCGCGACCGCACGCGCGGCGGGTGCGAGCCGGCCGAGGTCCACCTGCGCATGCAGCAGGTCGCGCACCGTGCGGTACACCTCGGTGCCGAAGCTGCCGCGGAACATCATGGCCAGGTCGGCGCTGTCGGTCCAGTGCGTCTTGGCGCCGAGCTGGGCCTTGACCTGCTCGTGAAAGCGCGTGCCCGGCAGCGGGTAGGACACGCTCACGCCGATGTCGTCGGGGCAGGCCTCCTCGATGAGCTGGCGCGTCTGCAGCAGCTCGGGCAGGCCCTCGCCAAGGTAGCCGAGCTGGATGAAGAAGCCCACGCGCACGCCGGCGTCCTGCAGCCGCCGACGCGACTCGTGGATCTCGGCGACGGTGGTGCCCTTGTTCATCGCATCCAGGACCTTCTGGCTGCCGCTTTCGGCGCCGATCCAGGCTTCCTGGCAACCCGCGTCGGCCAGCGCGCGCGCCATGGCGTCGCTGATCAGGTCGGCGCGGGTCTGGATGGAGAAGGGGATGCCGCCGCCCAGGCGCCGGAGTTCGTCGGCGAAGCGCTGCACCCAGTCGGCGCGAAAGCCGAAGATGTCGTCGGCGAACCAGATGTGGTCGGGCTGGAACCGGGCCTTGAGTTCGGCCATCTCGGCGGCTACCGCCAGCGGGCTGCGCTGCTGGTAGCGCTGGCCCCAGATGGGCTTGGCGCACCAGGCGCAGCGGAAGGAGCAGCCCTTGGACGCCGCCATGTTCAGGCTGAAGCGGCCGTGGGCGGCCTGCCAGGTGCCGCGGTAGCGGTCGATGTCGACCAGGTCCCAGGCGACCGGGGCTTCCAGCTCGGCATCGTCGTTGCGGGGCAGGGCGACCGGCTGCGGCAGGCCGGTCATCAGCTCGGCGCCCGACAGCTGGGGCTCGCGCTGCAGGCGGCCAAGCAGGGCGGGCAGGGCATCCAGCCCCTCGCCGCGCAGGGCGACGTCGGCCCCGGCGCTCAGGTAGACGTCCGGCGCATCGCTGGCGTCCGACCCCGCCACGATGACGCGGGCGCCCGAGCGCCGGGCGCTGGCCACCATGGCGCAGGCGGCCTCACGCATCTTGCCCAGGCACATCTTGCTCAGGTAGTTGTAGTTGTCCTCGTAGAGCAGCACCACGTCGGGCCGGCTCTCGGCCAGCTGGGCGTCGAAATCCTGCGTGCCGGCGGCGAGCATCGCGTCGAAGAACGCGACCTCGTGGCCCAGGCGGCGCAGCAGGGCGGCCACCTGCAAGGTGGCCAGGGGCGGGTAGGGTTTGGCGCGTTCGAACTGCTTGGCATCGAAGCGCAGGAAGAAACTGTGGCCGACCAGGATGGAGAGCACGCCTTCTCCTCGGGCATGGAGTCAGCGCGTGAGTGCCGGCCCGGAGCCGGGAGGTTCAAACGGGTGGCGTTGTCCCGAAGGCCTGATGGTTGGCCCGGAGGGCCTCCACCGCGTCGGCCGGGAGCCACAGCAGGGTGTTGAGGTAGGTGTCCAGGCAGTCGACGAGCGCCTGCCGGGGCCCCTGGCGCCAGGTGTCGGAGCCGTAGAAGGCGTCCTGCTGGGCAACGAGTTGCGCCCGGCTGTCGAAGGCGCGGATCAGGAAGAAGCTCTCGTGCTCGTGGTCCGAGCGCCCGAACGCGACGACGTCCATGCCGCTGGCGCGCACGAGCGGCAGCGCCACGCCCACCGCGTCGACAAAGGCCTCGGCGCAGCCCGGCTTGAGGCGGTAGGTGCGGATCTCGATGAGTCTCATGGCGGTGTCTCCTGTCGCTTTCCAGGATGCTAGGCACGGCATTTGCCTGGATCTGTCAGCTATCCTGCCGCCCATGACCCCAGAACCGACAGAGGACGACGAGCCCAGCCTCGCCGTCCGCCCCCGCCGCAAAGGCATCTACGCGCTGCCCAACGCCATCACGCTGGGCGCGCTCTTCAGCGCGTTCTACGCCATCGTCATGGCCATGAACGGCCGCTTCGAGGTGGCCTGCGTGGCCATCTTCGCCGCCGCGGTGCTCGACAGCCTGGACGGCCGCGTCGCCCGCATGACCAACACCCAATCGGCCTTCGGCGAGCAGATGGACAGCCTGTCGGACATGGTGGCCTTCGGCGCCGCCCCGGCGCTGATCGTCTACATGTGGGCGCTCAAGGACATGGGCAAGCCGGGCTGGATCCCGGCCTTCGTGTACATCGCGGGTGCGGCACTGCGCCTGGCGCGCTTCAACGTGAACATCGGCGTGGTGGACAAGCGCTACTTCCAGGGCCTGCCCAGCCCCGCGGCGGCGGCACTCGTCATCGGCCTGATCTGGGCGGTGGTGGACCAGGCCAGCTACACCGGCGTGAAGCCAGGCAGCTGGCAGTCCTGGGCGGCCTACGGCATCACGCTGTTCGCCGGGCTTTCGATGGTGACGAATGCTCCGTTCTACAGCTTCAAAGTCTTCGACAGAAGGCGCTCCGTGCCCTTCTTCGTGCTGGTCGTGATCATGCTCGGCATCGGCCTGGCCGCACTCGATCCATCGCGCGTTCTCTTCGGTGTCTTCTGTGTCTACGGCCTGTCGGGCTATGTCATCTACGCCTGGCGCAAGGCCAAGGGCAAGCCCGTCAGCGTCATCTCCACGAGCACCGACGAGCCCGATGAACGCGGCTTGCACCAGTAGGCTTTCGTGTTAGATTTCCAGCCCATGAACCGCGCCGCGCACATTGCCCTGCTACTAGCCCTGGAGGAACCTCGGGTTCGCTAGTCAGTCGCGCGTACACGCTCACACCTGACCCCAACGGCCCGATTGCAACCGCAGCGGGCCGTTCGTGTTTTCAAAGGCTGCAGGTTGCCCCACCCACCATCCTGGATGGACACCATGTTGAAGCAACCGCAGCTCAAGTACCGCTCCTTCGCTCCCGTCACCCTGCCGGACCGCACCTGGCCCGACGCCGTGCTGACCCGTGCGCCGATCTGGCTGAGCACCGACCTGCGGGACGGCAACCAGGCCCTCATCGAGCCCATGGACATCGCCCGCAAGCTGCGCATGTTCCAGCAGCTCGTGAAGATCGGCTTCAAGGAGATCGAGGTCGGTTTCCCGTCCGCGTCCCAGACCGAGTTCGACTTCGTGCGGCTGCTCATCGACGGCGGTCACATCCCCGATGACGTCACCATCCAGGTGCTGACGCAGGCGCGCTCGCACCTGATCGAGCGCACCTTCGAGGCCCTGGACGGCGCCCGGCGCGTCATCGTGCACGTCTACAACGCGGTGGCACCCATCATGCGCCGCGTGGTGTTGGGGCAGGACGAAGACGGCATCGTCGAGCTGGCCGCCACGCACGCCCGCCAGATCAAGGACCTGGCCGCCGCGCGGCCGGGCACCGACTGGCGCTTCGAGTACTCGCCGGAGATGTTCTCCGGCACCGAGCTGGCCTTCAGCAAGCGCGTGGTGGATGCGGTGACGGCCGTCTGGGCGCCGACGCCCGAGCGCAAGTGCATCATCAACCTGCCGTCCACGGTCGAGCACAGCACGCCCAACATCTTTGCCGACATGATCGAGTGGATGCACCGTCACCTCGAACGGCGCGAGGCCATCGTGCTGTCGGTCCACCCGCACAACGACCGCGGCACCGGCACCGCCGCCGGCGAGCTGGCCCTCATGGCCGGTGCCGACCGCATCGAGGGTTGCCTGTTCGGCAACGGCGAGCGCACCGGCAACGTCGACCTCGTCAACATCGCACTCAACCTCTACACCCAGGGTGTGGACCCGCAGCTGGACTTCTCGGACATCGACGAGGTGCGCCGCTGCGTCGAGCACTGCACGCAGATCCCGGTCCACCCACGCCACCCGTACGTGGGCGATCTCGTGTACACCTCCTTCTCGGGCTCCCACCAGGACGCCATCAAGAAGGCCTTCGCCGCCCGCCGCGACGGCGACATCTGGGACATGCCCTACCTGCCCATCGACCCCAAGGACCTGGGCCGTAGCTACGACGCCGTCATCCGCGTGAACAGCCAGTCCGGCAAGGGCGGCATCGCCTACCTGCTGGAGGCCGAGTACGGCCTGGAGCTGCCGCGCCGCCTGCAGATCGAGTTCAGCCAGGTCGTGCAGCGCGTCATGGACGACGCCGGCAAGGAGCTGACCGCGGCCGACATCTACGCCATCTTCGAGCGTGAATACGGCATCGGCAACGCGCAGGCATCGGTGGTGCAGCCGCAGATGACCGAGGTCGCAGGCGGCGCCATGAAGCTGTCGGCCGAGGTGGTGCTGGGCGGCTGGGTTGGCCATGTGCAGGGTGAAGGCAACGGCCCGATCGATGCCTTCGTGGCGGCGCTGTCCGCCCGCCTGGGCCAGGAGGTGCGCGTGCTGGACTACCACGAGCACTCGATCGGCAGCGGTGCCGACGCCCGCGCGGTGGCCTACCTGGAGATCCGCGTGGGCGACGTCACGCGCCACGGCGTG
The DNA here is from genome assembly GCA_016790285.1 of Roseateles sp. GTDB lineage: Bacteria > Pseudomonadota > Gammaproteobacteria > Burkholderiales > Burkholderiaceae_C > Pelomonas. Next base: position 24,180 of record JAEUPJ010000033.1, on the reverse strand, counting down.
GGCATTGATGGCAGCATCGTGCGTGCGTCCATGCAGGCCATCCTGTCGGGCCTGTCGCGGGCACCGGTGGTGGTGCCCCAACACATTGAGGAAAACGAGCGATGACCGACAAGCTGATCATTTTCGACACCACGCTGCGCGACGGCGAGCAGTCGCCTGGCGCCTCCATGACGCGCGAGGAGAAGCTGCGCATCGCCCGCCAGCTCGAGCGCATGAAGGTCGACGTCATCGAGGCGGGCTTCGCCGCGTCGAGCAACGGCGATTTCGAGGCCGTGAAGGCCATCGCCACGGCAGTGCGCGAAAGCACCATCTGCTCGCTCGCCCGTGCGAACGACCGCGACATCGCCCGCGCCGCAGAGGCCCTGGCGCCAGCCCAGCGCTCGCGCATCCACACCTTCATCGCCACGAGCGAGCTCCACATGGAGAAGAAGCTGCGCATGACGCGCGAGCAGGTGCTGGAGCAGGCCACGCTGGCCGTGCGCTTCGCGCGCAACCTGTGCGGCGACATCGAGTTCTCGCCGGAGGACGGCTACCGCTCCGACATCGACTTCCTCGCCCGCGTCTGCGAGGGCGTCATCCGCGAGGGTGCGGGCACCATCAACATCCCGGACACCGTCGGCTACGGCATCCCCGAGCTCTACGGCGACTTCATCCGCCGCCTGCGCGAGAAGGTGCCCAACTCGGATCAGGCCATCTGGAGCGTGCACTGCCACAACGACCTCGGCATGGCGGTCGCGAACTCCCTGGCCGGCGTGAAGATCGGTGGTGCGCGCCAGGTGGAGTGCACCATCAACGGCCTGGGCGAGCGGGCGGGCAACTGTTCACTCGAAGAAGTCGTCATGGCCGTCAAGACGCGGCGTGACTACTTCGGCTTGGACGTCGGCATCGACACCTCGCAGATCGTGCCGGCCTCGCGCCTCGTGTCGCAGACGACCGGCTTTGTCGTGCAGCCCAACAAGGCCGTGGTCGGCGCCAACGCGTTCGCACATGCCAGCGGCATCCACCAGGACGGCGTGCTCAAGTCGCGTGACACCTACGAGATCATGCGTGCCGAAGACGTCGGCTGGGCGGCCAACAAGATCGTGCTGGGCAAGCTGTCGGGCCGCAATGCCTTCAAGCAGCGGCTGCAGGAGCTCGGCATCCAGCTCGAGAGCGAGGCCGAAGTCAATGCGGCCTTCCAGCGCTTCAAGGACCTGGCCGACCGCAAGAACGAGATCTTCGACGAGGACATCATCGCCCTGGTCATGGACGAGTCGGTGACGGCCGAGCAGGAGCATTTCCGGCTGCTGTCTCTCGCGCAGCGAAGCGAAACCGGCGAGCGCCCGCACGCGGCCATCGTGTTCGCCATGGGCCACCAGGAGCACCGCGCCGAAAGCGACGGCAACGGTCCGGTGGACGCCACGCTGCAGGCCATCGAGTCGGTCGTGCAGTCGGGCGCCGAGATGCTGCTGTACTCCGTCAATGCCATCACGGGCGGCAGCACCGAGTCGCAAGGCGAGGTGACGGTGCGGCTGCAACACGCCGGTCGCGTCGTGAACGGCGTGGGGGCCGACCCGGACATCGTCGTGGCCTCGGCCAAGGCCTACCTGGCCGCGCTGAGCAAGCTGCAGAGCAAGAACGAACGGGTCGCGGCCCAGGGCTGACTGGCCGACGGCCAGCGAGGGCGGCCGTGCGCTGTAACCGGCGTGATGCGCGTCACGCCGGCCGCCCCCGTGAGGGGTGCGAAGGGCATCTGGCGTGTAAAGCCGGTCTTCCTTCCGGGGTGCCTGGCGCGTTGCGCCCTCAGAATCCGCTGCCATGGACCGGCTGCAAGCGGCTGGCGTGTCGAGCAGCCCCCCTCTTTTGGGGCTGACCCCGATGGCGCCGCCCCGCCAGCCGGGGCCTACTTGCATTTGTTTACGTGTGCATCGGAGTCAGCTGCGACGTGATGGAACGGCGGCAATCGGTGATCCTTCCCTAACCTGGGGCAAGAGTTCACTTGAGGAATGTTGCATAAGTTCTTATCTTGTCGGTGTTTTTGGCGGCGCTACACTGCCGCCCAGCCCTGGGGATCCCGTTGAAGACTTTTGCTGCCGCCCTGTTGAGCCTCAGCCTCCTGGCCACGCTGCCCAGCGTCGCCACGGCCGCTGCCGCCGACACCAAATCCAAAGCCAAGACCAGCGCCAAGACCAGCGCCAAGGCCAGTGCCAAGGCCGCGCCCACCCAGACGCGCAAGGTCCGTTCCGTCGTGTTGCGCAAGGCCGCGCCGGTGCTGCCCGCCGTGCCCACGTTCGGCCAGGTCGCGGGCCTGCACGCCGTGGAAGACCCGCTCGCGCTGAAGTCCAGCGTCGCCTACGTGCTCGACCAGGACACCAACGAGGTGCTCTTCTCCAAGAACCCGCAGGCCGTGCTGCCCATCGCCTCCATCACCAAGCTGATGACGGCGCTGGTGGTCGTGGAGGCGGGCCTGTCGCTGGACGAACAGCTCACCGTCACTCAGGACGACGTCGACACCGAGAAGTTCACCCGCTCGCGCCTGGCCGTCGGCACCACGCTCACGCGCGGCGACATGCTGCACCTGGCACTGATGGCCAGCGAGAACCGCGCCGCCCACGCCCTGGGTCGCAACTACCCCGGTGGCCTGGACGCCTTCGTGGCCGCCATGAACGCCAAGGCGCAGAGCCTGGGCATGGCCGACACGCACTACGTCGAGCCCACGGGCCTGTCCAGCCGCAACCAGAGCAGCGCGGCCGACCTGGCCAAGCTCGTGGCGGTCACCAGCCAGGTCCCGCTGCTGCGCGACCTGTCCACCTCCCGCGAGGCCCGTGTGGCGCTGGGCAAGCGCCTGGTGCAGTTCCGCTCCACCAACGGCCTGCTGTCCAACCCGTTGTGGGATATCGGCCTGCAGAAGACGGGCTTCATCAACGAAGCCGGCAAGTGCCTGGTCATGCAGGCCCGCATGGCCGGCCGCCAGCTGATCATGGTGTTCCTGGATTCCAGCGGCAAGGCCTCGCGGATTGCCGACGCCGAGCGCATGCGCAAGTGGCTGGCCAGCCAGGGCGAAGCGGCCGCACCCGCGGCCAAGCTCTGACAGCGGCCTCGGCCTGAATGACGACGCGGCGCCTCGGCGCCGCGTTGTGCTTTTCAGCCCCGGTAGCCCAGGGCCGCGGAAATCTGGGCGGCCGTCTCCTTCAGCCGCACCACCCAGCTTTCTTCCAGCCGGTCCGCCGGCGCGGAGATGGACAGGCCTGCGACGAGCTTGGCCTGGTCGTCGTAGATGCCGGCGGCCATGCAGCGCACGCCCAGCTCCAGCTCCTCGTCGTCGCGGGCGATGCCGCGCTGGCGCACCATCGCCAGCTCGCGTTCGAGTGCGCCGACGTCCGTGAGGCTGTTGCGCGTGTGGCCCGACAGGCCCGTGCGCGTGGCGTAGGCGCGCACGCGGGGGCTGTCGTCGCTGGCCAGGAAGAGCTTGCCGACCGAGGTGAGGTGCAGCGGCGCTCGGCCGCCGACCGCGCGCACGACCTGCATGCCCGAGCGCTCGGAGTAGGTGCGCTCGATGTAGACGATCTCGTCGCCCTGGCGCACCGAGAGGTTGACGGGCTGGTGGGTGAACTTGTGCAGCTCCCGCATGGCGGGCAGGGCGGCGTCACGGACGTCCAGCCGCGCCTTCACGAGGTTGCCGAGCTCCAGCATTCGCATGCCGAGTCGATAACTGCCGGCTTCGGGCCGGTCGACGAAGCGGCCGAGGGTCAGGTCATTGAGAATCCGGTGCGCCGTGGAGGGGTGCAGGCCGGTGGCCTCGGAGAGGGCCTTCAGCGACACGGGGTCCTGGTGGCTGGCCAGCACATCCAGCAGCGCAAACATGCGTTCCAGCACCTGGATGGCCGGGGTCTGCTGGGCGTCTTTGGGCTTCATGCCTTCATTGTGGGGGAGATTGCCGGTGTTTTGTATGGCGAAAGCGAGCTTCAGCAGGTGGCAAGCGCTCATGGTGGCCTTGCTGCTGGCGCTGACTGGTGTGACGTACGCCGCCGACGCCGCGCCGAGCCCCGCCGTGCCGGCCGCCGCCTCGGAGTCGCGCTGGATGCGGGTGCCGCGCCTGTACGGCCGCATCACGGCCAGGGAGCTGGGCCTGGTCATCAACACGGCCGACCCGTATTCGGTGGCGGTGGGCGAGCACTACGCCCGCCGGCGCGGCATCCCGCCCGAGCAGGTGCTGCGCGTGCAGTTGCCGCAGCGTGCCAGCCTCGCGCGCGAGGAGTTCGTGGCGCTGGACCAGGCCATCCGCAGCCACATGCCCGAGCAGGTGCAGGGCCTGGCCCTGGCCTGGGTGCAGCCCCATGCGGTGGACTGCAATTCGCTCACGAGCGCGCTGGCCCTCGGCCTGCAGCCGGAGGTGTGCGCCAACAGCTGCGCCGCCACCCGCCCGAGCCCCTACTTGAACTATTTCGGCGCCCGACCCTGGGCCGTGCTGGGCATGCGCCCGGCCATGCAGCTGGCGGCGCGCTCGGTGCCGGCGGCGCTGGCGATGATCGAGCGCGGCATGGCGTCGGACCACACGCTGGCGTCAGGCGCCGCCGAGCCCGCCCAGGCGTACTTCACCAGCACGCCCGACGCCGCGCGCAACGTGCGCGAACGGCTCTTCCCCCCTGCTGGTCCGGTGCCGGGTGTGGCCGGCCTGGAGGTTGCGCGTGTGAAGAGCGACGCGCTGCCGCCAATGCGGCGCATCCTGATCTACGAAACCGGGCTGGCGCGCGTGCCGGCGCCGCTGGGCGGCGAGTGGCTGCCCGGCGCGCTGGCCGACCACCTCACGTCCTTCGGCGGCCAGCTCGACAAGCCTCCCGGCGACGGCCAGATGAGCATCCTCGACTGGATCGACGCGGGCGCCACGGCCAGCTACGGCACCGTCAGCGAACCCTGCAACCACCTGCAGAAGTTTCCGCATCCGCAAATGCTGTTGCTGGCCTACGCGCAGGGGCTCAGCGCGCTGGAGGCCTACTGGCACAGCGTGGCCTGGCCCGGTCAGGGCGCGTTCGTTGGCGAGCCGCTGGCCGCGCCGTTCGCGCCCTTGACGCCGCCGTCGACGCCCTGAGCCGCCGCCAGTCCCGAGCGCACCGCGCCCTCCAGCGTGGCGGGGTAGGGGCCATCCACATAGTCGCCCGCCGCCCACAACCCGGGCGCGACCCGGGCTGAGGGGCGCGCCAGGCCAGGCGTGCACGCGAAGGTCGCGCGCTTCTCGGTCAGCACCTTGTCGATGACCGGCGGCGTGGCCCAGGTCAGCGCTTGCACGGCCTGGGCGAGCACGGCCTCGGCGCAGCCGCCGCGCTCCACCCAGGGCGCGGCACCGCTCACGACGAAGGCGAAGCGGCCCGGCGTGCCCCCGAGCTGGCCGTGGTCGAAGACGAACTGCGCCGGGGCCTGCGGGCCTTCACGCAGCGCCAGCATGGGCGCAGGCAGGGCGCTGCCGGGGCTGTGCAGGTAGACGGTGATGATGGGCTGGAAGGCAAAGGCCCCCGCCGTGGCCGACCAGTCCGGCGCGATGCTGGCCGTGAGCCGTGCAGCCTCGACGCTGGTGCAGGCCAGCACGACGGCGTCGAACGCCTCGCCGTCGACTCGCCAGCCAGGCTCGATGCGCTGCACACGCTCGCCCAGGCGCAGGCGCGGCCCCAGCCAGGCGGCGGCCGGCGCCGCCAGCAGCTCGGACAGCGGCTGCCGCGGCAGCAGCAGGTCGGCGCTGCCGGGGCCGCTGAAGAGGGCGTCCTTGAGCACGCGCAGGAACACGCGCGCGCTGGCCTGCGGGGCCGGCGTGTTCAGGGCCGCCACGCACAGCGGCTCGATCAGGTCGCGCTTGACGACGCCGGGCAGGCCCGCGCACAGCGTGGCCACGGTGAGGCGGTCGTCGCAGCGGAAACCCCGCGCCAGCCACCCGGTGGCCGCCGCCAGCAGCGCCAGCCGCGCCGTGAGTGGCCAGCCGCCGTGCGCCAGCACGCCGCGCGTGAAGCTGATGAGGGCCGGGCCCGGCGGGAGCCGCAAGCCGGGCTCGCCCGGGTAGGGCAGGGCCAGCGGCAGGCGCTGCAGCACCGCCTGCGGGTCCACGCCCAGGCGGCGCATGAGGGCCAGGCTGTCGCGGTAGGCGCCGATGAGGATGTGCTGGCCGTTGTCGTAGGGCCGCGCCGCATCGGGGCCGGCCACGCTGCGAGCGCGCCCGCCGGGCTGCGGCGCCATCTCCAGCACGCTGACGGTGTGCCCGGCATCGATCAGCGCGGTCGCTGCCGCAATGCCTGCCCAGCCCGCGCCGACGACCGCGACCTTCAACGCCCGCGCCAGTTGGTGCGCATCGCGATCCACAGCTTGCGCAGCGGCGTGAGCGAGATGCGCTGGTGCAGCACCTGGAAATCCTCGCGCTCGATCTCCACGAGCAGGGCCCGGTAGATGTTGGCCATCATCAGGCCGGGCTTCTGCGCGGCCCGGTCGGCGTCGGGCAGCAGCGCGAAGGCCTCGTCGTAGAGCTGGTGCGCGCGTTGCGCCTGGAACTTCATCAGCGCCGTGAAGCGCTCGCTGTAGCCCCAGGGCTTGCTGCGCAGCAGGATCTCGTTGGCCTTCACGCCGAACTGCTGCAGCTCGTTCACGGGCAGGTAGATGCGCCCGCGCCGGGCATCGTCGCCGACGTCGCGGATGATGTTGGTGAGCTGCATGGCCAGGCCCAGCTTGTGGGCGTAGGCGATGGTCTGCGCGTCGTGGCGCCCGAAGATGCCGCTGGCCACTTCGCCCACCACGCCGGCCACGAGGTGGCAGTAGCGCGCGAGGCCCGGGAAGTCGAGATAACGCGTCTGCTGCAGGTCCATCTCGCAGCCCTCGATGACCGCGTTCAGGTGCTCCAGCCGGATGTCGAACGTCTGCACGTGGGGCATCAGCGCCTTCATGACCGGGTGGCTGGGCTGGCCGGCGAAGGCCGAGGCCACCTCCTTGCGCCACCAGGCCAGCTTGGTCGCGGCGACGCCGGCGTCCTGGGTTTCGTCGACGACGTCATCGACCTCCCGGCAGAAGGCGTAGAACGCGGTGATCGCCGCGCGCCGGGGCGGCGGCAGGAACAGGAAGGCGTAGTAGAAGCTCGAGCCGCTCGCAGCGGCTTTCTCCTGGACGTATTGTTCTGGGCTCATGGTGCGGCCCGCATTGTCAGGGCGCGCCACAGCAGCCGGGGGGCGTCCGAAACCCTGATGGCGGGGCGGTGCAACAGGCTGTCGTGGCCGCGGGACTCGATCTTGTCGAGGATGCGCAGGCCGCCTTGAACCACGAGGCGCAGCTCCCACCCGGCGCGCCCGGGCAGCGTGAGGGCCAGCGGCGCGCCTTGGTGCATCAGGCCGCGGGCCCAGGCGCACAGCTCGGCGATGAGCGCCCGCGCCGCCGGGCTGTCGCGGCAGGCGAGCATGTCTTCGGCGGTCACGCCGTGGCGGTCGAGGTCGGACTGCGGCACGTAGAGGCGGCCATTGGGCCCGTCGCGGGTGAAGTCCTGCCAGAAGTTGATGAGCTGCAGCGCGGAGCAGATGGCGTCCGAGCGCTGCAGCGAGTGCTCGTCGCCCACACCGTAGAGCCCCAGCAGGAGGCGGCCGACCGGGTTGGCCGAGCGGCGGCAGTAGTCCAGCAGGTGGGTGCGGTCGCGGTAGCGGGGCGGGGTCAGGTCCTGCTCGAAGGCGTCCAGCAGGTCGTGCAGCAGCGCGGGTGCCAGGCGCGGCATCTCACGCGCCAGCGGAAGGAACACATGCGCCCAGCGCGGCGACGGTGCCCGGCCCTCGACCGTCGCCGCCAGGTCGGCGCGGTAGTCGCTGAGCGCGCGAAGCCGCTGCGCGGTGGGTGCATCGCCCTCGTCGGCCAGGTCGTCTGCCGTGCGGGCGAAGTGGTAGATGGCCACCACCGCCGGCCGCAGGTCCGGCGGGCACAGCATGGATGCAACGGGAAAGTTCTCGTAATGGTCGACGCTCAAGCTTTTTCTCAAGTTCCGCTTGCAAAGCCGCGGTGTACCAGCGAAATTCCGCGAGGTTTGACAGTTGTTACGGGGTCTGAATACATTACTGACCCGCCGGTCATTAAATTTTCGCCGGCCCGAATCTTCCTGCCGAGGTCTGCATGCCCCATCTTCTGCGTCTCGTGTCGCCCCTGCTGTTGGCGACGCTGCTCCCGGCTCTGCTGTCGGGGTGTGGCAAGCAGGCCGCCGCCCCCGAACCCGAGCGCGCGGTGCGCACCCAGCTCGTCAGCGCGGGCTCGGCCAGCGCCAGCCATGAGTATGCGGCCGAGGTGAAGGCCCGCGTGGAGTCCCGGCTGTCCTTCCGCGTCAGCGGCAAGCTGTTGAGCCGCGCTGTCAATCTGGGCGACACGGTCAAGCCCGGCCAGGTGCTCGCCCGCATCGACGCTCAGGACCTGAAGCTCGCCGAGGCCGCGGCGAGTGCCGCCGTGGCCGCCGCCCGCACGAACCGCGACCAGGCCGGGCAGGACTACAAGCGCTTCGTCGACCTGCAGCGCCAGGGCTTCATCAGCGCAGCCGAGCTGGAGCGCCGTGATTCGGCCTTCAAGGCCGCCCAGGCGCAGCTGGAGCAGGCCAAGGCGCAGGCCGATGTCCAGGGCAACCAGGCCGCCTACGCCCAGCTCGTGGCGGACGGCGCCGGTGTCGTCACTGCCGTGAACGCCGAGCCCGGCCAGGTGCTGGCGGCCGGCACGCCGGTGGTGAGCGTGGCCCTGGATGGCCCGCGTGACGTGGTGTTCTCGGTGCCCGAGGACCAGATCGCCCGCGTGAAGGCCGCAGCCGGCCTGCCCGGCGCGCTGAAGGTCAAGGTCTGGGGCAGCGACAAGACCGCGCCGCTGACCCTGCGCGAGGTGGCCGCCGCGGCCGACCCGGTGACGCGAACCTTCCTGATCAAGGCCGATGCCGGCAAGCTGGACGTCGCCCTCGGCCAGTCCGCCACCGTCGTGCTGGACCTGCCGCAGGTCAGCAACGTCATCAAGTTGCCCTTGACGGCCGTGCTGCAGCAGGGCGGCAAGAGCTCCGTCTGGGTGCTGGAGAGTGGCTCCATGACGGTCAAGCCCGTCGCCGTGCAGGTGGGGGGCGCCGAGGGCAACGACGTCGTCATCGCCGGCGGGTTGAGCGCGGGCCAGGAGGTGGTGGTCGCCGGGGTGCATGTGCTCAACCCGGGCCAGAAGGTCAAACGCTACGTGCCGCCGCGCGCCGCTGCCGCGCCGGCCACGCCCGCCGCCCCTGCTGCATCTCGCTGAGCGGGGCTCGCCATGACTTCCCCGATCACGAAACAGCCCCACGTCGGCGGCTTCAACGTCTCGCGCTGGGCGCTCGAGCACCCGGCCCTGACGCGCTACCTGATGGTGGTGTTGATGGTCATGGGCTTTGCCGCCTATTTCCAGCTCGGCCAGGACGAAGACCCGCCGTTCACCTTCCGCGCCATGGTCATCCAGGCCTTCTGGCCCGGCGCCACGGCCCAGCAGATGGCCGACCAGGTCACCGACAAGATCGAAAAGACGCTGCAGGAGGTGAACCACGCGGACAAGATCCGCTCGTACACCAAGCCGGGCGAGTCGCTCACCGTCTTCCAGGTCAAGGACAACACCCCGCCCAAGGAGGTCGCCGACCTCTGGTACCAGACGCGCAAGAAGATCGGCGACATGCGCGCCTCGCTGCCGCAGGGCGTGCTGGGGCCGGTGTTCAACGACGAGTTCGGTGACGTCTACGGTTCCATCTATGCACTTTCTGCCGACGGCTTCAGCCGCGAAGAGCTGCGCGAGCATGCCGACCGCGTGCGCCAGGCGCTGTTGCAGGTCAAGGACGTGGCCAAGGTGGAGATCTTCGGCGTGCAGCCGGAGAAGGTGTTCATCGAGATCTCCCAGAAGCGCCTGGCGCAGCTGGGCCTGGACTTCAACCAGGTCATCAGCCAGATCGGCGCCCAGAACGCCGTTGAAGGCGCGGGGGTGCTGAATGCCGGGGCCGCCAACTTCCAGATCCGCGTGCAGGGCCAGTTCACCACCGCCCAGGCGCTCGCCGAGGTGCCGATCCGCGCGGTGAACCCCCAGACGGGCGTGGCCAGCCAGATGCGCCTGGGCGACATCGCCGACATCAAGCGCGAGTACGTGGACCCGCCCACCACCAAGGTCCGACACCAGGGCAAGGAAGTGCTCGCCCTCGGTGTGTCGATGGCCAAGGGCGGCGACATCATCGCCATGGGCAAGGCCCTGGGCGTGGCGCTCAAGGCCGTGGAGCGTGAGCTTCCGGCCGGCATCCAGCTCGAGCAGATCCAGGACCAGCCCAAGGCCGTGACGACCTCAGTGGGCGAGTTCGTGCACGTGCTCATCGAGGCCGTCGTCATCGTGCTGGCGGTGAGCTTCATCTCGCTGGGCCTGCACACCCGCCCGCTGCGCATCGACGTGTGGCCCGGCCTGGTCGTGGCCATCACCATCCCGCTGGTGCTGGCCATCACCTTCGTCACCATGTTCTATTGGGGCGTGGGCCTGCACAAGATCTCGCTGGGCTCGCTCATCATTGCGCTCGGGCTGCTGGTGGACGACGCCATCATTGCCGTCGAGATGATGGTGCGCAAGCTCGAAGAGGGCTACGACAAGATGCACGCGGCCACCTTCGCCTACGACGTGACGGCCATGCCCATGTTGACGGGCACGCTCATCACGGCGGTGGGCTTCCTGCCCATCGGGCTGGCCAAGTCGACGGTGGGCGAGTACACCTTCGCCATCTTTGCGGTGACGGCGGCGTCCCTCGTCATCTCGTGGGTGGTGTCGGTCTACTTCGTGCCCTACCTGGGCGCGCTGCTGCTCAAGGCCAAGCCTGCCGCCGAAGGCGAGGTGCACGAACTCTTCGACACGCCGTTCTACAACCGCTTCCGCGGCGTGGTGCGCTGGTGCGTGGAGAACCGCTGGAAGACCATCGGCATCACGCTGTTCGTCTTCGCGCTGGGCATCCTCGGCATGGGCCGGGTGCAGCAGCAGTTCTTCCCCGATTCCAGCCGCCCCGAAGTGCTCGTGGACCTGTGGCTGCCCGAGGGCTCGACCATCCAGGAAACCGAGGCGCTGGCCAAGCGCTTCGAGGCCCGCATGCTCAAGGAGCCGAGCATCTCGACCGTGACGACCTGGGTCGGATCGGGCGTGCCGCGCTTCTACCTCCCGCTGGACCAGATCTTCCCGCAGGCCAACGTCACGCAGAGCATCCTCGTGCCCAAGAGCCTGCCCGAGCGGGAAGAGCTGCGCAAACGCCTGCCGGCCGTGCTCGCCGAGGAGTTCCCGGAGGCGCGAGGCCGCGTCAAGCTGCTGCCCAACGGGCCGCCGGTGCCGTATCCGGTGCAGTTCCGTGTCAGCGGCGCCGACCCGAAGGTGGTGCGCGACTGGGCCGACAAGGCCAAGGAGATCCTGCGCGCCAGCCCCAACATGCGCGGCGTCAATGACAACTGGAACGAGAACGTCAAGACGCTGCGCCTGACGGTGGACCAGGACAAGGCGCGGGCGCTCGGCGTTTCCAGCCAGGTGCTGGCGCAGGCGTCGCGCACGCTGCTGTCGGGCACGGTCATCGGCCAGTACCGCGAGGCCGACAAGCTCATCGACATCGTCCTGCGCCAACCGAAAGACGAGCGTGCCGTCATCACCGACATCGGCAACGCCTATGTGCCGACCAGCACCGGCCGCTCCATTCCGCTCACGCAGATCGCCAAGGTGCAGTTCGACTGGGAGCCGGGCGTGATGTGGCGCGAAGGGCGCATGTACGCCGTCACGGTGCAGGGCGACGTGGCCGAAGGCCTGCAGGGCGCGACCGTCACCAAGGAAGTCTGGCCCAAGCTGGACGAACTGCAGAAGCAGATGCCCACGGGCTACCGCATCGACATCGCCGGCGCCGTGGAAGAAAGCAGCAAGGGGCAGGGCTCCATCGCGGCCGGCGTGCCGATCATGCTGTTCATCACCTTCACGCTGCTGATGCTGCAGTTGCAGAGTTTCAGCCGCGCGATGCTGGTGTTCCTGACCGGACCGCTGGGTATCGCGGGTGTGGCGATGGCCTTGCTGCTGCTGAATCGACCGTTCGGATTCGTGGCCTTGCTCGGCGTCATCGCGCTGATGGGCATGATCATGCGCAACTCGGTCATCCTGATCGACCAGATCGAGCAGGACCGCGCCCGCGGCGTGCCGGACTGGTCGGCCATCGTGGAGTCCGCGGTGCGGCGTTTCCGCCCGATCGTGCTGACGGCGGCGGCGGCGGTGCTGGCCATGATCCCGCTGTCGCGCAGCGTGTTCTGGGGCCCGATGGCCGTGGCCATCATGGGCGGCCTCATCGTCGCGACCGTGCTCACGTTGCTGGCGCTGCCGGCGATGTATGCAGCCTGGTTCCGCGTGCAACGGCCTGAAGAACACAGCCGCCTGCACAGCCGGCTGCCCGACGAACCCGACGGCGTCGCCTGACCCGTTTCTTCAGGGTTTAGCCGCCCCGCGAGCCGGGGCGGCGGGCAGGCCGCGCGAGATCGCTACAATCGCCGGTTTGCCGAATCGCCTACGGGGTTGCTGCGCCTACAAACTGCAGCAGCTCAAAGCTGACCCGCGCGGGTGGCGAAATTGGTAGACGCACCAGGTTTAGGTCCTGACGCCTTCACGGGCGTGCCGGTTCGAGTCCGGCCCCGCGCACCACTGTAAGTGAGGAAATTGCCAAGGAAATCAACAGCTTGTTGGATTCCTTGGCTTTTTCGTATTTCACGGGACTTCATCGCTTTTCATCCGAACTCAGCCATTTTCATGAGTCCAGTTTGGGAAGTTTTTGGGAAGGTCGGTTGGCTGTGGCAGCTTCGCCAATCAACATCGGAGCGTTGCTGATGGCCAACAGTGTGTCCGCCGCTAGCCCGCCTCCGCCTCGCCACCTCACCCTGCTGCAGAGCATGTTTCCGGGCAAGGTCTTGCTTGACGTGGACGACATCGCCAAGGTGCTGGGCTACGGGAAGGGGCATCTCTACAACCTGAGCAGCGCTGGCAAGTTGCCCTTCAAGGTGAGTTGCGTTGGCGGCAACAAGATCAAGGTTTCGGTACTCGAACTGGCGGCACACCTGGACCGTGAGACGCTGTCCGAATACGAGCCGACTGCTGCTGCTGCACCTCGGCCTGCTGTCGTCGAAAAGAAGCGAATCGGTCGCCCTCGTGGCTCAACAAAGAGGGCCAAAGCGGACGGCGTCAGGACTGCCTTCCAGGCCGACCTACTCAGGGCGGCAATCGAACATGAGCACCGGCTCGCTACGGATGGCCTCACGGGCGCTCTTGGCGCGTTCACGTCCGTCAACGAGTTCGAAGGATCGGTGGCGGCCGCCGTCGCCGCGCTGGCCCGGATTGGTCATCACCTGGCGGGCGTGAGCGCTGATGTTCCGTTCGCATCCCGGCGCTATCCGTTTTTTGTTCAGCCAACAGGTCTTGTGTCCTGCCTGGCCGTGGACCTTGAAGCGACGCCGTTACATCAAGGCGCAGCAGATCAGATTGTCTGGATGACCTGGGACACAGCGCTGGCTGGTGTCTGGGAGGCCGAAAGCGAGCGGCTTTTCTGGCTGAAACGCATGACATGCGAGGCGGCAGATTTACCGCAGCGCACTGAAGACCGTCGGCGTGCCCGTCTGCTGGCGATGACCTGATGCCGATGACGTTGATCTAGTCGAACGGGCAATCTAGTGCGCTGTTCGGATCAGCCATCTTTTCTCCATCAAGAATGGCGCACACCTGGATTGCGATGAGGTCTGAAGGCATGTGCTGCCCCAGCAGCTCCGGAAGCTGCCCGTAGGCGCGAGCAGCAATCGCCACGATGTTTGGAAACGCGCGGAGCCATTCGACCCCTTCTGACGTGGCGAAGGCTTCCAACGCCAGCGCTGGCGTCAGTTGCCGATGCAACAACACGGCATCCGCTCTGGTGCGTGGGGACGGCGCTTCCATGTTGGGTGCTGGTCCTCTGGCGACAGCTTGGACAGCCGCGACCCGCGTCAGCGGCGGTACTCAGTGTGTCGCGAACCGGATGATCGAATCTTGGGCGGCCTGATCGACCACTTCCACGTCGAGCCCGATCAACTCACTGCGGATGTCTTCGAACGCGTGGTTGCGCTTTGCGTCGCCAGGTGTGGGGCGGGCCAGCGGGAACAACGTGTTGACCGGAAGAAGTCCACGGCTGCGCAAGCGCCTGACCTTCTGAATCCAGTCGTCGCCCCGCTCGTAGATGCTGTTGGCATCCCGCTTGTTCAGGTCAAGAGGCTTGATGACCTTGAAGACCTGCTCGCCACGCCGCTGAACCAACGGGAATGTGGCGTGCACCACGTCATCACCCACCTTGTCTAGCTTGAAGGGCGCGGTCAAGTCCAGCGTCTTGAGCAGCTTACTGATCCGTCGTGCCATCTTCGCTTCAACGTGCTCCGGCGTGGCGAATGCTCGGTCTACGTAGTGCTTGAAGAGGCGCTCAAGCTCCTTCGCAGGCGCCTCGGCCAGAACAACGCGCGGCTTGCTGAACCGTACCAACGCTTCGCGTGGGTGGGTTGCCCGGTCGAAGATCATGCGCGTCATGGCCACAAGGTCGTCGCCGCGCAGGTGGGTTAGCACCTGCTTCGTCCGCTCCAACTCGTCGCGCATCACAGCCATGGCTGCACGATAAGTTGCAGGAGCCAGCTCTTCAAAAAAGTCTGTCACGCGCTTGTGCTTGCGCGTCTCCAGCTTGAAGTCGAAGTAGCCGGTCTGAGGGCACGCCACGACCATGCCGACGTTCACGAACTCTTCGGTCTCGGCATGGGGCATGAACTGGACGACGGCATAGCGACAAGCCTGCTTGTTCATTCCGCCCTCCAGAAATCTTGTTGCATACACCGTGACAGCACGCGCATCGCGTCCTCGGGATCGTAGTTCGCCGGTACATCCTGCTCGGCGTTTTCCCACTGCCACTCCGGAGGAGCATTATCGCAAGCCCATCGAGCCACGGCCAACGCCTGGGTCATTCGTTGTACCCATTCGTCACGAAGAATCCAGTCCTGCTCCAGCCTGGCCCACTCCGACGCGAAGACGTGATGTTGCAGGAAGCCTTGGGGGTCAAAATGTGCGTCGAAGGCTTGGTTGTGGTCAATCACCACGAGCCTTCGTTCAACGGCCTCCCAAAGCAGGTTGGTGTTCCCGACCTGCCGGTCGGCGTTTCGGGTCCACCAGTCGAACACCAGCAACTCCTCTTGGACCCGCATGTCCAGGCGGGGCGTGAGCGAGTTTTCGTACCAGGTCAGGCCTGGTAGTTCCTGGGAGCCGAACGCGGGTGTTGGCCCAATCGCCCGTAGCTCGAACGGCAGTTCACGCAGCAGCACCTCATCGACCTGCACCAGGCTGAACGGCGCGATGGGCAAACCCAGAGCCTGGGCAAGGTGCCCGGCAATCCACTCCCGCCACAAGCTGGACCGATTGGTCTGTTGCCCTTTGACGTAGTAGCGATGACCGTCCTCCCCGGTGCAAAGGATGGGCTTGGTCATGCCCTGGTCGGCTTCACGGATCACTTCCGTGATCTGGACGATGCGAGGCGGGTCAGGGTAGGGCACGGCTGGCTCCGAGGCTGCTATCCGACGTTCACGGGCACCAGCGTCATGGTGTCGTTGCCGAAAATGTCGATCACCTTCACCGCGACCGTGTAGCGGCCAGGGCGGTCGTAGGTGTGCAGGGCCGTGGTCAATTCCAGGTCTCGGCTCTGGCGGGTGCGAAAGCTTTGCCACTCGTTCTCGAAGATGTAGCCACCCGTCCACCGCTCCTCGAACTCGGGCAGCTTCAACTCACCTTGCGGTGGCTCGAAGCCCTCCAGGCTGGCCACGCCACCAATGCCCGTGCCGACTGGGACCTTGATGATCTCCTTGCGTTGCAGATAGTCGAAGTCCACGGCCCAGTAGTCCACCCAGTCGGTCCAGTGCTTGGTCAAGCGCTCCCGATTCACAACGCCGTCCTTGCTCTTGCTGATCTTGTAAAGCTGACCCTGTTCGCAGATCACATCGCTCTTACCGTCTTTAAGCGAGGAAATTGCCGCGTCTGCTGCGCCTTGGGAGTAATAGACCGAGAAGTCGGCCAGCTGGATGGTGACTGCCAACTTGTTCTTCTTGTCGTAGCGTGGTGCTGCTTCCACAAAGCTGATGTCGTGGAAGACCACCTGTCCCTTTTCGACGGCCCGTTTGTCAAACACCTCGGCGGGGATGTATTTGGGTGTCAGGTCGATGCCCTTGTTTCGCGCCTCTTCAAGCACTGCGGGGAACAGCCCCATTTCGAACTCGAAAGCAAGGATGTCCACGCGCGATGCGCCGCGCTTGCGGCACTCAGTGATGACCTCTTCGACGAACAATCGCCCAACGGGAAGGTTGATCGGCCCGATCACCACTAGACGGCCATTGCGGGCGCCATGGAAGAAGCCATCCTGAACAGGAGCATCGGCGCCCAGAGGGCTTGCCTTGTAGGCGCGCAGGATCAGATCTCGGAACTCACGTTCCTTCTGAGTCAGTGCCTCAGCCCGCTGTTCGGCTGTCAGGCGTCCACCGATGTTTAGGTACGCCTGACGTTCGTACCGGCCTAGGTTCAAGACTTCGAACGCCCGAAAGTCCTTCTCGGTTGCCTTCTGCTCACGCTGCACACCAATGAGACGCTTTCGGGTGGTGTGGATTCCAAATTTTCCAAGATCTGTGGCAATCCACTTGCGGCCCAGCTTCTCGGCGACCGCTGCCGTTGTTCCAGACCCCACGAAGAAGTCAGCAACCAAGTCGCCCTCGTTGCTGCTTGCCTTGATGATGCGTTCAAGGAGTGCGCTGGGCTTCTGTGTGGCGTAGCCTGTGCCTTCCTTTGCTTGTGGGTTCAGTGGCGAAATGTCTGACCAGAAGGTTCCTAGTGGAACGCCTTTGCCCTCATCAAGGTAGCGCTTGAGCTGAGGTCTTCCGCCAGGCTTTCTAGGCAGCTCGATCCTGCCTTCGGCGAAGAGCCGTTCCATGGTTGCCAGCTCGAATCGCCAGCCGTTTGCTGGCGGGGGGTGGCCACGCCACTCGTAAGTCAGTGTCGGTCGTGGGTTAGGGCTGGTGAGGTCGCCGAGTCGATATCGCCTGCCATCTTGGTCAACGTTGCTGTATTTCGAATCCGTATATGCCTCGCTGTAGGGTTCGAACTGCGGGTTCCAGATGAAGCGTTCAGACTTGGTTCGCCACAGCAGCACGTCGTGCACAACACCCCATCTGAGGCTGTCCCCATGAGCTGTGACGCGCTTCCAAGCGATGGTTGCCCCCGCGCCCGAAGTGCCAAAGACCTCCCGTAGTGCAGCCTCAACGGCGTACGCAACGTTGGGGCCCATGTGGACATAGATCGATCCATCGTCAGCCAGCAGGTCTCGCATCAATACAAGGCGCTCGTACAGCATCGAGATAAAGCTGTCTGCGCCTCGGCCCCATGTGTCTCGGTATGCGATCTGCTCGATCAGACTGGGTTCCTTATGGAACGTTTCTCCGCCGATCTCAACGTCCATTGAAAAATCTGCGCCGATATCGAAAGGTGGGTCGATATAGATCAGCTTCAGACCGCCAGCGTCTTCGATCTGTTGGCGAAGCGGACCGGCCTTCAGTGACGACAGGATCAGCTTGTTGTCACCCCAGATCAACTTGTTCGACCAGCCCTTCATCTGTCGGCCGCGACTGTCGAACAAGTCGCCCTGCGACTTGGTCTCTGCCCTCGGCTCGTCAATGTGTTCGAGTGTTTGGAATGGCAGCACGGTCGTGCACACATCCCGAGTCTTGCCGTTCCAGACCAGCTCAACTTCACGCTTGTCTTCGAACAGGATGAAGCGGTACTTCTCGGGCAGGGCTTTGCCTTGCTGAATCAGGTTGAACAGGTCGCGTTGCTCGGCTTCGCTGAGGTCGTAGGTCTTCTTTTCTTGGCGTGCCATCGGTCAGGCTCCCTGTTCTTGATCTTGGTACTCGCGGAAGGCACTCACCAGCCCCGCAAAGGTGGTGGGCCTATGCTGCTCGAAGCCTTCTTGATCGACGTAGACGAAGCCGTAGTTCGTCCCGCCCTCGTCCTTGCTGGCCTCGGTGGCGTCCATGCACCACTGGCTTAGGCGCCGCATCTTCTGCGGAAGGTCCAACTCCTCACGTCCCTTGGTCTCAACGATCCACACGGTCCCGTCTTTGGTCCGGACAATGAAGTCGGGCGTGTATGTGGACAGCTCGCCGCTAGCCTTCACGTAGTCGATCTTGAAGCCGACGGCCATGTAGTTTTTGCCGAAGGACTGCACGTCCTCGGCTTCTTCGAGGAACGCGGCAAAGGCCAGTTCCAAGCCGTCGGCTGAACCCTCACCCACGATGCGGTTGAACACCGACTTCTTGGCCTGCAAGAAGCCTCGTGGCTGCGTGCGGAATGGTCGGGTGTCTCGAAGCTTGATGCTGCCCTCGATGCGCGACGAGCCCGTCTCGCGGATCGTCAGGCCGTTGATGGCGGTACGGAAGCTGTCGAAGATGACTTTGCTGACCTCAGCCTCGGACAGGTTTCGCAGCACCACTGGGCTTTCAAGATCGACGGCCTGGTCAAACAGGTGATCGCGGATGAAGACCTTGACCTTCGGGTAGAGCAGCTCGTACCCACCCACCAGTCGCAGCTCTTTCAGAAGTTGGCGAGCGAAGAAGGCGACGACGGAACGGAAGTCAGCCATGCCCCCGGTGTCGAGCTGGATGGTGTGGTCCACCTCCGCATCGAGCATGGTCTTGAAGACGATCTCGCGGGTTTCCTCAGGTGTGAACGGCTTGACAGCCAAGGGCCTGTTGCCCAGGGCTGATGGGTCCAACTCGCCCAGGTCCTTGAACTCGCGATTGAAGCGGCGGGTCAGCCGGGGCAGGGCGATGTCCAGCTCGTCGATGTTCTTGGCGGTGCTGTCGTTCTCGACCTCCACCACCAACGAATCCTGACGTTCCTTGCCTCCGTTGCCCCCCATTGCAACCCGCTCGAAGTTCACGCCCTCGCTCTGGATGGACTCCACAAAGTCCATGAAGGCGGGCGTGCCCATGACCGAAACGGTTTCCCGCTGTTGACTGCCGAAGTACATCCGACGCAGGCCACGGCCCAGCGTCTGCTCAGGCAGGATGTTGCTCTTGGCTGAGTAGGCGCGTAGGCCGACGATGACGCTCACGTTGCGAACGTCCCAGCCTTCCTTGAGCATCAGCACCGACACGATGGCCTTGTAGGGCGACTTCCACGTGTCGATCTCGTTGGACTGCTTGCGAAGCAGCTCCAGCTCGTCCTTGCTCTTGCCGCTGGCGGCCTCCGAGATTTCACCGTTGGCCTTGGTGTGGATCACCAAGACCGCCCCTTGCAACTCGGGGCAGACTTTCTCCAGATGGGCGCCCACCTCATCGCAGTTCTTGGTGTCATCCACCATCACGAAGAGTACGGCCTTCTTGCCCAGCTTCTCGTGCTCGGCATAGCTTTTGCGCCACTCCTCGACACCGAGGGCCAGGTAGTCGGCGTACTTCTCGCTGACGATGGGGCTGCTGTGCTCTGTCAGCTTGGCTCGGCTTACGGCATCGGGCAGGACGGGATGCTTGACCACGTTTTGGGCGATGGCCTCCACCAGTGGATAGTCGCTGACGGTCTGGACGAAGATGGCCCCGTTGTTCGCCTTGGGCGTGGCAGACACGTCGATCTGAAGGGACAGCCGCAAGTCTTTTTGCAGCATGCGGTGGTGGATGTCCTGGATGCACTTGAACCACGCCATGCGCGGGTCGTGGATATGGTGGGCCTCGTCGTTGAAGACAGCCAGCTCGTCGATCTCGCGGATCAGCTCGCCCAAATCCGTGTTGCTGTCCGTGGTCTTGCCCACGGGCTTGTCGCCAAAGGGGGAGAGGAAGTAGTCCCGCAGGTCATCGTCATCCAGCGAAGGCTCGGGAACCTCGCCCAGGTAGACGCGATGGATGTTGGTCAGAAACAGGTTGCCCGTAGGCCTCACTACCCGCACGTCGTCCTGGATGTGCAGGGCGATCTGAAAGTCATCCCGCCAGTTGCGACCCTCGTGCCCGTTGTCGGGCAGCACGGGGTCATTGAAGAAGATGCGGAGGCCATCGAAATCGGATCGCAGGCGATCCAGAACGATGATGTTTGGGGCAATCAGAAGGAAGTTGCGTGAGAGCGTGGAGTCGGGCTCGTAGAGCTTGTGGAAGTAGCTCCATGCCATCAGCAGCGACAGCACCTTGGTCTTGCCCGCGCCCGTAGCCATCTTGACCACGAAGCGAGGCCACTCCTCGTCGAACATGTTGCTCGACACCGCACCCGAGGCATCGAACCGAAGGAGGTCGTACTTGTCGCGCGCCTTGCGAACGTCATGCAGCCAGATGACCGACTCAACCGCTTCGCGCTGCGAGAAGTAGTAGCGGAACTCGGTTTGCGTTCCGTCGGCCTGCTCGATCAAATGATGGGTATCGAACCACCATTGGAGAAGCGCCCGAGACGTGGCGGATGCCCCTTGGTAGCCCGAGGCACGCCAGTCGAAGACTTCCTGGCGGATCTTGGCCACCAGCGGTGGCAAGAGCTTCTCGTACGCGGTGTCTCGCATCTCCTCGGCTGCCGGAAACCACCGGGTTGAAGGGTCGAGAACTTCGTAGGGCGAGCTTGGGAACGAAGGATGTAGTGCCATGGTGTGCGCTCTCTGGCCGCCTCCGTCGGGTCACATGGTGGCCGGAGGAGCTGAGCGGTCCCCGCCAGGCACCATTGAGGTGTCAGGCAGTTCGTCATTCCGCCATCACGGATCGGAGCGGCTCCCTCGGCAACCGCACCTTCGGCGACAGCCTGTTGAATTTTGTGCTGAGGCTATCAGCATCGTGAGGGAGCGTCAGCGAAGTTCTACGAACTGCTTGTCGAAGCGGAGAGTCCACGTTGCGCCGTTGAGATGCCGCTGACGTGAGCGCAGCGCGACGGAAGGCGCTGCGGTGTAGGGTCCGCAGCACGTCGATCTCAACAGGGGCGCTGCTGGCATCCGCCGAAGCCGGGCAGCTTCACTGACTGAATCTATTGAATCAGGAGGTCTTCTTTTTTTCCGCCAGCGTCGATGTGTAAGCGAACCCACGTCGGCAAAATTCCTCTGCCTGACCAACGGTTCGCAGGATTATTCGGATCTTGATATTTCATCGGGACAGGCGGGCGTTTCCCCTTGGGCTCGCGCGCTTCAGGTGCGGGCGCGACACGCTTAGCGCCAGAAAATTTATAGCCAGCCGCTATGAGGTCGTCAAGACTGATCTGATACAGATTTAGCGTGGCGGTTATCTGCTTGGCAATGGTGGCCACTTCCTCAAGGCGGATCGCCTCCGCCTGCTCCTTGAGTCGCTCGGCTTCTGCCAGGAGTTCTAAGTATTTCGGCTGTCCCATAAAAGCGCACAGAAAAATAATTCTGCGTTTATAGCGGAATTTTTCGGTCGAAGTGGACCATGCCGCGCCGACGCTTGGTTCACGGTGCTTGGACATGCCGGGTCGGACTCCAAGCGCCGTCAAACCTCGGTCCCGGCCCTTGTCCGTCACCGTGAGCCTTCGCGGGCTGCCGCCGCTGCAGACGTTCGAACGCCTTGGCTTCCGACGGCGACAGACTACCTGACGATGCCGATGCTGTGAGGCCCGGAGCGGGCGACACCACATTTGCAGACTCGACCGGTTCATCGGCGGCAAGAGGCGCATCCGTCAGGTAGTCAGCGATGCGTTGCGCATCGCGAGCGGCTCGAATGACTTCGAAGCGATCCGCCTTCAGCACATCACGCCAGGCCGCCAAGTAGGACGCGTGTTGTGGGACTTGGTACGGCACGCCGATGCGCGCGGCGAGCATCGCTGAGGCCCATTCAGCTCGCAGCTCCTCCCGGGCGTAATCGGGGCTGCCAAAGCTTCCGAACTTTCGATCCAGGCGATGGGGAGCGCCTGTCCAGTGGCCCAACTCGTGGCAGGCGGTCGCGATGTAGGCTTCCTCATCCGCAAATGCTTGCCTTGAAGGCAGCTGGATCAAGTCCCGTGACGGCGAGTAGTAGGCCTTTGAGCCGCCATGTCGGATCACTGGGTTGTGGATCGCTAGCAAGCTTTCAAGCGCAGTGACGGGTTCAAACTCTGGCGGGCATTGGTCAGACGCTGGAGCGACACCATCGAGCTGTGCCGCATTGAAGACCCGGAACTGGGCGAGGAAAGGAACTGCGCGGCGGCCCTCCTTGGTGTCGCTGACTGAGTCGTTATGTTGTTCGCTTCCTTGAAGCTGAAGCAGCTTGAAAAAGTACACGGCGGTGGATCGCTCTCCCTTGCGAACTTTGGCGCCTGCCATGTTCGCCTGGTTGAACGTGAACCATCGGTTGTCGTCATAGCCACGCTGGCAGGCTTCCACCTGGAGGAGGGCGGTATTGATGCCGGAGTATTCGCGATTCGTGAGCCCATTGCGTGGCACGCCTCGGTGCGCCAGCTCCTTCCATGGCCGTTGCCAAGGAGTTGTCCCCTCTTCCATTGCCGCGAGGATGCGTTGCGTGACCTCTGCGTATAGGTCCTGTTTCTTGGGTTCAGTCATGGCGCACCTCCACGACAAGCTCAACTGCTTCGCCGCCTTCCGTCGTCAGCGTCAACTGGCAGGCCTCTGCGCCCTCGGCCATCGTCGCTTCAACGTGACGGACGAGTGCCCTGAGGGCGTCAAGTTGCAAGCGGACCACGCGATCCGTTGTGATGGGTGAGCGAGCTGTCATTGCATACCTCCATCAATTCCAGCCAGGTGCGCGAGGCCTGGATTGAGGTTCGCATGCACGCGTCCAAAGGCCGTTGATCCGATTTCGACCCAAATCGGTGCCCCGGATACGGGGTAGGCGGGGGTGAGCACGTTCGCCAAGTGCCGGTCCACCTGTTGCACCGCGCTCGGCTGGCCATGCGATGCTGGTTGCGCAGGCGGCAGCGGTGTGTGCGAGAAGCCCTCCCGCACGGCGAAATATTGCTGGCCTTGTGGATCAACGATTTGATGGCGAACAGGCATGCCGTCGTCGGGCATCAGCACTGCGGCGCGCGGCGACATTTCGACTAAGGCGCCAGAGGGCGCGAGTAGCCCGGTGGGCGGCATAAACAAGGCGAAGTGGGAAACCTGCACCGCGATAGCGCCCCTGTAGCCGCCAACGGCTGTGAGGACGATGACTGCGAACAGGTCTTTGCCACCGCTGCTGGCAGCAAAGAAGTACTCGTGCGGGGTGTCAGTCAGTTCAGGCACGCGAAGCAGCAGGTCGTCTGCGTAGGCGTCGGGCATGGCGTCATATGCAAGCTTCAGTACACGCATGCCAAAGCAGGTCACGGGCTGCGGGCTTGGCGGCGCCTGCAGGGCTGCGAAGGAGGCGTGGTCATCGATTCGTTGGGTGTAAAACTGCATAGCTCACCTCACAACGAAAAGTTTGGTTCGTCGTCACGGCATGCCCGTGGCGGTGCGGGTCTGCGTGGCATGGCGGCCTTTCGCACCGGTGTGTAATCTGGCCAGTCACACACGGGCGGCACTTTGGGTGGCTTACTGCCCGCCGCAATGCCTGCTGGCGGGCGAAGGAACAAGCGCGCGGCGAACCGCGCAAACAATCTAATGAGTAGAGACAGCATGGGAACCTCCTTGGTGGTCGGGTAAATCGCCATCGACCTGCTGCGGCCCGATGGTCTTGGGTGTGGGCTGGAGCGACTTCGCAATGAGGCGTTGCAGCGCACGGCTAATGGGTTGTGGTCCTGCCATCGCATGCTGGACGTCAAGAGGATTTGCGGTAACAGGTGAAGCGGCTGCGGGCTTGTTCGGCGCTGTAGTCGAAGGCCGCAAGGCAGCTAGGCGGCCGCGAAGTTCGGCGATTTCTGCCTTTACGTTGCGCAGCGCGCGCAAGGTGCGGCGCCAGGAATTGAGGCCGAGCCGATACGCCAATTCGGCGGTGGATTTCGAGCGGCCGACGTGGACCGTGGGCATCTCCATGACGCCGCGCTCCGCGTTTGATCGGTGGTCGATCCGTTCGGCGCTGCCCAACTCTTTTTCGAGCGTGCGGTTGCACAGAGCGGCTGTCACCGACCGCCATATAGGAGCCGGTCCGTGATCGGCATGTAGGAGCCAGTGACTGACCGGCATATTGGAGCCACTGCGTGATCGGCGTAATGGAGCCGGCGCCGGATCGGCATATAGAAGCCAGCTGGCACGGGTGA
>JAEUPJ010000021.1 GCA_016790285.1 Roseateles sp. | reverse complement strand
GGGCAGGTGTTCGTGTTCTTCATCCTCACCGTCGCCGCGGCCGAATCGGCCATCGGCCTGGCGATCCTGGTGGTGCTGTTCCGCAACCGCGCCACGATCAACGTCGACGAGCTCGACGCACTGAAGGGCTGAGCGATGGCGGCCACCCTGAACCCCAATCTGCTGCTGCTGATCGCGCTGGCGCCGCTGGTCGGCTCGATGATCGCCGGTCTGGCCGGCTCCAAGGTGGGCCGGGCCGGCGCGCACTGGGCCACCATCCTCGGCGTGGCCGTGTCCTTCGTCGGCTCGGTGCTGGTGCTGAAGGACGTGGTGGCTGGCGCCCGCTTCAACGCCACCATCTACGAATGGATGGTCGTCGGCGGGCTGAAGATGGAGATCGGCTTTCTCATCGACGGCCTGTCGGCGATGATGATGTGCGTGGTGACCTTCGTGTCGCTGATGGTGCACATCTACACCATCGGCTACATGGCCGACGACGACACCTCGCCCGGCGGCTACCAGCGCTTCTTCAGCTACATCAGCCTGTTCACCTTCAGCATGCTGATGCTGGTGATGAGCAACAACTTCCTGCAGCTGTTCTTCGGCTGGGAAGCCGTGGGCCTGGTGTCATACCTGCTGATCGGCTATTACTACCAGAAGCCGACCGCGATCTTCGCCAACATGAAGGCCTTCCTGGTCAACCGGGTCGGCGACTTCGGCTTCATCCTCGGCATCGGCCTCATCGTGGCCTACGCCGGCACGCTGAACTATGGCGAAGCCTTTGCCAAGGCGGGCGACCTGGCCAAGCTGCCGTTCCCGGGCACCGACTGGATGCTGATCACGGTGGCCTGCATCTGCCTGTTCATCGGCGCCATGGGCAAGAGCGCGCAGTTCCCGCTGCACGTGTGGCTGCCCGACTCGATGGAAGGCCCCACGCCCATCTCGGCGCTGATCCACGCCGCCACCATGGTGACGGCCGGCATCTTCATGGTGGCGCGCATGTCGCCGCTGTTCGAGCTGTCCGACACGGCGCTGAACTTCGTGCTGGTGATCGGCTCGATCACGGCGCTGTTCATGGGTTTCATGGGCATCATCCAGAACGACATCAAGCGCGTGGTGGCCTATTCCACGCTGTCGCAGCTGGGTTACATGACGGTGGCGCTGGGCGTGTCGGCCTACAGCGTGGCCGTGTTCCACCTGATGACGCACGCCTTCTTCAAGGCGCTGCTGTTCCTGGGTGCGGGCTCGGTGATCATCGGCATGCACCACGACCAGGACATCCGCAACATGGGCGGCCTGCGCAAGTACATGCCCATCACCTGGATCACGTCGCTGCTGGGCTCGCTGGCCCTGATCGGCACGCCCCTGTTCTCGGGCTTCTACTCCAAGGACTCGATCATCGAGGCGGTGCACGCCAGCACCCTGCCGGGCGCGGGCTTCGCCTACTTCGCCGTCATCGCCGGCGTGTTCGTGACTGCGTTCTACTCGTTCCGGATGTACTTCCTCGTCTTCCACGGCAAGGAACACTTCCACCACAAGCCCTTCCCGGGCGAGCACGACCACCACGACGACCACGGCCACGGTCATGACCACACGCCGCACGAGTCGCCCTGGGTCGTCACGGCGCCGCTGGTCCTGCTGGCCATCCCGTCGGTGGTCATCGGCTTCCTGGCCATCCAGCCCATGCTGTTCGGCGACTTCTTCAAGGACGCCATCCACGTCAACCTGCACGCCCACCCGGCCATGGAAGAGCTCGCGCACGAGTTCCACGGCGCTGCCGCCATGGCGCTGCACGGCCTGACCACGCTGCCGTTCTGGCTGGCCCTGGCCGGTGTCGTCACGGCCTACGTGTTCTACATGGTCGCGCCGAGCATCCCGGCCACGCTCGCCAAGGTGCTGCGCCCGCTCATCGTCATCCTCGAGAACAAGTACTACATGGACTGGTTCAACGAGAACGTGCTGGCCCGCCTGGCGCGCGTCATCGGCGTGGGCCTGTGGAAGGGCGGCGATGCCGGCCTGATCGACGGCGTCATCATCAATGGCTCGGCCAAGGTCATCGGCGGCATCGCGGGCCTGGTGCGCCGCGTGCAGACCGGCCACCTTTACTGGTACGCCCTCGTCATGATCCTCGGCATCACGGGGCTGATGACCTGGCAGCTCTGGCCCTATATCAAGCCCCAGTTCAACGCCCTGTTCGGGTTCTGAGCGAGAGGCGGAGAACAAGAATGTTGCTGAGTCTTGCGATTTTTCTGCCCATCGTCTGCGGCGCCGTGCTGCTGGCGCTGGGGCGCGATGAACAGGCGGGCACCGTGCGCTGGATGGCGCTGGCTGCCGCGGTGGCGAGCTTCCTCGTCACCATCCCGCTCATCACCGGATTCGACACCTCCACGGCTGCGATGCAGTTCGTCGAGAACCAGGCGTGGATCGAGCGCTTCAACATCCGCTACCACCTGGGCGTGGACGGCATCTCGATGTGGTTCGTGCCGCTGACGGCCTTCATCACCGTCATCGTGGTCATTTCCGCGTGGGAAGTGATCGAGACGCGCGTCAACCAGTACATGGGCGCCTTCCTGATCCTGTCGGGCCTGATGGTGGGCGTGTTCAGCGCGCTGGACGGCATGCTGTTCTACGTGTTCTTCGAGGCCACGCTGATTCCGATGTACATCATCATCGGCGTCTGGGGCGGCCCGAACCGCGTCTATGCGGCGTTCAAGTTCTTCCTGTACACGCTGGCCGGCTCGCTGCTGATGCTGGTCGCGCTGCTGTACCTGTACTACCAGTCCGCTGGCAGCTTCGACATCCAGACCTGGCACAAGCTGCCGCTGGCCGGCGGTGCCCAGACCTGGCTCTTCTTCGCCTTCCTGGCGGCCTTCTCGGTCAAGGTGCCGATGTGGCCGGTGCACACCTGGCTGCCCGACGCCCACGTCGAGGCGCCCACCGGCGGCTCCGTCGTGCTGGCGG
This sequence comes from Roseateles sp., assembly GCA_016790285.1. Lineage (GTDB taxonomy): Bacteria > Pseudomonadota > Gammaproteobacteria > Burkholderiales > Burkholderiaceae_C > Pelomonas. The sequence continues at coordinate 20,347 of JAEUPJ010000021.1, read as the reverse complement.
CCATCATGCTGAAGCTGGGCTGCTACGGCTTCCTGCGCTTCTCGCTGCCCATCGCGCCTGATGCGGCACGCCAGTGGGCGTGGCTCATCATCGCCATGTCCCTGATCGCCGTCGTCTACATCGGCCTCGTGGCGCTGGTGCAGAAGGACATGAAGAAGCTCGTGGCCTATTCGTCCATCGCCCACATGGGTTTCGTGACGCTGGGTTTCTTCATCTTCAACGAGCTGGGCGTCTCGGGCGCCATCGTGCAGATGATCTCGCACGGCTTCGTGTCGGGCGCCATGTTCCTGTGCATCGGCGTGCTGTACGACCGCGTGCACTCCCGCGAGATCGCGGCCTACGGTGGCGTGGTCAACACCATGCCCAAGTTCGCCGCCTTCGCCGTGTTCTTCGGCATGGCCAACTGCGGCCTGCCCGCCACGGCAGGCTTCGTGGGCGAGTGGATGGTCATCCTGGGCACCGTGCAGGCCAACTTCTGGCTGGGCCTCATCGCCGCGACGGCGCTGGTGTTCGGTGCCGCCTACACGCTGTGGATGGTCAAGCGCGTCTACTTCGGCGACATCGCCAATGACAACGTGCGCAGCCTGACCGACATCAACAAGCGCGAATTCATCATGCTCGGCCTGTTGGCCGTGGCCACGCTGTACATGGGCCTCTATCCGAAGCCCTTCACCGACGTGATGCACAACTCGGTCACCGAGTTGCTCAAGCACGTGGCGACCAGCAAGCTTCCGGGCTGATCCGAGCAGAGGCAAGAACAATGAACGACATGAACTGGCTCGCGATCTACCCCGAGATCCTGCTGTTGGCGATGGGATGCGTCGTCGCCCTGGTCGACCTGTGGGTGACCGACGAACAGCGCCGCCCGACCTACTGGCTCACCCAGCTGTCGCTGGCCATCGTGGCCGGCATGCACTTCTACTACTTCGACGCAGGCTTCACGACCTACGCCATGCAGGGCATGGTGGTGGCCGACCCGATGGGCCACCTGCTCGCCGGCTTCGCCTGCGTGGCGACGATGATCGCGCTCGTCTATGCACGCCCCTATGCCGGCGTGCGCGAGATGCTCAAGGGCGAGCTCTTCATCCTGAGCCTGTTCTCGCTGCTGGGCATCTGCGTGATGCTGTCGGCCAACAACTTCCTGGTCGTCTATCTCGGCCTGGAGCTGATGAGCCTGTCGCTGTATGCGCTGGTGGCGCTGCGCCGTGACCACGCCGTCTCGACCGAGGCCGCGATGAAGTACTTCGTCCTGGGCGCACTGGCCAGCGGCTTCCTGCTGTACGGCCTGTCCATGATGTACGGCGCCACGGGTTCGCTCAGCATCCCCGAGGTGTTCGACGTCATCTCCAAGGGCGCGCCCAACCGCTCCGTGCTGGTGTTCGGCGTGGTGTTCGTGGTGGCTGGCCTCGCGTTCAAGCTCGGCGCGGCACCGTTCCACATGTGGGTGCCCGACGTCTACCAGGGCGCCCCGACGGCCATCACGCTGCTCATCGGTGGCGCGCCGAAGCTGGCCGCCTTTGCCATCACGATCCGCCTGCTGGTGGAAGGCATGATCGGCCTGGCCGTGGACTGGCAGCAGATGCTGATGGTGCTGTCGGTGATGTCGCTGTTGGTGGGCAACCTGGCCGCCATCGCGCAGACCAACATCAAGCGCATGCTGGCCTACTCGACCATCGCCAACATGGGCTTCATGCTCCTGGCCATGACGAGCGGTGTCGTCAACAACAACACCCTGTCGGCCGCCAACGCCTACAGCTCGGCGATGTTCTACGCCGTGACCTACGTGCTGACCACGCTCGGCACCTTCGGCATGGTCATCCTGCTGGCCCGCCAGGGCTTCGAGGCCGAGGAGCTCAAGGACTTCGCCGGCCTGGCCAAGCGCAGCCCCTGGTTCGCCCTGGTCATGACGCTGTTCATGTTCTCGCTGGCCGGCGTCCCGCCGACGGTGGGCTTCTACGCCAAGCTGGCCGTGCTGCAGGCCCTGATCTCCACGGACGTGGATGCCTACCTGTACCTGGCCATCTTCGCGGTGGTGGTGTCGCTGATCGGTGCCTTCTACTACCTGCGTGTCGTCAAGGTCATGTTCTTCGACGAACCCACCGACAAGACCCCGCTGACCGCGCCCGGTGACGTGCGCTTCGTGATGTCGCTCAACGGTGCGGCCGTGCTGGTGTTCGGCCTGTTGCCGGGCGGCCTGATGGCGCTGTGCGCCCAGGCCATCGTCAAGGCCCTGGCGACCTGATGGACCAGTCGGCAGCGGTCTGGCTGGTCTTGGCCGTGGCCGTGCTGGCGGCCAACCTGCCTTACTTCAACGAGCGCGTGCTGCTCGTCGGCCCGCGCCGTTCGCCCAAGGGCGGCTGGTGGCGCCTGCTGGAGCTGCTGCTCATGGCCGGCCTGACCCTGGCGGTCGGCACGCTGCTGGAGTCACGCATCGGCCAGCGGCACGCTCAGGGCTGGGAGTTCTACGCTGCTGCGGCCTGCCTCTTCGTCACGCTGGGCTTTCCCGGCTTCGTCTGGCGCTACCTGCGCCGCGGCACGCACCGTGTCGACGACTGACGACGCCCACCTCGTCGAGCGCCAGCTCGACAGCACCGAGGTCTACCAGGGCCACTTCCTGCGCGTCCTGAAGGACCGCGTGGCCTTGCCCGATGGCGGCACGTCCAGCCGCGAGTTCATCCGCCACCCGGGCGCCGTCATGGTCGTGCCGCTGCTGGAGGACGGCCGGCTGCTGCTGGAGCGCCAGTACCGCTACCCCATGGGCCGCGTGATGCTCGAGTTCCCGGCCGGCAAGCTGGACGCCGGCGAGGCGCCGCTGGCCTGCGGCCAGCGCGAGCTGACCGAGGAAACCGGCTACACAGCCGCCGAATGGGCCTATGCCGGCGTGCTGCACAACGCCATCGCCTATTCGGACGAGGGCATCCACATCTACTTCGCGCGCGGCCTCACCCAGGGCGCGCAGCACCTCGACCCCGGCGAGTTCCTCGAACTCGTCACCCACACGCCGGCCGAGCTTGACCAGCTGGCCGCCCGGGGCGAGCTCACCGACGCCAAGACGCTCATCGGGCTGCTCTGGCTGCAGCGCTGGCAGCAGGGCGCCTGGCCCCTGGACTGGCACCCCGCCTGACACCGCGAATGCGCGCCATCGACGGCGTGTTACATCGTGCATGACCTCTGGCGAACTGTTGCCAGGCCGTTAAGCTCGCGCGTTTGATCCGCCCGACCCTTGTCCTCTGAAGAAAGCCTCTCCATGACGCGTGCAACGCCGATCCTCACCGCCCTGACGCTGGCCCTGGTTCTCGCCGCCTGCAGCAAGGGTGGCAAGCCCGACGAAGCGAAGTCCGCTGCGGCCAAGCCCTCGGCGCCGCTGCTGCTGGCACCCGAGGACCTTCGCGAAGTCGGGCAGAGCGGCCTGATCGGCGCACCGGTGATCACCGGCGCCATCCAGCCCGCACGCCGCGCCGACCTGCGCGCCGAGGTCGCGGCCGTGGTGCTGCAGGTGGCCAAGGACAACGGCGAGCGGGTGCGTGCAGGTGATCTCATCATCCGGCTCGACGCCACCGCCATCCGCGACAGCCTCACCTCCGCCGACGAGGCCGTGCGTGCCGCGCAGCAGAGCTTCGAGCAGACCGAGCGCGTGCTGGCCCGCCAACGCACGCTCAACCAGCAAGGCATGATCTCCTTGCAGGGCTTGGAAGACGCCGAGGTGCGCCGCAATGCCGCGCAGAGCGAACTGGCGGCCGCGAAGGCCCGTGCCGTCACGGCCCGCCAGCAGGTTTCCCGCACCGAGGTCAGGGCCCCGTTCGATGGCGTCGTCAGCGAGCGCAAGATCTCCGTCGGCGACACGGTCCAGGTCGGCCGCGAACTCGTCAAGGTGATCGACCCGGGCTCCATGCGCTTCGAAGGTCAGATTTCCGCCGACCGCCTGGGTGAGCTCAAGATCGGCCAGCCGGTTGCCTTCCGCATCAACGGCTTTGGCGATACCGAGTTCCGCGGCAAGCTCGGCCGCATCGACGCCTCGGCCAATGCCACCACGCGCCAGGTCGAGGTGACCGCCGAGTTCGACGACCGCACCAAAGCCCCGCAAGTGGCCGGGCTCTACGCTGAAGGGCGGGTCGAAAGCGCCGACCGCCGCGCGCTCGTGCTCGCCGAAGGCTCGGTGCAGCGCCAGGGTGACGCCGCCTTCGTGTGGAAGGTCGCTGGCACGCAACTGAAGAAGGTGCCCGTGACGCTGGGCGAGCGCGACGACCGGCGCGGCGAGGTCGTGATCACCTCGGGCCTGGCCGCAGGCGACCAGGTGCTGCGCTCGCCCACTGGCAACCTGACGGACGGCGCCACCGTCCAGCGGGTGGCGCCCGGCGCCGGTGCCGCCTCGGCCGTGCCCGCACCTGCCCCCGCGCCCGCAGCCAGCAAGTAACCAGGAGCGCGTCGATGTTCCTCTCCAACTTCAGCATCAGCAGGCCCGTCGCGACCGTCGTCATGGTCATCGGGCTGATGCTGGTCGGCCTGCTGGCGCTGTCCAAGCTCAAGGTCAACCAGTTCCCCGAGGTCGAGCCTCCGGTGCTCGTCATCAACATCACCTACCCGGGCGCCTCCCCCGAGACGGCGGAGCGCGAGGTGGTCAACCGCATCGAGAAGGCGCTGCAGAGCATTTCGGGGGTGGATCGCTCCAACTCCACGTCCCGCGAAGGCGGCGCCACCATCGTGCTCGTGTTCGACTTCTCCAAGAACATGATCGAGGCGGCAGACGAAGTGCGCAACGCCATCGCATCGGTGCGCTACAAGCTGCCCATCGAGATGCGCGAGCCCATCATCTCCCGGGCCGACCCGGGCGCGCAGCCCATCCTGCAGCTCTCACTCTCCAGCACGTCGCTCACCCATGCCCAGCTCAGCCGCCTGGCCGAGGACAAGCTGGCCGAGCGTTTCCGCGGCATCGCGGGTGTGTCCACGGTCAACGTGAACGGCTCGCTCAAGCGCGAGCTCTCCATCCTGCTGCGCGCCGAGAAGCTGCGCGAGTTCGGTGTCTCGGTCACGGAAGTGCTCAACGCGGTGCGTGCCCAGAACACCACCGCCCCCGTGGGCAAGGTCCGCGGCACGCTGGAAGACCAGAGCATTCGCCTGCTGGGGCGCCTGGAGTCGCCGGCCGAGTTCGAGCAGATGATCATCAAGCGCAACGCCGGCATGGTCGTGCGCCTCGGCCAGGTCGCCGAGGTGCGGGACGGCTTTGCCGAGATGACCGGCTACTCGCTGCGCAACGGCCGTCCCAACGTCGGCATCTCCGTGACTCGCTCGCGTGATGCCTCCACCGTGAGCGTGGCCGGCGACGCCCGCAAGCTTGTCACCGAGATCGAGAAGGAACTGCCCAAGGGCACCACGCTCGACATCACGCAGGACGGCGGCAAGGACGCCGAGAACAGCCTGCACAACGTGACACACGCCCTGGTGTTCGGCGCAGGCCTGACCATCTTCGTGGTCTACGCCTTCCTCAACAGCTGGCGCTCCACGCTCATCACGGCGCTGTCGCTGCCCACCTCGGTGCTGGCGGCCTTCATCGCCGTGTGGCTGATGGGCTTCTCGCTGAACTTCATGAGCCTGCTGGGCCTGTCGCTGGCTATCGGCGTGCTCATCGACGACGCCATCGTGGTGCGAGAGAACATCGTGCGGCACATGGAGCGCGGCAGCGACCGCGTCACTGCCGCCCGCGAGGGCACGGCCGAGATCGGGCTGGCGGTGGCTGCCACCACCTTCGCCATCGTGGCCGTGTTCGTGCCGGTCGCCTTCATGGGCAACGGCCCGGGCCAGTGGTTCAAGCCTTTCGCGCTGACCGTGGTCGCGTCGGTCATCGTCTCGCTCATCATCAGCTTCACGCTGGACCCGATGCTGTCGGCCTACTGGGGCGACCCCCCGGGCTACCACGAGCAGCCCAAGACCGGCTTCAGCAAGCTGCTCGAACGCTTCAACCACTGGTTCGACGGCGTGGCAGACCGCTACGGCCACGTGATCGCCTGGGCGCTGCACCATCGCCGCTGGATGGCCGTATTCGCGATCGCGAGCCTCTTCGGCGCCATCGCGCTGCAGGCCAAGTTCGGGGGCTCCAGCTTCCTGCCGCAGGCAGACGCTGGCTTCCTGGCCATCGAAGTGCGCAGCCCGGCCTCCAGCAGCCTGGAGTATTCCAAGCTCAAGCTCGACGCTGCGGCGGCCCTGGCGTCGACCATGAAGGAAACCAAAGCCACCACGGCCTACCCGAACGCTGCGGGCGGCCGCATCTACGTGGACATCGGCAAGAGCACCGAGCGCCAGCGCTCGGCGGCCGAGGTGGCCAAGGAACTGCGCGAGAAGGTCTCGCGCCTCGTCGGCGCCGAGTACGTGGTGCTCGATGACCTCAACAACGGCGCCCAAAAGCCGGTGCAGATCCGCTTCTACGGCACCGACACCCGCAAGCTCCAGCAGATCACGCAGGACTTCCAGAAGACCATGGCGGGCATCAAGGGTGCCGTGGACATCGGCTACTCCGAGCAGGATCCGCAGAACGAACTGCAGATCGAGCTCGACCGGGGCCTGGCCAACCAGATGGGCATTTCGGTGAACGATGCTGCCCAGGCCTTGCGCGTGGCCTTTGCCGGCGTGGAAGCGGGCGACTGGGTCGACCCCACCGGCGAGACGCGTGACGTCTCTATCCGGCTGCACCCGAGCGACCGCGTGGACGCCGCCAACATCGAGCGGCTGCCCATCGCCGTCTCCGGCACCAACCGCATGGTGCCGCTCGACCAGATCGCCACCGTGACGATGGGCAAGGGCCCGGGCCAGATCCAGCACGGTGACGGCAAGCGCACGATCACGGTCAGCGCCAACGCCCAGGGCCGCTCGCCGGGCGAGATCACGTCCGAGGCCAAGAAGCTCGCCGAGAAGATCGACTTCCCGCCGGGCTTCGGTGTCGAGCTGGCCGGCGCGGCGCGTGACCAGCAGGTGGTGTTCACGGCCATGATCACCGCGCTGCTGTCGGGCATCGCACTGATGTACTTCGTGCTCGTCATCCAGTTCAACAGCTTCACGGCGCCCCTGGGCGTGATGATGTCGCTGCCGCTGAGCCTGATCGGTGTCGTGCTGGCCCTGCTGCTGACCGGCGGCACGCTCAACCTCATGAGCCTGATCGGCGTCATCATGCTGATGGGCCTGGTGGCCAAGAACGCCATCCTGCTGCTGGACGCCACGCGCCAGGAGGAGGCCGCCGGCATCGACCGTGAAGAGGCCCTGATGCACGCCGGGCGCAAGCGCTTCCGGCCCATCCTGATGACGACGCTGGCCCTCATCGCCGGCATGCTGCCCGTGGCCATCGGCGTGGGTGAGGGCGGCGAGTTCTACCGGCCGATGGCGGTCGCCATCATCGGCGGCACCATCACGTCGACGCTGCTCACGCTGCTGGTCGTGCCGACCTTCTACGACAGCATCGAAGTCAAGCGGGAGAGTCTGGCGCGACGCTTCCCGATCCGCCGGCAACGCTGGACCATCGTCGGCGCCGCCTTTCTGACGGTCGGGGAAGTCCTGTTGCTGATCGTCGCCTTCTTGACGCTGACGATCTTCCTGTTCTGGATTGCGGAGTGGCTGTACCGCAGGTGGCAGCCTGCCGCACCCGCCGTGGTCGCCATCGCCAAAGCATCTGCCTAAGCATCGGCCCAGGGCAAGTGCCTGGGGCAACGACTTAGAGCAATCGCCCAGGGTTGAGCAGGTTGAGCGGGTCCAGCGCCTGCTTGACCGCCCGCATCAGCGCGAGGGCCGTCGGGTCCTTGCGCGCGGCGAGCTCCTCGCGCTTGAGCCGGCCGATGCCGTGCTCGGCCGAGATCGACCCGCCGCGCCGGCCCACGGCGTCGTAGACCATCGCGTTGATCGGCGCCTCGTGCGCCGCCAGGAACGCCGCCGGTGCCACGCCCGCAGGCGCCTGCACGTTGTAGTGCAGGTTGCCGTCACCCAGGTGGCCGAAGTCGATGACCTCGATGCCCGGCAGGTAGGCCGCCAGGGCCGCATCCATTTCCTGGACGAAACCAGGAATCGCCGAGACCGGCAGCGCGATGTCGTGCTTGATGTTCAGCCCGGCTTGCGCCTGCGCCAGCGGGATGGACTCGCGCAGGTGCCAGAAGGCTTTGGCCTGCTGCAGGTTCTGGGCAATGGCCGCGTCCTGCACGCAGCCTGTCTCTACCGCGGCTTCGAGCAGGCCCTCGAACACCGTCCGCGCGTGTTCGGCGCTTTCGGCGTCGGAGAGTTCCAGCAGCACCGTCCAGGGTGCGGGCGCCCACGGCTGGGTGAGCTGCGGCAGTTCGCGGGCGACCAGCGCGAGTGCCGGGCGGCCCATCACCTCGAAGCCCGTCAGCGCGTCGCCCGCGCGGTCTCGCGCCAGGCGCAGCAGCGCGACCGCGTCGTCCATCGATGTGCAGGCCGCAAGGGCGGTGAGGCGCTCCTTGGGCGCCGGGTAGAGCTTCATCGTGGCGGCGGTGATGACGCCCAGCGTCCCTTCGCTGCCGATGAACAGGTCGCGCAGGTCATAGCCGGTGTTGTCCTTGCGCAGGCCCGACAGGCCCTGCCAGACCTCGCCCGTGGCGGTCACCACCTCCAGCCCGAGGCACAGCTCCCGCGCATTGCCGTAACGCAGCACCTGCGTGCCGCCGGCATTGGTGGCCAGGTTGCCACCCAGGGTGCACGAGCCTTCGGCCGCCAGGCTCAGCGGGAACAGCATGCCGGCACTGGCCGCCGCCGCCTGCACGTCGGCGAGCACGCAGCCGGCCTCGGCCGTGAGGCTGGCGTTGGCGGTGTCGATGTTGCGCACCTGCTTCATCCGGGACAGGCTCAGCACCAGCTGCCGGCCGCTGTCGTCGGGCGTCGAGCCGCCCACCAGACCCGTGTTGCCGCCCTGCGGCACGACCGCCACGCGGTGGCCATGGCAGAGCTGCAGCACTACGGCCACCTCGGCCGTCGACGCCGGCCGGGCCACGGCGAGCGCCTTGCCGGGGTAGCGCTTGCGCCAGTCGGTCTCGTAGGCGGCCAGCTCGCCCCCCACGAGCAGCCCCGCCTCGCCCAGCCTGGCGCGCAGGGCTTCAAGGAATGCGCTCATGCGGCCTTGGCGGCGGCCAGCCGCAGCCGGATCTGCGCCGTGCACGCCGTGAAGGCCACCACGCTCAGCACCACCTCGGCGGCGGCCAGCCATTGCCCGAGCCCGCCTTCGCTCGTCGAGCGCACCAAGCCTTCCAGCACATACAGCCAGATCGCCAGGGCCACCCAGCGGTAGGTGTACATGCGGTAGCGCCACAGCCCGATGGGGGCTGCCAGCAGTGGCAGCACCTTGAGTGCGAGGGTGCCTCGGCCCGTGGGCGCGAGCCACAGCTCCCACGCCAGGCACAGCACGATCAGTGCCACGACACTGGCCGTGGCGAGGTTGCGCGACAGGCGCTCGTTGGCGCGGGGCTCGGTTCTTTCGGGGGCGGCAGGCATAGCTGCGGCATCATAGAAGCCATGTCCCTCCCGCCGAACCCGACGCCGCCGACCGAAGCGGTGCCTGCCGAGAACCCCGACGCCCCGCTGGAACGCAACCCCATCGCGTTCGCGAGCAATTTCATCACCGACCTGCTGGCCTGGCCCTGGCTGCAGACGCTGCACACCTTCCGCCAGCGCTTCCGCGAGGAGAAGCTCGGCCTCACGGCCGGCAGCCTCACGTTCACGACGCTCATTTCTCTCGTGCCGCTGCTCACGGTGATGCTGGCCATCTTCACGGCCTTCCCGATGTTCTCGAGCTTCCAGTCGGCGCTGGAGCAGTACTTCCTGAAGAGCCTCATCCCGACCAACATCGCCAAGCCCGTGCTGGCGTCGCTCACGCAGTTCGCGGCCAAGGCCAACAAGCTCGGTGCGGTGGGCCTGGTGGCGCTCGGCGTCACGGCGCTGGCGCTCATGCTCACCATCGACCGCACGCTCAACGCCATCTGGCGCGTGCAGCGGCCGCGCCCCATGGCGCAGCGCGTGCTCGTCTATTGGGCGGCGCTCACGCTCGGGCCGCTGCTGCTCGGCGGCAGCCTCACGCTGACGAGCTATGCCATCAGCGTCGGGCAGGGCCTCTTCACCAAGATGCCGGGCGACCTGGCCGCGCTGCTGGGTGGCGTGGACATCGTGCTGCTGGGCCTGGCGGTCGCGGGCCTTTTCCACTACGTGCCCAACACGCATGTGCGCTGGCGCCACGCGCTGCTGGGCGGGGCCTTCGTGTCGCTGGGCTTCTCGCTCGCCAAATCGTTGCTGGCCTGGTATGTCAAGCAGGTGCCGACCTACTCCACCCTGTATGGCGCCTTCGCCACCGTGCCGGTCTTCCTGATCTGGGTCTACCTGGGTTGGGTCATCGTGCTGCTGGGCGCCATCCTGGCCGCCAACACGCCGAGCCTCACCGGGCGGCTGCACCTGCGCCCCGACGCGCCGGGCCAGCCCATGGCCCTGGCGCTGGAGGTGCTGCGCGAGCTGTGGCGTGCGCGCGAGGCCGGGCAGCGGGGGCTCTCCCACCTGGGCCTGGCCGTGGCGCTGCGGGTGGACCCACTGCAGCTCAGCCCCATCGTCGACAAGCTGCTCGCCATGGACTGGATCGGCCGGCTGGAAGAGGAGGGCGCCCAGCGCCTCGTGCTGCTGTGCTCGCCCGAGAAGGCGGCCGCCGGGCCGCTGCTCGATCACTTCCTCGCCGAACGCCGCGGCCTGCTGCTCAACCTGTGGCGTCAGGGCGACTGGTCGGCCCTGACGCTGGACCGGCTGCTGGGCGACCCCGGCTCCTGAGCTTCAAGCTGAGGCAGCACGAGCTCGAACGTCGTGCCGCCAGGGCCGGTGCCCACCAGCCGCGCGCTTCCCTCGTGCAGCGCCATGACGCGCTCGACGATGTACAGCCCCAGGCCCAGCCCGTGCGCGCCACGGCTGCCCCGGCCATGCGCGCCTCGGCGGAAGAGGCGAGGCAGCACCTCGGGGGCGATGCCGGGCCCGGTATCGGTCACGGTCAGGTGCAGCGCCGGCGGTTGCTCGGTTTCGCACACGCGCAGCAGCACCGGCGTGCCAGGCGCGCTGAACTTCAACGCGTTGGACAGCAGGTTGCGCAGTGCAAGGCGCATCAGGCTCATGTCCATCAGGCCCGTGCGTGTGAGCGTGGCATGTTCAACCTGGATTCGACCTTGCTCGCTGGCCGCCATGTCGCCAATGGCAATGGAGGCCAGCGCGGCAATGTCCACCTCGTACCGCGGCACGGGCTCCGACCGCGCAAGCAGGGAGGCCACCGCCAGCGTGTTGTCGATGCGGCAGACCACGTCGCCCAGCACCTGCTGCGCCTGTTCAACGCGACCCGAGACGACGTCTTCAGGGCGCTTTCGCAAGGCGCCCCGAGCGCTTTGCAGGGCCGCAGACGCGTTGTTCAGCGGCTGCCTGACCTCATGCGCCAGCACGTGCAGCATCTCCGTGCGTTCCTGCAGCAGCGCCTGGAGTTCCTGTGTGCGCTGTTCAAGCTCGGCGCGCAATGCGCTTTCGCGACTCAGCGCGGCCTGGGTCTGCTTCAGCTCGGTCACGTTCGTCACTTGGACGAGAAAGCCGCGCACCTCGCCGTCGACGCGGTCAGGGATGTATTCGGCCAGGCTGTGACGCTCGATGCCGCCTGGGCCTGGGACGATGCGCTCGAACACCTGCCGCTCACCGGCCAGCGCCTTGAGCATGTAGGGGTGATTGAGTTCGAACAGCCTGGGGCCCAGCAGGTCGCGGATGGATGTGCCGAGCAGGCGGTCGGGGTCCACCCCGAACCAGGCTTCGTACGCCCGGTTGGCGAACCGGCAGTGGAGGTCGCGGTCCCAGTACGCCAGCATCGTCGGCACCCGGTCGACGAGCAGCCGCATGTAGTAGGCGGGGTCTGTCTCGCGGATGTCTTGCATGGCGGTCATCGCCTTTCAGCGCTCGGTCGCGGCCTGCGCTGTCATTGGGGCTGGAAGCCCCCCGCCTTGATGATGCGCGCCCAGGCGGCTGCGTAGGACTTTTCGCGGGCCGCCAGCTGGGCGGAGGTCATCATGCCCACTGTCAGGCCAAGCTCGGTCAGCCGCGACTTCACGGCAGGCTGCCCAATGACGCCGGCCAGCGCGTTGGAGAAGCGCTCGACCACCGCCGACGGCGTGCCAGCCGGCGCGAACAGCCCGTAGTACGGCAGGTCCTCGAAGCCGGCAATGCCCAGTTCGGCGAAGGTCGGCACTTCCGGCAGCACCGCCTGGCGCTGCTGGCCCATCACCGCCACGATGCGCAGCTTCTTCTGCTGGTGGTTGATGATGAGGTCAGGCACCGAGCCGACCCCGGCGCTGATCTGGTTGCCGAGCATGTCGCCGATCATCGGCGCGCTGCCGCGGTAGGGCACGGCCAGCAGGTTCAGGCCGTTCTTCTCGCCCAGCAGCTTGACGAGAAACTCCGGTACCGAGGCCGGGGCCGGCACGCCCACGTTGCCCTGGCCGCCCTGCTTCTTCACCCAGGCCAGGTACTCCGGCAGGCTGGCGGCCGGCGTGCCAGCGGACAGGGCGAGCGCATTCGCAAACGTCGCAAAACCCGCCACGGGGATGAAGTCCTTGGCCGGGTCGAAGCCCGGGTTCTTCAACACCAGCGGCAGGATGGAGATCGTGTGGTCGTGGCTGACGAAGAAGGTCGTGCCGTCGGGCGCTGCCGCCTTGAGCGCCTGGGCGGCGATCTGGCCACCGGCGCCCGGCCGGTTGTCCACGAGCACGGTCGTGCCGAGCGACGCCTGCAGGGCCTCGCCCAGCAGCCGCGCGATCGCATCGGTGCCGCCACCCGCCGGGAAGCCCACCAGCAGGCGGATCGGTTTGTCATCGGCGCGCGCTGCAAAGGGCAGGGCGGCCAGCGCGGCCAGGGCGGATCGGCGTTGGATCATGTCGGGGCTCCCGGGTTGGACCCCGAGGAGTCTACGGGTGCAGCACCACCAGCAGCGCGGTCGCCGCCGACTTGGTGGCGTTGCGGATGGCGTGCGGGCCGTCCACCGCATAACGGGCCGTCTCGCCAGCCTTGAGCTTGCTCGTCACACCCTGGGCCGTGACTTCCAGGCTGCCGGTCAGCACGCTCAGGTGCTCACGCGAGCCGGGCTCGTGCGCCTGGCTGTCGAGCACGCCGCCCGGCTGCACGCTGAGTTCGTACCACTCGAACTGCCCGGCCAGCTCGATGGGCCCGAGGATGCGCAGCTTGCACAGGCCGTCGGGGCTGGTCAGGCCGGGCGTGGCGTGCGCCGGCACGGTTTCGATGGCCGGCGTGGCAGCCCGCTCGGCCCCCAGCAGCTCACCCATCTCAACGCCCAGCGCATTGGCAAGGCGCCACACCACGGCCACCGTGGGATTGGCCTGGTTGCGCTCGATCTGCGACAACATCGACTTGCTGACGCCGGCCCGCTTGGACAGGTCGTCGAGCGAGAGGCCACGGCTGCTGCGCAGCGCCTGCAGGGCCGCGCCTACGCGCGGCGGTTCGGTGTCGATGCTCATGCTTGACGCGAATGGACGTTTTTCAGATACTGCACACGAGTTCGATATATCGAACAAGTTCAATTTACCGAATTGTGCACCAGGAGCGGCGCCATGAGCCAAGCGTTCTATCAACACCTGCAAGCTGAACTCGACGGCATCCGCGCTGCAGGCCTGTTCAAGGCCGAGCGCATCATCACCACGCCGCAAGGCGCCGTGGTCAAGACGACCGATGGTCGCGAGGTCATCAACCTGTGCGCCAACAACTACCTCGGGTTGTCGTCGCACCCGCAGGTCATCGAGGCCGCGCACGAGGCGCTGCGCACGCACGGCTTCGGGCTGTCGTCGGTGCGCTTCATCTGCGGCACGCAAGACCTGCACAAGACGCTGGAGCAGCGCATCGCCCGCTTCGTCGGCTGCGAGGACGCCATCCTGTACGCCGCGGCCTTCGACGCCAACGGTGGCCTCTTCGAGCCGCTGCTGGGCGAGCAGGACGCCATCATCAGCGACGCGCTCAACCACGCCTCCATCATCGACGGCATCCGCCTGTGCAAGGCTCAGCGCTGGCGCTACGAGCACAACAACCTGGCCGACCTGGAGCGTTGCCTGAAGGAGGCCAACGACAAGGGTGCCCGCTTCAAGATGGTCTTCACCGACGGCGTGTTCTCGATGGACGGCACCATTGCCCAGCTCGACAAGATCCGCGAACTCTGCGACCGCTACGACGCGCTGCTGGGCGTGGACGAATGCCACGCCAGCGGCTTCCTGGGCAAGACCGGCCGCGGCACGCCTGAACACCGCGGCGTGTTCGGCAAGATCGACATCATCACCGGCACGTTCGGCAAGGCCCTGGGCGGCGCCTCGGGCGGCTTCACGGCCGCGCGCAAGGACGTGGTGGAGCTGCTGCGCCAGCGCTCGCGCCCCTATCTCTTCAGCAACACGCTGGCGCCGAGCATCGCCGGGGCGTCGCTCGCAGTGCTCGACATCCTCGAAGGCTCGACCGCGCTGCGCGACAAGCTCGAGGCCAACACCGCCTGGTTCCGCGAGGCCATCCAGGCCGCGGGCTTCGAGATCAAGCCGGGCACGCATCCCATCGTGCCGATCATGGTCTACGACGCCGTGAAGGCGCAGGAGCTGTCGCGCCGCATCCTGGAACTGGGCATCTACGCCGTCGGCTTCTTCTTCCCCGTGGTACCCAAGGGCCAGGCGCGCATCCGCGTGCAGATCTCCGCGGTGCACGAGCGCGAACACCTGGAGAAGGCCGTGGCCGCCTTCGCGCAGGCCGGCCGCGAGCTGGGGATCGTGCAATGAGCAAACCGGTTCGCATCCTCATCATCGGCGCCAACGGCCAGATCGGCACCGAGCTGGCCGTCGAGCTGGCCGGCCTGCACGGCAACGACGCCGTCATCACGAGCGACCTGAGCCCGCAAGGGCGCGTGCGCACGCTGCAGCACGAGGCGCTGGACGTGACCGATGCCGGCGCGCTGGCCACCGTGGTCAAGCGCCACAAGATCACCCAGATCTACCACCTCGCCGCGGCACTCTCGGCCAACGGCGAGAAGCACCCGATGTGGGCCTGGGACCTGAACATGAAGGGCCTGCTCAACGTGCTGGAGCTGGCCCGGCACGAGAAGCTGGACAAGATCTTCTGGCCCAGCTCCATCGCCGCCTTCGGCCCGAACACCCCGGCCGTCGACACGCCCCAGACCACGGTGATGGACCCGACCACCGTCTACGGCATCTCCAAGCTGGCCGGCGAGCGCTGGTGCGCCTGGTACCACGCCAAGCATGGCGTGGACGTGCGCAGCCTGCGCTACCCGGGCCTCATCAGCTGGAAGACGCCGCCCGGCGGCGGCACGACCGACTACGCCGTGGAGATCTTCCACGCCGCCATCCAGGAAGGCCGCTACACCTGCTTTCTGCAGGAAGACCAGGCGCTGCCCATGATGTACATGCCTGACGCCCTGCGCGCCACGATCGAGCTGATGAACGCGCCGGCCGACGCCATCCGCCAGCGCGGCAGCTACAACCTCGCGGGTGTGAGCTTCACGCCGGCCGGCATCGCGGCGTCCATCCGCCGCCGCCTGCCCGGGTTCACGATGGACTGCGTGCCGGACTTCCGCCAGGCCATCGCGGCCAGCTGGCCGCAGCGCATCGACGACGGCGACGCCCAGCGCGACTGGGGCTGGCAGCTCAAGTACGACCTGGACGCGATGGTCGACGACATGCTCACCGAGCTGACGCGCGAGCTCAAAGCTGGTTGAAAGCCGGTTGAAAGCCCGGGCCTGCTAGGCTGGCTGCATGAAACGTGCTGCCTCCACCCTGGCGCTGGGCCTGGCGCTGCCTGCCATGGCCCAACCAGCCGCGCAGGAACCCGAAAGCCAGCCCGCGCGCTATCTGCTGGGGGCGTCGATTGCCAGCCGGCCCGAGTACGACGGCGCGAGCACCCGCCAGACCAAGCTGCGTCCGCTGTGGGCCCTGCAATGGGGGCGCTGGCGCATCAGCACCTCGGGCGGCAGCGCCATCCTCGGGTTTGGCCGCGATGCCGGCGGCGCCGGGGCGAGCACGCTCCTCATCGACGGCAGCCGGCTGCGCCTGGGAGTGGCCCTGCGCATGGACAGTGGCCGCGACAGCGGCGATGCCAGCACCACCCAGGGCCTGCCAGACGTGAAGCGCACCTTGCGCGTGCGGCTCTACGCCAACTACGCCCTGGCCACCGACTGGAACCTTGGCGCCAACCTCTCACAGGACGTGCTCGGCCACAAGGGCGGGCTGACGGGCGGCGTCGACCTCGGTTGGCGCTTCTACCGCAGCCCCACGCTGGAGTGGGCCAGCGGCATCGGTCTCTCCGCAGCCGACGCGACCAACCTGCGCAGCTATTTCGGCGTGCCCGAGTCCGCCGTCGCCGCCAGTGGCAAGCCCGCCTATGTGCCAGGCGGCGGCCTGCGTGACCTGCACGCGGGTGTGAGCTTCACGCGGCCGCTTTCCAAGCATTGGTTCGTGTTCGGTGGCGCGGGCGCCAGCCGGCTGCTCGGCCCCGCGGCCGACAGCCCGCTCACGCAGCAGCGCGACGGCACCTACGCCAACGTGGGCGTGGCCTGGCGCAACTAGAACTTTACGCGGCCACGCCAGATATCGGCGTACATGACCCAGTCGCCGATGAAGCTGTAGAGCGGGTACTTGAACGTGGCCGGACGGTTCTTCTCGAAGAAGAAGTGGCCGATCCAGGCGAAGCCATAACCGCACAACAGGCTGTACAGCAGCCAGGCCAGGTCACCGGTGCGCACCAGCTGCAGCACGCAGGCCAGCACCAGCGTGGAGCCAATGAAGTGCAAGCGGCGGCACACCAGGTTGCTGTGCTCGCTCAGGTAGAAGGGGTAGAAGTCGGCGAAGCGGGTGAATCGGGCGGTGCTCATGCACCGATTCAACGCCGCTTCCCGAAGGGCGGCAAGGGGGTATCTCAGGACGTGAGCGCCGTGCGAAGGGCGGCGAGCACCGCGTCAGGCGCCTCGGCCATCAGCTCGTGTCCGCACGCCAAGGTGTGGATGCGCGGCTTGAGAAGGCCGCCCAGCACCGCGTTCTGCTTCGGGCTTGTCATCTGGTCCAGTGCACCGAGGATGAAATGCACGGGGCACCCCACGCGCGCCGCGGCCGCCTCGCCACCGGCATAGCGGTCGCAGACCTGAAAGTCGTTCTCGAACAGGTTCACGTCTGTCTGGCGCGCCTGCAAGCGCCGCTTCAACGCCATCGCCCCGCCGCGCAGCCAGGCGCCCGGCCCCGGATAGCCCGGCTTGGCGCTGGCCAGCGAGTGGGAGAAGGCGTTCACCATGGCCATCGCGGCCTCGGGCTGGTCGCGCGCGGTCGTGAGCAGCGCCTCCGACACCTTCATCGGGTAGGCCGTGCCCACCATCACGAGCGTGCTCGCCCGCGCGGCAGCCTCCAGCGCGATGAGCGAGCCCATGCTGTGGCCGACCAGCGCGGCCCGGGCCACGCCAGCGGCGTCCATCAGCCGGTGGAGCCAGGCAGCGATGGCCTCGACGCTGGTGAGCGGCAGGCCTGCACTGCGGCCGTGCCCGGGCAGGTCCACCGCCAGCACGCTGTAGCCATGGTGGGCGCACCAGCGCGCCAGCAGGGTCCAGACGCTGTGGTCGTTGATCGCGCCGTGGATGAACACGACGCAGGGCAGGGCGGGGTCGAACGCCTTGCCGCCGGTGTAGGCGTAGGCCTCGTGGCCGTCGACGATGAGCTTCATGCCGCCACCTTGGCTGCCACCTTGAGCGCGCGCTTGAGGTCGTCGATGAGGTCCGCCGGGTCTTCCAGCCCGATGGACAGCCGGATCGTGCCCGGGCCGATGCCGGCGCGTTGCAGGGCCGCGTCGTCCATGCGGAAGTGCGTGGTGCTGGCGGGGTGGATGACGAGCGACTTCGCGTCGCCCACGTTGGCCAGGTGGGAGAAGAGCTTGAGCGCCTCGATGAAGGCCCGGCCCTGTTCGCGGCTGGCCTTCAGGTCGAACGAGAACACGGCGCCTGCCCCGCGCGGCAGCAGTTTCTGCGCCAGCGCGTGGTCCGGGTGCGAGGCCAGGCCCGGGTAGCTGACCTTCTCCACCATCGGCTGCGCCGCCAGGAACTCGGCCACGGCCTGGGCATTGGCCACGTGGCGCGCCATGCGCAAGGGCAGCGTCTCCAACCCCTGCAGCATCAGCCAGGCGGTGTGCGGGCTCATGCAGGCGCCGAAGTCGCGCAGGCCCTCGCGGCGGGCGCGCAGCAGGAAGGCGCCGACGGTGCTTTCCTCGCTGAACACCATGCCGTGGAAGCCGTCGTACGGTTCACAGAGCGTGGCAAAGCGCCCGCTCTGGGCGTGAGCGGCGTCCCAGTCGAAAGACCCGGCGTCCACCAGCACGCCGCCCACCACCGTGCCGTGGCCGCAAAGGAACTTGGTGGCCGAGTGGTAGACGAGGTCCGCGCCCAGCTCGGCCGGGCGCTGCAGGTAGGGCGTCGTGAAGGTGGCATCCACCAGCAGCGGCAGGCCCGCCTCGTGGGCCAGGGCGCTGACCGCCGGGATGTCCAGCACGTCCAGCCCCGGGTTGCCCAGGCTCTCGCCGAAGAGCAGCCGGGTCTCGGGCCGGATGGCCGCGCGCCAGGCATCCAGGTCGCGCGGGTTGACGAAGGTGGTCTCGATGCCGAAGCGCCGCAGCGTGTAGTGCAACAGGTTGTGGCTGCCGCCGTACAGCGCCGTGCTGGCCACGATGTGGCTGCCGGCGCCCATCAGCGTCGCAATCGCCAGGTGCAGGGCCGCCTGCCCGGAGGCGGTGGCAATGGCGCCGATACCGGCGTCCAGTGCCGCCATGCGCTCCTCGAAGACGGCCGTGGTCGGGTTGGAGAGCCGGCTGTAGACGTGGCCGGAGCGCTCCATGTTGAACAGCGACGCGGCGTGCTCGCTGTTCTCGAAGACGAAGGAGGTGCTCAGGTGCAGCGGCGTGGCCCGTGCGCCGGTGCCCGGGTCAGGCGTGGCGCCCGCATGCAAAGCGAGGGTGTCGAAGCCCGGCATGGTGTTTTCTATGGGGTGGAGTCGCGGGGATTGTGTGCTATGTTGCCCAGGCAAATTCGTCCCGGAGGCAACCATGAAAGTCGTCGATATCCTGCGCGTCAAGGGCGGCACCCTGTTCACCGTCTCGCCGGACCAACCGCTCAAGGAAGCCCTGGACATCATGTCCGAGCGCGACATCGGCTCCCTCGTCGTCATGGAGCATGGCGACCTGGTCGGCATGCTGACCTTCCGCGAGGTCATCCAGGCCGTCGTCAAGAACGGCGGCGCCGTGGGCACGACCATCGTGCGCACCGTCATGGACGACGCGCCGCTGACCTGCACGCCCGAGACCGAGATCGACGAGGTCCGTCGCATGATGCTGGGCCGCCACGCGCGCTACATGCCCGTCATGAACGGCCGCACGCTGATGGGCGTGATCTCGTTTTACGACGTCGCCAAGGCGGTGGTCGACAGCCAGGACTTCGAGAACCGCATGCTCAAGGCCTACATCCGTGACTGGCCCGTGGAAGAGAACGCCGCCGAGGCCGAGCCCAAGCTCTGAAGCTGCGCTGGTTCGCATCCTGAGAAGGCGGCCTTGACGGGCCGCTTTTGCTTTGCGGGCCGCCTAAACTTGCGGTCTATGTCAGGCAGCACCTTCGGCGAACTCTTCCGCGTCACCAACTTCGGCGAAAGCCACGGGCCGGCCATCGGCTGCGTCATCGACGGCTGCCCGCCGGGGATGGCGCTCACCGAAGCCGACATCCAGCCCGAACTCGACCGCCGCCGCCCCGGCACCAGCCGGCACGTGACCCAGCGCAACGAGCCCGATGCCGTGCGCATCCTGTCCGGCGTCTACGAGGGCGTCACCACGGGCACGCCCATCTGCCTGCTGATCGAGAACACCGACCAGCGCAGCAAGGACTACGGCAACATCCTCGACACCTTCCGCCCCGGCCATGCCGACTATGCCTACTGGCGCAAGTACGGCCTGCGCGACCCGCGCGGCGGCGGCCGCGCCTCGGCCCGGCTGACGGCGCCCACGGTGGCGGCCGGTGCGGTGGCGCGCAAGTGGCTGCAGCAGCAGTACGGCACTACCTTCGTCGGCTGGATGACGCAGATCGGCGAGGTCGTCATCCCCTACGACGACGAGGCCCAGATCCCGAACAACCCCTTCTTTGCACCCAGCGCGGCCATCGTGCCCACGCTCGAGGCCTACATGGACGCGCTGCGCAAGTCGGGCGACAGCTGCGGCGCGCGCCTCACCGTCACCGCGCGCGGCATGCCGGTGGGCCTGGGCGAGCCGGTGTACGACCGGCTCGATGCCGACA
>JAEUPJ010000012.1 GCA_016790285.1 Roseateles sp. | reverse complement strand
TCCAGCGCCCTGTCGAAGGCTTCCTGCTCTTCGTAGTGCGCCATTTCCTCGTGCATGTAGCGGCTCTTGAGATAGAGCGGCGGCTTTGGATACTCGGTTCCGTACTCGAAGAGGTCGTAGTCGGCGCGGCGCACGTTGACTTTGATGCGCTTGGTCATCAGCGGCAGCGGCTCTGCGTCGAAGTTCTCGAACTGCATCAGCGTAAGCTTCCCCGAGCCGCAGTGCACCTTGACGAGATCGATTTCGCCCAAGTCACCGTAGACCAGGAGGCCGCACGACACGAACGCTCGCAACACTATGGGGAGCCGCTCGACCAGCGAGACGTGAAGCTGCAGGTGGTCGCCTTCCAACCACCCAAGCCCGCTGGTCACCGCTTCTCGGCACGCCGTGAGCAGCGCATCGCCGTCGGCCGCACGAGTGAGCAGCTCCATGCCGGCCGCCTGGGCACTTGCGTAGTCGCCAAAGAACGCCTTGATGTCTCGCTGTAGGCGGGCCTCCAGCTGACGGTACCGCGGGCGCTTGCTGAACTGCTGGATGGCGAAGTAGAGCCGCAGGTCATCCGTGCGAGCCGCTTGGGCCTTCTCCAGCACAGCTCCATCGAAGCTGC
Organism: Roseateles sp.; assembly: GCA_016790285.1. GTDB lineage: Bacteria > Pseudomonadota > Gammaproteobacteria > Burkholderiales > Burkholderiaceae_C > Pelomonas. The sequence goes on along the minus strand of JAEUPJ010000012.1, from coordinate 3,728 downwards.
GAATCATCTTCCTGATGGCTTTGCCCAAGCTGCCGAAGACTTCGATGAGTTCCGACAGCCTGTCGATCTCGGCCTCTTCAGGGTACCGGCCCAAATCTAGCGTGGCATGCCACAGCTCCACGAGCAGCGGATGTGGCGGCTCGGGTGCCCGTGGCACCGCGACCTCGCGAACAGGCCGCTCTCTGACCGGCTTGGGCTGCCTCGGCCGGACGGCGAGAAGTCGTTCCGTCACATCGCGTCGTCTGTATCGGCCTGCGAGGTATCGCTGCTCCCAATCCTTGTCCTTGAAGAGCAAGGCAATGCCTGGTCCAACCAGGATTGCCTCCTGGTGCAGGGCTTGCTCGAGGTAGTCCTTCAGTTCCGCCTGCTGGAAGTACTTCTGGAACGTGCCCCTCGACGTCATGAAGCCATCACCGAACGGCTTCCCAGCGTTCTCCGGTCCATACAGCATCACTGCCACGGACATCACACGCTGCGCGAGCGCGAACGCGCGGTGCAGCACGTCGACGCGCTCCGCGGGGTCTTCGATGACGTTGATCACGAAGCCGACGTTGACGACGTCGGCATTCGAAAGCGGTCGGTTTGGCGCGTAGTGCGGATCCCAGCCCTGGGCTGCGAATCCCTCTGCGCTGAGCGCGGACAGGTCATCGCCTCGCCCACAGCCGTAGTCGAAGAATGAGGTCTCGCGGCTGAGCAGACCCAGCCGCAGCAGCATCTGGACCGGCGCCGAGAGGGCTGAGCGTCCGAGGGCAGTCAGGTGACGCTGGACGGATGTCACCGCCTGGCGCGGCTGTCCGTCAACCTCTTCAAAGGCATTTCCCAATGGCGAGAACTGCCCGCCGATCAGTTGGTAGCCCTTGGCGGCGATGAGACGCAGCCAGTTCATGCGAAACCCTATCGAGAGCGCGTCGTCGAAGAGCCCCAGGGCCTCGGCTTGTGTCGTCAGTGCGCACCAGTTGTCGCGCGCAGGATGCGCGGTCACCAGCAGCTCCTTCCGATGCAGGATGGGGGGGTTCAGCGAGTCGACATAGGACCGCAGCACCGGTTCGCCAGCACCGTTCCTGGACGGCGACCAGCTGAAGGCAAGCGCGGGGAACGGGTCCTCGTCGAATTCGGGGTACGAGAGCAAGCCGACGCGGAGCGAGCGTGTGTTGACCTTGACGACGTTCACGGCTTCGCGAGCACGGTCATCAAGGCGCTGCAGAGCTTGTTCGATAACTGGATGCAGCGACGCGTCGGCCAGGTCCCTGATCGAGGACCTGTGAACATAGATCTCGTCACCGACCCGCTTTCCCACGCCCATGCGTCAGCCCTCACAGCTCAGTGCGATAAGTCGCACCGCAGTCCGGTCAAGTCCTGCCGCCTGCGGTTCGCCGGCCTCAGGTCCTCGATCCGCGCGACGGCCGCGGCGTCGATGACAGCTGCCACCTCGGACTGCGCCAACGGCTCGCGTAGCTGCACCTTCCGACGGCCGACACTGACCACCGAGCCTCCCGGAGCGGCCGCCACTTTCCACGCCTCCGCAGAAGCGCCGGCCAGTGTCGCTAGCGCCGCTTCGAGTCGGCAGATCGTTGCGAAGGGCGCGCTGGTGGCCAGCGTCCGCCCATCGGCGCCTCGGACCTCGAAGCCGACCGTCCCCCCGTCTCCGCTACGGACAACCACGGCAGCCAATCTCATTCGAACGCCCCAGTAGCCCGTCGCCTGACTTGGCGCACGACCGGCGCGGCGCGAGCCGGCTCTTGTCCCGCGTCGGTTTCGTTAATACGCCCCAACGGCATCGCACGCTCGGGGTTCGCCAGCCGCGCCCCAAGGTGACCGACTATGGGAGCAATGGTGAGATAGCCGAAGGCGCATGTCAGGCGATGCCTTCGCCTTGGACGGCGCTGCTGTTCGCTCATGGTCCGGTCCCCCTGCATTGGCATCGTGTTGCGTCGTCTTCCACTTCAGCGCTCATAGAACGAGGCGATCGCCTTCATTCGACGCTTCCCCTCCGTCGTGACGTAAACCGTGGTGGTGGCCAGCGATGCGTGCCCGAGGATCTGCTGTTCGATCTCCACGCGCGTGCCACGCGCGATCGAGTGCGAAGCATGCGTGTGCCTCAACCAGTGAGTGCTCGCCTTAGCGAAGCGGGCCGCACCCTTCATATCGTCTTGCACGCCGAGGACGCCAGCACAGTCCTCGAAGAATCGCTTGAGCTGGTCGTACAGCGTGTTCGTCGCGATACCTGCCTTAGGGTCCACCCCTGCGGCCGGCTGCAAGCTCGGCGCGAGCTCCGCGATGTCGGTCGCCTTGCCAAGCAGATAGGCCCCAGCGTTCGACGCCTCCTCGGGGTCAGGGTCGAGTCCGCGCGACTGCAGGTACTCGGATAGTTGGGACACCACCTCGATTGGAACGGGTACTTGCCGAAGTCGACCACCCTTTCCGACCACGTTCAGCAGCCATCCTTCGACATGGTCCTGGTCGTCCTCGTCCGGCGGATACTCCACCCACTCGAGCTCGTCCACCTTCGAGGCGACCGCTTCCGAGAGCCGCAAGCCGGTCGCGTACAGCAGCGACAGGGCGAACCGCAGGCGCTTTCCGGTCGAGGTGTCGGGCAGCTGCGCGGCCTGATCGAGCGCGAAGCGCCACTGCGCCATCGTGAGGCTTCGCCCGGTGTTGATGCGCGGCTTGGAAGAGCGCGGCACCGTGACGCCCGTCCAAGGATTGCCCATCACGTAGTTCTTGTCGACCCAGAAGGCGTAGAGGTTTTTAAGAACGGTCACGGCGAACCGCTGCGACGGCGCATCCAACGGCTTCTCGAACGGCCGCCACAGCGGCGACCAGCGCTCGCGGTTGCGCGGCGCGCACCATCGGCTGTGGGGCTGCGGGTCGCCAATGAAGTCGCGGTAGGCAACGCAGTCTTCCGTCGTCATCGACGACAGCGGTTTGCGGCGCTCGACGATGGCCCACAACAGGAAGCGCTCCGCCTCCTTGCGGTACGCGCGCTGTGTATGCGAAAGGTAGTTCAGCCAGTCGTTGGGACCTTCAATGCCGGTGTCACGGCCGCGCCGGCGGGCCTTTGCGGCGTCTCGCTGCTCGGGACTCAGGCCCGTCTTGGACTGCAGCCATGCGAGCAGCGCCGCATAGTCGTTGTTCGCGGACATCAGGCAGTGCTGCTGCGGTCTGCGGAACAGCCCCTGCATGCCGCTCAGTTCAGCTGGAACAACCAGCTTTTCCAGCGGGCGCACGTCGGTGGCCGGCGCAACCACTTTGGCCAGCTCATTGCGGAACAACGCCCCGCGCCGGTGTTCGACGTGCCGGCCGACAACCATGCCGATCGTCGCTTGGTTGTCCCGCAGCCACGCCAGTACGCGGTCGCCCTTGGCCTTGCCGATGCCCGCGATCGAGCCGGCCCAGCCCTGACCCAGGCCGTTCACCCGCTCCATCAGTTGGGCCAGGGTGAAGACGCCAACGGTTTCTAACTTCGTGGCGATCGACGGGTTCAGCCAAGCTGCCACCGAATCGCCGGCACCTGGCGGCTGCGAGACCAGGCCTTCCAGCCAGCGAAGCGCCTCGAGCTGCTTCTGAACCAGCCGGGCGCGCCGGGACTGCCGTTGGCTGGCCTTGCCGTACTCATCCTCGTAGGCGGCGATCTGCTCGGCCTGCGAGAAGTCCTCCAGCCCGCGGCTCTCGGCGAACTCCTCCAGCGACGGCAGCGCCGGCTGATCCTCCGGCAGCTTGCTGACGTC
>JAEUPJ010000064.1 GCA_016790285.1 Roseateles sp. | reverse complement strand
AACATCCAGCACCCAACGAACTCTCCAGCTCGCCTCAGGCCTTGCGGCCCGCCCGCCAACCCCATCACACCTCGCTTGCCGTCTCCGGTTTGCGTTGCGCTTTGTGATCAGCGAAGCCCACGACTGTAGCACAGGAAATTTCGGGCGCGCAAGAGATTCGGAGAAATCTTGTCTGATGCCGCCCATCCACTGTGGAGGCACTCGCGCGACTTCGCACAGCAAGCGCGCTGCGATGACGAATGGCTGGTGGAGCCGCATTCGCCGGCATCCAACTAGCCCTGCCCGCAATAGACCGGTGAAGAACGCTGCCGACCCTTCTATCTAGTACAGCAGCCACGTTGTCTTGCTTTGGCCTCGGCTGACCACTGCATTGCTGCGCAGCGGCCATCCTCGCGCGATTGCCGGCTGACTGGCGCGTGATGCCAACTCAGCCCTCTTCCTGGAACGCCTCCTCGCGCTTGCTCTTGATGGACGGCAGCATGACGACAACGATCATGAGCGCTGCGGCGATCAACAGCCCGGCCGACAATGGCCGTGTCAGGAACGTGCTCCAGTCACCGCGCGCCAGCAACAGCGCCCGGCGCAGGTTCTCTTCCATCATCGGACCCAGGATGAAACCCAGCAACAGCGGCGCTGGCTCGCAACTCAGCTTGTAGAAGGTGTAGCCGAGCAACGCGAAACCGGCCGTCATATAGACGTCGAAGCTGTTGTTGTTCAGCGAGTACGTCCCGATGCAGCAAAAGACGACGATCGCCGGGAAGAGGAACCGGTAAGGCACCGTCAGCAGCTTGATCCAGATGCCGATGAGCGGAAGGTTCAACACGATCAGCATCAGGTTGCCGATCCACATCGATGCGATCAGCCCCCAGAACAGTTCCGGGTTGCTCGTCATCACTTGCGGGCCAGGCTGAATGCCCTTGATCGTCATCGCGCCGACCATCAGCGCCATGACGGCGTTGGGCGGGATGCCCAGGGTCAGCATGGGAATGAATGACGTCTGGGCGCCCGCATTGTTGGCGCTCTCCGGGCCGGCCACGCCCTGGATGGCGCCCTTGCCGAAAGGCACGCGGGGGTTGCGAGCGACCTTCTTCTCCAGCGTGTATGACGCAAACGAAGCCAGCAACGCCCCGCCGCCAGGCAGCACGCCCAACACGGAACCCAGCGCCGTACCGCGCAGGACGGACGGCCAAGCCTCCTTGAAGTCCTCCCGCGTCGGCCACAGTCCCTTCACTTCCTTGGTGAAGACCTCCCGCTGCGACTCGGGCTGGCCCAGGTTGGCAATGATTTCGCCGAAACCGAACACGCCCATGGCGATCACGACGAAGCCAATGCCGTCGGTCAGCTCGGGGATATCGAAGGAAAAGCGTGCGGTGCCGGTGATGACGTCGGTGTTGATCTGCCCGAGCAGCAGCCCGAGGACGATCATGGCGATGGCCTTGATGAGCGATCCCGAGGCGAGCACCACGGCACCCACCAGGCCCAGCACCATCAGCGAGAAGTACTCGGCAGAGCCAAACTTGAAGGCCAGCTCAGTCAGCGGGGGCGCGAACGCCGCGATGATGATGGTGCCCACGCAGCCCGCGAAGAAGCTGCCCAGGCCGGCTGCCGCCAACGCGGCGCCCGCGCGACCCTTGCGGGCCATCTGGTAGCCGTCGATCGCCGTCACGACCGAACTCGACTCGCCCGGCACATTGATCAGGATGGCGGTCGTCGAGCCGCCGTACTGCGCGCCGTAGTAGATGCCGGCCAGCATGATCAAGGCAGGCGTGGCGTCCAGCGCATAGATGGACGGCAACAGCATCGCGATGGTGGCCACGGGGCCGAGGCCCGGCAACACACCGATCAGCGTACCGAGCACGGTGCCGAAGAAGGCATAGGCGAGGTTCTGCAGCGTCAGCGCCGTCTGGAACCCCAGGCCGAGGTTGTTCAACAAGTCCATGGGGTGTCCTCAGCCAAGGAAGGTGGGCCAGAGCGGAATCGTCAGCTTCAGGCCCCAGATGAACAGCGCCCAGCTGCCCACCGTGAGCACGACGCTGCTGATCAGCACGTCACGCCAATGGAACTCGTTGCCGGCCAGCGCCGCCATCGTGATCAGCAACGGCAGCGTGCACGCCAGGCCCAGGCGCGGCAGCGCGATGCCGAACACCGCCACGGCCGCCACGATGACGAGCAGAGGGCGCCAGGCGATCGCGCCGATCGGGTCGCCACCTTCGGACTCGAGGGTCAGGGCCTTGAACAGCACCAGGCCGCCGAGGATGGCGAGCAGGATGCCAAGGCCGAAGGGAAAGTAGCCCGGTCCCGGGCGGGCTGAGTTGCCAAACGAGTATTCCGTCGCCCCCCAGGCGAACGCCACACCCAGCACCAGAAACAGCAGCCCGGACACGAAGTCCCGCTGGCTCTTGATCTTCATCGCTTGTCGCCTCCAGTGGACCGCAGGGCCCACGTTGTTGGCGGCGATTCTGGCAGTGGGTCCGGGGGTGCCCGCCTGTGGATTACACGTAAGGCGGCAGACACCCCCCAAGGAGCGTCAGCCCTCCCAGGCCGGCGTGCTGCGAAGCACTTCCTCGACAGTGGTGGCGCCTTCGGCGACCTTCATGGCCCCGGCAAGGCGCAAGGGGCGCAGCCCCTCCTGCACGGCCTGCCGGCGCAGGGCCGGCAGGTCGGTGATGGCGCCCTTGACACCTTCACTCACGGTGAGCAGCTCATACAGGCCCGCGCGACCGCGGAAGCCCGTGTTGCGGCATTCCAGGCAACCCACCGGCTTGTAGGGTTTCACGCCGCCGCCGATGCGCCAGTGCTTCACGAGCTCGTTCAGGCTTTCGCGCGTGACGAGCGGGTCGGGCTGCTTGCAATGCGGGCACAGCGTGCGCACCAGCCGCTGGGCAAGCACGCCGATGACGGTGGCACTGATCAGATAGCTGGGCACGCCGAGGTCCATCAGGCGGGTGATCGCCGAGACGGAGTCGTTGGTGTGCAGCGTGCTGAACACGAGGTGGCCCGTCAGCGCGGCCTGGATGGCCATCTCGGCGGTCTCCAGGTCGCGGATTTCGCCCACCATGATGATGTCCGGGTCCTGGCGCATCAGCGCTCGCAGGCCCTCGGCGAAGCCGAAGTCCAGCACGTTCTGCACCTGGGTCTGGTTGAAGGCCGGCTCGATCATCTCGATCGGGTCTTCAATCGTGCAGACATTGACCTCGTCGGTCGCCAGCCGCTTGAGCGTGGAGTACAGCGTCGTCGTCTTGCCGCTGCCGGTGGGCCCGGTGACCAGGATGATGCCGTGGGGCTGCTTGACCAGCGACTCCCAGCGGTCGGAGTCGTGCTGGCCGAAGCCCAGCGAGGACAGGTCCTTCACCGCCGTGTCGGGGTCGAAGATCCGCATCACCATCTTCTCGCCGAAGGCGGTGGGCAAGGTCGACAGGCGCATCTCCACCTCGTCGCCCGCCGGGTTGCGGGTCTTGATGCGGCCATCCAGCGGCCGGCGCTTTTCCACGACGTCCATGCGGCCGAGGAGCTTGATGCGGGACGTCATGGCCGCCATGACGGTGGGCGGCAGCTGGTAGACGGTGTGCAGCACGCCGTCGATGCGAAAGCGGATGACGCCCATCTCGCGGCGGGGCTCCAGGTGGATGTCGGACGCACGCTGGTCGAAGGCGTACTGCCAGAGCCAGTCCACCACCTGCACGACGCCCTGGTCGTTGGCGTCGAGCTGCTTGTTCGTGCGCCCCAGCTCCACCAACTGCTCGAAGCTCGCCACCTGGCTTTGCTCGCCCGCCTTGGCTGCGGCGCGCACGGAGCGGGCCAGCGTGAAGAACTCGGTGGTGTAGCGGGCGATGTCCAGCGGGTTGGCCACCACCAGCTTGATCGGCTTGCGCACATGAGACTCGATCTGCGCGACCCAGCTGGTGTCGAAGGGCTCGGACGTCGCCACCGTCACGTCGTTGAGGCCGAACTGCACCGGCAGGCAGCGCTTGGCCTCGGCGTAGCCGATGGACATCACGTCGCCCACGCGGCCGACGTCCACCTTCAGCGGGTCAATGCGCAGGTAGGGAAGCCGCGCCCGCACGGCGAGCCATTCGCTCAGCGCGTCCACGTCCAGTGGCTTGCCGGTGGACAGCCGCACGAGGCTGGCGTGGCCCAGTCGCACCAGAGGGTGCAGCGCGCTGTCGCCCGCGGCAAATCGCTGCTCGGTGCGCTGCACCTGGGTTTCGTCGATGAGGCCGTCTTCCAGCAGCCAGTGCAGCAGCGCACGCCACTCCAGGCGACCATCGGACTTGGCGGCAGGGGCCAGGGGTTTGGGCTTGGTGGTGGACATGGCGGGAAAGCTCGGTCAGATGGCCGTGAGTATGCTCATCGGCAGCGGCCGTACCAGCCGCAGCCATTTGCGGGCCGGTAACTTGTAACGCGATTCGAGAATCGCCGCACGTTGCTCCAGCACCTCGCGGTGGGGCACCTGCACGCCGCGGGCGGCCACCACCACCGTGTTGCCCTCCTTGGTGGGGGCGAGGCTCCACACCTGGTCGGAGCCGAAGGCGCGGGCGATGCGCAACGCACTGCGCGCGAAGCTCGCACTGCGCCCGAACAGGTTCACCGTCATCAGCCCGCCATCGGCCAGCACGCCGCGGCAGGCGGCGTAGAAGGCGTCGTCGTCCAGCACGGGAGCCGCAGCGTCGTGGTCGTAGAGGTCGACGTTGAGCACGTCCACGGTCTGCAGGTGGGCGTCGTCGGCCACCCAGGCGGCGGCGTCCATGTTGACGACGTTCAGGCGCTCGCCGTTGGCCGGCAGCCGGAACCACTGGCGGCATGCGGCGATCACCTCCGGGTTGATCTCCACCGCCGTCGTGTGCATCTTGAGCTGGCCATGACAAAAGCGCGTGAGCGCCGCTGCACCGAGGCCGAGCTGCACCGCGTGCCCCTCGCCCAGCGCCGCCGGGTCGCGCCACAGCATCCAGGCACACATGCGCTGGATGTACTCCAGCTCCAGCTGGTCGGGCTTGCGGATGCGCATGGCGCCCTGCACCCAGATGGAGTCCAGGTGGAGGAAGCGCACGCCGTCGAATTCACTCAGGGTCGCGGGGCCCCAGGTCTGCTTCTTGGTGGTCATGCGCCCATCCTAGAGGTAGCCGCCCAAGGCAGCGCGCCAGGCCTCGATCTTGGCGGCCAGGCTCAGTCCGGCATGCGCCGGGCTGGTGGACGGCAGGCGCAGCACGGGCACGGCCGGGTCGCCCAGTGCCACCAGCGTCTGCCGGTGCGCCAGCGCGCCGTTGCAGGCGATCGCGCACAAGGCCGGCAGCCGCGCGACCAAAGCGGCCAGGTCGCTGGGTTCGGCAGACTCGATGGCGGTGTCCAGGCTGCCTTCCCGGCGGCAGGCGGCGACGGCGTCCCACAGCGCGATGCGGTGATGCTTCAGCACCTGCAGGCGCTCGGGGTAGGCGCGCCCCGCCAGGCTGGCGTCGCCGGTCAGCGCCGCCATCACGGGCCAGAAGGCGTTGCGCGGGTGGGCGTAGTACTGCGCGGCCTGCAGGGAGGCAGCGCCCGGAAAGCTGCCAAGCACCAGCACGCGGGCCTGCGCGTCGAACACAGGCGCGAGGCCGACGAGGCGCTGCGGGTCGGGGTTTGCGGGGTTGGCCGACGCCGGCACAGGCTGCGAGGATGAGCGAGTCATTTCAAAGGGAGTCCAACCATGTTGAACACGGAAGCCATCTGGCAGTTTCTCAGCACCCAGGGCGCTGACTTCGGCCTCAAGGTGCTCGCCGCCATCGCGGCCTGGGTCGTGGGGCGCTGGCTCATCGGGCTGGCCCTGCGGGTCTTCTCCGCCGCCCTGGAGCGCGGCAAGCGCATCGACTCCACGCTGGCCACCTACCTGCGCTCCATCCTGAGCGTGCTGCTCAACCTGGTGCTGATCCTGGCCATCCTGGACATCTTCGGGGTCAAGACCACCTCCTTCGCCGCCCTGCTGGCTGGCGCGGGCCTGGCCATCGGCACGGCCTGGGGCGGGTTGCTGACGCATTTCGCCGCCGGCGTGTTCATGCAGGTGCTGCGCCCCTTCAAGGTGGGCGACTTCGTGCAGGCCGGCGGCGTGACCGGCACGGTGGTCGAGATCGGCCTGTTCGGCACGTCCATCATCACGCCAGACAACGTGCACACGCTGGTGGGCAACAACACCATCTTCAGCGGCTCCATCCAGAACTACTCCGCCCTGCCCCACCGGCGCGTGGACTGCACGGCCAAGGTCGCCAACAGCGTCGACCCGCACGAGGCCATCGAGAAGCTGCGCCCCGCCATCGCCGCCATCCCGAACGTGCTGAAGACCCCCGCGCCGGACATCGAGATCCTGCAGTTCACCCCCGAAGGCCCGCTGCTGTGCGTGCGCCCCTACTGCCACACCGACCACTACTGGCAGGTCTACTTCGACGTCCACAAGGCGGTCGTCGCCACCTTCGGCGCCGCCGGCTACCCGGTGCCCGAGACGCCGATCGCGCCGCGCAACCGCTGACCCGCCATGGCAGACCTCGTCGCCCGCATCGCGGCGCTGTGGCGCTACCCGGTCAAGTCCTGCGCCGGGGAGGCCGTCGACACGCTGCCCCTCGGGCGCGACGGCTGGCCCGAGCACGACCGCGCCTGGGGTATCGTCGATGCGGCCGGGGAGCTCACCTGGATGGGCGCCCACCCCCGACTCGCACTCGTGCAGGCGCGACTGCAGCCGGGCGAGGTCGCCCTGCATGCGCCGCACGCGCGCATCGCCGTGTCGGCTGATGGCGGCATGCCCGTCACCGTGCGCGGCTGGAACGGCGAGCGCCAGGATTTCGACCTGCTGCAAGCCTGGGACATGGGCGATGACGCCGCGGCGCTGCTGGCGCAAGTGGCCGGCACGCCGCTGCGGCTGGTGCGACTGAGCGAAGCCGCCCAGCGCCGGCCGGTGCTCAATGCGCTGCACGTCGTGGGCGACGGCTCGCTGCAGGCCTGGCGAGACGCGCTGCCGTCACCGCTGCAGGGCCTGGCTGAACGCGTGCGGCCCAATGTGCTGCTGACGGGGGACGACGGCCAGCCGCTGGCGCCCTTCGTCGAAGACCTGCTGCTCGAAGCCCAGTTGGGCGCCCTGACGCTGCGCCGCACCGGCCCGTGCGTGCGCTGCGTGATGACGAGCGTCGACCCGCAGACCGGCGAGCCGCAACCGCCCGCGCTCGACGCGCTCACCCGGCTCAGCGCCGAGCGCGCCCCCGGCGAGCCCGTTCAGTTCGGCGTGTATGCGGCCGGCAACGGCGCGGGCGTGCTGCGAGTGGGCGACGCGGTCGAGCTGACGCTGAACTTCTAGGCCAGCCGGCTCAGCGCCACCCGCGCGTTCGCGCTGGTGATGGCCGCCGTCTCGTCCAGGCTCCAGCCCCGCAGGGTCGCCAGGCTCTGCGCGATGCGCGGTAGCTCGGCCGACTCGTTGCGCCCCTGCCCGGGCTCGGCCGCGCGCTGCTCGGCGGTCCTGTAGAGCCACTGCGGCGGGATGTCGGGCGCGTCCGTTTCCAGGACCAGCGCGGTGGCCGGCACGCTGGCCGCGATGCGCCGGATCTGCAGCGAGCGCTCAAAGGTCAGCGTGCCGCCAAAACCGAGCTTGAAGCCCAGCTCCATGAAAGCCTGCGCCTGCTGCTCGCTGCCGTTGAAGGCGTGCACGATGCCGCCATGCGCGAAGCCGACGCGGCGCAGGCCGGCCAGCAGCTGGTCGGCGCTCTTGCGCACGTGCAGCAGCACCGGCAGGCCGGCGCGCTGGGCGAGCTTGAGCTGCTCGACATAGAAGCGCTGCTGCGTGTCGGCGTCCAGCCCCGGCACGAAGAAATCCAGCCCGATCTCGCCCACCGCGACCAGGCGCGGGTCGCCCAGGTGGGTGCGCAGGGCCTCGGCCAGTTGCTCGAGCGCGTCGGCGGGCGCCCGCATCACGTAGAGCGGGTGGACGCCCAGCGCATAGCTGAAGCCATGCTCGATGGCCAGCAGCCTCACCGTGTCGAAATTGCCGGGCTCGACGGCCGGGATGACGATCTGCGTGACGCCGGCCGCCTTGGCTCGGGCGACGACTGCGGCGCGGTCAGCGTCGAACTCGGCCGCGTCGAGGTGGCAGTGGGTGTCCGTCCACACTGCCGGCGCCTTTCAGCGGAACACGACCGTGCGGTTGCCGTTCAGCAGCACGCGGTGCTCGGCATGCCACTGGATGGCGCGCGCCAGGGCCACGCACTCCATGTCGCGGCCGATGCCCACGAGCTGCTCGGGCGGCATGCTGTGGTCGATACGGGCGACCTCCTGCTCGATGATCGGGCCTTCGTCGAGGTCGCTGGTCACGTAGTGGGCCGTCGCGCCGATGAGCTTCACGCCACGCTCGTAGGCCTGGTGGTAGGGCTTGGCGCCCTTGAAGCTCGGCAGGAAGCTGTGGTGGATGTTGATGGCGCGGCCACTCAGGTGCGCGCACAGCTCGGGCGACAGGATCTGCATGTAGCGCGCGAGCACCACGAGGTCGATCTGGTTGTCGGCGATGACTTCGCGGATCTTGGCTTCCTGCGCGGCCTTCTGCGCGTCCGTGCCGCCCAGCAGCGGGAAGTGGTGGAAGGGAATGTTGTGCGAGGCCGCGAGCTGATAGAAGTCGCGGTGGTTCGACACGATGGCCGGGATCTCGATGGGCAGATGCCCCGTCTGCACACGGAACAGCAGGTCGTTCAGGCAGTGGCCGAGCTTGGAGACGAGCAGCAGCACGCGGGTCTTGCGGGCGCGCGACACCAGCTCCCAGTCCATGCGGAACTCGTCGGCCAGCGGCTTGAACGCCGCCTGCAGCGCCGCTTCGTCGGCCGTGGCCTCGAACTCGATGCGCATGAAGAAGCGCGCGTGGTCGGCGTCGCCATGCTGGTGCGACGTGATGATGTTGCCGCCCTGCTGCAGCAGCACACCGGTGACGGCGTGCACGATGCCGGCGCGGTCGGGGCAGGAGAGCTTGAGGATGAAGCGGCTGTTCATACGGAGGTCTGGAATTGCCCCGCGACCAGGCGCAGCTGACGGTCGCAGCGCGCCGCGAGGTCGCGGTCGTGGGTGACGAGGACGAAGGCCGTGCCGAACTCGCGTGCGCACGCCAGCATGAGCGCGAAGACGCCGTCGGCCGTGTCGCGGTCGAGGTTGCCCGTGGGTTCGTCCGCGAGCACGCAGGCCGGGCGCGTGACGAGGGCGCGCGCGATGGCCACGCGCTGGCGCTCGCCGCCGGAGAGCTCGCCGGGCCGGTGGTGCAACCGCTCCTTCAGGCCGACGCGGGAGAGCATCTCCGCGGCGGTCGCGCGCGCCTCGGACGGCGGCTGGCGGCGGATGCGCAGCGGCATGGCGACGTTGTCCAGTGCGCTGAACTCCGGCAGCAGGTGGTGGAACTGGTAGACGAAACCCAGGTGCTGGTTGCGCCAGCGGCCCCGCTCGGCCTCGTCCATGCCGGCCAGGCCGCGGCCCATCAGCGTGACGGCGCCGGCGCTGGGCTGGTCCAGGCCGCCCAGCAGGTGCAGCAGCGTGCTCTTGCCCGAGCCCGAGGCGCCGACGATGGCCAGCGTCTCGCCCTTGTGCACGGCCAGGTCCACGCCGCGCAGCACAGTCACGTCCAGGCCGCCTTCGCTGAACCGGCGCGTCAGGCCGGTGGCTTGCAGGATCTGCTCACTCATAGCGCAGCGCCTCCGCCGGTTGCACGCGGCTCGCGCGCCAGCTCGGGTAGAGCGTGGCGAGGAAGGACAGCAGCAGCGACACGACGGCGATCGGGACGATGTCGCCGCGCTGCGGGTCGCTCGGCATCTGCGTGATCACGTAGATGCTGCCCGGCAGGAAGCTGACGTTCAGCAGCCGCTCGATGGCCGGCACGATGACGTCGATGTTGAACGCCACCAGCAGGCCCAGGCCCACGCCCGACAGCGTGCCGATGACGCCCGACACCGCACCCTGCACGATGAACACGCCCATGATGGAGCGGGGGCTGGCGCCCAGCGTGCGCAGGATGGCGATGTCGCTTTGCTTGTCGGTGACGGTCATCACGAGGGTGGACACCAGGTTGAAGGCCGCGACGGCGACGATGAGGGTCAGGATGATGCTCATCAGGCGCTTTTCCACCTGCACGGCGTCGAACCAGGTGGCGTTGGACCGCGTCCAGTCGCGCACCATGATCTCCGGGCCCATGGACTGCGCCAGCTCCGACGCCACCTGGCGGGCGGCGTGCACGTCGCGCAGCTTGAGCTGCACGCCCGTGGGCCCGGCCGTGCGGAACAGGCGTGCGGCGTCGTCGACGTGGACGAGGGCAAGGCTCGAGTCGTACTCGTAGTGGCCGGCCGTGAAGGTGCCCACCACGTTGAAGCTCTTCAGGCGCGGCACGACGCCGGCCGGCGTGACCTGGCCACCCGGCGCCACGATGGTGATCTTGTCGCCCTCGCGCACGCCGAGCTGGCGGGCGAGTTCGCTGCCCAGCACGATGTTCCAGGCGCCGGGCTGCAGGCGGGCGAAGACGCCGTCCTTCAGCGCTGCGCCCAGCCCCGTGACGGTGGCTTCTTCGGCAGGGGAGATACCCCGGATCACGGCGCCGCGCATGTCCTCGCCGCGGGCGATCAGGCTCTGGCTGGCGATGAAGGGCGCCGCGCCGATGACGGCCGGGTTCTGCCGGGCCTTAGTGGCGGTGGCCTGCCAGTCGGGCAGGGCCTGGCCGGTGTAGTCCAGCAGCTCGACGTGGGCGATGACGTTGAGCATGCGGTCCCGCACCTCGCGCTGGAAGCCGTTCATCACCGACAGCACGATGATCAGCGCCGCCACGCCGAGCGCGATGCCCAGGATGGACACACCCGAGATGAAGCTGATGAAGCGGTTGCGCCGCCCACCGCGGCCGGCGCGCGTGTAGCGCCAGCCGACCTGGAGTTCGAACGGCAGGGTCATGAGGCGTTGCAAATGGCGTACGGCATGGGGCCGGGATGGTAACTGGCCGACCATGCCAACATGGCAGCCCCTGCCCTTCCGGAGTCGCGATGCAGCCCTTGTCTGCCCTCGGCATGGCCTGTCTTCTGACAAGCGCCACCCTCCCCGCCCACGCCATGCCCGACGTCGTCGTGCTGGTGCGCCATGCCGAGAAGGCTCCCGAGCCAGGCAGCGACCCCGCGCTGTCGGACGCGGGCGCCCAGCGGGCCCAGGCCCTGGTGAAGGCCCTTGCCGGCCTGGGGGTCAACGCCGTCATCACCACGCAATACCGCCGCACACGCGACACGGCCGCCCCACTCGCGCAGGCGCTCGGCGTGCAGCCGCAGGTGATCGAGACGCGCCGCGGCGACATGCCGGGCCATGTGCAGGCCGTGGCCGACGCGGTGCGGGCGCAGAACGGCGCCGTGCTCGTCGTGGGCCACAGCAACACCGTCACCGCGCTGCTGGCAGCGCTTGGCGGGCCGAAGCTGGCCGAGCTCTGCGAGACGAGCTTTCACCACGCTTTCGTGCTGCAGCCCGCAGCATCACCGGTGCGGTGGGCGCAACTGAGTTATGGCGCGCCCAGCGCGCCGCCCGAGGCCGGCTGTCTCTGAGCTCAGTGCAGCAGCTGCGCCACCTCGGCCGCGGGGTCACCGGCGGCGGCGATGCGCGCGGCGAGCAGCTCCAGGTCCAGGTGCAGGTGCTCGATGAGCTCCGGCACGGCCGCCTGCAAGGCGTGCACGGGCTCGTCATGGTGCTCGGCGGCATCCGCCAGCACCTCGGCCAGGTGCAACACCGCGGCGATCAACGAGAACGGGCGGATCTCCAGCGGCGTGTTCGCATCGTTGAAGGCCTCCACGAGCGCATGCGGGAAGTGCCAGTGCGCGGCCAGCGACGCCGTCACGTCGGCATGCGTGCAGCCGAAGCGGTGCTCCTCCAGCGAGAACCGGCTGCCGGGTTCGGCGGCATGGGCCTCCACGTCGGCCACGAGGTGCGGCTCGTCCATGGCCATCAGCAGCTGGCCGGTGCGCAGCATGAGCCCGGCGAGGTAGGCGGTGTCGGCCATGCCGGCGTCCACGCCCAGCTGGCGCGACAGGATCCGGGCGTAGGTGGCGGTGGCCACGCTGTGGCGCCAGAACGTGGCGCGATCCAGCCCCTTCACGGCCGGGAAGGCGCCGCTCAGGCAGGCGGCGAGCGTGAGGTTGCGCAGCGTCTCCAGGCCCAGCGCGTGCGCGGCATCCAGCACCGTGGCGATCTGGTGCGACGGGCTGTAGTGCGCGGTATTTGCCAGCCGCAGGACCTTGGCGGAGAGCGTCGAGTCCTTCTCGATCAGGGCCGCCACCTGCGCCAGGCCGACGTTGTCGTCGTCGAAGCTCTTGAGCAGCCGCGAGGCCACTTCGGGCATGGTCGGCAGGGCGTTGTGCCTGACGAAGAAACGTTCCGCGGCTGCATTCATCTTCCGATCTCCGAGGCGATGACGACCGGGGCAGTCTAGGCGCGCGTCCGCCGACACGCCACGCACTTCACCCGCCTCAAACGATCAGCAATGCACGGAAATCGTTGACATTCGTGAAGGTGGGGCCGGGCACCAGCAGGTCGCCCAGCGGCTCGAAGAAGCGGGCGCTGTCATGCGCGTCCAGCAGGCCCTGCGGGTTCAGGCCCAGAGCCCGCGCACGGGCCAGGCTCGTGGGCGTGAGCAAGGCGCCGGCATGCGGGCCCACGCCGTCGATGCCGTCGGTGTCGGCCGCCAGGCCAAACACACCCGGCTCACCCTGCAGCGCGATGGCGCACCCCAGCAGGAACTCTGTCGCACGGCCGCCCTTGCCCGCGGGGCGGTCGGGCTGCACGGTGACGGTCGTCTCGCCGCCGGAGAGGATGACGCAGGGCCTGGCGAAGGGCTCGCCCCGCCGCGCGACGGCGCGCGCGAGCGCCGCGTGCACGCCACCGACGACGCGCGACTCGCCCTCGATCTCGTCGCTGAGGATGTGGGCGGCCAGGCCTTGCGCGCGCGCCGCATCGGCGGCGGCTTCCAGGCTCATCTGCGGCGTGGACAACATCACCAGGGAATGGCCCTCCAGGCGCGGGTCGCCGGGCTTGGGGGTCTCGAAGGCGCCCGACGTGAGGCCGGCGAGGGCCGCGGGCGGCAGCTCGATGCGATAGCGGCGGCAGATGGCCAGCGCGTCCGCGCAGGTGGTGGCGTCCGCCACGGTGGGGCCGGAGGCGATGATGGCCGGGTCGTCGCCGGGCACGTCGCTGATCGTCAAGGTGAGCACGCGGGCCGGCGCGCAGGCCGCAGCCAAGCGGCCGCCCTTGATGGCCGAGAGGTGCTTGCGCACGCAGTTCATCTCGGTGATGGACGCGCCGCTGGCCAGCAGCGCGCGGTTGACGGCCTGCTTGTCGGCGAGCGTCAGCCCGGCGGCCGGCAGGCTCATGAGCGCGGAGCCGCCCCCGGAGATGAGGCAGATGACGAGGTCGTCCGCCGTCAGGCCGCGGGTCAGCGCCAGCAGGCGTTCGCTCGCGGCCAGCCCGGCGGCGTCCGGCACGGGGTGGGCCGCCTCGACCACCTCCAGCCGGCGAGGCCGCCAGCCGTGGGGCACATGGCCGTAGCGGGTAATGACCAGGCCCGACAGCGGCGCGTCGGCCGGCCAGGCGGCTTCCAGCGCCTGCGCCATGGCTCCACCGGCCTTTCCCGCGCCGAGCACCAGGGTCCGACCGCGCGCGGGTGGCGGCGGCAACCGGGCAGCCAGCACACGCCCGGGCAAGGCGCTGGCCACCGCCACGTCGTAGAGCTGGCGCAACAGCGCGCGCGGGTCGAGCGTCATGGCTGCAGTGACCAGCGGCCGATGAGGGCGCGCTCGTCTTCGGTCAGGCCGGTGGCGTTGTTCAGCGGCATGGCGCGCTGCACGACGACCTGCTGGTAGACCTGCGCCTTGTGGGCGACGAGGCCGGCTTCGCTGTCCAGCCGCACGCCCTTCTGCGCCGCCTCACCGGCATGGCAGGCCAGGCAGCGCTGGGCGGCAATGGCCTGCACCTGAGCGAGCGTGACCGGCTCGGCCGCAGTGGTCGCGGGCACTGGCTTGGGCGCCATCCACACGATGAGCCCGGCCAGCAGCGCCAGGGCCAGCGCGACTGCCCCCCAGCTGTTGACGCCCTTGTGGCGCTTCACGAAGAAGATGCGGATGGCGACACCCGCGGCCATCAGCACGCACAGCACCACCCAGTTGTGCGGGTGCTGGTGCAGCATGCCGTAGTGGTTGCTCAGCATGGCGATCAGCACCGGCAGGCCGAAGTAGGTGTTGTGCACGCTGCGCTGCTTGCCGCGCTGGCCATGGATGGGGTCGGGCTTCTGGCCCGCACGCATCTGGGCGATGACCTTTTTCTGGCCCGGGATGATCCAGTGCGCCACGTTGGCCGTCATCATGGTCGCGAGCGTCGCGCCGATGAGCAGGAAGGCGGCACGCCCGGCGAACAGCTGGCAGGCCAGCCACGTGGCCGCCACCACGAACACCGCCACGACCGCCATCACGCGGCCATCGTTGCCGATGCCGCCATCGCGCGTGCGCCCCAGCGTCTGGCAGGCGATGTCGTACACCGCCGTGCCCACGAGCAGGAAGCCCAGCGCGGCGAGCACCGCCTGCCAGGGCGCGCCCCAGGCGTACACGCGGGTGTCGATCAGCATCTGGCTGGCGTTGAACAGGTAGAGCACCACGAAGAGCGCGAAACCGCTCATCCACGTCCAGTAGCTTTCCCAGTAGAACCAGTGCAGCGTCACGGCGCCCCCAGTCGCGCCGCTGTGCGGCGCTCCGCCCCCCGAGGGGGTCGCGGAAGCTAGGGAACGGCCCGTCTCTTCCGCGAGCGGAAGGTTGGACGGCGCCACCATGTACTTCTGCGGGTTGTAGAAGCCCCCGCCATGCACGGCCCAGAGTTCGCCGTCCACGCCCTTGGCCTTCAGGTCGTCGGCGGTGGGCTTGACGAGGTGGTTGTCGAGCCAGACGAAGTAGAAGGAGGCGCCGATCCAGGCGATGACGGTGATGACGTGCAACCAGCGCAGCAGCAGGTTGGCCCAGTCGAGCAGGTAGATGTCCATGGGGCAGCGGTTCACGATGGCCACCACCACGGCGGGTGCTGTGGGGCCCAGGGGTCGCGTCCACGGGCTGGCGAGCCCGACACCGCGGCGACGGCACGGAGTGTAGGCAAGCCACAGACCCGGCGGCCACTGTGATTTGCGCCATGGGCACCCAGCGCCGCGACGCCTCAGAATGCGGGCCATGCCGCTGCACACCGTCCGACGGGTTAGCCTGCTCATTCCTCTGGCCTGGGCGATGGGCCTGCCCCTGGGCGCGCAGGCCCAGATGGCGCCGCCGGCACCCGTGCGCATCGCGACCAACGTCGAGCGCAGCTACTTCCCACCGGCCGAGGCGCTGCTGCGCCGGGCGTATGCCGCGCTCAACCTGGACGTGGAGTACCTGCCGCTGCCGTTGCCCCGCGCCACCATCGAGCTGAGAGCCGGGCGCTTGGACGCCGTGGCGATGCGTTCGCAGACCTACTTCGACCAGGTGCCGCAACTTCGGCGGGTGGACGTGCCGCTGCTGGAACTGCAGCTGTACGCCTACGCGCGCCCACCCTGCCCGCGCACCGTCTCGGCCGAGGAGCTGGCGCACGCCCGCGTCAGCATGCAGCGCGGCATGGCCGCTGCCGAGGCCATGGTGCCCGAGCCCGGCCGCATCCCGTCGAACACGCCGGCAGACGCCTTCCTGAGCCTGGCCAACGGCAGTGCCGACTACGCGCTCACGCTCAGCACGCCGTGGATGGTGGAGGTGCCGGTCGAGACCCGCAAAGGCGCCATCTGCGTGGTGCCCACGCCGCTGTCGCGCACGACGCTCTATCACGGCGTGCACGAGTCCCACGCCGCCTGGGTGCCCGCGCTGGAGCAGGCCCTGCGCGGCATGCGCGAGCGCGGCGAGATCCAGCAGGCCTGGACCGACTACGAGCGCGAGATTGCCACGCCCAACGCGCGGCTGCAGGCCCAGCCCGGGCGCAGCCTGGTGCTCAACCCGCCTCCTGCACCGGCGCCTGCACCGGCGCCGGCAGCGCCAGCATCTGCGCCAGCACGGCCACGGCAATGACGGCGGGCTGCTTGCCGGCCACGCCAGGCACGCCGATGGGGCAGGTGACGCGGGCCAGGTCCGCCTCGGTGAAGCCGCGGGCTTGCAGCCGCTGACGGAAGCTCGCCCACTTGGTGCGGCTGCCGATCATGCCGATGAAGGCCAGGTCGCCGCGCTCGCGCTGGCGGCGCAGGCAGGCGGTAATGATCTCGAAGTCCTCGGCGTGGTTGTGGGTCATGACGAGCACGGCCGAGCCGGGTGCCAGGTCGGGCACGGCGTCGGCCGGCGGGCTGCAGACCTCCTGCTGCCAGCCGCGCGGCGGGGCCCCGGGCGGGAACTGGCCCTCGCGGCTGTCCACCCAGTGCAAGGCCAGCGGCAGCTCGCGGGCAAACCGGGCCAGCACCTCGCCCACATGGCCGGCGCCGAACACGGCCAGCGGCCGCAGTGACGGCTGGGGCAGCCGCGCCGCCACGTCTTCACCCGCTGCCACGCGCTCGAAGCGCAGCCACACGACGCCGCCGCAGCACTGGCCCAGGCTCGGGCCGAGCGGGTAGCGCACCTCGTCGGCCAGCTCGCCCCCGGCCAGCGCGGCCCGGGCGCGGGCAATGGCGTCGAACTCCAGATGGCCGCCGCCGACGGTGCCGGTGAGGCCGTCGGCACGCACCGCCATCCACGCGCCCACCTCGCGCGGCACGCTGCCTTCGGCGCGGACGACCGTGACGAGGACGAGGGGCGCTTCAGCTGCCACGGTAGGTGGAGTAGGCCCAGGCCGAGGCCAGCAGGGGCACGTGGTAGTGGCTGTCGGGGTCGGCGATGCCGAAGTCCAGCGGCACCTCGTCCAGGAAAGCGGGCTCCGGGAGCGTCTCGCCGCGAGCGCGGAAGTAGGCGGCAACCTCGAAGACGAGGCGGTACCGCCCCGCGGTGAAGGCCGCGCCCTCCAGCACCGGGCCGTCGGCGCGGCCGTCGGCGTTCAGCTGCAGGGTGCGCAGCCACTTTGGGCCTTCGGCGTCGACGCGGTAAAGGCGCACGGCCATGCCGGCTGCCGGGCAGCCGTTGGCGGTGTCCAGCACATGTGTTGTCAGTTTGCCCATGAGAGTTCCATTCCTTGGTGCAAAGTGTAGGGATGAGCACACCCCGTTATCCCCGCGACCTGATCGGCTACGGCGAAAACCCACCACATGCGCAGTGGCCCGGCGGCGCGCGGGTGGCGGTGCAGTTCGTGCTGAACTACGAGGAAGGCGGCGAGAACTCGGTGCTGCATGGCGATGCCGGCAGCGAGCAGTTCCTGTCGGAGATGTTCAACCCGGCCAGCTACCCGGCGCGGCACCTGAGCATGGAAGGCATCTACGAGTACGGCTCGCGCGTGGGCGTGTGGCGCCTGCTCAAGGAGTTCGAGCAGCGCGCGCTGCCGCTCACCGTCTTCGGCGTGGGCATGGCGCTGGAGCGCCACCCGGACGTGACGCAGGCCTTCGTGGAACTCAACCACGAGATCGCCTCGCACGGCTGGCGCTGGATCCACTACCAGGGCATGGACGAAGGCACCGAGCGCGCCCACATGGCCCAGGCCATGGCGAGCCTGCAGCGCCTGACCCTCGGCCGCGACCCGCACGGCCTGGGCTGGTACACCGGCCGCGACAGCCCCAACACCCGGCGTCTCGTGGCCGACTTCGGCGGTTTCGAGTACGACAGCGACTACTACGGCGACGACCTGCCCTTCTGGCTGCAGGTCAGGAAGACCGACGGCAGCCTCGCACCCCATCTCGTCGTTCCCTACACGCTGGACTGCAATGACATGCGCTTCGCCCTGCCCCAGGGCTTCAGCCATGGCGAGCCCTTCTTCGAGTACCTGAAGGACAGCTTCGACGTGCTCTACGCCGAAGGTGCCGAAAGCCCGAAGATGATGAGCATCGGCATGCACTGCCGCCTGCTCGGCCGCCCGGGGCGGATGCGCGCGCTGCAGAAGTTCCTCGACCACCTCGAGGCTCACGACCACGTGTGGGTGTGCCGCCGCCTGGACATCGCCCGCCACTGGAAAGCCACCCATCCCTTCGACGCCCGCACCGCCTTCGTGTGGGAATGAACGACCATGAAAATGGGGTCAGAGTGCATTTTTTGGACCAACTGAACACGGCCTCCACGGCCGACTTCGTCGCCCTGCTGGACGGCACCTACGAACACTCGCCCTGGATCGCCGAGCGCGCCGCCGCGGCACGGCCTTTCGCGTCGCTCGCGGCACTGAAGGTCGAGCTGGCCCGGGTGGTGCGCCAGGCCAGCGTGGACGAGCAGCTCGGCCTCATCCGCGCCCACCCGGAGCTGGCCGGCAAGGCTGCGGTGGCGGGTGAGCTGACGGCCGAGTCCACGAACGAGCAGCAGAAGGCGGGCCTGACCGCCTGCACACCCGAGGAGTTCGCGAAGCTGCAGCAGCTCAACGCGGCCTACAACACGCGTTTCGGCTTCCCCTTCATCCTGGCCGTGCGCGGCCCGCGGGGCACGGGCTTCACCCGGCAGGAGATCATCGCGACCTTCGAGCGCCGTCTGCGCGCCCACCCCGACGTGGAGCGGGCCGAGTGCCTGCGCCAGATCCACCGCATCGCCGAGATCCGCCTGAACGACAAGTTCGGTGCCGAGCCCCGCCTGGGCCAGCAGCTCTGGGACTGGGCTGCCGAGCTGGCCCGCCACAGCGACGACCCCGAGTTCCTCACCTGCACCTACGCCACGCCCGCCCACACCGCGGTGGCCGAGCAGCTGATGGCCTGGATGCGCCACTGCGGCTTCGACGACGTGGGCCGTGACGCCGTGGGCAACGTCGTGGGCGTGTACCGCGGCACGGGCGAGCAGCGCCTGCTCACCGGCAGCCACTTCGACACGGTGCGTCGCGCCGGCCGCTTCGACGGGCGGCTGGGCATCTTCGTGCCCATGCTGGCCGTGCGCGAGCTGTTCCGCGCCGGCCGTCGCCTGCCCTTCGCGGTGGAGGTGGTGGGCTTTTCAGAGGAAGAGGGCCAGCGCTACGCCGCCACCTTCCTCGCGTCCAGCGCCCTGACCGGCGCCTTCGACCCCGCCTGGCTCGACCAGACCGACGCCCACGGCGTGAGCCTGCGCGAGGCCATGCAGCGCGCCGGCCTGCCGGGCAAGGTGGCCGGCATCATGGCGCTCAAGCGCGACCGCAGCCGCTACCTCGGCTTCGTGGAAGCCCACATCGAGCAGGGGCCCGTGCTGGACAGCCTGGACCTGCCCCTGGGCATCGTCACGAGCATCAACGGCAGCCGACGCTACACGGGCGAGATCGTCGGCCTGGCCAGCCACGCCGGCACCACGCCCATGGGCCAGCGGCGCGACGCGGCCGCGGGCGTGGCCGAGCTCATCCTCTTTTGCGAGCAACGCGCCTCGGCCGTGCCCGACGTGGTGGCCACCGTGGGCATGCTGGAGGTGCCGTCGGGCTCCATCAACGTCATCCCCGGCCGGTGCAGGTTCAGCCTGGACCTGCGCGCGACGACCGACGAGGCCCGCGACGCACTGGACGCCGACGTGCGCGCCCGGCTGGACGAGATCTGCCAGCGCCGCGGCCTCGCCTTCACGCTGCAACCCACCATGGCCGCCAATGCCGCGCCGAGCGACCCGGACTGGCAGGCACGCTGGGAAGCTGCGGTCACGGCACTGGGCCTGCCCCTGCACCGCCTGCCCTCGGGCGCGGGGCACGACGCGATGAAGATGCACGAGCTGCTGCCGCAGGCCATGCTCTTCGTGCGCGGCGGCAACGGCGGCATCAGCCACAACCCGCTGGAGTCGGTGACGGCGGATGACGCCGAACTGGCGGTCGCAGCCTTCCTGAATCTGATCGAGAACCTCCATGTCTGAGCCCCTGAACCGCTGGGTTGCCGAGCACTTCGAAGACGAAGTCCGCTTCCTGCAGGCCCTCGTCCGCATCCCCACCGACACCCCGCCCGGCAACAACGCGCCCCATGCCGAGCGCACGGCCGAGCTGCTCACGGAACTCGGCTTCACGGTGGAGCGGCACGCCGTGCCCGCGGCCGACGTGCAGGCCGCCGGCATGCAGTCCATCACCAACCTCATCGTGCGCCACCGCTTCAGCGACGACGGCCCGACGATCGCGCTGAATGCGCACGGGGACGTCGTGCCGCCCGGCGAAGGCTGGACGCACGACCCCTATGGCGCAGAGATCGCAGGCGGCAAGCTCTACGGCCGCGCGTCAGCCGTGAGCAAGAGCGACTTCGCCACCTACACCTTCGCGCTGCTGGCGCTCAAGCAGTCCGGCCTGCCGCTCAAGGGCGCGGTGGAGCTGCACTTCACCTACGACGAGGAGTTCGGCGGCGAACTCGGCCCCGGCTGGCTGCTGGCGCAGGGGCTCACCCAGCCCGACTTCCTCATTGCCGCCGGCTTCAGCTACCAGGTCGTCACCGCGCACAACGGCTGCCTGCAGATGGAAGTGACCCTGCACGGCCTGGCCTCGCACGCCGCCTACCCGCACACCGGCGTGGACGCGCTGCAGGCCGCGACCCGGCTGCTCACGGCGCTGTACGCGCACAACGACGTGCTGCGCACGCGGCTGTCGCAGGTGCCCGGCATCACCCACCCCTACCTGAACGTGGGCCGCATCGAGGGCGGCAGCAACACCAATGTCGTGCCCGGCAAGGTGGTGCTCAAGCTCGACCGCCGCATGATCCCCGAGGAAGACCCCGCGGCCGTGGAGGCCGAGGTGCGCACGCTGATCGAATCCACCGTGGCGGCCTGCCCGGGCATCCGGCTGGAAATCAAGCGGCTGCTGCTGGCTCACTCGATGAAGCCCCTGCCCGGCGCCGCGCCCCTCGTGGCCGCGCTGCAGCAGCACGCGAGCGAGGTGTTCGGCGAGCCCGTGCCCACGTCGGGCACGCCGCTGTACACCGACGTCCGCCTCTACACCGCGCGCGGCATCCCGGCCGCCATCTACGGTGCCGGCCCCCGCACCGTGCTGGAGAGCAACGCCAAGCGCGCTGACGAGCACCTGGTGCTGGCCGACCTGCAGCGCGCCACGGTCGTCATCGCGCGCACCGTTGCCAGCCTGCTTGCCGCCTGAACGCCCCCAGGGCGGCGCTAAGGCTGCCGCGGCGCGCCGAGCACCTGCTGACGCTGGGCCAGCTCCGCCGGTGCGAAGGGGCTGTAGCCCGGGCGGTCCGCGTACAGGGCATAAAGCGCGGCCAGGTTGGCGCGCAGCACCGGGTCCTGGGGTGACAAGGCCAGCGCCCCGAGCAGGCTGCGGCCCAGGCGCTGCGTCGACTCGGCACTGGCCGGCGTGCCCACCAGCGCCGAGACGGCCGCCAGGTTCGCCGCCGCGGCCGACGCCGGCAGCCGCTCGCGCGCTTGCGCGAAGAGGCCGGCCGCTGCGGCCTGCTCGCCCCGCGCCCAGGCCATCTGCCCGCGCAGCGACGCCGCCAGCCCCCATGCGGCCGGCGCCTGCTCGGCCGGCACGGCGCGCTCATAGCGGGCCAGCGCGGCCTCGACGAAGGCCGTCAGCCTTGTGCGTTCTTCGGGCGCCATGCCGCGCCCGGCGCCCACCTGCAGCCGCAGCCAGCCGGCCACGGCCAGCGCGTAGTCCAGCTCCGGCAGCCAGCGCGACAGCGACCACTGCGCCACCTCGTCGCGCGGCTGCGCGCGCACCCAGCCCGCGGGCAGCCCGCCCCGCATGGGCTGCAGCCGCAGCCAGTCGCCGCGCTGCTCGGTGATCCAGTACGGCAGGCCCTGGCGCCCCGCGCTCGGAAAGGGCGTGCCCGGCGCATCCGCCTCGGGCTGGGGGCGCACCTGCAGCGCCGCGCGGGTGGCGGCATCGACGCGGGCCAGGTCGTCCAGCGTGATGCGCCGCGGCGCGAAGGCCACGCCCTGCATGGGCAGGCCCGCCTTCAGCTCGACGCCGCCCCAGCGCAGCAGCAGCGTTTCCGGTTGCAGCCCGGACTCGCCCTGGCGCGCAAAGCGCAGGTAGGTCTGCACGTACAGCTCGCCGTCCTGCGCGAACAGCCGCCCCCACACCGCCACCACCGCCTGGCCCGGCGCCAGCCGGTCGCCCTGCACGCCCTGGCGGCTGACGCGCGAGAGCACGTCGTCGACATCGCACACGCCATCGGGTTCGGCCACCAGGTCCACCGCGCCGATGGAGCCCAGCGGCAGCATGCCCATGAGCAATTGCAGGTGGGCCAGCGACGACACCTGGCGGCCCGCCTCCTGGGCGCGCGGCTGCGAAGGGTCCACGCGCCAGGGCAGCACGAGGGCATTGACCGCAGCGCCGCGAAACACGACCGGCTCGGAACAGGGCCGCGCGAACATGCCCGCCTGCGCGGGCATGGCCAGCGCCACGGCGGCCATCCATCCCGCCATCCACGAAGCGAATCGGCGCGCCATGGTCACTCCTCCCCCGCGCAGGGCTGGGCGGGTTGCTGCAGCCGCAGCACGCCGGTGCGCGGGTAGGCGGTGTCGGCGAGTGCCTCGCGCAGCGTGCGCGCGGCGCTGTCCTGCACGAACGTGTGCAGCGTGGTCAGCTCGGCCTTGGCGCGGCCGGCGATGGGCCGCTTGAGCATGGCGCCGATGAGGCTGGAGGCGCGGCACAGGTTGGCGTGGGCCGGCTCGTAGGCCCGCTCGCGCTGCAGCTTCAGGCCCAGGCTGGTGGCGACGAAGGCGTCCAGGTCCAGCGGGCGGGTGATCAGCTGCACGGCGTCCTGGGTCGGCGCCGCACCCGCCTCGGGGTAGCGCAGCCGCTGCAGGCCGCTGGGCATGCCCTGCACGGCCTCG
The DNA here is from genome assembly GCA_016790285.1 of Roseateles sp. Lineage (GTDB taxonomy): Bacteria > Pseudomonadota > Gammaproteobacteria > Burkholderiales > Burkholderiaceae_C > Pelomonas. Next base: position 53,284 of record JAEUPJ010000064.1, on the reverse strand, counting down.
CGCTGGTCGGCCGCAAAGCGCAGGGGCACGAGCAGGTAGTTGATCTGGGCCGTGAGCGCAGGGGGCGTGCCGTCCTTGTCGACCACGCCCCAGACCTCCAGCAGCACGCGCTGGTCGTTGAGCTGCTCCACGAGTTCGGCGCTGAACTCGCTGCCGTCCAGCGCAGGCGCGCGCCGCGGGCAGGCCCGAAAGGCCACGGGCGTGGCACCCGGGTTGATCCAGTGCTCGTCGCGCTCCTGGTCGAGCTCGAACTGCAGCTTGTTCAGGAAGCGTTCCACCGCCAGGCGGTCCGGCATGGCAGCGCCACTGGGTTCGCTCAGCAGCACCGTGAAGCGCCCGGCAGCGGCCGGGCAGTTCACGACGGCGGCCTGGGCGGCCGAGGCGGCGGCCAGCAGGATCAAGAGAACCTTCAGGAGAGGGCGCGACATCGGTTCACTCCAGGTTGGCAATCGCCTGCTGGGCGGCGTTTTTCAGCATGAGGTAGCCGTCCGGCGTGATGGGAGCCTCGGCACTCAGGCGCTGGTTGAGCTCCTGCGGGCGGCCCTGCGCGGCGGCATTGGCGAGGTCGAGGTAGCGGCGCAGCTGCGGCAGCGCCTTCACGCAGCCGTTGTCGCCGATGAGGTCGATGAGGTTGCGGTGCGCGCCCACGCCGTAATGCTGGTTGCGCTTGAGCAGCAGCGGCGGCAGCACGCGGCACAGGGTCTGCGGGTCGCGCACGGCCAGCGCCTCCAGGCCGCGCAGTGCGGCCACGGCATGCAGGTCGGTGCGGCGCAGCTCCATCAGCAGCGCGGGCAGCGCCGGCTCCCCGAACGACGCCAGCACGACGGCCGCGTTGTTCAGCTTGGCGAGGTCTTCCTCCTCGGTGAGCTTCTGCAGCACGGCGAGCATTTCCTTCGTGTAGCTCAGGTCGAGCTGGCGCTGCTTGATGGCGAGGTCCACCGAATCCTTGATCCAGAAGCCCAGCACCAGCAGCACCACGCTGGCCAGCAGCTTGGGCGCTTCGGCGCCCATCCAGCCGAGCAGCCGGGCGGGCCAGGGTTTGGGGGGCGGGGTGGCGGCATCCATCGGCGCAGTGTCGGCCTGCCCGCGCAGGCCGCACAACCCCAGTTTGTCGGACGCGCCCTTGACGTGGATCGAACGCGGCACCACGGTGGCCCCCTAGAATCCCGCCGCCATGCCTCGCCTGAACCACGCCCGCTCGCGCCGCCACACCTGGTGGCTGGTGGCCGTGTTCCTGCTGGGCGTGCTGGCGCCGGGCCTCAGCGCGGCACTGGCCCATGCGCGGGGCGACTACAGCGCCTGGCAGGACGTCTGCCGTGCGCCGACCGCTGCCAATGCCGCCAAGCCCAAGCCCATCGAGGCCGCGCTGGACCTGCTGGCCAAAGGCCACTGCCCCGCCTGCCACATCGGCACCGCCGACCTCGCCGGCCCGCCGCCGGCACCGCAAGTGCTGCTGCGCAACGACCTCGTGCAGCAAGCCCCCGAGCGCTTCTGGACAGCCCCCGTCACCGCCCACGCCTGGCGCCCCGCCAGCGCACGCGCCCCACCCGCACTTTGATCGCTCCCTGACGCTGCCGCGCCCACCGGGTGCGGCGTCTGCCCGCGCTGCCGGCTCCTGCCGCACGCACGGGCTTGGTTCGATCACTGCTGCCCATGAACAAGACCCTCCTCGCGCGCGCCGCCGCGGCGTGCGTTGTGCTGTACCTGTTGCCTGGCCTCGCCCTGGCCTGCGACGACTGCGATTGCGGCGACGACGCCCCGGCCCCTGTAGCCTCTTCCGCCGCGGGTGCCGCGACCGACGACACGGCCACCGCCGCACCCCGCACCCGGCTCGGCCTCGTGCGCGTGCAAGGCGCCTCGCCCAGCTCCCTGCCCACCAACATCCCGACCACGCGCGAGACCGTGACGCGCGAAGACATCGAGCGCAACATCAACGCGACCGACTCGGAAGACGCGCTCAAGTACCTGCCGAGCCTCCTGGTGCGCAAGCGCTACATCGGCGACTACAACCACGCCATCCTCTCCAGCCGCGCCTCGGGCACCGGCAACAGCGCGCGCTCGGCCGTGTATGCCGACGGCGTGCTGCTGTCCAACCACCTCGGCAACGGCGTGGGCGGGCTATCCTTCCCGCCGCGCTGGGGGCTGGTCACGCCGGAAGAGATCGAGCGCGTGGACGTGATGTACGGCCCCTTCTCGGCGGCCTACCCGGGCAACTCGGCGGGTGCGGTGGTGGACTACGTCACCCGCATGCCCAGCGCCTTCGAAGCCCACGCCAAGGTGGGCTACGTGGCCCAGCCCTTCGAGCTCTACAACACGAAGGCCACCTACCGCGCCTGGCAGGCCAGCGCCTCGGTGGGCAGCCGCGCGGGCGACTGGCGCTGGTGGGTCAACGTGAACCGCACCGACAGCGAAGGCCAGCCGCTCACCTTCGCGACGCGGCTGCTGTCCTCGGGGACGGCCGTCACCAACGGCACACCGGTCACCGGCGCCGTCGCGGGCCTGAACAATGCCAACCAGGCCTGGTGGCTGATCGGCGCAGGCACCCAGTACCGCACGGTGCAGGACCACTTCAAGGTGAAGGTCGCCTACGACGTGAGCCCCACGCTGCGCGCGAGCTATGTGTTCGGCGCCTGGCGCAACGAGGCCGATGGCAACGCCGAGAGCTACCTGCGCAACGCAGCGGGCCAGCCGGTGTACGGCGGCGCCATCGTCATCGACGGCAAGCAGTACGCCGCGCCCACGGGGGCTGATTTCGCCGTCACCCGCGAGAAGCTCAGCCACATGATGCACGGCCTGTCGCTGAAGAGCCGCACGGGCGGCGAATGGGACTGGGAACTGGCCGCGAGCCTGTACGACTACGGCCGCGACGACAAGCGCCAGAACAGTGCCGCCAACACCCAGCCGGGCGCGCTCTCCGGCGGCGCCGGCACGCTGGCCGATGGCAGCGGCAGCGGCTGGCACACGCTCGCGGCCAAAGGCATCTGGCGCCCCGCGGGCACGGGCCACGTCGTCGATGTCGGCCTGCAGCAGGACGGCTACAAGCTCAGCTACCTCACCTCCACGGTCAGCGGCAACTACCTGAGCGACGCCGCAGGCGCCCTCGTCAACAAGGTGAGCGGCAAGACCCGGCTGCAATCGGCCTATGTCCAGGATGCCTGGCTGCTGAACGCCGACTGGAAGGCCGTGCTCGGCCTGCGCGCCGAGGCCTGGGAGGCCCGCGACGGCCGCACCGACTTCTCGGCCACCGGCACGCCCCCGCCCAGCGTCTACGCCACGCGCAAGGAACACTTCCTGTCGCCCAAGGCGGCGCTGTCGTGGCAGGCCGCGGCCGAGACCGTCCTGAAAGCCTCCGTGGGCCGCGCCGTGCGCATGCCGACCGTCGGCGAGCTGTACGGCGCCACGTCCACCACCAACGCGCAGTACATCAACGACCCCAAGCTCAAGCCCGAGAAGTCGTGGACGGGCGAGCTCAGCGCCGAGAGCCACTGGGGGCCGCTGCAGTCGCGCGTCACGCTCTTTGCCGAGACCACGCGCGACTCGCTGTACTCGCAGACGGTTTTCGACGCCGCAGCCAACCGCAACATCAGCCGCGTGCAGAACGTCGACAAGGTGGGCACCACGGGGTTGGAGACGACGCTGGGCGCCACCGACTGGCTGGCCCGCGGGCTGGACCTGTCGATGAGCCTCACCTACACCGACTCCAAGATCAAGGCCAACGCCGGCTTCGTGAGCACGCCGGGCGACACAGTCGGCAAGTGGCAGCCCAACATCGCCCGATGGCGCGCCACCGCGCAGGCGGGCTACCGGCTCAACGCCGCCTGGAGCGGCAACCTCGCCGTGCGCTACAGCGGCCCGCAGTACCGCACGCTGAACAACGCCGACGTGAACGGCTACGCCTACCAGGGCGTCAGCAGCCTCCTGACGGCCGACCTGCGCGTGCGCTGGCAGATCGACCGCCAGTGGAGCGCCGCCTTCGGCGTGGACAACCTCAACAACGACAAGTACTGGAACTTCCACCCTTACCCGCAGCGCAGCTACGCCGCGGAACTGAAGTTCGACCTGTGAGGGCCCACGCCATGAAGATCACCACCATGTTCACGGCTGCGCTGCTCGCCGGCACGGCCCACGCCCACATCACGCTCGACCAGCCCGCGGCCGCCGCCGGCAGCAGCTACCGCGCGACCTTCAAGGTCGGCCACGGCTGCGACGGTGCGGCCACCACGGCCATCACCGTGACCCTGCCCGACGGCCTGCGCGGCGCCAAGCCCAGCCCCAAGCCCGGCTGGACGCTGACCACGACGCGCCGCCCGCTCAAGGCCCCGTACGAGAGCCACGGCAAGACCATCACCGACGAGCTCGCGGAGGTGCGCTGGACGGCCAACTCACCGGCGGACGCGTTGCCGGATGCCTGGTACGACGAGTTCGTCGTGCGTGCCAGCCTGCCGGCCGAACCGGGCGAGCTGTGGTTCGCCGTGCGCCAGACCTGCACCGAGGGCGAGTGGCACTGGGCCGAGAAGCCCAGCGCGGCCAACCCCAAGCCGCGCGCGCCGGCCGTGAAGCTCACCGTGCAGCCCGTCGCGGCTACCGCCCAACCCCACCACTGAACGAACCCGCCCCAGTGCACGTGGCCGGCCGTCCGTCAGGGACCGCCCGCCGCGGGCTTGCGGCCATCTCACCATGACACGACCCCACTTCTCCCACGCGGGCCTTGCGGCCCCGGCGCCGATCGCCCTCGCCTGCCTGCTCGCCCTGCCTGCTGCGGCGCAGACCGAGCCCACCACCCTGGAGCGCATCTACGTCACCGGCACCGCCAGCGGCCTGGCCGCGGCAGCCGGCAGCAACTCGCGCCTGGGCCTGACGCTGCAGCAGACGCCCGCCAGCGTGACGGTCATCGACCGTGAAGCCATCGAGGCACGCGGCGCCACCACCACCCAGGACCTGCTCAAGGGCGTTCCCGGCGTCGTGTTCGCCGACCCGCCCGGCTCGGCCGGCAGCGTGTTCTACCGCGGCTTCGGCGCCAGCTCGCTGGCCCAGCTCTACAACGGCATCAGCGTGCAGTACGACGCCATCGCCGCGCGGCCGGTGGACAGCTGGATCGTCGAGCGGCTGGAGGCCATCGGCGGGCCGTCGAGCTTCCTCAACGGGTCGGGCGCTGTCGGCGGCACGATCAACGTCATCACCAAGGTGGCCGACACCAGCGGCGACCTGACGCGCCTGGTCACCGCACTCGGCGACCGTGCCCAGGTCGCCGGCAGCTGGCAGCGCAGCCTGGGCGCGCAGGTGCTGCGCGTGGAGCTCAACCGCAGCGAAGGCGCGCTCTGGACGCAAGGGCGCGACCGCGAAGCCTGGCAGGCCAGCGCGTCCTGGCGCGCGCCGCTGGCGGCCGGCCTCGTCCACACGCTGGCCCTGGAGCGCCAGCACGAGAAGGTGCTGCAGCCCTACTGGGGCACGCCCATGCTGCGCGCGGCCGACGGCAGCGTGAGCGGCCAGCTCGCCTTCGACCGCGGCACCTTCGGCGTGAACTACAACGTGGTGGACGGCCGCTACCAGCAGGACGTCGACTGGGCGCGCTCCCTGCTGGAGTGGACCGTCTCGCCCGCCACGCGCGTGACGCACACGCTCTACCGCTACAGCGCGCTGCGCGACTACGACAACGTCGAGGTCTACACCTTCAAGGCCACGAACACCGCGGTCGAGCGCAGCAGCGCCCTGCTGCAGCGGCACGACCAGCACGTCACCGGCAGCCGCCTGGAGGCCAGCCACGCCACGACGATCGCCGGTCTGCGCTCGGACTTCTCCGCCGGCTGGGACTGGAGCTTCAACGAGCAGACGCGCTTCCCGCTGTCCGTCGCCGGCCCCTTCGACACCACCTCGCCCTACACACCGGCCGACCGCTTCTTCCTGCAGACGCCCGGCATCACGCGCACCTACACGCCGGGGGCCACCAACCTGCTGCGCACCTTCGCGCTCTTCCTGGAGAACCGCACGGTGCTGGGCGGCGGCTGGTCTGTCGTGAGCGCGCTGCGGGCCGACCGCATCGGGCTGGACGTGCGCAACCACCGCGCCGTCTCGGCCACCAACCCGGCGCTCTTCACGACGAGCTACTCGCCCGTCACCGGGCGGCTCGGTGTGGTCAAGGACCTCAGCGCCGACTGGCAGGTCTACGCCCAAGCCAGCACCGCCGCCGACCCGCCGTCGGGCGTGCTCGCCACCGCCGGCTTCTCGGCGCTGCGCAACTTCGACCTCACGCGCGGCCGCCAGATGGAGCTGGGCAGCAAGTGGGGCTTTGACGCCGGCCGCGGCTGGGCCACCGTCGCGGTCTACGACATCGTCCGCAAGAACCTGTCCATCACCGACCCCAACGACCGCACCCAGGTCATCCCCGTCGGTGCGCAGAGCAGCCGCGGCGTGGAGCTCAGCACGCGCTGGCGCCCGACGGCCGCCTGGACACTCGCCGCCCAGGCCAGCTACACCCAGGCGCAGTTCGACACCTTCGTCGAGACCGTGGGCACCGCCACCGTCTCGCGCGCCGGCAACCGCCCGGCCAACGTACCGGCCGTGGTGCTGGGCGCCAGCGCCGACTGGCGCCCCACCGAGGCGCTCACGCTGGGGGCCGACTGGCGCCACGTCGGCAAGCGCTACGCGAACACGGCCAATACCGTCTGGGACGAGGGCTACAACCTGCTGGGCGTGAACCTCACGCTGCGCATCACGCCCCAGCTCACGGCACGCCTGCGCGTGGACAACGCGACCGACGCGCGCTACGTGGCCAGCCTGAGCACGAGCCTGCCGTACCTCGGCGCACCGCGCAGCGTGAGCGGCGCGCTGGACTGGCGCTTCTGAGCATGAAGCGGCTGCTCTACCTGCTGCACCGCTGGGCCGGCATCGCGCTGGCCCTCGTGATGGCGCTGTGGTTCCTGTCGGGCATGGTGATGCTGTACGTGGGCTACCCCAAGCTCACGCCGGCCGAACAGCTGCAGGGCCAGGCCCCGCTGCGCGCGGGGCCTGACTGCTGCGTGCCACTGGCCCAGGCGCTGGCGGCTTCGGGCCTGCGCGAGCCCCCGCAGTGGCGGCTGATGCGCATCGGCGGCGAGCTGCGCTACGTCTTCGGCGACGGCCGCAAGGCGGCAGCCGCTGTCGACGCACGCACCGGCCAGCGCGTGCCGCCCACGCCAGCCAGCGCCGCCCTGGCGAGCGCGGCGGAGTTTGCCGGCGGCGCCCCCGTGCAGTGGCTCGGCGAGGTCACGGAAGACGCCTGGACGCACTCCCGCGCGCTCGACGCCCACCGCCCGCTTCAGCTGGTGGCCGTGGACGAGCCCGCAGGCCGGTGGCTCTACGTGAGCAGCCGCACCGGCGAGGTCGTGCGCGATGCCAGCCGCACCGAGCGCACCTGGGGCTGGGTGGGCGCGTGGCTGCACTGGCTCCACATCTTCCGCGGGGGCGCTGTCGACGCCTGGTGGACCGACATCGTCATCTGGCTGGCCATCGCCGGCGGCGTGCTGGCGCTGAGCGGCCTCGTCGTCGGGCTGTGGCGCTGGCGCTTCAGCGTGCCGTACAAATCCGGCTCGCGCTCGCCCTACCGCACGGGGCTCATGCGCTGGCACCACCTGGTGGGCCTGGCCGGCGGCACGCTCGCGCTGACCTGGGTGCTCAGCGGCCTGTTTTCCATGAACCCGTGGAAGATCTTCACCGCCGACGGCCCCAAGCCCGATCGCGTCGCCTTCGCCGGCGGCCCGCTGCGGGCGGCCGACGCACCGCCGGCCGGCGCCGTGCTCGCGCGGCTGCAGGCCGAGGGCATCGAGCCCCGGCTGCTGGAGTGGCGTCGCGTGGCGGGCCAGCCCGTCGTGCTCGTGCACACGTCGGCCTCCAGCTTCCTCGTCGACGCCAACGGGCAGGCACTGCCCCCGCTGCCTGAAGCCACCCACACCGCCGCGGCCCAGGCCCTGCTGCCCCAGGCACGCATCAAGAGTCACGAGTGGCTGCACGCCTACGACGCGCACTACTACGCCCGCGAGCCCCACACCATGACGGGCCACCGCGAGCGCCCCCTGCCCGCGCTGCGGCTGCACTTCGACGACCCCGCCGCCCACGAAGCCGTCATCGACCCGGCCACCGGCGCCCTGGTGCAACTGAGCAACCGACCGCAGCGGGCCGAGCGCTGGCTGTTCGCCTTCCTGCACAGCTTCGACCTCCCCGTCTTGCTGAACGCGCGGCCCGCGTGGGACGCCTGGATGCTGGGCTTCAGCCTGGCCGGCCTCGCCCTGTCCTGCACCGGCGTCGTGCTGGGCTGGCGGCGGCTGCGGCACAAGTTCCATCGCGGGCGTTCTTCGCCCCCATAGCGCGCCATGCCTGCCCGCCACCCGCTCCCGTCCGGCCCCCGCGCCGCAACCTCACCGCGAGCCGCTCGCTGCCGCGGCCCTCATCCCCACCAAGGAAAGCCCATGAATCGCACGCACCACCTCCTGCTGTCACTCAGCCTCGCCGCGCTGTCCGCCCTGCCGGCGGGCACGGCCTGCGCCCAGACGGTCGCCACCGACCCCTGGGTCCGCGCCACCGTCGCCGGGCAGAAGGCCACCGGCCTGTTCGTCGAGCTGAAATCCCCGACCGCCGCCCGCCTGGTTGGCGGCAGCTCCCCCGTGGCGGACAGCGTGGAGGTCCACGAGATGAGCATGGACGGCGGCGTCATGCGCATGCGCGCCATCAACGCCCTGCCCCTGCCGGCTGGCCAGGTGGTGATGCTCAAGCCGGGCGGCTACCACGTCATGCTGATGGGCCTGAAGGACACCGTGAAGGCGGGTGACACCGTGCCGGTGACCCTGACGATCGAGCGCGAGGGCGGCAAGGTGGAGACGCTGGCCGTGCGCGCCCCGGCCCGCGCCCGGCCGACCGGCCACTGACGGGAAAAAGCCGGGCCCGCCCCGGCTGATCGCGGCATCGTTCACGCCGGGCCGCGACGATGATTCAGCCCGTCACCAGTGCATGGCCCCCGGCAACGTTGCGGCCCCTGGCGAGGCGGTCCGCGATCCGCCCGCGACCACGAAAGCACAAGATCCGGGCCCCGACTGCGTCACCTCCGGGTGTCGCCCCGCCAGGCCATCTGCGCTGTGATGAACGCCGCAGCCCCACGCCCCTCTCGGTGGCGTCCCGGGCGGCGTCAGGCGCCCTTGCGCCCCGACCGGCTCACGCCGGCCGGGGCTTTCCTTTTGCACCGGCGATATCACGCATTGCCACTTTCTCCAAGAGATCCCCAAACCCGATTCGAGGACTGGGGGCGGCAGCGCTGGTGTGCGAGTCTCGCCAGTCGACACGCGCTCCGGCGCGACCCCGCGGTGGGATCTCGAGGCAAGGAAAGGGGGCATCCAATGTCGGGTGGCGAATGCAAGCGCGCCGGGATCTGGCCTGGACTCTTCCTGTTGCTTCTGGCCTTCACCGTGCGCGCCGAACCCGCCGCGCCGGCCATCGACGCGGAATGGCGCGAACGGTTCGTCATGGGCTACTACGCCGACGTCTTCCGCGACCGCGGCCTGGCGCAAAAGCGTGCCCTGGAGGCCCTGGAGGCGACGCGCACGCAGGGCAGCACGGTCGTGCGCCTGCGGGCCGCGGCCCGCTACTTCCTGGCCATGGACGCGGACCAGGACGACTGCCAGCTCATCGACGAATACATGGCCCTGGCGCGGTCGGTCGCCGCGCAGTTGCCGCGGGACCTCTTCGACGTGGCGGCCGCCGTGGCCGGCAATGCGCCCGCCCGGCCTTGCGCCGGGCAGATGCCCATCGAGGAGCTGGAGGCACTGGCCCAGCGCCTGGGTGACCCGGCACGGCAGTTCTTCGTGCTGGAGGCCCGCGCGATCGGCCTGCACCGGACCAACCGCTACAACGACGCCATTGCGCTGCATGCGCTGGAGCTGAACTACGCAGTCGCCCCGTTCCAGGAGGTCTACGCGATGCTCACCGTCGCACAGGCCGAACTGGTGGCCAAGCCGAAGGACAACCGGGCCCGCGAATGGCTGGATCGGGCGCGCGGCAAGGTTTCGGCGCGCGAGTTCCCTGCGCTGGAGACGGCGCTTCAGGGGCTTTCCTTCCGGGTCGCCTTCAGTGCGGGCGACCAGAAGGCGGCCCTCGCGCACATGAAGGCGGCCGAGCCGGGCATGCGGCGCGGCGTGATGGGCGCGCGCGATTCGGCGTTCCAGGTGATCGCCTTCGCCCGCGCACTCAACCACATGGGCCGCCACGACGAAGCCCTGGCGATGCTGGACGACGGCAGGGCAGACAGCACGCCGAGCAAGACCCTCGATGCGCTGCGCAGCGTCGCGACGCTGGAGATCCTCATCAAAGCCTCGAAGCCGGACAGCTACGCGCGAGGGCTGCGGGAGATCCACAACATCGAGACCCTGCTGCGCGACACCGAGACCTTCGGCCCGCAGCGCGTGAAGTCGTACAAGAACGTCATCTCCCAGTTCCTGCAGAAGCATGGCCGCTACGAGGCCGCCCTGAAGGCCCTGCGCGAGGCCATCCAAGCGGCGGAAACGGTGCAGCGCATCGCCAGCGAGACGGCGCGCGTGGAGCTGCAGGAGAAGCTCAACGTCGCCGCGAAGGAGCAGGAGAACGCCGGCCTGAGGGCCGACGCCGAGCTCCAGTCGGCACGCCAGCGCGTCTGGATCGTGGCCTTCGCGGTGGCCATGGCCGGCGTGGCCGCCGCAGGTGGGGCACTCGGCCTGGCCGTGCGGCGCGGGCGGCGGCTGACCAAGGTCTCCGCCGAGCTGGAGTTGCGCAACTCGGAGCTCGAGCAGCGCAGCGCCTCACGCATCCGGCTGCTGGCGGCCGCCTGCCACGACCTGCGCCAACCCGCCCACGCCCTGGGCATGCTGGCCGAGCTCGGCCAGGACGCCCAACGCGAGCCCGCCCGCTTCGGCGCGTGGCTGCAGAGCGTGCGCCGCAGCGCCGGCTCACTCAGCGAGATGCTCGACGAGCTGATGGACCTGGGCCGGCTGGACGGCGGCAAGTACACACCGCAGATCAGCGATGTGTCCCTCGCGGAACTGCTGCAAGAGGTGGCACTGCATTTCCAGGGGCTTGCGCAACGCAAGGGGCTGCTGCTGGAGGTGTCCGCTGCGCAGGGTCATGTGGTGTCCGATGGGCACCTGCTGCGCCGCATCGTCTTCAACCTGGTGGCCAACGCGGTGAAGTACACCGACGTCGGCGTCGTTCGCGTGAACGTTCACCGCGAGGGCGACGTCGTTCACTTGACCGTGCAGGACACCGGCCCCGGCATCCCACCGGACCGGCTCGACGACGTCTTTCGCGACTATGTGCGCCTGAATCCCACCAAGGCGGCCGAGGGGCTGGGCGTGGGACTGTCCATCGTGCGGCGTGCGGCCGAGCTGCTGGGGCACGAGCTCGCCCTGGTGTCGCCCCCCGGCGAGGGCACCACGGCATCGCTGCGCCTGCCCTGCAGCCTGGCCCCCCAGGCCAGTACCGCGGCTGCCGAGCCTGCGGCACCACCCCCCAACGGCGGCGTGATCGCGCTGCTGGAAGACGACGCCGATGTCTGCCAGGCCATGGAGGCGCTGCTGCGCCGCTGGGGCTACGTGGTGCACACGGGCAGCGACGTGCAGGCCGTGCTGGGCCAGATGGCCGTCCATGAGCTCAAGCCGCAGCTGCTCATCAGCGACCTTCACCTGGGCCACGGCAACGGTTTGGAGGAACTCGCGCGGCTGCGCGAGGCACTGCAGGACCCGGAACTGCCTGCGTTGCTCGTCACGGGCGACATGGACACCACGATCGCACCCCTGGCCGCGGCCGCGGGCGTGCGCCTCGCGCACAAGCCGCTGGCGCCAGGCAAGCTGGCCGAGCTGGTCAGGTCCTGCATTCGCCCGCCTTCGGTGGACACGGCCCGGCCAGGGCCTGAACGCCATGCATAGGTAGGCGCCACCTGCCATGTACGAGTGCGGCGAGTGGGGCGAGCGGGTCGTGGGGTACCGCCCTGGACGCCAGGCACGCCGCTTCGCAGGCACGTTGTCGGAGGCATCGCCCCCACCCCCCATCCGCTGCCAGAAAGGACCGCAAGCCATGTCGATCCACCGTCGCGCCGTCCTCCACCTGTTCATTGGGTTCCTGGCCCTGCTGTACATCGCGCCAGGCGCGTTGGGTGCGGACACTGCCCCCCTGCGCATCGACCGCGAATGGCGCGAACGCTTCGTGATGGGGTACGACGCCGACGTCTACCGCAACCGTGCGCGGTTTCAGACGCAGGCCGTCGCCGAATTCGAGGCCACGCGGCACAGCACGGACCCTCGCGCGCGGCTGCGCGCCGCCGCGCGATTCTTCTACGCCATCGACGACGACTCCGCCGACTGCAAGGTCCTCGACGAGTCCCTGCGGGACGCGCGCGCGGCGGGCCCGCAGTACCGCGCGGAGCTGTTCGACCTCGCCATCGCCTCCATCGGCAGCGGCAATGGCTCGCATTGCCAGGAGTTCCTGAGCATGGCCGAGCTCGAGGCACTGGCGCGGGAACTGGGCGACCCCGCCCGCATGTACTACGTGCTGGAGGGGCACGCCTATGCCGCCATGAACGCGGGCCGCGTCAACGAGCTGCTCGAGATCCGGGCCAGGCAGGCGGACTACGCCATCGCCGACTTCCAGCGCGCCTATACGCTCTGGGCCAGGGCCCAGGCTGAAAGGATCGCCGGACCGGGACCCAACCGCGCTGAAGCGCTGTTTCAGCAGGCGCTCGCACTGACGGACAGCCGTGAGTTCGAAGCCCTGTACCTCCATCAAGTGGTCGGGCTGCACCGCGCCGCCGTCAACGACAAGCGGACTGCTGCGGCCCACCAGTACATGCAGCGCGCCCTGCCAGGCGTGCTTTCCGGCGTGGTGGGTGCGAGGGATTCGGCCTACTACCTGTCGCTGTTTGCCCGCCACCTCGCGCAAACCGGCGAAACGCAGCGAGCGCTGGACCTGCTTGACCGAAGTCGTGGCTTTCACACCAACAGCAAGCTCGTGAGCATGTACCGCAGCCGCACGCTGCTGGAGATCTATGCGGCGCTGGGCACGTCCAGCGCCTACTCAAGTGGCATGCGCGAGGTCCGGAACATGGAGGCGCTGCTGAAGAACGCCGACTACTTCGGCCCCGCGAGCGTGCAGTCCGCCAAGCTGGAGATCTCCGCATTCCTCGAAGCATTCGGCAGGTACGAAGCAGCCCTCGAAGCCATCAAGGACGCCAACCAGGCCGCGGAGGCACGGCAGAAGCTGGTCAACGAAAAGGCGCGCGTCGAGCTGCAGGAAAAGCTCCACGTCGCGGCCAAGGAAAAGGAGAACGCCGAGCTCAAGAGCCAAGCCGAACTTCAAGCGGCGCGCCAGCGGGGCTGGATCATCGCCTTCGGGGTCGCGGCATGCGGCGTCGCGGGCGCTTCAGCCGCGCTCGGCATGGCTGTTCGGCGTGGCCGACGGCTGGCCATGGCCACGGCCGACCTCAAGCAGCGCAGCACCCTGCTCACCGCCGCCTGCCACGACCTGCGGCAGCCGGTGCATGCCTTGGGCATGTTGACCGAGCTGGGCAGCGACGTGCAGCCCCATCCCGACCGCTTCAGCGAGTGGCTGCAGAGCGTGCGCCGCAGTGCGGCGTCGCTCTCGGAGATGCTGGACGAACTGATGGACCTGGGCCGGCTCGACAGTGGCCAGTACACACCCCACCTCAGTGACGTGTCGCTGGCAGATGTGCTTCATGACATCCAGCTTCACTTCGGCAGCCTTGCGCGGCGCAAGGGCTTGACGCTGGAAATGGCGCAGGCGCAATGCCATGTGGTGTCAGACCGCCATCTGCTGCGACGCATGCTGTTCAACCTCGTCTCCAATGCCATCCGGTACACCGACACGGGCTACGTGCGGGTGGAGGTGCACCTCGCATCCGAGGACTTGCAGCTCACGGTGCGCGACAGCGGCCCCGGCATCCCGCCCGAGAAGGTGGAACATGCCTTCCGCGACTACGTGCGCCTGAACCCCATCAAGGCTGGCGAAGGTCTGGGCATCGGCCTGCCCATCGTGCGTCGGGCTGCCGACCTGCTGGGGCACGACCTCCACCTCTTCTCGCCCCCGGGCGGCGGCACGGCAGCGAGCCTGCGACTGCCATTGAGTGTGGCGGCAAGCCCCGCGCAGGCCCCCGCCGAGGACAGCGCCACGCAGCCAGCGCGCACCGGCACGATCGCCCTCCTTGAGGACGACATGGACGTTCGCGACGCCGTGACGGCGCTGCTTGTGGCGTGGGGCTACACCGTGCGCGCCGCCGGCAGCGTGCCCGCGCTGCTGGCAGAGTCCCCCGGCGTGCCGTTCAAGCCCGACCTGCTGATCACGGACCTGCACCTTGTCGGCACGACGGGCCTGGAGGCCATCGCCGCCCTGCGCGAAGCGCTGCAGACGCCCGATCTGCCGGCGCTGCTCATCACGGGCGATCTGGACCCCGCCATCACGTCTCAGGCGGCGCTCGCTCGGGCCTACCTCGCCAACAAGCCGTTGGTGCCCAGCAAGCTGGACGCGCTCGTGCGGCAACTGATCAACCCACAGGCCGCAGCGCCACTGCCGGCCGTCTCGAAAGCTTCGGTGCACTCGTGGTTGGCCTCCTACAGAAGCCGCAAAGCCCGGCATTGAACAAGGTCTGCTGCACCCATCCCGGGCGACTGACCGGGTGCGTGCTGGGAGGGGCCCTCGCTTCACTGCAGCGTGGGGCAGCCGTGCGAGCGCATCGCGCGCCGCGGCACCGGTGACTGCATCGCTTAAAAGCAGGGCGGCAATCAGGAGTTGACGATGCTGAATGGCCATGCGCGAACAACCCGGACGGTGCTCTGCAAACTCTTGCTCTGCCTGTTGCTGCCCGTCTCCGCCACCATGGCCCCCGTTCTCGAAACCAAGGACGGCGTCGACCAGGAATGGCGCGACCGGTTCATCATGGGGTACTTCGCGGAACTCCTGCGCAGCAACGAGTTGGCACAACGGCACGCATGGGCCGAACTGACGGCAACGCGTCAATCCGGCGATCTGCGCAGCCAGCTGCGCGCCGTCGCGCGGTACCTGCTCGTGACTGATTCCGCCTTGCTGGATTGCAAACTGGCCAAGGACTCCATCGAGGCGGCGAGATCGGCCGGCGCAGCCTATCTCCGCGAGCTCTTCGATGTTGGCGTGGCTGCCGCCGGCAACATGTATCCGCACCGATGCCCTGGCCTGATGGATGCGAGCGAACTGCAGGCACTCGCGCTGCAGCTGGGGGACCCGGCAAGACAGTTCTTTGTCCTGGAAGCCAAAGCCCTGGGCCTGGCGAGCGCCAATCGCTTCAATGACGTCATCGAGGTGCGGACCACGCAAATGAACTACGCGATCGCAGCCTTTCAGCGCAGCTACTGCATGGTCGACCTCGTCCAAGCGACCCTGCGCGCCAGCCCCGGCTCGCCCAAACTCAACGGGCTGCTGGAAGACGCGAACCGCGAGTTGGCAGGCACCGAGTTCGCAGCATTGCGCACCAACCTCGACGTGATGATGTTCCGATCCAGACTAGCTGAGGGTGACCTCAAGGGCGCGCTCCGGATCATGGACGCTGCCCTACCTGCCGTTCGCAGCGGAATCCTGGGCCCGCACGGCTCCGCTTTCACGCTGATCTCCTTCGCGCGAGCGCTCGATCGCGCCCATCGTTCCAGCGAAGCCCTGGCCCTGCTGGAGGACAGCAAGCACTTCAATGCGCCCGCCAAGCAGATATCGGCCTTCAGAAGCCGCGTGACGTTGGAGGTTCTCACCAATCTCGGCACCGCCAAGGCCTTTGCGCATGGCCTACGCGAAGTCCAGCATCTCAGCTGGTTGTTGGCCGACAAGGCGGAGTTCGGGCCCCAGCACACCCGCAGCCACAAGATCACCATCGCGAAGTTCTTCGAGAGGTTTGGCAAGCACGACGTCGCACTGGCCGCCTTGGCGGAGGCCAACCAGGCGGGCGAAGAACTGGAACGACTGGCCAGCGAGACCGCCCGCGTGGAACTGCAGGAAAGGCTCAAGGTCGCCGCCAAGGACAGGGAGAACTCGCAGCTCAGGGCTCAGGCCGAGCTTCAGGCCGAACGCCAGCGCAGCTGGATCGCGGCCCTCGGCATCGCGTTGCTGGGCGGGGTCGGAACTGCAGCAGCGCTCGGGACGGCCGTTCGACGCGGGCGGCAGCTGGCCCGGCTCTCCGCCGAGCTGGAACTGCGCAACACCGAGCTCGAGCATCGCAGCGCCTCACGCATCCGGTTGCTCGCTGCGGCCTGCCACGACCTGCGTCAGCCCGCCCACGCCCTGGGCATGCTGGCCGAGCTGGGCCACGACGCCAAGCGCGAGCCCGCCCGCTTCAGCGCCTGGCTGCAGAGTGTGCGCCGCAGCGCCGATTCACTCAGCGACAGGCTGGACGAACTGATGGACCTGGGGCGGCTGGACGGTGGCAGGTACACGCCCCAGCTCAGCGACGTGCCGCTGGCTGAACTGCTGCACGACGTGATGCAGCAGTTCAGCGGCCCGGCCCAGCGCAAGGGATTGAGCCTGCAGGTGGCAACCACCGAAGTCCATGTCGTCTCGGACAGGCACCTGCTGCGCCGGATCATCTTCAATCTCGTCGCCAACGCCGTGAAGTACACCGACGAGGGCGTCGTTCGGGTGGATGTCCACCCGGAGGGCGACGCCTTGGAGCTGACCGTGCAAGACAGCGGCCCCGGCATCCCCCCCGACAAGCTCGACGACATCTTCCGCGACTACGTGCGCCTGAACCCCAACAAGGCGGAAGAGGGGCTGGGCATCGGGCTGTCCATCGTGCGGCGCGCGGCCGAGCTGCTCGGCCACGAGCTCGCCCTGGTCTCCCCGCCGGGCAAGGGCACGACGGCGTCGCTGCACCTGCCCCGCCGCCCGGCTCCACCCACCAGCCCCGGGCCGGCGCGGGCCGCGCCAACCGCTTGCGTGGGAGGCGTGATCGCATTGCTGGAAGACGACGCCGACGTCTGCGAGGCGATGGCCGCGCTGCTGCGGCGCTGGGGCTACGTGGTGCACCTCGGCAGCGACGCGCAGACCGTGCTTGCCGAGATCACCGCTCAGCAACACCACCCTGGCTTGATCATCACTGACCTGCACCTGCACAACAGCGACGGCCTGCAGGAAGTGAACCGCCTGCGCGAGGCCCTCCGTGACCCCGAGCTGCCAGCGCTGCTCGTCACAGGCGACATGGACACGGCCATCTCGCCGCTGGCTGCCGACGCCGGCGTGCACGTCACGCACAAGCCCTTGGCGCCAGCCAAGCTCTCAGAGCTGGTAAAGACGCACATCCGCTCCCCTTCCGCTCGCACGGGCCACCCGCCTGGGCCCGCCACCTGAACGGACGCCCGGCCATCCCCTGTCCGGGTGGGGCATGGGGATCCCCCTTGAACCATGACACGCTGCCCTGCGCGCGTGGTGGCAAAGCCCCGCACGCTCTGCTCACCCCGGCATGAAAGGGCCCTAGACGATGGCGATGAACGCTCGCCTGGCGAAAGGCATGCGCACTGCGGGCCTGATCCTGCTGCTGGCCGGGCACATCTGCGTGCACGCCACCGACAGGCCTGTCGAGCGCATCGACCGCGAATGGCGCGAGCGCTTCGTCATGGGCTACTTCGCCGACATCTTCCGCAACCGCGGCCAGGCCCAGAAGAAGGCGCTTGCCGAGTTCGAAGCCACCCGCCAAAGCCCGGATACACGCGCCCGGCTTCGGGCTGCGGCGCGGCACTTCATGGCCATGGAAGATGACGCCGACAACTGCCAGGTGCTTGACGAATCCCTCAGCGAAGCGCGGGCTGCTGGCCAAGCCTACCCCTCCGAGCTGTTCGACGTCGCCGTCGCCGCGATGATCAGCGCTTCCGGCAAGCCTTGCCGCGGCCTTCTGAGCCAGGCCGAGATCGAGACCCTGGCGCGCGGGCTGGGCGACCCGGCGCGGCAGTACTTCGTGCTCGAGGCGCGGGTGCAGACCGCCTTGCGTGCCAACCGCTTCAACGAGCTCATCGAGCTTGCCGCCCGCCAACTCGACTACGCCATCACCGACAGCCAGCGTGCCTACTCGCTGCTGGCTCGCGCGCAGGCCGAGCTCAACGCCAACCCTGAGATCAACCATGCCGATGGGCTGCTGCAGGCGGCGCTGAAGCTGACCGACACCCAGGCCTTCGAGGCCCTGCACCTGCACGTGCTCGGGATGCTGCATCGCGCCGCCGCCAGTGCTCATCAGACAGCTGCGGCGCGCCAATACATGCAGCGCGCCCTGCCGGGCATGCTCAATGCCGTGCCCGGCGAGCGGGACTCGGCCTTCTACCTGATGCTGTTCGCCCGCCACTACGCACGCCATGGCGAGCCGCAACGGGCCTTGGAGCTGCTGGCCCGAAGCCGGGCCTTCGGCATGAACAGCAAGCAGGTGAGCATGTCACGCAGCCGCACGCTGCTGGAGACCTATGCCGCCCTGGGAACGCATAACGCCTACGACAGCGGCGTGCAGGTGGTGCGGCACATGGAATCCCTGCTCGAGGACACCGCCTACTTCGGGCCGCAATCGGCGAAGGGAGCCCGGCAGGCCATCTCCACGTTCTTCGAGAAGTTCGGCAGGTACGAAGCCGCCCTCGCGGCCCTCAAGGACGCCAACCGCGCCTCGGATGCGCAGCAGAAGGTGGCCAACGAGAAGGCGCGCATCGAGCTGCAGGAAAAGCTCAACGTGGCGGCCAAGGACAAGGAGAACGCCGAGCTCAAGAGCCTGGCCGAGCTTCAGGAGGCGCGCCAGCGTGGCTGGATCATCGCCTTCGCCGTCTCGGCCTGTGGCGTGGCGTGCGCCGCCGGCGCACTCACGATGGCGGTTCGACGTGGCAGGCGCCTGGCCATGGTCACGGCCGACCTCAAGCAGCGCAGTGCCATGCTCACCGCCGCATGCCACGACCTGCGCCAGCCCGTGCATGCGCTGGGCATGCTGACCGAGCTGGGTGGCGACGTGCAGCCCAGCGCACCGCTCTTCACCGACTGGTTGCACAGCGTGCGTCGCAGCGCGGCGTCACTCGCGGAGATGCTCGACGAGCTGATGGACCTGGGCCGCCTCGACAGCGGCCACTACACCCCTCAGCTCGGTGACGTCTCGCTGCCCGACGTGCTGCATGACGTCAAGCTGCACTTCGGCAACCTGGCCCGGCGCAAGGGCCTGACCCTGGAGGTGTCACCTGTCCAGGGTCATGTGCTCTCCGACCGCGCCCTGCTGCGGCGGATCCTCTTCAACCTCGTGTCCAACGGCATCCGGTACACGGACACCGGCTTCGTGCGCGTGGACGCGCACCTGGTGGCGAACGGCCTGCAGCTCACCGTTCGCGACAGCGGCCCCGGCATCCCGCCGGAGAAGCTGGACGATGTCTTTTGCGACTATGTGCGCCTGAACCCGATCAAGGGGGGCGAAGGCCTGGGCATCGGCCTGCCCATCGTGCGCCGTGCCGCCGCGCTGCTGGGGCACGAGCTCACGTTCGCGTCGTCCCCGGGCGAGGGCACGGCCGTGAGCCTGCAGCTCCCGTTCAGCGAGGCCGGCGCCCCTGAGATCCCCGCCGCCGCCATCGACGCCAGGCCGCGATCCCGCAGCGGCCACATCGCGCTGATCGAGGACGACGTGGACGTTCGCGACGCGATGGCCGCGTTGCTGCGCTCCTGGGGCTACACCGTGCGGGCCGCCAGCGACGCTGGCAGCCTGCTGGCCGAATCGCCCGCGGGGCCGTTCACGCCTGACCTGCTGATCACCGACCTGCACCTTGTGGGCTCGAACGGCCTGGACGCCATTGCCACCGTGCGAGAAGCCCTGCATGCGCCAGACCTGCCCGCACTGCTGGTGACGGGCGACCTGGACACCGCCCTCACCGCCAAGGCAGCCATCGCCCGGGCCTACCTTGCCCACAAGCCGCTGGCCCCCAGCAAGCTGAACGCGCTGGTGAAGGAGCTGATGTCCGCCCCCAGCGCCGCCGCGCCGTCGCCAAGCCTCCCTCCCTCAGCGCACACGTGGAGGGAGGCCTTCAAGAAGCGCAAGGCGCGGCACTAGCGGGCATGACGGGCTGCGCGAAGTGCAGAACGCCCGACACGAGGGGCCGCGTGCGCATGCCGGATGCAGTAGCGCGGTAGCACGACGCCGCCAAACCACGAAGCGATCCCCACACCCCGATCGCGGTCTGCCAGCCCTGCTCCCGCAGTGAGAGGCTTCGCCACGACGGGCGCAACGGCCACATGGGCCACCGCGCCTTCAAGACATCGCGCGGCAACAGCGTGGCGGCGAGGGGCTGAGGATGACGGCTGGCAATGCACGACGAAATGCGCTGGGGGCGTGGAGCCTGTGGATGGCGCTCCTGCTCCCGATCGGGGCAGCCGCCGGCGGGCCACCACCGGCGGCGGATCGAATCGATCACGAATGGCGTGAGCGGTTCGTCATGGGGTACTTCGGCTCAGCCATGCGCGATCGCGGGCTGGCGCAACGAACGGCATTTGCCGAGCTGAGCGAGGCCCAGCGGGCGGGCAACGTCCGCAGTCGCTTGCGGGCCGCCGCGTGGTACCTGCTCGTGGCCGATGCGGCCCTGCTGGAATGCAACGCCGCCAAGGACCACATCGAGACGGCCAAATCGGCAGGCCCGGATTACGTTCGTGAGCTTTTCGATGTCGCCGTCGCGGCCGCCAGCAACACGTGGCCACACAAATGCCCTGGCCTGATGAGCACCGAGGACCTGCAGGCACTGGCGCTGCAGTTGGGAGACCCGGCACGAAAGTTCTTCGTCCTGGAAACCAAAGTCATGGGTTTGCTCAGCGCCAATCGCTTCAATGACGCCATCGAAGTTCGGGCAGCGCAGTTGAACTACGTCATCGCTCCCTTCCAGCGCGGCTACTGCATGGTCGACATCGTCCAGGCCACCCTGCGCGCCGATCCTCGCTCGGCAAGACTGAACGCGCTTCTGGAAAGTGCAAGCCACGAATTGAGAGATTCCGAGTTTGCTGCCTTGCGCGCGAACCTCGACGCGATGATGTTTCGATCCAAGTTGAGCGCGGGCGACCTGAGCGGGGCGCTCCAGGCCATGGCCGCTGCCTTGCCTGCCGTGCGAAGCGGAATGCTGGGCGCGCATGACTCCGCCTTCACCCTGATCTCGTTCGCCCGCGCGCTCGATCGCGCGCATCGCTACTCCGAGGCACTGGCCCTGCTGGAGGAAAGCCGGCGGTTTGACGCACCCGCCAAGACGATCTCGGGATTCAGAAGCCGCGTGACGTTGGAGATTCTCACCAATGTCGGCACGGCGAAAGCCTTTGCGCTCGGCCTGCGCGAGGTCCAGCAGCTGAACGGGCTGCTCGCTGACCGATCGGAGTTCGGCCCGCAACCCACGCGCGTCTACAAGCTGGCCATTTCGAAGTTCTTCGAGAGATTCGGCCGACACGAAGCGGCTCTGGCGGCCTTGAAGGACGCCAACCAAGCAGCCGAAGAAGTGCAACGCCTGGCAGGCGAAACCGCGCGCATCGAACTGCAGGAAAAGCTCAACGTCGCCGCCAAGGACAAGGAGAACACGCAGCTCAAGGCCGAGGCCGAACTGCAGGCCGAGCGCCAGCGCGGCTGGGTCGTGGCCTTTGGCATCGCGCTGCTAGGCGGGGCCCTCGCGGCAGTGGCCCTGGGCATGGCCGTGCGCCGTGGCCGGCGCCTGGCCAGCGTCTCGGCCGAACTGGCGCAGCGCAACGGCGAACTCGAGCAGCGCAGCGCTTCACGCATCCGGCTGCTGGCGGCCGCCTGCCATGACCTGCGCCAACCCGCGCACGCCCTGGGCATGCTGGCGGAGCTGGGTGACGACGCCAGGCGCGACCCGTCAAGGTTTGGCGCCTGGCTGCAGAGCGTGCGGCGCAGCACCGCGTCGCTCAGCGACATGCTCGACGCGCTGATGGACCTGGGCCGGCTCGACAACGGGCAGTACACGCCCCACACCGGCCCTGTGTCGCTCGCCGAGCTGCTGCACGAGGTGACGCTGCATTTCGGTGGGCTGGCCCAGCGCAAAGGCCTGACGCTGCACGTGACGCCGGCCGAGGGCGAGGTCGTCTCGGACCGCCACCTGTTGCGCCGCATCGTCTTCAACCTCGTCTCCAACGCCATCAAGTACACCGACACGGGCCACGTGCGCGTGAGCCTGGAGCGCGGCAGCCACACCGTGCTGCTGAACGTGCAGGACAGCGGCCCCGGCATCCCGCCCGACAAGCTCGAAGAGGTCTTTCGCGACCACGTGCGGCTCAACCCGACGAAGGCCGCGGAGGGGCTGGGCATCGGCCTGTCCATCGTGCGGCGCGCGGCCGAGCTGCTGGGCCACCCGTTGTCGCTGGTCTCCCCGCCGGGCCAGGGCACGACGGCGACGCTGCAACTGCCGCTCGCGGCCGATGGGGCCGCCAGGCTTGTCGCACAGGCCGCCGCCAGGGCGGACGCGCCGCAAGGTTGCGTGATCGGCCTGCTGGAGGACGATGCCGACGTGCGCGAAGCCACGGCGGCGCTGTTGCGGCGCTGGGGCTACACCGTCTACGCAGCGGCGGACGCCGCCGCCCTGAAGAACTCGCTCGACCCGACACGCCCCCCGCTGTCGCTGCTCCTCAGCGACCTGCACCTGGGCAGCCTCAACGGGCTCGATGAGCTCACGCAGTTGCGCGGGGCCTTGCGAGCGCCGACGCTGCCGGCGCTGCTGGTCACCGGCGACATGGATGCGGCCGTCGCCATCCAGGCGGCGCGGGCCCGGGTCTATGTGGCGCACAAGCCGCTCGCGCCGGGGCGGCTTGCCGAGGTCGTGCAGGACCTCGTGCGCGCAGCCAGCCACGCAGAGCCTCAAGCGGCCGCGCAGGGCGTGACCTGACGGGCAGCGGGCGGCCAGCCGCCGCCACCACCGCCACCATCTCAGCGCATCGCGACGATGCCGCCCTCGCGCGAGGCCGCCAGCAGGAAGAGGCCGGCCTCGCTGCGTTCGCCGCTGCGCACCTGCACGTCCACCAGGCATGCCGCGCCCACGGGCGTGGCGCGCACGACGCGGGTCTGGCGCGGCGCTTGCGAGCGGCCCAGGCGCTCCACCAGCTCGCGGTAGACCGCCTGGCGGCCTGCCGCGCTCTCGGCGCCCAGGCTGCCGTCGGGCGCGAACTGCGCCGTGAGGCCCCAGGCGTCGCTCGCATTCCAGCGGGCGTCGAAGTCGTTAAGGCGCTTTTGCAGCGCGGGCGTGTCTTCGCACGCGGAGGTGGCGGCCTGCGCTTCTTCGCTGAAGGCGATCACGGCGGCAGCGACGAGGCACAGGGCGGACATCAGGCCCAGGCGGGCGGGAGTGATGAGGGTCATGGGGATCTCCAGAAGGAAGGTTGGCGTTGCGTCAGCCCTCAGCGCGCGGGCGCGGCGGGCGGGAGCGGGTCCGGCACCTTGTTGCGCACCGGCGGCAGGGTCTGCAGGTAGGCGAAGACGGCCTTGAGGTCGTCGTCCGTCATCTGGCTGTACACGGGGATGGGCATGGGCGGCAGCACCTGGCGACCGCGGCCGAGGTGCCGGCCCGTGCGGATGGTCTGCACGAAGTCGGCCTCGCTCCAGCGCCCCAGGCCCGTCTCGGGGTCGGGGGTCAGGTTGGCGGAGAAGCTCAGGCCCCACGGGCCGGAGTAGGCGGTGCCGCTGTTGGCGATGACGACCAGCCAGGGCCCGGCAGGCGGTGCCACCGGCGCCGTGATGCTGAAGCCCTGGGGATGGCCCGAGAGGTGGCGCGCCGCGTCGGGCTCGGGGCCGTTGGCGCCCATCTTCATCGGCGTGTGGCAGTCGGCGCAGCCGCTGGTGTTGACGAGGTAGCGGCCGCGCTCGATGCGGTCGGCGGCCTGGGCCGAGCCGGCCAGCAGGATGAGCAGGGGGATGAGAGCTTTCATGGGCGGATCTCCGGGTTCAACGGTTGGAAGTGACGGGCCAACACAGCCAGGCCCTGAGCATCGATCTCGCGGGTGCCCAGGGGCGGCATCTGCTGGTAGGGGTTGCGCGTGCCGGCGCGCTTGAGCACGGCGGCACCGTCCACGGCGGCTGCGGGCTGGCCGACGTCCAGTGCCAGGCGCAGGGGCACCGGTACGCCGCCGCTGAAGTGGCAGTGGCCGCAGTTGCCGTGCAGGTAGCCGCGCGCGGCGTGTTCGGTGGGGCTGCTGGCGATGAAGTCCGGCGCCTGCTCGCGCCAGGCCGGCGGCGCGTTGGCGATCACGCCGCTGCGCACCAGCGCCGGCACGGCGGGCCCCAGTTGCAGCGCGGCAAAGCCCAGCACGGGGCTGCGCGCACCGGCATGGCAGGCCATGCAGTCGCCGGTCGAAGGCAGCTCGTAGCGGCGGCCGCCCGGCAGCGTCAGCACCACGCCCCGGGCCGGCGCGCGGCGGGCCTCGCCGCCCTGCCAGACGTAGGTCGCGGCGTCGAGCTGCCCGCCGGGGCCGACCACGAGGTGGCGCGTCTCCACCGGCTGGCCGTCGACGCTGAAGGTCTTCCACAGCCGCGTGCCCACGGGGAAGCGCCAGGCGTCGGGCTGGCTGGCGTCGACCTGCGTGCCCGGCGGCAGCGCGATCCAGCGCTGCTTGGCCGCGCCGTCGGACCACAGCGCGAACCGCGGCTCGAACGCCCGCAACGCCGGGCCGCCGAAGCCGGTGTCGGCCAGGCGCTCGGGCAGCTCGGCGCGCGCCGGGGCGGCGGCGAGCAGCAGCGGGGTCATGGCGACAGCGAAGGCAAGGCGAAGCATGGGACGGCACTGTGCCGAGCGGGCCCCGCGCGGGCATCGCCCGGACGGGCCAGGGCCCCTGCGCCGAAGAGCCATGACGCTCGTCACCCCCGTGGCCCACCGGCGCTGGCCCGTCGGAGCGATGGCAGCGCGGCGCCGCGCCGGAACACTGCCGGGCATCCGGCCCCACTTCACTTCACCCGATCACGCCGGCCTCAAGGAGTTCCCAATGACCACCGCCACCACCCACCGCCACGACCTGTACGCCCACATCCACAAGGCCCTGCGCCTGGCCATGTGCGAGACCCTGCAGCAGCTCGGCCGCATGGACATCGACGACCCGCTGGACCTCGGCGCCAGCCTCGGCCAGCTCGACGCCCTGCTGGACGCGGCGCGCCACCACGTCGAGAAGGAGAACACCTTCCTGCACCCGGCCATCGAGGCCCGCCGCGCCGGCGCCAGTGCCGCCATCGAGGCCGAGCACGAGGAGCACCTGGACAGCATCGCCACGCTGCGCGCCGAAGCCGCCGCGCTGCGCGCCATGCCCTCACCTGCCGCCGCCCAGCGCCTGTACCGGCGCTTCGCGGGCTTCGTGGCCCACAACTTCGAGCACATGGCCGTGGAGGAGAGCCGCCACAACCAGGCGCTGTGGGCGGCCTACACCGACGACGAGCTGCACGCGCTGCACGGCCGCATCCTCGCCAGCATCGGCCCGCGCGAGATGAGCGAGGTGCTGCGCTGGATGATCCCGGCGCTGACGCCGGCCGAGCGCGCCGAGCTGATCGGCGGCCTGCCGCCCGAAGTGAAGGGCCCGGTGATGGACTCGGCGCGCGCCCTGCTCAACGACGCGGCCTGGAACAAGCTCAGCCGCGCGATGGGTCAGCCCAGCGTGCCGGGCCTCGTGGAAGCCTGACGGTCGTGCCACCACGCGGCGGCCTCGCCGCGTGAGTTCAGGCCCAGCTTGTCCAGGATGTTGGCCACATGCCGCTTGACGGTGTGCGGGCTCAGGTCCAGCGCGCGGGCGATGTGCTTGTTGCTGGCGCCCGCTGCGATCTGCGCGACGACCTCCGCCTCGCGCTGCGAGAGCCGGTCGTCCGCGGCGCTGGCCATGGCTGGTGGCGGCATCACGCCGCCGGGCGCCAGCGTCTCCACCCACTGGCGCAGCCGCGCCAGGCTGGCCGGCTCGATCAGCTCTCCCCAGTCATGCGCGGCCATGCGCTGCATCAGCGGCACGGCCCACAGCAGCCCGCCGGGGTCGTGCTCGGCGAGCGCGGGCGCCAGGGCCTCGGCGGCTTCGCGGCGGTCCCCGCCCTCCAGCAGCGCGGCGGCCAGGCGCAGCCGGGCTTCCGCGCGCTGGGCCAGCAGGTCCGAGGACTCGCCTTCGGCCAGCAGGCCGCGCCACAGCGCGATGGCCTCACCCCGCCGGCCGGCGAGCTCGGCCTGGCGGGCGCGCAGGCCGGCCAGCGGGTCACGACGGTGCGCCGAGACGAGGTCGGGCAGCTCGGCGCCTTCGCGCACCAGGCGCGCCAGGCCTTCGTCCAGCAAGGCCGCATCGCCACAGGCCGCAGCCATGCGCGAGCAGAAGAAGATGCCGTGCCACAGCCCCCAGCGCCCGTAGCCCGGCACGTGCTCGGCCAGGCGCAGCCGCATCAGCGCCACGGCCGACTCGTGCCGGCCATGCACCAGGTCCAGCATCGCATGCAGGGCCTGCCCGTGGTTGCGGGCGATGACGAGGCGGCCGAACCAGGCGGCGTCGGCTTCTGCACGGGCCAGGTGCTGCTCGCACTCGGCGAACTCGCCCTGCCAGAACAGGCTCCAGGCCCGCGCCATGTAGCCCATGACACCCAGCGGCAGCGGCCGGTCGCCCACCACCTGCATCGCACCGCGGAACCAGCGCTCCATCGGTGCCGCCATGCCGCGGCAGCTGATCTGGCGCGGCGGCGGCACGCCGGTGTACCAGGCCTCCACGGTGGGGTGCTTGAGCAGCTCGGCCAACTGCGCCTCGAACAGCGGCGCCACCGCGTCGAAGTGGCAGCTCTCCAGCGCATGCCAGCACCGCCCCAGCAGCACGATGCGCCGCGCCTCGCCGCTCAGGCGGCTTTCACCATCGAAGGGGTCCAGGGCCTGCAGGAGGGCCGCGGCCTGGGTGAGCCGCCCCTGGGCAATCAGCAGGATGGCGAGGTGGGCGCGCGCCACGCGCAGCGCGGCCCCGTCGCCGCGCGCCTGGAACAGCACCTCCGCGCGGCCCAGGTGGTACTCGGCGCGCTCGGCCTCCCACATCGTCCACAGCGCCACCGCCTTCACGCGGTGCAGCTCGGGGCTGACCTCGGCGAAGCCCGCGTCGAAGCGCCCCGCCAGGTCCAGCAGGCCCTGCGCGCCGATCTGGTTGATGAGCATGCCGGCATCGGCCAGCAGCAGCTCGGCCGCGCGGTCGGGGCGGCCGGCGGCCATCAGCAGGCCGTGGCGGCGCTGTGCGTCGGTCTCCAGCTCTGCGGCGCGCTCGAGCAGCAGGCGATGCGTGTCGGGCTGCTCCAGGCGCAGGCGCTGCTGCAGCATGTCCCGAAAGAGCTGGTGCAGCCGCAGCGTGTGCGGCGCCAGGTCCACCACCGTGACGAAGAGCGACAGCCGCTCGATCTCCGCCAGGAAGCTGGCCACCATGGCGCCTTCGCCGAGCGCCTGGCAGCGCGCAACGTCCAGCTCGTGCAGCACGCTCGTGCGCAGCAGGAAGCCGCGCAGCTCGGCGTCCAGCCGGTCCAGCACCTCGGCGGCCAGGTAGTCGAAGGTGGCGCGGTCGATGGCCGCCGGCAGGCCGGCGCGCTGCGACAGCCCGAGCGCCAGGCGCAGCCCGGCGGCCCAGCCCTGGCTGCGCTGGAAGAGCTCGGCGCCGGCGCCCTCGTCCAGGCCCGCGGCCTGCGCGAGCTGCGTGACCTCCGCCTGGTCCAGCGCCAGCTGCTCGGGCCCCAGGTCGGCCAGGTCGCCCGTGGCGCGCAGGCGCGCCACGCGCAGCGGCGGCTCATGCCGGGCCGACAGCACCAGGCGCCAGCGCTCGCCCATGCGGGCGAGCCAGCGGTCCAGGAACTGCAGGGACGCGGGGTCCACGAGGTGGTGGGCGTCGTCCAGCACGATCAGCCCGCGCTCGACCTCGCAGGCCTCCAGCGCGTTGAGCATGGCGTCGGCCACGGTGACGAGCTCCGTGCCCCCGCGCAGCGCCGCGTCGCGCAGGCCCTCGGGCGCCGTGCGCCAGGGCGGGTCGTAGGGCTCGAACGCGGCGAACAGGCAGTCCAGCAGCCGCCCGAGGTCGTCGCCTTCGTCCAGGGCCACCCAGGCCACGGCACTGTCGTCGCCGACCTCGGCCAGCGCCTGCGTCAGCAGCGCCGTCTTGCCATAGCCGGCCGGCGCGCAGATGAGCAGGGCGCGGTGGGTGTCCAGCGCCTGGCGCACGTGCGCCAGCAACGCCGGGCGCGGCAGCAGCAGCCCCGCGCGCGGGCGAGGCGCACGGGTCTTGGTGTGTGCGAGAGCCATGGGGGCGAATGATAGGCACGCCCCCCGCGCTTGAGGGGTCTTCGAAGGGTGTTTTGAACGTTCCGGCTAACGGTTGCCTAACGGTCAGTCCAGAGACTGGCGCCACCCCTGACCGGAGACCCGCCATGCATCTCGCCCGACTGCTCACCACCCTCGCCCTGTCTGCAGGCCTTGCCGCCGCGCCAGCCCACGCCGACCAGGGCGTGAGCCTGGCCAGTGGCTACACCGACTTCACCAGCTGGACGCTCTACGGCAGCGCCACGGCCCAGAACGACACGCCGGGCAACGGCTTCACCTACAGCAACCTCATCCTCACGCAGTCCGGCACGGGTGGCCAGGGCGGCGCGGGCTTTGCGCCCACCGCGCTGGCACTGGACTTCAACCAGGCCTTCAGCTTCGACTTCCACTTCTTCATCCCCGTCAGCCAGGACCTGCGCGGCGACGGGCTGACCTTCACGCTCACCAGCGCCGCCGGCCTGGGTGGCGCAGGCTCGGGCCTGGGCTACGAGGGCATGAGCTCCGCGAGCGTTGCCTTCGCCATCGACACCTTCCATTTCGACGGCGAGCCGGTGTCGCCCAGCCTGCAGATCCTGAGCGGTGGCTCGGTCACGCCGCTGGCCTTCACCGAGACGGGCCTGGGCGACGCCATCCGCGACCCCGACTTCCAGTGGACCGCTGCACTGCACTACACGCCTTCCGGGCAGGACGACAACGCGGGCCTGCTCACCGGCACCATCGACCACCTCAACCTCGGCAGCTTCGCCGTCAGTGCGCAGGTGAGCTTTGCCGACCTGGGGCTGGTCGGCGTGCCGGTGTTCTACGGCTTCACCGCAGCCAACGGGGCGGCCACGGACGGCCACTTCGTGACGAGCGCGGTGGCCGTGCCCGAGCCGGGCAGCTGGGCCATGATCCTCGGCGGCCTGGGCTGGCTCGCGCTGCTGGCGCGCCGGCGCACGCGGCGCTGAACCGCGCCGTCACGGCCGCTTCACAGACCCGGCCCATGCTTCGCGCCGATCCGCAGCGCCCGCTGCGGCACTGCGCACGAGGTCTTGCATGGGTCGTCCTTCCAAAGTCCAGCCGACGCGGCACGGCAGCAGCCGCCGCGACTTCTTCAAGCGCTCCGGCGCCGGTGCCATCGCCGTCGCCGCGACCGCGCCGCTGCTGGCCGAGGCCGCAGCCCCCGTGCGCTTCGAGCATGGCGTGGCCAGCGGCGACCCGCTGTCGGACCGCGTCATCCTGTGGACGCGCATCACGCCCGCCACGGCACGCCCGGCGCTGGTGCTGCAGTACGTCATCGCCACCGACCCGGCGCTCAGCCAGGTCGTGCAGCGCGTCAGCACCAAGACCAACCCGGGGCGCGACTACACGGTCAAGGTCGACGCCCTGGGCCTGAAGCCGGGCACCACCTACTACTACCGCTTCAGCTGCGAGGGCGTGGACAGCCCCGTGGGCCGCACCAAGACGCTGCCCACCACCGGCGTGGGCAGCCTGCGCATGGCGGTCGTCAGCTGCTCCAACCACGCCTACGGCTACTTCAACGCCTACGCCCGCATCGCCGCGCGCGCCGACCTCGACCTGGTCATGCACCTGGGCGACTACATCTACGAGTACGGCGCGGGCCAGTACGGCACCGCGCGCACGCCCGAGCCGGCCCATGAGATCGTGACGCTGGACGACTACCGCCAGCGCCACGCCCAGTACAAGCGCGACGCCGACTCCCAGGCCATGCACCGCCAGCACCCGCTGATCGCCATCTGGGACGACCACGAGACCGCCAACAACGCCTTCAAGACCGGCGCCGAGAACCACCAGCCCGCGACGGAAGGCGCCTGGGCCGCCCGCGTGGCCGCCGCGCTGCAGGCTTACTACGAGTGGATGCCCGTGCGCCCCGTGGACACGGCCAACCTGCGCGACAACCACCGCGGCTTCGCCTACGGCGACCTGGCCGAGCTGCTGATGCTGGAAGAGCGCGTGAACGCCCGCTCCGAGCAGCTGACCACGGCCGTGCACCCGACGGCCTTCGGCGCCGGCTTTACCACCACCGACCCCGGCTACGGCGACCCCACCCGCACGCTGCTGGGCGACGCGCAGGAGGCCTGGCTCGTCAACCGCCTGCGCAGCACGCCGGCGCAGTGGAAGCTGCTCGGCCAGGGCGTCATGTTCGCCCAGCTCAAGGCCCCGGGCAGCAACCAGGCGACCGACCCGGGCCTGTACTTCATCAACAGCGACCAGTGGGACGGCTACGAGCCGGCCCGCAACCGCCTCTACGCGGCGCTGCAGGGCAATGCTGCACAGGCCGCGGTCAACAACGTCGTGGTGCTCACCGGCGACATCCACAGCAGCTGGGCCGCCGACCTGCACCCCAACCCCTACAACCCGGCGCTGTACGACAAGGCCACGGGCGCCGGGTCGCTGGCGGTCGAGTTCGTCGGCACCTCGGTGAGCTCGCCCGGCATCGACACCGACACCACCGGCGCGGTGGCCGGTGCCATCCGGTTCTACAACCCGCACTTCAAGTACGTGCAGCTCACGCGGCGCGGCTACATGCTGGTGGACGTGAACCGCGACCGCGTCGTCGGCGAGTGGTGGTACGTGGACACCGTCGCAAGCCCGAGCAACGTCGAGACCTTCGCCACCGTCTTCGAGGTGCGCACGGGTGAGAACCGCCTGCGCCCCTCGGCCCAGACGCCCAACCGCGCCAACCCGCCGGCCCTGGCCCCCTGAACCCACCCGGATGCTCGCCATGAAACACGCACTCTCCCTGCTGGCCGCCCTCGCGGCGCTGAATGCCGGCGCCGCCGACCTGAGCTTCTCGGGCCAGGCCGTCAACCACAACGACAAGATCGTCATCGACTTCCAGGTGGCCGCGGGCAGCAGCATCACGCTGTGGACCGACAGCTGGCAGTCGGGCCTGAACTTCGACCCGCAGCTGTTCGTGGCCCGCGGTGACGCCATCGTGCTGAGCGACAACGACGGCGGCAGCCTGGTCAACGCCGGCGCCGGCTTCTTCGACGCCGGCCTGCAGTTCACCGCCACCACCGCGGGCAGCTACCGCCTGGTGCTGAACGCCAGCTCCAACGACGCACTCGGCACGGCGCTGTCGCAGGGCTTCACCTACGACGCCGACGCGCCCATCCGCCTGGCCGACTGGAACCAGCCCGGCTACGACATCAATGCCAATGACCAGAAGGGCGGCTTCTGGCGCGTGAACTTGAGCGGTGTCGAGACCGCCGCCGTGGTGCCGGAGCCGGCTGGCTGGGCGCTGATGCTGCCCGGGCTGCTCGCTCTGGCGCTGGCGGCACGCCGCCAGCGCTGATGGCCGGCTTTTAAACACAAAGTAATATTGACGGCAGCCTAAATTCTCAATTACGTATAATTCGAGCTGTTGATGAGGCCAAGGCCTCTCCCAGCGGCCCCCAACCGCTGCCGTCACCCGGGTGGCCTGCCGCGTTGCAGGCGCCGGGCCCCACCCCCGCCGGCCCCATCGCCGGCACGCCTGATTGACCACGATTCCGCAGACCGCCATCCCCATGGGCCCCTACGTCGTCTCGCCCGCGACTCACCCGACCGACTGTGGCCGCTTCCGCGCCTCATTTGCCGTCCAAGGCGGAGCCGGCGACGACCGCCCCCGCCGCGTGTTCCGGTTGAGCACGACGTTCGCATCACACGCTGCCGCGCGGCTCGTCGCCGTGACGCAGGGCTGGTTGCACACCAGCATGGCGAGTCCCCCGGCCTGCTGACCGCACGCCCGGCCCCCCCTTCCGATTTACCACCCAGGGCGCACGACCCGTGCACCATCGACGCCGCCCGGCGACGCGCCCTGACTCAGCGAAAGGCTCAACCATGAGCAGCAAGATCTACGTGGGCAACCTGCCCTATTCCGTCACCGACGCCAGCCTGAAGAGCAACTTTGCCGAGTTCGGCAACGTGGCCTCGGCCAAGGTCATGATGGACCGCGACACCGGCCAGTCCAAGGGCTTCGGTTTCGTGGAGATGGCAACCCCCGAGTCTGCACAGGCCGCCATCGCCGCCCTGCACGGCATGTCCGTGGACGGTCGCAGCATCGTCGTGAGCCTGGCCCGCCCGCGCGAGGAACGCGCCGCCCCCGGCGCCTACAGCCCCGCGGGCTACCGCGCCAGCAACCGCCCCGACGTCGGCTACGGCACGGGCGGCTTCGGCGGCGGCCGCTACTGAGGCCTCCCGGCCCGGTTCGACCAACGGCTCTTCGGAGCCGTTTTTTTTGGCCGCGGGCGTTCACCCGACGCTCACCGCGCCGCCGTGCATCGGAAAGCTCACATCTCCTTGAAGAGGTGCAAGTAGGTCCGGCTCACGCCCAGGCGCTCGTCGCGGCCCTTGAGCTCGATGTCGGCGGTCTCGTTCTCGCCCCGCGTGACGCGCCGGATCGAGCGCAGATTGACCACCACCGAGCGGTGCACCTGCGCGAAGTGCGCGGGGTCGAGCTGGGCGAGCAGGTCCTTGAGCGGCGTGCGAATCAGGGCCTCGGCGGGCTGGCCTTCGTCCCGATAGGCCACCAGGGTGTACTTGGTGTCGCTCTTGAGGAAGTCGATGTCGTCCACCGGGATCATGCGCAGGGACGCGCCGACGGTGGCCCGGATCCAGGCCAGCGGCTTGGGCTGGTCGAGCTTGAGCCGCGCGGCCAACTCGGTCAGCAGCACCTCGCTGTGCACGGCCGGCTGCGCCTGCTGCAGGCGTGCCTTCAGTCGCTTCACCGTCTCGGCCAGGCGCGGCGCGGTGACGGGCTTGACGAGGTAGTCCAGCGCGCCGTGTTCAAACGCCTCGAGCGCGTACTGATCGAACGCGGTGACGAAGACCAGGTGCGCGCGCTTGCCCACATGCCGCGCCACCTCCACGCCACTCAGGCCCGGCATGTGCACGTCCAGGAAGCAGATGGCGGGCTGGTGCTGGTCGAACAGCTCGATGGCCTGGCGGCCGTTGCGGGCCTGCGCCACGATCTGCAGCTCCGGCCAGGCCGCCGCCAGGCGGGCCTCCAGGATCTCCCGCAGCAGCGGCTCGTCGTCAGCAATCAGGGCAGTGGGGTTCATGGCTTCCCGGAAAACTCGATCCTTGCTTCCACGCCATGCGGCGTGACCTCGCTCAGCGCCAGGGTCGCGCTGCCGCCATAGGCCCACAGCAGGCGCTCACGCAGCGCCGCCAGCCCCGTGCCCAGTCCACCGCCGGTGGCTTGCAGGCCCACGCCGGTATCGACCACGCGCAGGCGGTAGCGACCCGCCGCCAGTCGTTCGGCATGGACGTCGATGCGCCCGCCCTCTTCACTGGGGTCGATGCCATGCTGGACGGCATTCTCGACCAGGGTCAGCAGGGTCATCGGCGGGCAATCCAGCAGGTGCACGGCGGGGTCGACATGCAGTGCAAAGGCCAGCCGGTCGGGCATGCGCATCTGCATGAGTTCCAGGTAGGCACGCACCAGTTCCAGCTCCTGGCCCAGGGTGTTGGCCGCCCCGTCCAGGCGCGGTACGGCGGCGCGCAGATACGCGGTCAGGCTCTGCAGCAGTTCGGGCGCACGCGGCGAGCCGGCTTCCACCAGGGCCTGCACATTGGCCAGGGTGTTGAAGAGGAAATGCGGCTGGACCTGCGCCGTGAGCAGGCGCATGCGGGCGTCGAGCGCCTGGCGGGCCAGCTCGCTGCGCTCCAGCTCGAAGTCGATCGCCAGCTTTTCCACCTTGGCCTCGCGGTGGCGCAGCAGCGCCGCCAGCGCCGTCCAAGGCGCCACCAGCATGCCCAGGAAAGTGAACGTCATGTAGCTTTCCAGGCGGGGGGTCTTCCAGAACGGCGGCGCGCCGGCTGCGGTCGTCAGCACGAAGGCCACGAAGAAGGCCAGCGGCACCGTCACCCCCACGGCCGCCACCTGCAGCGCCCAGCGCGCCATCCACGGGGGCAAGCGCCGCGGCCATTGCTCGAAAAGCCCGAAGGCCAACAGCAGCGCGAAGCCCACGCCATACACCCGCGCAACCAGACGCCACATCGCGGCATCCCAGCCAAAGCTGAACAGCAGGACGAACAGCGCGCAGACGATGGCAACGGTGCGCACGCGCGGCCAGCCGAGCAGCGCACGCCAGCCGGCGGGCGCGGCCGTGGCGTTGAGTTGGGCGTGGGGGCTCGCGTTCATGGGGACAGGATAGGTGGGTCCGGCGGCAGCACCGGGGCTCAGCGAAAACGCTCGGCCGGCTTGCGGAAATAGTGGTGGGCGATGTAGCGCCAAGGCAGCACCAACGGGGTGAGGACCATCCCCATCAGGCAGGCCAGGGCGGTCTCCTGCACGGCCGGCGTGACCGCCCCGTTCAGCCAGAGCGGGCAAGCAATCGCCACGAGCCAGACGGCCTTCCAGATCAGCTCGAAGATCAACAGGGGCAACATCTGCAGCGGGTAGCGCAGGCCCCAGACGCAGAGGATGGCCAGGCCGCTGAGCAGGGCGGCCGTCTCACCCTTGCGCTGGGCCCACAGGTCGCCGTGCTGGACCATCGACGGCCCGAAGCTGAGCGTCAAGCCCACGGTAACCAGCAGGTAGAAGGCGCGCAGCAGGTTCAGGCGCCAGACGGGGACGTCGTTCATGGATGTGGTCTCGTTCATGGGTTGCGGCTCGCGGTTCAGCCGAGCTTGGCCAGGCTCTTGCGCACTTCTTCGACATTGGCGGGGCGGGCGCGCCGGCTGGCGATGAAGCGCTCGTAGACCGCGCTGGCCTGGGCCTTGTCGCCCTTGGCCAGCAGGGTGTCACCCAGGCGCTGGTCGATGGGGTAGTCGTCGGCGCCAGCGAGGGCCCTGGCGCGCTCGAAGAGCCGGATGGCTTCATCGTGCTGCCCCAGTGCGGCCTGGACGCGCGCCGCGCCGTAAAAGCCTGCAGCCCGGCCGGGCTGGTCGCGCTGCAGCGCCTCGTACAGGCTCCTGGCCTTGGCCAGGTCCTTGCCGTCCTTGAGGTGGACGAGGGCGAGCTGCATGGTGGCGTCGCGCACTTCTTCGAGCATGGCGGCGTCCTTGGCGGGCTTGAGCGCCAGCAGCTCGGCCTCCATCTCGGCCCACTTCCTGGCCTCGGCGGCGATGTGCACACGGATGATGCGCGCCGTCTCGGGCTGGCTGCTGCGCACGGCCGCCTCCAGCTCCCTGGCCTTGGAAGTGCTGCCGCCCAACATGCCGGGCAGGGTCACATAGAGCTTGGCCAGCTGCACGCGGGCGGTGACGCTGCTCGGTTCCAGCTCCAGCGTGCGGATCCAGAAGTCCTTCAGGCTGCCCACGTGGCGCAGGGCCTGGGCCATGCCCATGTTGAGCATCTGCAGGCCGAGGTTCTGCGCGGCCGCCAGATGGCACACGGCCACCGCCGGGTGCCGCTCGGTGCAGAGCCGGGCCTGCCGGGCACCGGCCTCCAGGCGCTGGGCGTCGGCGGGGTCCGCCAGGGTGAGGGCCAGCACCAGTGCCGCGCTGGCCTCGGCGTCGGCAGGGTTGGCCTTCAGGCGGGCCTGGGCCTGCTGCTCGAGTTCAGCGAACTTGCCGGACTCGTGCAACGACTCCAGCTGCGCGTCCTTGAAGATGGCGGCTTGGGCGGCGCCCAGGGACACGCCCAGGGCCAGGGCGGTGATCAGGGCGACGAACCGACGGGGGCGATGCTTGCGGGGCGATTTCATGGGCAGATGCCTTTGCGGGAGGGCGGGTACGGCTTGAACTTCAAGGCGAGGTCGAAGCGATGAGGCGATTGTTTTGAGTCGCTTGCGGGCGCGCACCCACTCTCGGACCAGCCACGCCGTGCCGGTTCTCAGGCACGACGGGCCCGGACGAACGACGCCGCGGGCTGACCGGCCGGCGCTTGCGCCACCCGTCCTCGCCTGGCGTGGCCCGTCCGCGCCGCGGCGTGCCTCGTCGGGTCAAGGCCTGCGGCGCTCGGTCACAGGTCACAGTCGCGGCATGACCGCAACCACCGCCCTGCCATGAAACGAGTTCTTCGCCTGCTGTTGATCGGCTTCCTCGGCCTGCTGGCCCTGGTGGCGCTGGCGGCCGCCCTCTTTGCCTATTTCCTCTACACGCCCGAGCCCGAGCTGCCGCAGCTCTCCGGCACGCTCAGCAAAGGCACCATGGACGTGGCGGGCCTGCCGCGCAGCTACCGCACCTATGTGCCCAAGGGCCTGCCCAAGGGAGCGCCTCTCGTGCTCGTGATGCACGGCTCGGGCGAAGGCCCGCAGGCCATTCGCGTGGGCACGGGCTACGGCTTCGAACGCCTGGCCGACGCGCATGGCTTTGCCGTGGCCTACCCGAAGTCCTTTGGCTTCGACTGGAACGATTGCAGCACCATCGGCAACACGGCGGTGAACGGCGTGCGCGCCGACGATGCCGCCTTCCTGGCCGCGCTCGTGGACAAGCTGGTGGGCGAGATCGGGGTCGACCCCCACCGCGTGTTTGCCGCGGGCGTGTCCAACGGTGGCTCCATGGCCCTGCGCCTGGCGCTGGAGCAGCCGACCCGCTACCGCGCGGTGGCCGCCGCGCTGGCCAACGTGCCAGCACCGCAGAACTTCCAGTGCCACCCGGTCGGGCAGCCGCCCTCGACCATGATCCTGAACGGCACCCAGGACCCGCTGGTGCCGTATGCCGGCGGCGAGATCAACCTGCTGGGGCTGTTCTACAAGGGCGGTGAGGTCATCTCCTCCACGGCGTCAGCCCAGTACCTGGCAAAGCGTGCCGGCATCACCGGCGAGCCCCAGGTCAGCCTGACACCCACGACCCAAGGCGAGCGTGTCGAACACACGCGCTGGCAGGGCCCCGACGGCCGCACCGAGGTCGAGCTGGTGACCCTGCACGGCGCGGGACACGGGCTGCCCCAACCCTGGGCGCGCCGGCCCCGCCTGCTGGGGCCCTCCCCCATGGAGCCCAACGGGCCGGCCCTGATCTGGGCCTTCTTTGCGCGGCAAGCCCGATGAGCGTCCTGCTCGGCCATGGGGGCTACAGCGCCTGCCGGCGCCGCAGCGAGCGCGGCCTGACGACGCCATCACTCTGATGCGCAGCGCCACTCTCACCCCGCGCCCCCGTCACGCCGCGAGCAACTGCTCCAGCCGCTGCTCGCGCAGGCCGTAAAAGCGCTTGATCTCGGCGATCTGCGCCAGCAGCTCCGGCCGGCGTGCGGCCAGTGCCGCGGCGGCCGCGCCCTGGGCCTTCACGGCCAGGATCATCTTGTTCTTGCTGGTGTGCTCCAGCGCGATGAACTCGAACACCTGGGTGCGGTAGCCCTCGCTTTCCAGCAGCAGGGCGCGCAGGGAGTCGGTCACCATCTCGGCTTCCTGGCCGAGGTGGATGCCGTGCTGCAGCATGGGCCGCAGCACCGCGGGCAGCGTCATCTGCGGGCGCAGCTCCTTGTGGCAGCAGGGCGAGCTCATGATGATGCGTGCGCCGCTTTGCAGGCCCACGTGCAGGGCGTGGTCGGTCGCGATGTCGCAGGCGTGCAGGGCGATCATGACGTCCAGCGGCTGCACGGCCTGGGTGCGCACGTCGCCCTGGTCGAAGCGGATGCCGGCGAGCTGCTCGCCCTCGATGACGGCATTGCACAGCCGGACCATGTCGTCGCGCAGCTCGATGCCCGTCACGCGCGGATCCAGCCCGCTGGCCTGCAGCCAGTCGTGCACGGCAAAGGTCAGGTAGCCCTTGCCAGAGCCGAAGTCGGCCACGCGCACGGGGCCAGCCAGGCCGGCTTCGTCCACGGCCGCCGACAGGATCTCGACGAAGCGGTTGATCTGCTTCCACTTGCGCGCCATGGCGGGCACCAGCGCGGGCTCGCCCTTGACGAGGTGCGTAAGGCCCAGCGCCGACCACACCGGGTGGGCCATCTCCAGCGGCCGGTGCTTGGCCTTGTCGTGCGCCGCCGGGGCGGGCGGCTCCGCACCCTCCACGCGGGTCACGCGCAGCGTCTCGCGGCCCTTGCGGCTGACAGCGAACTGCACCTCCTCGGCCGCGGTGTGCAGGTGGGCGTTGCGAAAGCGCACGCCCAGCAGCGCCGCGATCTCGGCCAGCCCGGCCTCGGGCGCATGGTTCTTGGTGACGTCCTTCGTGCGGTGCCGCCACAGGAAGGTGAGCGCGGGCTCACCGCGCAGCTCAATCGCCCGCACGGTCAGCCGCTCGACATCCTCGCCATCGCCATCGCCGTGCCCCACGGGCCCGGAGAGCAACAGCTTGCCGAACTGCCCGCCGGCCAGCGCCAGGCGCACCAGGTGCAGGAAGCGCTCGTGCGCGGGGGCCGTGGCGGCCGGGGGCGGGGTGATGAGGGCGGTGAACAACGGCGCGGCCATGGGCCGCATTGTCAGTGACGGCGCTGGCGGGCGCTGCGCACGCCGATCACGCCCAGGCCCGCGAGCAGCAGGGCCACGCTCTGCGGCTCGGGCACGGCGGCGCTCACCTGCAGTGCCTCCCAGGTCACGGACGACAGGCCCAGCCGCTCGTCCGTCACGACGCCGGGGACCGAGTAGCTCGGCCAGCCCATGCTGTCGTAGCTGAAGTAGCGCACGCCTTCGCCGTCCTGGCTGAAGGCGGCCATGTGGGCGAGCTGGCCGGTGGCGAGTTCGTACTCCAGGCCGGCGCGCTCCTCGAAGCCCAGGCTGAATGCGGACACGGCGCGGTTGCCGCTCCAGTTCAGCTCGAAGCTCGTGAGCTCATAACCGTACAGCCAGCCGTCACCGTCCAGGTCGGTGCCGGCGAAGCTGCCGCTGAGCATGGCGCCGTCGGCATAGCCGCCCTGGGTGAAGCTGAAGCTCTGGGCTTCGGCGGGTTCGACGACCGCCGCAGCGGCGAGGGCGACGAGCGCCGTGAGCGCGAAGAAACGCGAGGTGGACATGACAGGACTCCGTCGGGGGGTTGAGGAGCCGTCATGGTGTCGGGGCCCGCCCGCGCGCGCTTCGCCCAGGAGAGCCAGGGGTGTGCCGGAGGTGATGGCCCGATGGGGCCAGGGCCGCCGCTCTCAGGCGTGGGTGATGTGCGCCCGCGTCTCGGCCGTGTCCAGGTGCGGCAGGGTGTTGAAGGTGACGAGGTGGTGGCGCTTGGGGTTGAAGGCGAACTCGGTGACGGCCGAGTTGCGGATGCGCAGGTTCAGCTCCACGAAGGTCTCCGGCGGCGTGGACAGCACCTGCGCAACGGCGGTGGCGATGGGCCCGCCGCTGGAGACGATGAGCACCTGGCGGCCCACGCCCACGGCCAGCACCCGCGCCAGCGCATCGGCCACGCCGGCCGCGAACGCCGCATGCGGGGGCATGCCCACGGGTGCCGTCTCGCCGGCCATCCAGGCCAGCAGCCCCTGGCGCAGCAGCCGGAAGTGCTGCTTGACGGCCTCGGGGTCGCGCGGCACCTCCAGCGGCTCCGGGTGGACGGCCCGCACGACGGCCTCGCTGTCGTACTCGTTCAACCCCGGCAGCGCCACGGCGGGCAGGTCCTGCCCCAGGCCCTCGACGATGCCCGCGAGCGACTGCGCATGGCGCTTGAGCGTGCCGGTGAACACGGCGTCAAAGCGCTGGCCCCGCTCACGCCAGTAGGCACCGAGCAGGCGGCATTGCTCGTGGCCCTTGGGGCTGAGCTGGTCGTAGTCGGCGGCGCCGAAGCTGGCCTGGCCGTGGCGGACGAGGTAGAGCGATCCCATGGCGCGCATGATGCGGCCCGCCGGCGGCGCCCGCTGTCGCGACAATGACGCCATGACCCTTCGCATCGCCACCCGCGACGACACCGCCGAACTCTGGCGCGTGCGCTACGCCGTCACCGAAAACACGCTGACACCCGGCCGCATCTCGGACGCCGAGCTGCACGCCTACCTGGAGCAGTACGGCCGTGGCTGGGTGGTGGAGCTGTCACCGCACCCGCAGCTGCGCATCGCGGGCTTCGCCATCGCAGACGCGCGCAACGGTCACATCTGGGCCATGTTCGTGGACCCGGCCCTGCACGGCCAGGGCTACGGCCGCCAGCTGCACGACGTGATGGTGGACTGGCTCTTCGCCCAGGGTCACACACGCCTGGACCTGGGCACGGCGCCGAACTCCCGCGCCGAAGCTTTCTACCGCCGCGCCGGCTGGCAGCCCACCGGCGAAGGCCTGGACCGCTGGGGCGACCGTCAATTCGAACTCCACCTGAAAGACTGGCAACGCCATGCTTGAAACCCACGTCATCGACACCGGCGCGAACCCGGGCACCACGCTCATCGTGCTGCACGGCCTGGGCGCCGACGGCCACGACTTCGTGCCCATCTGCGGGGAGCTCGACCTGCGCGCCCTGGGCGCCGTGCGCTTCATCTTCCCGCACGCGCCCGAGCGGCCCGTCACCATCAACGGCGGCTATGTGATGCGCGCCTGGTACGACATCCTCGTCACCGACCTCGTGCGCCGCGAGGACGAAGCCGGCCTGCGCGAGTCGGCCGCGGCCATCGCCGCCATCGTCGACCAGGAACGCGCGCGCGGCGTGCCGGCGAGCCGCATCGTGCTGGCGGGCTTCTCGCAAGGCTGCGCCATGGCGCTGCTGACCGCCTTACGCTACCCCGAGCGCCTGGGTGGCGCGGTGGGCCTGTCGGGCTACCTGCCGCTGGCGGGCACGACGGCGGCCGAGCGCGCGCCGGCGAACGCCGACCTGCCGATCTTCATGGCCCACGGCTCGCAGGACGGCATCGTCGTGCCCGCGCGCGGCGCCGCCAGCCGCGATGCGCTGCAGGCCCTGGGCCACGACGTCGAGTGGCACGAGTACCCGATGCCGCACTCGGTGTGCATGGAAGAGATCCAGGACCTCAACGCCTGGCTGCTGAAGCAACTGGGCTGACTTCACCGGCCTGATCCCCGCGCCGGTGCCGCGCCGGCCGGGGGATGATCCATCCGTCATGGAGCGTCTTGCTGAACAGATCGTCGCCTGGCACAACCGCCACCCGCTGGCGCGCCGCATCGCCGTGGGCGACGTGCACACCGTCGGCGTGGTCGCCCTGCCTTTCGTGCGCGCCTCGGCCGAGGCGGGCGGCCTCGTCGAGCCCGTCCTGACCGATGCCGTCACGTTCGACGAGCTGGCCGCAGCCCCGCGACAGTCAGCCGCTGGCGCGCTCGCGCAGCGCCTGCGGGGGCTGGTGCGCGCGCTGCGCCTGCCCGGCGCCAAGCCGCGCACGCAGTGGCGCGCGTTCAGCGAACGCTTCCTGCCGGGCCTGAGCCCGGGGCGGGTCGAGCGCTTTGCGCTGGCCCATGGCTTCATGGAGCCGCCCGCGACGCCCGAGACGCGCCCCTGGCGGGTCATCGTCATCGACGAAGCGGTGGCCAGCCAGCACAGCGGCTGGCCGTTCGAGATCTACCTGATGACGGCCGGCATCGACCAGGGCAGCAAGCGCACGCGCGTGCTGGCCGGGCGAGGCATCCCGTCGGAGATCACCGGCCGCCGGCTCTGGGACCCACGCCGCCTGGGTGCGGCTGCGGCGCTGCTGCTGGTGCTCGCCGGCGGCAGTGCATGGCTGCTGCGACCCACGCCGAAGGTCGAGGTCGTGCCGGAGCCCGCCGCGGCGGCTTCAGCGCCCATCGCCCCGCCGGCATCGGCGCCCGGTGCGTCGGCCCCCGACGCCGCCCTGCCCGCTTCGGCCCCCGCATCGGGTCCGGAAGGCGCGGCAAGTGCAGCCTCCGCCGCGCAGGCGGCGGCCAGCGAGCCCGACCCCGATGCACCGCCGCCCGACATCCGCCCGCGGCTCGTGGAGCGCACCGACGGCATCAAGCGCCCGCCCCTGCTGCGCAGCAAGCCGGTCGAGGAGCGCGGCAGCGCGGGCGACAAGCCCGCCAGGCAGGACGGCAAGACCGAGGGCAAGGCGGACGTCAAGGCCGCCGAGGCCAAGCCCGAGCCCGCCGACACCCGCCTGGTGCGCATGGCCAAGTCGCCCGACAAGGTCGTCGTCGCCCTCGTGGGGCCGCCCGGCACCAAGGCCGAGGCCGAGGCGCTGCTCAAGAAGATGCAGGCGAGC
This sequence comes from Roseateles sp., assembly GCA_016790285.1. GTDB lineage: Bacteria > Pseudomonadota > Gammaproteobacteria > Burkholderiales > Burkholderiaceae_C > Pelomonas. Next base: position 11,056 of record JAEUPJ010000064.1, on the reverse strand, counting down.
CTGGAGGGCGTGCACGGCGACCCCGACACGCTGCAGGCCGACGTGATCCAGACCCCGGAAGGCTGGCGAGCCACGGTCTGGCCGTTTGCCAGCCGCGAGCAGGCCCAGCTCATCAACGCCACGCTGGTGGCGCGCGGCTTCAAGACCAAGGCGGTGAACTTCTGACCGCTCAGCCCCGCGGGGCGCGGATGACGAAGGCCCGCTTGTCGCCGCTGGCGAAGCCGCAGCGCTCGTAGAAGGCCCAGACGGCGGGGTCCTTGCGGCTGGTGGTGAGCACCACCTTGTAGCAGCCGCTGCCCCACGCCTGCTCGATGGCATGCCGCACGACCGCCTGGCCGTGGCCCCGGCCGCGGTGGTCAGCGTGCGTCACGACGTTCTCGATGACGCCATAGGCCTGCCCACCGCGGGTGAGGTTGGGAATGACCGCCAGGTTGCAGCTGGCGATGAGCTGCCCGCCGAGATCGAGGCCGAAATGCCGCAACCCCGGGTGGGCGAACACCGCCCGCACGGCCTCGGCCGTGGGCGGTGCGTCACCCGGGTTCAGGTGCTGGTAGAGCGCCACCAGCGCTGGCGCGTCGGCGGCGCACAGGTCGCGCAGGGCGACCCCCGCACTCACTTCACTTCCAACTTCATCGTGTGGGCGATGAAGGCGAGCACGTCGCTGCGCTCCTCGATGATCTTGGAGGTGGGCTTGCCCGCGCCGTGGCCGGCGTTGGTCTCGATGCGGATGAGCTTGGGCGCGGCACCCGTCTCGGCGGCCTGCAGCGCAGCGGCGTACTTGAAGCTGTGCGCGGGCACGACGCGGTCGTCGTGGTCGCCGGTGGTGATGAGCACGGCCGGGTAGTTCACGCCGCTCTTGATGTTGTGCAGCGGCGAGTAGGCCAGCAGCGCCTTGAACATCTCCGGGCTGTCCTTCACGGTGCCGTAGTCGGTCGCCCAGGCCCAGCCGATGGTGAAGTTCTGGTAGCGCAGCATGTCCATCACGCCCACCTGGGGCACGGCGGCGGCGAAGAGGTCGGGACGCTGGTTGGTCACCGCGCCGACGAGCAGGCCGCCATTGCTGCCACCGTTGATGGCGAGCGTGGCGGGGCTGGCCACCTTGTTGGCCACCAGCCATTCGCCCGCGGCGATGAAGTCGTCGAAGACGTTCTGCTTCTTGAGCTTGGTGCCGGCCTCGTGCCAGGCCGAGCCGTATTCGCCCCCGCCGCGGATGGAGGCGATGACGTAGACACCACCCATCTTGAGCCAGGTCGCGGCGGTGACGCCGTAGCCCGGGGTGATGGGGATGTCGAAGCCGCCATAACCGTACAGCAGCGTGGGGTTGCTGCCGTCGAGCTTGAGGCCCTTCTTGGCGGCGATGAAGATCGGGAAGCGCGTGCCGTCCTTGCTGGTGACGAACTCGCGGCGGGTCTCGAAGTCGTCGCTGTTGAAGGCGGTCTTGGGCGACTTGAAGAGCTCGGCCTTGCCGGTCTTGACGTCGTAGCGGTAGATGGAGGCGGGTGTCGTGAGGCTGGTGTAGCTGAAGAAGGTCTCGCGGTCGCCCCAGCGGCCGCCGAAGCCGCCGGCCGTGCCGACGCCTGGCAGCGTCACGTCCGACAGCGGCTTGCCATCGGCCGCGTGCACGCGCACCAGCGTCGCGGCGTCATGCAGGTAGCTCAGCAGGTAGCGGCCGCCGACCGCAGAGGCCGCGGTCATCGCGTCGGGGCCTTCGGCCACCAGCGTCTTCCAGGCGGCGGGCGCGGGCTTCCTGGGGTCGATGGCGACGAGCCGGCCGCGCGGCGCGTCCTTGTCGGTCTTGACGATGAGCTTGCCGCCCACGACGGCCACCGGCGTGTACTGGGCATCGAAGCTCAGCGTGACGGGCATGGGCTTGCCGCCGGCAAAGCGCCCCTGGGGCAGTGGCAGCACCATCAGGCCGTTCTTGCTGCCGGCGCTCTTCCAGACGCTGATGAGCAGCAGCTGGCCGTCGTCGGACACCTCGGTGCCGAAGCCCCATTCCTTGTCGTCACGGTTCTCGGCCACCAGCACGTCCTCGGACTGCGGCGTGCCCAGGCGGTGGTAGTAGAGCTTCTGGAAGTAGTTGGCGCCCTTGAGCTTCTCGCCGTCCTTGGGCGCGTCGTAGCGGGCGTAGAAGAAGCCGCGGCCGTCGGCTGTCCAGGAGGCGCTGCTGAACTTGACCCACTCGATCTTGTCGTCCAGGTCCTGGCCGGTGGCGAGGTCGCGCACCTTCCAGGTCTGCCAGTCGGAGCCGGCGCCGGCCACGCCGTAGGCCAGCAGCTTGCCGTTGCGCGAGGGCACGATGCCGCTGAGCGCCACGGTGCCGTCCTTGCTCATCGTGTTGGGGTCCAGCGCCACCTGCGGCGTGTCGCCCAGCGACTTGGCCGTGTAGAGCACGTTCTGCTGCTGCAGGCCGTCGTTGCGCGTCCAGAAGTAGCGGCCGCCCTCGTGGAAGGGGATGCCAAAGCGCTCGAAGTTGTAGAGCTCGGTGTAGATGCGCCGCGCCGGCAGGCGCTGCGGCATGGCGGCGAGGAACTTGTCGGTGACCTCGTTCTGCTGGACGACCCAGGCCTTGGTGTCGGCGGCGTTGTCGTCTTCCAGCCAGCGGTAGGGGTCGGCAACGGTGGTGCCGTGGTAGGTGTCGGCCTGGTCGACCTTGCGGGTGACGGGGTAGCTGAGGCCTTGCGCCTGGGCGCTCGTGGCGACGACGGCGGCGAGGGTGAGGGCAGACAGGGGAAGCTTCATCGAGCGGTGTCCGGGTTGGGATGCCGCCGATTTTGAACGGCACCCGGGCAGGCGCCGATGGTCATGCGATAAAGCCCTGAGAGCACAAACCCCAAGCCGGGGCAGGTATCAGCTTCGATAGTCGGCGTTGATGCTGACGTAGTCGTGGCTCAGGTCGCAGGTCCAGACGGTGGCGCTGGCACTGCCGCGGTTGAGCCCGATGCGGATGGTGATCTCGGCCTGCTTCATGACGCGCTGGCCGTCTTCCTCGCGGTAGGCCGGCAGGCGCCCGCCTTGGCGCACGACGGCCACGTCGTCGAGGTCCAGGTCGATCAGGCCCTGGTCCAGGTCGCCGATGCCGGCATAGCCGACCGCGGCCAGGATGCGGCCGAGGTTGGGGTCGCTCGCGAAGAAGGCGGTCTTGACCAGTGGCGAGTGGGCGATGGCGTAGGCGGCGAGCTTGCACTCGGCCTCGTCGCGGCCGCCCCCGACCGTGATGGTGATGAACTTGGTGGCGCCCTCGCCGTCGCGCACGATGGCCTGGGCCAGCTCCTGCGCCACGGCAACCAGCGCGGCGCGCAGGGCCTGGGCGTCGGCGCTGTCCAGCGACGTGATCTCGGCGTGCGCGGCCCGGCGGCTCGCGATCAGCATGAAGCAGTCGTTGGTGGAGGTGTCGCCGTCGATGGTGATGCGGTTGAAGGAGGCGTCAGCGGCCTCCTTCACGAGCGGCTGCAGCAAGGCGGGGGCGATGTTGGCGTCGGTCGCGACGAAGCCGAGCATGGTGGCCATGTTGGGGCGGATCATGCCGGCGCCCTTGGAAATGCCCGTCAGCGTGACCGGCACGCCACCGAGCGTGATGCGGCGCGAGGCGGCCTTGGGCAGGGTGTCGGTGGTCATGATGCCGGCGGCGGCTTCGCCCCAGCCGTCGTCGCGCAGGGCGGCGAGCGCGGCGGGCAGGCCGGCGGCGATGCGATCCACGGGCAGCGTCTCCATGATGACGCCGGTGGAGAACGGCAGGATCTGCTGCGGCGTGCAGCCGAGCAGGTCGGCCAGGGCCTGGCAGGTCTGGCGCGCACGGGCGAGGCCGTCGGCGCCGGTGCCGGCGTTCGCATTGCCGGTGTTGATGACCAGCGCCCGGACGGCCGAGCCGCCGGCCAGGTGCTCGCGGCACACCTGCACGGGGGCGGCGCAGAAGCGGTTGGTGGTGAACACGCCGGCGACGGCGGCGCCTTCGTCCAGCGCAATGACGCTCAGGTCGCGGCGGTTGGCCTTGCGCACGCCAGCCATCGTCACGCCGAGGCGCACGCCCGGCACGGGCAGGAGGGTGGCGGGATCGGGGGCGGAGAGATTGACGGGCATGGCGCGCTCAGCAGAGTCGGGGTGAAGGCGCGCGGATTGTAGGAAGCCGCGGCAAGGAAGCCGCAGCCGCACGCCGGAAAAACAAAGGGCTCCCGAAGGAGCCCTCACGTGGTGCGCAGCGTGCGCAGCCCGTTCAGCGCGGCAGTCGGCGGCGCGCCACGAGGCTGACGATGCCCAGGCCGCCCAGCAGCAGGGCATACGTCTCGGGCTCGGGCACGGCATTGGCCGGCACGGCGACGACGAGGTCCTGGTAGGCGGCGCTGGTCAGGCGGCTCAGCGAGTACAGCGACGCGCCCTGGTAGCTTTGCGCCGCGCTGAGGTAGCTGTTGGCCAGGCCTTGCAGCGTCGAAGCGGTCTGCTGGGCAGCGGCGGAGCTGTTGGCCGGGCGCAGAAAGAAGCTGCCGGCGTTGAGCGACACGTCCAGCGTGCTGTTCGTCTCGCGGGTGATCTCCCACACGGCCAGCTGGAAGGCGGCCTGCTGATTCGCGGTCTGCACCGAGCCGTAGGTGCTCGAGAACAGGCCCTGCAGCAGCGTGGCCTGGCTGCCGGAGAAGCTGTCGACGGTGTAGGTCTGGGCGCCGTAGGTCGTGAGCGCGTTGGGCTGGGCCGGCTCGATGCAGTAGGCGAGGAAGCTGCCCGACACCGTGTCGACGTAGTTCAGCACGCCCGCGGCGACCTGGCCGGTCTGGGAGGTGCGCACGACGGGGGAGCTCGTGTCCTTGCCCATGTAGGTGATGTCCACCGTGGCCGCGTGGGCGGCGACGCTGGCAGCGGCGAGGGCGAGGAAGGTGAGTTGCTTGTTCATGGCCGGGTCCGGAAGGTTCTGTCGAGGGGCTCAGCCGTTGCGGCGGCGGCGGCTCATGCCGAGGGCGGCCAGCGCGGTGGCGACCAGCGCCAGGGCGGCAGGCTCGGGCAGGTCGGCGGCATTGCCGGTCAGGCGGCCGGCGTAGCCGTCGGCACCCTTGTCATTGATGCCGACGCCGTTCACGAACAGGGTCCACTGGCCGGCACCCAGTTGCACGGAGGACAGGTCCCAGATCTCGATGCCGCTCTGGCCGTGCGCCCAGTCGAAGCCGACGGTCTCGAACAGGTCGACGCGCACGCCGCTGGCCGACTTCAGGTAGGCGGACTGGATGTCCAGGTAGGGCGTGGTGGCGTCCGGGTCGCCGTCGACGATGACGGTGCGCAGCTGGCCGGTCAGCGTCGTGAGGCTGCCCAGGCTGAAGCTGTGCTGGTCGGCGAAGGCCGTGGCGTTGCCGGAGAAGAGGTCGGCGGCGTAGCCGTCCACGCTGCTTTGCTGGACGCTGATCGTCACGGGTGCGGCCGAGGCGGCGCCGGCGAAGGCCAGGCTGAGGGCGGCGAGGGCTGCGGACAACGTTTTCATGACGTGCTTTCAGGTTCTCTATCAGTGACTACCCTGGCTTTGACCGGGGCTTGGACTGCACTCTAGGGGGGCCTTCCCCCGCCGAGCACCCCCCATGCGCGTGGCGGCCCCCCTCGGATGTGCTCAAACACACAGTCTTCCCCTCAACTGGGTGGGGTCCGGAGGGGGTTGCACAACGAAAACGGGCCGGCTAAGCCGGCCCGTGAGGGGTGAAGGTGCCTGGAACTCAGGCCAGCTTGCCGTGGCAGGCCTTGAACTTCTTGCCACTGCCGCAGGGGCAGGGGTCGTTGCGGCCGACGTGGCCATACTGCTGCAGCAGCGTGGCGGGGTCGACGTCCTGGCTGATGGAGCCGTCCTCGTTGGGGTGCTGGTAGGTCACGTTGGACACGGCCTCGGCGCGGCGCTCCATCGCCTCGGCGGCCTCGTTGGCCTCCTCCTGCGACTGGATGCGCACGTTCATCAGCGTGCGGGTGACTTCCATCTTCACGAGGTCCAGCAGCTGCGAGAACAGCTCGAAGGCCTCGCGCTTGTACTCCTGCTTGGGGTTCTTCTGGGCGTAGCCGCGCAGGTGGATGCCCTGACGCAGGTAGTCCAGTGCCGCCAGGTGCTCGCGCCAGCGCTGGTCGATGCTCTGCAGCAGCACCATGCGCATGAAGGGGTTGAACTGCTCGATGCCGACGCGGTCGAGCTTGCTCTGGAACTGCTCCTCGGCCGCCTTCACCACGGCGGCGACGATGTCCTCATCGGTGATGGAGTCGCTGTTCTTGACGAGCTCGGTCACCGACAGCGGGATCTGCCATTCGGTCTGCAGCACCTGCTCCAGGCCGGCCAAGTCCCACTGCTCCTCCAGGCTCTCGGGGGGCACGAAGGTGCGCACGACGTCGGTCAGCGTGGACTCGCGCAGGGAGGCGATCTGCGCGAGCAGGCTCTCGGCCTCGAGGATGTCGTTGCGCTGCTGGTAGATGACCTTGCGCTGGTCGTTGGAGACGTCGTCGTACTCGAGCAGCTGCTTGCGGATGTCGAAGTTGCGGGCCTCGACCTTGCGCTGGGCGCCCTCGATGCTGCGGGTGACGATGCCGGCCTCGATGGCTTCGCCCTCGGGCATCTTGAGCCGGTCCATGATGGCGCGCACGCGCTCACCGGCGAAGATGCGCATCAGCTGGTCGTCCAGCGACAGGTAGAAGCGGCTCGAACCCGGGTCACCCTGGCGGCCGGCACGGCCGCGCAGCTGGTTGTCGATGCGGCGGCTCTCGTGGCGCTCTGTCGCGATGATGCGCAGGCCACCCTCGGCGCGCACCTTGTCGTGCAGACCCTGCCACTCGTCCTTGAGCTGCTGGATGCGGCGCGCCTTCTCGTCGGCGGGGATCGTCTCGTCGGCCTCGATGAACTGGATCTGCTTCTCGACGTTGCCGCCCAGCACGATGTCGGTGCCGCGGCCAGCCATGTTGGTGGCGATGGTGATGACACCCGGGCGGCCGGCCTGGGCGACGATCTGCGCTTCCTTCTCGTGCTGCTTGGCGTTGAGCACGCTGTGCGGCAGCTTGGCTTGCGTGAGCAGCGTGGAGATCAGCTCGGAGTTCTCGATGGACGTCGTGCCCACGAGCACCGGCTGGCCGCGGGTGTGGCAGGCGCGGATGTCCTCGATGACGGCGGCGTACTTTTCCTTGTCGGTCTTGTAGACCAGGTCGAGCTCGTCCTTGCGGATGGTCGGGCGGTTCGGCGGGATGACCACGGTTTCGAGGCCGTAGATCTCCTGGAACTCGTAGGCCTCGGTGTCGGCCGTGCCCGTCATGCCGGACAGCTTGCCGTACATGCGGAAGTAGTTCTGGAAGGTGATCGAGGCGAGCGTCTGGTTCTCGGCCTGGATCTGCACGCCTTCCTTGGCCTCGACGGCCTGGTGCAGGCCATCGCTCCAGCGGCGGCCGCTCATCAGACGGCCGGTGAACTCGTCGACGATCGTGACTTCGCCGTTCTGCACGACGTAGTGCTGGTCCTTGTGATAGACGTGGTGGGCCCGCAGCGCTGCATTGAGGTGATGCATCAGCGTGATGTTGGCCGCGTCGTAGAGGCTGGCGCCCTCCGGGATGAGGCCCGCCTGGGCCAGCAGCCGCTCGGCGACCTCGTGGCCGTCTTCGGTCAGGTGGATCTGGTGGGACTTCTCGTCCACCGTGAAGTCGCCCGGCTCGATGACGCCCTCGCCGGTGCGCGGGTCGAGTTCGCCGATCTGCTTCTTGAGCTGCGGGACGACCGCATTGATGCGCAGGTAGACGTCGGTGTGGTCGTCGGCCTGGCCCGAGATGATCAGCGGCGTGCGGGCCTCGTCGATCAGGATGGAGTCCACCTCGTCGACGATGGCGTAGGCCAGGCCGCGCTGCACGCGGTCCCGGGTCTCGTAGACCATGTTGTCGCGCAGGTAGTCGAAGCCGTACTCGTTGTTGGTGCCGTAGGTGACGTCGGCGGCGTAGGCGGTCTGCTTTTCCTCGCGCTGCATCTGCGGCAGGTTGATGCCGACCGACAGGCCCAGGAAGGTGTAGAGCTTGCCCATCCACTCGGCGTCGCGCCGCGCGAGGTAGTCGTTCACCGTCACGACGTGCACGCCCTTGCCGGTCAGGGCATTGAGGTAGACGGGCAGCGTGGCCATCAGCGTCTTGCCTTCGCCGGTGCGCATTTCGGCGACCTTGCCGGCATTGAGCACCATGCCGCCGATGAGCTGCACGTCGAAGTGGCGCATCTTCAGCGCACGCTTGCTGCCTTCACGGCAGACGGCGAAGGCTTCCGGCAGGATGTCGTCCACCGTCTCGCCAGCGGCGATGCGTTGCTTGAACGCGGCCGTCTGGCCCCGCAGCTCGTCGTCGGTGAGCGCCTCGTACTTCGGCTCCAGTGCGTTGATCTGCTGCACGGTGCGGCGGTACTGCTTGAGCAGTCGCTCGTTGCGGCTACCGAAAATCGAGGTGAGAAGCTTGGGCAACATGCTGCGAAGAATGGGGTGCTGCGCTGAAGCTGGCGGGCAAGCCCGGCCGGCGGGAACGCGAAACTGAGGGCGCGAATCTGGGGACGCGGCAAGGCATTGCAAGAAGGACTTGCCCGGTCGCGCAAAACGGCGCAGTTTAGCAGCGGGTCTTTCGCGCAAGCCGTCGGCCAGCCGCCCTCACTACACTGCCCGCATGACCGCCCCGCCCCGCTACCTGCCCCCGAAGGTGCCGCGCGCCAGCATCCCTGCGCCCACGCCCGTGGCGCAGGCGCTGCGCGAGCACGCGGCCCTGGCCCGGCTCGGTGAGCGGCTGGAGGGGTCGCGGCGGCGCTTGCGCCTGATTTCGCCCGCCCTGCCCGGCAACCTCGCTGCCAGCCTGCAGCCCGGGCCCCTGGACGAGGACGGCTGGAGCGTGCTGGCCGCCAATGCCGCGGTGGCGGCCAAGCTGCGCCAGCTGCTGCCGCGCCTGGAGGCGCTGCTGGCCCAGGCCGGGCTGCCCGGGCGCATCCGCATCAAGCTCATCCAGAAATGACAAGACCCCAACGCCGCGGGGCGATGGGGTCTTGAAGTGGTGCCGGCTATCGGATTCGAACTGATGACCTACCGCTTACAAGGCGGTTGCTCTACCAACTGAGCTAAGCCGGCGAAAAACAGGGCGCCATTCTAGGCGTTCACTTCACCCGCTTGAGCGAAGGCCGCGGCGAGCCGCTGGGCGCGTCGGGCGGCGGGGTGTCGTCACCATCGTCGTCCGTCGCCTCGCTGGCCAGGCGCAGGCCGCTGCGGCGCGGGGCCTCGGCCGGTGCGGGGCTCGAGCTCGGCAACGTGGTGGGGGCGCCTTCGGCCAGCGGCTCGGGCGCCGGGAAGGCCATGCCCTGGCCGTTCTCGCGGGCGTAGATGGCCACGACATGGTCCACCGGCACGATGATCTCGCGCGCCACGCCGCCGAAGCGGGCCTTGAACTGGATGAAGTCGTTGCCCAGGTCCAGCCCGCTGGTCGCGTCGAAGCCGATGTTCAGCACGATCTCGTTGTTCGAGACGTACTCCATCGGCACCTGCACCGAGCGGTCGACGTGCACCGCGACATAGGGCGTGAACCCGTTGTCCGTGCACCAGTCGTGCAGTGCGCGGATCAGGTACGGGCGCGTGGACGTGCCCCCCGCCCCACCGTCTTGGCCTTGCGATTTGTCCATGTACTACATCAGCCCAGAGGCCCCATGTGGTCCGTATTCCCAGCGACTCCCGCCGATCCGGCTCCGCCGGTCGGCCGGGAGTGCCCCCTTGAGGGGGCGCGCGAAGCGCGCAGGGGGTGGGAGATTCAGCGGCGCATGACCTTTTCGGAGGGCGTCAGCGCCTCGATGTACGCCGGGCGGCTGAAGATGCGCTCGGCGTACTTCAGCAGCGGCAGCGCATTCTTGGACATGTCGATGCCGTAGTAGTCCAGGCGCCACAGCAACGGGGCGATGGCCACGTCGAGCATCGAGAAGTCGTCGCCCAGCATGTACTTGTTCTTCAGGAAGATCGGGGCGAGCTGGGTCAGGCGGTCGCGGATCTGCGAGCGGGCCTTCTCGAGCTGCTTGTCGGTCGCCTTGGTCGTGGTGCCACGGCCTTCGAGGATGTTCACGTGGGCGAACAGCTCCTTCTCGAAGTTCAGCAGGAACAGGCGCACGCGGGCACGGGCGACCGGGTCGCCGGGCATCAGCTGCGGGTGCGGGAAGCGCTCGTCGATGTACTCGTTGATGATGTGCGACTCGTACAGGATCAGGTCGCGCTCGACGAGGATCGGCACCTCGTTGTACGGGTTCATCAGCGCGATGTCCTCGGGCTTGGCGAAGAGATCGACGTCGCGAATCTCGAAGTCCATGCCCTTCTCGAACAGCACGAAACGGCAGCGGTGTGAGTAGGGGCAGGTGGTTCCGGAATAAAGCACCATCATCGAGGCGGGCTCCTGGTCAGCAGCGCGACGGCTCGGTCGCGGCAATGGGAATCGGGCGCAGCGCTCCTTGCAGCGCGCCGCGCGGGCAGCGGGCTCGGCCGGGCGGCCGAGCCGGCACGGCAACTACTTGACGTCTTTCCAGTACGCGGCATTCAGCCGCCACGCGATCAGGGTGAACACGGCGAGGAACAGCAACACGAAAACACCCAAGCGCACGCGCAGGCTCTGGTGCGGCTCGGCCATCCATTGCATGAACGCCACCAGGTCGGCCACGGCTTCGTTGTATTCAGCGGTATTCATCTGGCCCGCGCTGATCGGCTCGAATCCCTTGAACACGGCATGGGTCTTGGACGGGTCATGCGCGTCCTTCTCGGCGGCGAACACCGCCCGCTGCTGGCCCTGCAGCTCCCACAGCACGTGCGGCATCGCCGCATTGGGAAAGGCCAGGTTGTTCCAGCCGGTGGGCGTGCTGGCGTCGCGATAGAAGGTGCGCAGATAGGTGTACAGGTAGTCGGCGCCACTACCGCCGCTGCCCGCGCGCGAGCGCGCCACCACGGTCAGGTCGGGCGGCGCGGCGCCGAAGAAGTCCTTGGCCTGGACCGGATCGAGCGTCACCGTCATCGGGTCGCCGACCTTCTTGGCGGCGAACATCAGGTTGTTCTTGATCTGCTCGTCCGTCAGCCCGATG
>JAEUPJ010000062.1 GCA_016790285.1 Roseateles sp. | reverse complement strand
AACATCCAGCACCCAACGAACTCTCCAGCTCGCCTCAGGCCTTGCGGCCCGCCCGCCAACCCCATCACACCTCGCTTGCCGTCTCCGGTTTGCGTTGCGCTTTGTGATCAGCGAAGCCCACGACTGTAGCACAGGAAATTTTGGATGCGCAAGAAGTTCGGAGAAATCTATTCAACTCGGCTTCTCCGCCCCAGGCGCTCCATCGTCACCGAGCCGGCCTACGCAACGCCATTGGCCCGGTACACAGCGGCGCTGGAGCCCGTACTAGCCCAGCGGCTCACCTTCTTATAGATATAGAGGCGGCGCCATGCCCTCACAACGACTCAATGCACAGCCGCCGAGCCCCCTCGGATCGCTGCGAGTTCCTTGTCGGCCACCAGCTGGGGGTCATCACTGCTGAGGATTGCTGGCAATGCCGCGGCGAGGCGCTGGGCGTCGGCGCGCAATACGCGCTGCTTCACTGCAGGGATCTGCGACGGATGCATGGAGAAGCTGCGCAGCCCCATTCCCAACAGCAGTTCGGTGAAGACAGGATCGCCAGCCATCTCGCCGCACACGCTCACGCTCTTGCCCGCCGCCCTCGCCTGCGCGATGGACTGGCTGATCAACTGCAGCACCGCTGGGTGCCAGGGGTCGTAGAGGTGCGCGACCGCTTCGTCCGCCCGGTCGATGGCGAGCGTGTACTGGATCAGGTCATTGGTGCCGATCGAGACGAAGTCCACATGACGCAGCAACAGCGGCAGCATCACCGCCGCAGCGGGGATCTCGATCATCACCCCCAGCTCGACCCGTGTGTAGGCGTGACCCGCATCGGTGAGTTGCTGTTGCACGCGCCTGACCGTCTCCAGAATCTGCCGGACCTCCGCCAGGTGGGCCACCATGGGAATGAGCAGCCGCACCTTGCCGAAGGCACTGGCCCGGTAGATGGCGCGCAGTTGCTGGCGGAACATGCTGGGCTCCGCCAGGCTCCAACGGATGGCGCGCAGCCCCATCGCCGGGTTGAGCACGTGCTCGTGACGCAATTCGTTGACGCTGAGCCGGTCCAGCGGCTTGTCTGCGCCCACGTCCACCGTGCGGATGGTCACCGGCATGCCCTTCATGGCGACCACGGCGGCCTTGTACGCCGCGAACTGCTCCTCCTCGCTCGGCAACTCGCCATCGCGATTCATGAACAGGAATTCACTGCGGAAGAGCCCCACGCCCGTGGCGCCCGCCTGGACGGCACCTTCCGCGTCCGCCGGCATCTCGATGTTGGCGTGCAACTCGATGTGCTCTCCATCCAGCGTGACGGCTGGCGTGTGCCGCAGCCGGCTCAGCCGTGCGCGCTCGAGTTCGCTCTGGCGCTGGCGGAAGCGGTATTCCTCCAGCACGATCGGCGACGGGTTCACGATGACGGTGCCCGCGTCCCCGTCGATGATGACCCAGTCGTCCTGCATGATCAGGCGGGACGCCTCGCGCGTGCCGACCACTGCCGGGATGTCCATGCTGCGCGCCACGATGGCGGTGTGCGACGTCTTGCCGCCGATGTCGGTGATGAAGCCGCGAAAGACGCTGCGCTTGAACTGGATCATGTCGGCCGGCGCGATATCGGCGGCGACCAGCAGCAGCGGGTCTTCGCCGGCGAAGTCGCGCGGCGTGACCGGCGTGGGCGTATCGCCCTGGGCCTCGGCCAGCGCGCGCAGCACGCGCTCCACCACCTGCTCGAGGTCGGCCTTGCGCTCGCGCAGGTAGTCGTCCTCCATTTCGTCGAACTGACGGGCCAGCACCTCCAGGTGGGCCGACAACGCCCACTCCGCGTTGTAGTGCCGGTCGACGATCCAATGACTGGCGCCACCGGTGAAGGCTTCGTCGTGCAGCAGCATCAGGTGCACGTCCAGCAGCGCCGCGAGCTCGTGCGGGGCGTCCTCCGGGAGCTCATCCTTGAGCGTGGTGAGTTCCAGCGCCACGGCATCGCGCGCGCGCAGCAGCCGATCGACCTCGCCCTGGATCTCGCCAGGAGCGACGAAGTAGTGCGCGACGTCAATGCGGCTGGAGGCCACCAGCACGGCGCGGCCGATGGCGACGCCGCGGGAGACCGGAATGCCGAACACCTGAAAACTCATGACGCTCTCCGCTGATCGAGCAGCCAATGTAGCGCGTTGCGGCGAGCCGTCGCGTCATGGTTTTTTCACGGCGACTTCATGGCCCCGTCAAACCGCTTGCCCAGGATGTCGGCCCATGAACCGAAGCCAGATCCTCATGCCGCATGCGGTTTCGCATGCCCCTGCCCTGCAGCGCGCGACGCGCGTTGCGCCCGCCTGCCTGAGCGTCAGCTGGGCACGATCGGAAGCCGACGTGCGTGAAGCTCAGGCGCTTCGCTACCAGGTCTTCACGACGGAAATGGGCGCGCGCCTGCCTGCCGCTCCAGGCATGCCCGCCGGGCTGGATGTGGACCTCTTCGACGCCTACTGCGAGCACTTGCTCGTGCGCGCCGGTGATGCCCAGGGCAACCCAGGTCCTGTCGTGGGCACCTACCGGGTGCTGACGCCCGGCGCTGCCAAGCGCGCCGGGGGCTTCTACAGCGACACCGAATTCGACCTGACCCGGCTGCGCAGCATGCGCTCGCGAGTGGCAGAAATCGGCCGCTCCTGCGTGCATCCCGAGCACCGCAACGGCGGCGCGATCCTGGCGCTGTGGGGCGCGCTGGCGGAATTCATGGCCCGCAACGGCCTGGACACCGTCATCGGCTGCGCCAGCGTCAGCATGCGCGACGGCGGCCACGTTGCCGCGAGCCTGTGGCGCCAGATCGCCGACAGCCACCTCGCGCCGATCGACTGCCGCGTTCGGCCCCGCCTGCCGCTGCCCATCGAGCACCTGCGCCAGGACCTGGTGGTGGAGCCGCCGGCGCTGATCCGCGGCTACCTGCGCTGCGGCGCACGTCTGATGGGCGAGCCGGCGTGGGACCCGGACTTCAACACGGCCGACCTGCCGCTGCTGCTGCGCACGGCGGACCTGCCGGCGCGCTTCCGTCGGCTCAGCGCCTGATTACTGCCCCTCGCCGAATTTGTCGTTCACGAGGGCGGTGATCGCCTCCTGCGCGGCCTGCTCGTCCTCGCCGTCCGTCTCCAGCTCGACCGTCGCGCCGATGCCGGCGGCCAGCATCATGACGCCCATGATGCTCTTGGCGTTCACGCGCCGGCCGTTGCGGCTCATGTAGACCTCGCACTTGAAGCTGCCGGCCAGCTTGGTCAGCTTGGCCGAGGCACGTGCGTGAAGACCCAGCTTGTTGCTGATGGTGAGGTTGGACTTGATCATTCGTCGGGGGGCAAGGGAGGCGTGGCGACGATGCCGGCGACCGCGCCCTGCATGGCGCGCCGTGCCAGCTCGGTCAAAGGCTTCTGGCTGGCGTAGCACAGCGTGCGCCACAGCATGGGCACGCTGACACCACTGAGCACCTGCACCTGCTCGCCAGCCAGGCGCTGCGCGCCGTTGCAGGGCGTGGCGCCGAAGACATCGGTCAACACCAGCCACTCGGGCTGGCTCGACTGGTGCATCAACGCACGCGCTGCGGCTTCGACGTCGTCGGCGCACATGCCGGGTTCGACATCCAGCACCGCCAGCGTGGGCGCACAGTCGGGGAAGGTGTGTTCAGCCACTTGGCGCAGGGCAGAGGCCAGCGGGGCGTGGGCGATCACAAGCAGGTGGGGCATGGCGGGATGTTAGCGGGCGGCCTCGATGGCCAGCCCGGCGCGAAAGTTCTCCCATGCGGCCGCGTCATCCGCGGGCACCGTCATCAGTGCCTGGTAGACGCGCCCGCCGTGGGCGAACACCGCGACACGCGTGACGCTGCCGGCGCCCGTCAGCAGGTACTGCGCCGCCTCGGGCATGGGCGTCATGCCCGGCACCTGCAGCGCCGCGCCGGCGGGCAGGGGCTGCCCGAGCTTGGTTGCCAGCGCGTGGGGCATGGCCTTGAGGGCGGCGGCGGCCTGGGTCGCGTCCGGCAAGTCGGCCCAGGACAGCGCAAAACCATGGCCGGCGGCTTCGCACTGGGCCAGGCCCATGCCGGTGCGCTGCTGCACGTCGGGCTTGCAGGGGAACTGCGCCACTGCGCCCGAGCCGCTCGGGTGCACCTCGCGCCAGTTCAGCGCCGGCTGGCAGGCCGAGAGCAGGCTCAGCATTAGGGCAAATCCGGCGGTAGGGGTCAGGCGCATGGGCGAATTATCGGCAGCCAGCCGCCGACAATTCCGCAATGCAAGATAAGTCCCTTCCTCAAGCCCTCGCCGGCGTGCGCGTGCTCGACCTCTCCCGGGTGCTGGCCGGCCCGTGGTGCACCCAGACCCTGGCCGACCTCGGCGCCGACGTCATCAAGATCGAACGCCCCGGCAGCGGCGACGACACCCGCGCCTGGGGCCCGCCCTATCTGAAGGACGCACAAGGCCAGGACACGTCCGAGGCGGCCTACTTCCTCGGCGCCAACCGCAACAAGCGCTCGCTCGCCGTGGACCTGTCGCGGCCCGAGGGCCAGGCCATCGTGCGCAAGCTCGCCGGCCAGGTCGACGTGCTGGTGGAGAACTTCAAGGTGGGCGACCTGGCCCGCTACGGCCTTGACGCCCAGAGCCTGCTGGCGGAGCACCCGGGCCTGGTGATCTGCTCCATCACGGGTTTCGGCCAGACCGGGCCGTACGCCGAGCGCGCCGGCTACGACTACGCCGTGCAAGGCATGGGCGGCCTCATGAGCGTCACCGGCGAGCGCGACGACCTGCCGGGCGGCGGCCCGCAGAAGGTCGGGGTGGCCGTGGCAGACCTGTTCACTGGCATGTACGCCACGGTCGCCATCCTGGCCGCGCTGCGCCACCGCGACGCCACCGGCCAGGGGCAGGTCATCGACATGGCCCTGCTCGACACCCAGCTCGCCATGCTCGCCAACCTCGGCAGCAACTACCTGTGCAGCGGCAAGGCGCCGGGCCGCATGGGCAATGCGCACCAGAACATCGTGCCCTACCAGGTGTTCGAGGCCAGCGACGGCCACCTGATCCTCGCTGTCGGCAACGACCGGCAGTTCGCCAAGTTCTGCGAGATCGCCGGGCACCCGGCCTGGGCGAGCGACCCGCGCTTCGCGACCAACGCCGAGCGCGTGCGCCACCGCGGCACGCTCGTGCCGTTGCTGGAGGACGCCATCCGCCAACGTCCGCGCAATGACTGGCTGGCGGCACTCGAGGCCGCCAAGGTGCCGTGCGGCTCCATCAACTCCATCGGTGAGGCTCTGGACGATCCGCAGGCCCAGGCGCGCGGCGCGGTGGTGGCCATGCCGCATCCGCTGACGCCGGACCTGCGTCTCATCGCCAGCCCCATGAAGCTGTCGGCGACGCCGGTCGCCTACCGTCACCCGCCGCCGCTGCTCGGGCAGCACAGCGACGAGTTGCTGCGAGAAGCCGGCTGTTCTGCGGAAGAAATCACGACTTGGCGCAACGCGGGTGTGATCGCGTGAGGGTTGACCCACCCCTGAACCAAGGGTTTCCCCCTGGCCGGGGGATGGAGGTGGGGTGCGCCTGTCCTCAGGATGCGTCCACGCGCCGAGGTGGGCCGACCACCTAGAACCATCCGCCTCGGGTCCGCAGTCAACGGGTCATGTCCACACCACCTTCTTCCGCGCCAGCGAGTGCCGCCAACGATGTCATGTCTGAGCCGACGCCGGTCCAGTGGGCGGACATCGTCCAGCAACTCGGCGCCGAGATCGCCGGGCCGCTGAGCGCGGCGCTGGAGCAGATCCAGAACCTCGCCACCACCGGGCAGATCGACCGCCGCGGCCTGCGCCTGCTGCGCCGCAGCGTGGACGACGCACGCACGGCCGGCATGCTCGGCCAGCAGCTGGCCCGGCTGGCGTCGGGGCGCCTGCGGCTGAACCGCGAGCGCCAGCACCTCACCCAGATGCTGCGCAGCGTGCTGGCCCAGCGTAGCCGCGAAACGCAGACCCGTGGCGTGCAGGTGCGCCAGTCGCTGCAGCCGGTAGAGATCTGGGCGGACGGCGCGCTGCTGTTCTCGCTGCTGAACGCGCTCATGGACTGGGCGCTGGCCAACACGCATTCCTCGGTGGACCTGCGCCTGGACCTGACGCCCTGGCCCGTGAAGGCGCGGCTGAGCTGCCGCTTCGCGCACCGCTCGCTGGAGCTGCTGGCCGATGACGCGGACCCCAGCGACGCCTCGCCTGGGCTTGATTCCCTGGCCTGGCGGCTGCTGGAGCAGACGGCCATCACGCTGGGCGTGCTGCCCCTGCGCGAGCAGGAGGCCGGCATCACGCTGCTCACGCTGGAGTTCAACCAGCTCGCGCCCGACGAAGACCCGCCGCCGCCGGACAGCACCCACGCCAAGCTGGAGGCTGAAGCCGAGCGGATGGGGGGCAATTCACGGCCGCTCGCGGGCTGCCAGTTGCTGATCCTGTCGGCCAACCGGGAGCTGCGCGCCGAGGCGCAAGCCGCCGTGCGGCACATGGGCATGCTGGTCGACGCCGTCAGCAACGTGGCCGAGGCGGAGCAGTTCTGCCAGGAAGGCCTGCCGCACGTGCTGCTGTTCGACGCGGCGCTGATGAGCGAGCCGCTGCTGCAGTTGATCGCCGGGGTCAGCCGCGATGCCCCTGATTTCTGCTTCGTGGAAATGTTCGATGGCGAGCACCGCACCCAGCTGTCCACGGCCACGAGCGACGGCGTGGCGCGCATCTCCCGGCGCCACCTGCCCGATGCGCTGCCGTCGCTGCTGATGTTCGAGCTCGCACGCAGGCCTTGAGGTTTTCCTAGAATGGCAGGCATGCTGCACCGCCGCCTCGCCGCCACTGCCCTCGCGCTGATCTGCGCCGCCGCCCTCTCGGGCTGCGCCCGCGAGCAGGCGCCGGCTGTGGACTACACCCTGCTTGACGGCCAGAAGGCCAGCTCCCAGCAATGGGCGGGCAAGGTGATGCTCGTGAACTTCTGGGCCACGAGCTGCGCGACCTGCGTGAAGGAAATGCCGCAGATCGTCGCCACCCACGAAAAGTACAAGGCCCGCGGCCTGGACACCGTGGCCGTGGCCATGAGCTACGACCCGCCGGCCTTCGTGGCGCGCTTTGCCGAGACGCGCAAGCTGCCCTTCGGCGTGGCCATCGACAACACCGGCAGCGTCGCCACGGCGTTCGGGCAGGTGCAGATGACGCCCACCACCTTCCTGATCAACAAGCGCGGCGAGATCGTCAAGCGCTACGTCGGCGAACCCGACTTCGCCGCGCTGCACGGCCTCATCGAGCAGCTGCTGGCCGAGGCCTGACCGGGCCCGCGCGTCGTCGCGCAGGCCTGCTCGGTCAAGCGACGGCCAGGTTATGCCCCCTGCACATGCTGGCATTGGGCGCGGCGCCCCGGCGCGGCCCACACTCCAGGCCATGCACAAGACCCTGGCCCCCCTTGCCCTGGCGCTGCTGCTCGCCGGCTGCGCGACCACCGCCCTGCCGCCTGAGCCGCCCCCTGTAGTGCCCACCCCCACCCAGCTGCAGGCGGCCGCTCGCGTGGGCCTGGCCGAGCCGGAACTCACCGCGCTGCTGAACAAGCCCCTGTACCGCATGCAGCCCGCCGAGGTCGGCCGCTTCCTGGCCTGGCAGCAGCTGGACCAGCCGCAGCTGCGCCAGCGCGTCGCGGCACTGGCGCGCAAGAACATCGGGCAGCCCTACGAGCTCTACCTGCTGGGCGAGTTTCCCTACGAGACCTACGACCGCCAGCCGCTGTTCGACCTGGCCAAGAGCGACTGCGTGGTGTTTGCCGAGCACACCTACGCGATGGCGCTGAGCAGCTCGTGGGAAGAGTTCTTCTGGATGCTGCAGCGCATCCGCTACCGCGACGGCGTCATCGGCGTGGCCACGCGCAACCACTACACCGAGGCCGACTGGAACCTGGCCAACCGCTGGCTGGTGCAGGACGTCACCGCCGGCCTGGGCGCACCCACGCAGCCCTACCGCCAGCGCATCGACCGCCAGGCCTTCCTGAAGAAGCAGTTCAAGATCGACCGCGACATCCCTGTGCAGGACTTCGACGATGTCTACATCGCCAAGCAAGACGTCGCCGCCATCGAGGCGCAGCTGCAGGACGGCGACTTCGTCAACGTGATTTCGGGGCGCAACGGCGGCTACTGGGCCTCGCACGTCGGGCTGATCGTCACCGGCGCCGACGGCTCGCGCCGCATCCTGCATTCGGCAGAGCCGCAGGTGCGTGAGGAGACGCTGCAAGGCTTCATCGCGCGGCTGGGGGAGCGCGACGCGCGCCAAGCCGGCCAGGGCAAGCCGACGCTCGCCGGCTTCAAGTTCCTGCGCCTGAACGAGGCGCCCGAGGTACCGCCCATGGCACCTCAGCCGCGCCCCGCGCGGCCCCGTTGATCAGGCCGCCGTCGGGTTCAGCGCCGCGTGCGCCTGCTCGTCGGCGTGGTAGCTGGAGCGCACCATGGCACCCACGGCCGCGTGCGTGAAGCCCAGCTCGTAGGCTTCCTTCTCGAACTGCTTGAAGGCGTCGGGCGTCACGTAGCGGCGCACCGGCAGGTGGTGGCCGGACGGGGCCAGGTACTGGCCGATGGTGATCATGTCGATGTTGTGCGCGCGCATGTCGCGCATGACCTGGCGGATCTCGTCGTCCGTCTCGCCCAGGCCCACCATGATGCCGCTCTTGGTCGGCACGCCCGGCACTTCTTCCTTGAAGCGCTTGAGCAGGTTCAGGCTGAATTCGTAGTCCGACCCCGGACGCGCTTCCTTGTACAGGCGCGGCGCGGTTTCTAGGTTGTGGTTCATCACGTCCGGCGGCGCGGCCTTGAGGATGTTGAGTGCGCGGTCGGCGCGGCCCCGGAAGTCGGGCACCAGCACCTCGATCTGCGTCGTGGGGCTGAGCTCGCGGACCTTGGAGATGCACTCGGCGAAGTGGCCGGCGCCGCCGTCCTTGAGGTCGTCACGGTCGACGCTGGTGATGACGACGTACTTGAGCTTGAGCGCCGCGATGGTCTTGGCCAGGTTCAGCGGCTCGTTCACGTCCAGCGGGTCAGGGCGGCCGTGACCCACGTCGCAGAACGGGCAACGGCGGGTGCACTTGTCGCCCATGATCATGAACGTGGCCGTGCCCTTGCCAAAACACTCGCCGATGTTGGGGCAGCTGGCTTCCTCGCAAACGGTGTGCAGCTTGTGCTCGCGCAGGATCTGCTTGATCTCGTAGAAGCGGGTGCTCGGGCTGCCGGCCTTCACGCGGATCCACTCCGGCTTCTTCAGCACCTCGGCGGGCACGATCTTGATCGGGATGCGCGAGGTCTTGGCCTCGGCCTTTTGCTTGATCGTGGGGTCGTAGGTGGTGTCGGACATGGTCAAGGCGTCAGTTGCGCAGCAAGCCGTTCGGCGAGGCGGCCGGCCGCGGTCGGCCAGTCGGTGAAAACCCCGAGTTTATCGAGGGATGTGGTTTCGAGCCCTTCGTAACCGCAAGGGTTGATGCGCCGGAAGGGTTCCAGGTCCATGGCGACGTTGAGCGCCAGGCCGTGGTACGTGCAGTGTCGGCTGACCTTGATGCCCAGCGCCGCCACCTTGGCCAGGCCCCGGAACGGGTCGCCCGGGACGGCCGGACCGGCCAGGGCGGCATGGCTGCCGGGGTCGGCCGGGCGCACATAGATGCCAGGCGCCCCGGCCACGCGCAGGCCGGTAACGCCGTAGCTGTCCAGGGTCTGGATGAGGGCCGTCTCCAGGCGGAAGACGTACTCCTTCACGAAGATGGAGAGGCGCCGCAGGTCCACCAGCGGGTAGGCCGTGACCTGGCCAGGCCCGTGGTAGGTGACCTGCCCGCCGCGCTCGGTCGCAACGACGGGGATGTCGCCCGGCAGCAGCAGGTGCTCGGGCTTGCCGGCCAGCCCTTGCGTGAAGGTGGGCGGGTGCTCGCACAGCCACAACTCGTCGGGCGTGTCGGCGCCCCGTGCGGCGGTGAAGGCGCGCATGGCCTCCAGCGTGGGCAGGTATTCCACCGGCCCCAGGGTCTTGACGATCATGCACGGCATCATAGGCAACCGCCGTAAGGCCTGGCCCGCCAAGGACGACTCCGTTCGATGAAGACGCCGCTGATCACCGCCCTCCTGCTCGCCGCCTCGCTCGCGGGCGCTCCACTGCACGCCGCCACGCTGCAGGAGGCCCTCACCGCCTACGACGACGGCGACCTCAAGACTGCCGCCCGTGGCTTCACGGCGTCGGCCGGCCGCGGCGAGGCCCTGGGCCAGTTCAACCTGGCCATGATGCACCTGCGCAAGGAACTCCCCCGGGCCAGCGACGCCCAGGCCTGGCAACTGCTGCAGCGCGCCGCAGCCCAGCAGCTGGCACTCGCCGAGAACGCGCTGGGCGAGATGATCGAGCAGGGTCGCCGGGGCAAGCCCGACGCCAAGGCGGCCTGCGGCTGGTTCGAGCGGGCGGCCGAGCACGGCAATGGCGACGGCGCACTGGCCACCGCCACCTGCTACTACCTGGGCCGGGGCCGCTCGCAGGACATGGCGCAAGCCCACCGCTGGTATCTCGAGGCCGCCAAGGCAGGCGACGTGGGCGCGCAGTACCTGGTCGCGTCGATGTTCGAGACGGGCCTGGGCGTGGAGGCCGATGCGCGCCTGGCGCGCTACTGGTACGACGCCGCCGCACGCAACGGCGACGACGCCGCCAAGGCCAAGCTCAAGGCCATGCAGGCCGCCGAGGCGGCCACGTGATCAGAGCACGACCTTGACCATCGGGTGGGTCGTCAGCGTGCGGTAGAGCTCGTCGAGCTGCTCGCGGCTGGTGGCGGTCACGGTGATCGTCAGGCCCAGGTAGTTGCCGGCCTTGCTCGGGCGCTGCTCGATGGTGGCGGCATCGAAGCCCGGGTCGAACTGCCGCGCGACGTGCGCGATGGCCTCGACGAAGCCCTCCACGTGCGCGCCCATGACCTTGATGGGAAAGCGCGACGGGTACTCGATGAGCGACTGCTCGGGCGGGATGTCGGGCGGCAGGTTCATGCGGTCTCCTGGCTCACTTGATCCACAGGCGGATGGAGTCGAACGCGCGGCCGAAGATGCCGGCCACGGGCACGGCTTCCTGCACGACCAGCGGCACCTCGGCCACCGGCGCACCAGCGGTCGTCGTCACGCGCAGCGTGCCTACGCGCTGGCCCTTGTTGAGCGGCGCGACCAGCGGGTCCGTGCGCTCGACCTGGGTCTGCAGCTTGGCCGCGTCACCGTGCGGCACAGCGACGAAGACGGCATCCGCGGCGCCGAGCTTGACCTCCTTGGCCTCGCCCTTCCAGACCGGCACGGTGGCGATCGCCTTGCCGGCGTCGAAGACCTTGACGGCGTCGAAGGCGGTGTAGCCCCAGTTCAGCAGCTTCTGGCTTTCGCTGGCGCGGGCTTCCTTGGACGACGTGCCCATCACGACCGACAGCAGGCGGCGCTTGCCGTTGGGGAAGTCGCGGTTGGCGCTGGAGACCAGGCAGTAGCCGGCGGCGTCCGTGTAGCCGGTCTTCATGCCGTCGACGGTGGGGTCGCGGCGCAGCAGCAGGTTGCGGTTGTCCTGGCGGATCTTGTTGTAGGTGTAGTCGCGCTGGGAGTAGTAGCCGTAGTACTCGGGGAAGTCCGTGATGATGTGCGCGGCGATGGTGGCGATGTCGCGGGCGCTGGCCTTGTGGCCGGGCTCAGTCATGCCGGTCACGTTCTTGAACTCGGTGTTCTTCAAGCCCCAGGCCTGGGCCTGGCGGTTCATCAGCTGCACGAAGTTCTCGACCGTGCCGCCCACGCCCTCGGCCAGCGCCACGGCGGCGTCATTGCCGCTCTGGATAATCAGGCCGCGCAGGAGCTCGTCGACCTTGGGCGTCATCGTGGTGTCGATGAACATCAGCGACGGGTCGCCCTTGCGCTCGTCCCAGGCCCGCTTGGACACGGGCAGGGTCTGCTCCAGCGTCAGCTTCTTCTCGCGCAGGGCGCTGAAGACGACGTAGGCCGTCATGAGCTTGGTCAGGGAAGCCGGGTCCTGCGGCACATCGGCCTCGCGGTCGGCGAGGGTCTTGTGCGCGGTCAGGTCGATCAGCACGTAATTGCGTGCGGCGATCTCGGGGGGCAGCGGGGCCTGGGCCTGGGCGGCCAGCGAGAGGGCGGTCAGGAAGGAAGCAAGCAGACGTTTCATCGGATCGGGTTCAGGCGCCAGGCTTCAGACCTTGGTGGGGTCGAAGGCGCGCACGACAAGGGACTTGAGCAGCGGCAGCTGCCCGTGAAAGAAATGGCCCACGCCCGGCACGACGGTCACGGGCAGGCTCTGCGGCCGCGCCCAATCGAGCACGGACGACAGCGGCACGACGTCGTCGACCTCGCCGTGGATGACCACGGTGTCGGCCGGCACGGCGGCGGTATCGAAGCGGCTGGTCGCCGGGCCGACCAGCACCAGGCGGCGGGCCGGCTCGGGCAGTTGCTGGGCGGCGCGCGAGGCGACAAAGCCGCCGAAGGAAAAACCGGCCAGGATGAGCGGCTCGCCCGGCGGCACCTCGGCCTTCAGCACCGCCAGAGCATCGTCGACCTCGCCCCGGCCTTCGTCCCAGGCGCCCTCGGACTTGCCGATGCCGCGGAAATTGAAGCGCACGGCGCGCCAGCCCAGCTGGATGAAGGCGCGGGCCAGCGTCTGCACGACCTTGTTGTCCATCGTGCCGCCCTGCGTGGGGTTGGGGTGGCAGATGAGGGCGGTGCCCAGCGGCGTGGCGCCGCCCGCGGGCAGGTCGATGGCGACTTCGATCGCGCCGGCAGGCCCGGGCACGAGTCGCTTGTCGGTCTGCGCGTTCATCGGCCGACGGCGTCCGGCAGTACCAGGCGCTCGACCACCTCGCCATCGCGCAGGTGGCGCTCGACGATCTCGTCGATGTCGCTCTGGTCGACCCACGAATACCAGACGGCCTCGGGGTAGACGACCGCGACGGGCCCGCCGGCACAGCGATCCAGGCAACCGGCCTTGTTGACCCGCACGCCGCCCTTGCCGGCCAGGCCGAGCTGCTTCACGCGGGACTTGCAGTGGTCGAAGGCCCCTTGCGCGTCATGGTCGCCGCAGCTGGCTTCGCCATTGGTGCGCTGGTTGAGGCAGAAGAAGACGTGGCGCTGGTAGTAACTCATCGCGGTCGATTGTCTCACTGGGGCTTCTGCACGAGGCGTGCCGCAAGCCAGAGGAGTGCAACGAAAGGCCACGTCCACGCAAGCCAGCGGGTGAGCCCGTACAGGTTGACGAAGCGGCCGTGCTCCCAGGCCTGCATGTTGAGGGCCAGATAGGGGTCGCTCGGCGCGATGCTGATGAGGCCGACCAGGGCGCACAACGCGAACAGCCCGAACGCAGCCGCCACGCGCGACGGCAGCAGGCAGGCCAGCAGCGCCATGCCGATGCCCAGGCCCACACCGGGCCGCGTGGCATCGCTGAGCCAGGCCCAGGCGTGGTCCGGACCGAAGGCCATGGCCGTGGCGGTCGTCGTGCCGGCCAGGCCCAGCAGCACCGCCCCCGCGGCCAGCGCCAGCCGGCGCAACCCAGGGCGGGCGACCGAAATCATCAGCAGCACCGGCGCGAGCAACCCCAGCGCAATGGCCAGTGCCTCCAGGCCCGGCGGCAGCTCGTGCTCGATGGTGACGCCGTCGCCCCAGGTCAGCGCCCAGGGCGTGCCAGTCAGGGCATCGACCAGCGATTCGCGCCACCACGGCAGCCACTGGCCGAGCCCGAACGGCAGCGGCGTGGGGTACAGCAAGGCCAGGGGCCACAGCGCGAGCAAGGCCAGCGCCGGTGCGCTGCTGGCGCCGAACCAGTGCTCGCGCACGTCCTGCCAGCGGCGCAGCCAGCCCACCGCGTTGAGCAGCACGCCAACCAGCGCCCCGAGTGTGCTGCCCGCGGAGTTCAAGGCCCAGTCGGACAGCGACGGCACGCGCCCCGGCACATAGAACTGCGCCGTCTCCATCAGGAAGGAGACGAGCGGCCCCGGCAGCAGGCCGGCGGCCAGCGCTGCCCGCAGCCCCCAGCCCGACCGCATCGCCGCGGCAAAACCGAGCAGCCCGAGCGGCACGTAGCCCATCAGGTTGGCCTGCACGTCGAAGGCCCAGAAGCGCTGCGGCCAGGGCAGGCTGAACAGCCACGGCACCCCCAGGCCCGGCGGCGCGCGCAGCGGCCAGAACGGGTAGAGGCTGGCATAGAAGACCAGCCCGACGTGGGCCAGCAGCAGCCAGGTGGCGGAGCTTTGGCGGCGACGCACCGCGGTCCTCACGCTCAGAAGGGCTTGACCGTCACCAGCACGACGATGGCGGTGAACAGCAGCACGGCGGTCTCGTTGTAGACACGGAACCAGCGGTGGCTGCGGCGGTTGGAGAGGTCCTCGAAGCTGCGCAGCAACCGGCGGTTCACGTGGTGATAGCCCACCACACCCACCACCAGCAGCAGCTTGGCATGCAGCCAGTAGCTGCCGCTGAAGCGGCTGGCGCCGAAGCCGAGCCAAACCCAGAAACCGAGCAGCAGGGCCACGCCCATCAGGATGCTCGTGAAGCGATGCAGCTTGTGCGCCATCAGCAGCAGCCGCTCGCGCTCGGCGTGGCTGTCGGCCGGCACCATGGCCAGGTTCACGAAGATGCGCGGCAGGTAGAACAGGCCGGCGAACCAGGCGGCGACGAAGACGATGTGAAAAGCTTTGACCCAGAGCATGGGGTCATTATGGGCAGGCGCGGCGGCGCCGCCTTGCGCGAGTGCGTGACGCGGGCGAAGGAAACACCTGAGGGGTGGGCGCGGTGGGGGAACCGGCGTCAAGGCAGACGGCCCCGCCGGCTGCCTTGGAGATGGGTCGGAGCCGCGCCGTCCGGCGCGCTGCGCGACAGCGCAGGCCGCGGCGCGCAGCGACTTGGCGCTTCGGCACAGATCAAAAAAAAGCCCCGGTTGAAACCGGGGCCGAGAAAGCCTTTTCGCTGTCATCACGTCAAGGCTCCTGCTCAGGGAGGAAAAGCAGGGAATGACCACCTTGCGGCTATCATTCGCGGACAAGTTTAGCGCGCTTGAGCGGTGACGTCACGAATAAATGACGTTCGGATGTGTCGTCCATCACGCGCCGGGCCGCAGCCTCCGAAACTGCCTGTCTCGCCCGAGGATTCCGACGTGCCCCGCTCCCGTTTCACCCCCGCCCCCTTCCCTGCCTCGCGCCCCCGGCGCCTGCGCCGAGACGCCTTCACGCGCGCCCTCGTTCGCGAGAATTCGCTGCTGGCCACCGACCTGATCCTGCCGGTCTTCGTCCATGAAGGCGAGAACCGCCTGGAGCCCATCCCGTCGATGCCCGGCGTGTCGCGACAGAGCCTGGACCACCTGCTGCGCACGGCCGAAGAATGCGTGCGGCTGGGCATCCCGGTCATCGCGCTGTTCCCTGCCATCGACCCGGCGCTGAAGACACCCGACGGCGCCGAGGCCTTCAATCCGAACGGCCTGATCCCACGGGCCGTGCGGGCCCTGAAGTCGCGCTTCCCGCAACTCGGCGTGCTCACCGACGTGGCACTGGACCCCTACACCAGCCACGGCCAGGACGGCCTGCCCGACGAGACGGGCTACCTCATCAATGACGCCACCGTCGAGCTGCTCGTGCGCCAGGCACTGACGCAGGCCGAGGCCGGCGCTGACATGGTGGGCCCCAGCGACATGATGGACGGCCGCATCGGCGCCATCCGCACGGCGTTCGAGCGCGCCGGGCACATCCACACCCGCATCATGGCCTACAGCGTCAAGTACGCGAGCAGCTTCTACGGCCCGTTCCGCGACGCCGTGGGCTCACGCTCGGCGCTCGGCAAGGCCGACAAGAAGACCTACTACGTCGACCCCGGCAACAGCGACGAAGCCCTGCGCGAAGTAGCGGCGGACCTGGCCGAAGGCGCCGACATGGTCATGGTCAAGCCCGGCCTGCCTTACCTCGACGTCGTGCGGCGCGTGAAGGACGAGTTCCAGGTGCCCACCTTCGCCTACCAGGTCAGCGGCGAGTACGCCATGCTCAAGGCGGCGGCCGCCGCCGGCTGGCTCGACCATGACGCCGTCATGATGGAAACCCTGCTGGCCTTCAAGCGTGCCGGCGCCGACGGCGTGCTGACCTACTTCGCGCTGGACGCCGCGCGGCTGCTGAAGCAGGCCTGACCCATGCGGGTCTTCCACATCGAACCCGACAGCTTCACCGAGCTGCCGGCCCTGCCCGAGGCTCTGCCCGAACGGGGCTTCCTGTGGCTGGGCTACGGCCGGCGGGTGTTCGAGGTGGGCGAGCCCGTGCTGCAGAACGCGCTGTCGCGCTGGGGCTGCGGCAACATCGTCGACCTGCACGTGTCCGACCTGATCAACAACCAGCTCCCCTCGCACTTCGACTACACGTCCTGGTACGACATGCTGGTGTTCCGCCGCCTGGCCGCCGCGCCGGGCAGCCAGGACCTGTTCGTGGACGACGAGCACGGCACGCTCGCGTCGGCGCAGCGGGCCCTGCGGGCCATCGACACCAGCCCCGTGGGCTTCGCCGTCTTCGACCGCGTGCTCATCACCGTGCACCCGACCGACTGCCAGGTGCGCGACTTCTTCGCCCACAAGCTCGACCGCCTGACCGAAGGGCGCGACAAGCGCGAGGCCCGCGGCGGTGCCCGGCTGCCGTCCAGCCCGGCCGACCTGATGCTGCGCATGGTCAACCACATGGTCGACAGCTACCTGGAGCTGCGCCGGCTGCTGACGCGCCAGCTCGGCACGCTGCAGCGCGTGCTGCTCGACCAGAGCAGCGAGTTCGACGACTGGCCGCTGCTGCTGGAAAGCCGCGACGCCCTTCACCGCCTGGAAGACACCTGCGAAGACCAGCGCGCTGCCATCCAGGAGTGGATCGACGCGCTGGACGAATGGCCCGCCGACGGCGACCCCCACGTCACCCGCGAGCGCGAGCTGCTGCGGGTGCGCTCACGCGACGTGCTGGAGCATGTGGAGCGGGTGCTCACGCATGTGCGGCGGCTGGAGTCGTCGGCCGAGTCCGCCGTGCAGATGCATTTCAGCGCGCTGGGTCACCGCACCAACAGCATCATGCGAACGCTGACGGTGCTGACGGCCATCTTCCTGCCGCTGAACCTCATCACCGGCATCTTCGGCATGAACTTCGAGTGGATGCCGCTGATCAAGAACCCCAACGGCTTCTGGGAAGCCGCAGCGCTCATCGTGGCCCTGGCCGTGGGCCTGTGGCTGCTGTTCAGGCGCAAGCGCTACCTGACGAGCCGCTGATCAGCGGTCGTACGGGTCGGCGAAGCCCAGGCCCGCCATGATCGCGGTCTCGCGCGCCTCCATGCAGGCGGCCTCGTCGTCTTCCTCGTGGTCATAACCCTGCGCATGCAGGGTGCCGTGCACAAGCATGTGGGCGTAGTGGTCCAGCACGGGGATGCCGAGTTCGGCGGCTTCGCGCTCGACGACCTCGGCGCAGATGACGAGGTCCGCGCCCACCACCGGCTCGTGCGCGTAGTCGAAGGTGAGCACATTGGTCGCGTAGTCCTTGCCGCGGTACTCACGGTTCAGCGCACGGCCCTCGTCGGCATCGACGATGCGCACCGCGATCTCGCCCGGCAGCTCCAGCGCCGCGCGGATGAACCGCATCACCTTGTGGCGCGGCAGCAGCGCGCGGTGGCGGGGGTCGGCGAACTGCAGGGACAGGCTCAGCTCCGGTTGGCTCATGCTTCCCTCCCCTCGCGCTTGGCGCGCGCCTCGTAGGCCTCCACGATGCGGGCCACGAGCGGGTGGCGCACGACATCCGCACTCGTGAAACGCGTCATGGCGATGCCCTTGACCTTGGCCAGCACGCGCTCGGCGTCGATGAGGCCCGACTGCACGCCGCGCGGGAGGTCGATCTGGCTCGTGTCACCCGTGACCACGCAGCGGCTGCCGAAACCGATGCGGGTCAGGAACATCTTCATCTGCTCAGGCGTCGTGTTCTGGGCTTCGTCCAGGATGACGAAGGCATGGTTGAGCGTGCGCCCGCGCATGAAGGCCAGCGGCGCGACCTCGAGCTGCCCTTTCTCGAAAGCCTTGGTCACGCGGTCGAAGCCCAGCAGGTCGTAGAGCGCGTCGTACAGCGGGCGCAGGTAGGGGTCGACCTTCTGCGTGAGGTCGCCCGGCAGGAAGCCCAGGCGCTCGCCCGCCTCGACGGCCGGGCGGGTGAGGATGATGCGCTGCACGGCGGCCCGCTCCAGGGCGTCGACGGCACAGGCGACGGCCAGGAAGGTCTTGCCCGTGCCCGCCGGCCCGAGGCCGAAGGTGATGTCGTGCGACAGGATCTGCTGCAGGTACTGGTGCTGACGGGGCGTCCGCGCGGACAGGTCGGCCCGGCGCGTGCGCAGCACGAGGGGCTCATTCGCATCCTCGTGGCCGGCGGCGCGCGGGGCGCTCACCGGGGCCTTGGCCTCGACGAGCGCCAGCTGCAGCGTCTCGGCCGACAGCGGCCGGCGGGACCGCTCGTACAAGCCTTCCAGCAGCGTGCGGGCGCGTTCGGCCGCCGCCTTCGCGCCGTCGACGCGGAACTCGGCATCGCGCCGGGAAAGCTTCACGCCCAGGGCTGCCTCGATCTCGCGGAGGTTGGCGTCCAGGCTGCCGCAGACGCGGGCGAGCCGCGTGTTGTCGACGGGTTCGAGGGTGAATCGCAGGATCACGGTGACGGATGAAAGTGTGGCGGCGATTGTCGCTGGTGCAATTCCGGGCGCGCGAGCGGCATGGCCTCCCGCACAATGCCGCCCCATGACCCTGCCCACCGCGCCACGGGGCTTGATGCCACGGCGCCCTACCCTCTTCCTTCTGCTGACCCTGACCCTGGCCCTGCTCAGCCCCGCGGCCCAGGCGCAGACCGTCACGCCCGGCCTGTACTGGGCGGCGACCGTGCACGCCTGGGTGGCCGCCATGCTGGCGCTGATGGCCACGGTCGTCGGGCTGATCTCCGGCACGCACCACCGTGAGCGGCCGGCCACGTTCTTGATCGGGATGATGCTGAGCTGGGTGGTGCTGCGGGCGGCGGCCGCCCCGAGCGCGGCCGGGCTGCGGCCACTGCTGATGACGCTGCTGGTGCTGTGCGGTGTGCAGTACCTGCTGCGGCAGATGAACTGGAAGCGCAGCTGGATCGACCATGCCCTGCTCATCCAGTGCCTGGTGGTGCCCGCCAGCCTGCTGCTGGCCGGCGGCCAGGTCGGGCTGCTGGGCACGGTGTGGCATGCGGTGCTGAGCCTGGAGCTGGTCGCGGCCATGGGCTGGGCCTTGTGGCTGCGCCGCGCGCGGCTGGTGGCCGGCGGCGACGACAGCCTGCAGCGCGACTTCCTGCTGACGGCCGCGCTGTTCGTACCCACGATGCTCGCCCTGCTGGCCGAGATGGTGCTGGCCGCGACGAGCGAGTCGCTGTGGTGGACGGCCTCCCCCTGGCTTGGCCTGATGCTGCCGGCGCTGATGCTGGCGCTGGGCCTGCAGCTCGTCAGCGGCGCGGCCCACGCGCGCCTTGAAGCCGAACGCCGCATCGCCGCCATCGAGCAGCGCATGGCCGAGCGCATCGCCGAAGTGGAACGCAGCCACGCCCAGCTCGCCGAGCAGAAGCTCGAGCAGGTGACCGAGCGCGAGCGCAAGCGCATCGCGGCCGACCTGCACGACGACCTGGGCGCCAAGCTGCTGACCATCGTGCACACGAGCGAGTCCGACCGCATCTCCACGCTCGCCCGCGAGGCGCTGGAGGAAATGCGCCTGTCGGTGCGGGGCCTCACCGGCAAGCCGGTGCACCTCATCGACGCCCTGGGCGACTGGCGGGCCGAGGTCGTCTCGCGGCTCGGCCAGGCCAACATCCTGGCGGAGTGGAAATCGCCCGCCGAGGACATCGAGCACACCCTGCAGGCGCGCGCCTACGTGCAGACGACGCGCATCCTGCGCGAATCGGTCTCCAACATCATCAAGCACAGCGGCGCGACCCACGCGACGATTTCCAGCGCCGTCCAGGAAGGTGACTTCATCCTCACCATCCAGGACAACGGCAATGGCATCCCGACGGAACTGGACGGTCGCCTCGACAGAGGACACGGCATGGCGAGCATGAAATCACGCGCCAAGCAAATGCATGGGCAGTGCCTGGTTGAATCCGGCCCGGGCTGGGGTACTGTCATCCGCCTGACCATTCCGCTGTGAAATCGCTCCTGTTTCCCGAGGCCCTGCCATGAACCACATCCTGCTGCTCGAAGATATCCCGGAGATCCGCGCCTGGCTCAAGGCCCTGGTCAAGCAGGTGTTCGCCAACGCCCAGATCACCGAGTGCTCGCGGGTGCAGGACGCGCTGTCGCTGGTCAACGGCCAGCGCTTCACGCTCGCGCTGCTGGACCTCGGCCTGCCGGACGGCTCGGGCGTCGAAGTGATCGCCGCGCTGCGCGAGAAGCAGCCGGAAGTTCAGTCCGTCATCGTCACCATCCACGACGACGACGAGCACCTGTTCCCGGCCCTGCAGGCGGGTGCCTTCGGCTACCTGCTGAAGGAACAATCCCGCGAGCTGCTGGTCGAACAGCTGCAACGCATGAGCCAGGGCGAGCCGCCGCTGTCGCCGTCGATCGCGCGCAAGGTCATCGCCTACTTCGCGGCCCAGGCCAAGCCGTCGTCCCAGGCCCTCCTGCACGAGGTGTCGCTGACCGACCGCGAGACGGAAGTGCTGCTGCGCGTGGCCAAGGGCTTCACGCTGCCCGAGATCGGCGTGCAGCTCGGCCTGTCCCGCCACACCATCGCCGACTACGTGAAGCAGATCTACCGCAAGCTCAACGTGAGCTCGCGCGCCGAGGCCGCGCTGGAAGCCCAGCGGCTCGGGTTGTTCGGCAGGAACTGAGCCTGAGCCGGCCCGGATAATCGGGCCATGATTGGAAGACTGACAGGCGTCATCGCCGAGAAGAGCCCACCCCAGGTGGTGATCGACGTCGCAGGCGTCGGCTACGAGGTGGACGTGCCGATGAGCACCTTCTTCAACCTCGGCGCCCTGGGCGATCGCGCCGTGCTGCTGACCCATCTCGTCGTGCGCGAGGACGCGCACCAGCTCTTCGGCTTCCTCACCCACGAGGAACGCGCCACCTTCCGCATGCTCATCAAGATCAGCGGCATCGGGCCCAAGATGGCGCTGGGCCTGCTATCCGGGCTGTCGGTCGCCGAGCTGGCCCAGGCCGTGTCGCGCCAGGAGGCGGGCCGCCTCACCAAGGTACCGGGCATCGGCAAGAAGACGGCCGAGCGGCTTCTGCTGGAGCTCAAGGGCAAGCTGGGCGCCGACCTGGCGCTGCCGGCCACGGTCGCCAACGACGCCCAGGCCGACATCCTCCAGGCCCTGGTCGCCCTCGGCTACAGCGAGAAGGACGCCGCCGCGGCGCTGAAGGCACTGCCGCCCGACGTCGGTGTCAGCGACGGCATCAAGCTGGCCCTGAAGAAGCTGTCATGAGTATCCAGACGGACAAGTTCGGCGACGACTTCGCCCCCGCGCCGCGCATCGTGAGCGCTGCCCCGGAATCCAGCCGCGAGGAGGCGCTGGAGCGCGCGCTGCGCCCGAAGCTGCTCGACGACTATGTCGGCCAGAGCAAGGCCCGCGAGCAGCTCGAGATCTTCATCGGTGCTGCACGCAAGCGCCGCGAGGCGCTGGACCACGTGCTGCTCTTCGGCCCGCCGGGCCTGGGCAAGACGACGCTGTCGCACATCATTGCCGCCGAACTGGGCGTGAACCTGCGCCAGACCTCCGGCCCCGTGCTCGAAAAGCCCAAGGACCTGGCGGCCATCCTCACCAACCTGGAGAGGAATGACGTCCTCTTCATTGATGAGATCCACCGCCTCAGCCCGGTCGTCGAGGAGATCCTGTACCCGGCGCTAGAGGACTACCAGATCGACATCATGATCGGCGAGGGCCCTGCGGCGCGCTCCATCAAGCTGGATCTGCAACCCTTCACGCTGGTCGGCGCCACCACCCGCGCCGGCATGCTGACCACCCCGCTGCGCGACCGCTTCGGCATCGTGGCGCGGCTGGAGTTCTACACGCCCGAGGAGCTGGCGCGCATCGTGATGCGCAGCGCGGGGCTGCTGGGCGCGCCCATCGACGACGCGGGCGGCTTCGAGATCGCGCGCCGCTCGCGGGGCACGCCGCGCATCGCCAACCGGCTGCTGCGCCGCGTGCGCGACTATGCCGAGGTCAAGGGCGACGGCCGCATCACGCAGGACATGGCCCACCGCGCGCTGGCCATGCTCGACGTGGACCCGCAGGGCTTCGACGTGATGGATCGCAAGCTCCTGGAGGCCGTGATCCACCGCTTCGACGGCGGCCCCGTGGGGCTGGACAACATCGCCGCGAGCATTGGCGAGGAATCCGGCACGATCGAGGACGTGATCGAGCCCTACCTCATCCAGCAGGGCTACCTGCAGCGCACGCCGCGCGGGCGCATCGCCACCCAGGCCGCATGGCGCCACCTGGGGCTGCAGGCACCCGCAGGGCGGGGCGGGGCCGACCTGTTCGGGGCGGGGGCATGACGATGCTGCGCGCGCGCCGTGCCCTGGTCGCGGGCGTGCTGGTGCTGCTGCTGGCGGGGGCGGTCTGGCTGGCCGCCCGGCCTGCCGCGGTCGATGCCGTGCAGCCGCGCCAGGGGCCGTTGGTGCGCAGCCTGCAGTTCTCCGCGCGCGTGGAAAGCCTCACGCGGGTGGAGTTGGGCAGCACGGTGACGGCACGCGTGGCGCGCGTGGCGGTGGACGAGGGCGCGCACGTGCGCGCCGGCCAGCTGCTGGTGCAGCTCGAAGCCGACGAGGCCCAGGCCGCCTTGGCGCAGGCTCAGGCGGCCGAGCAGCAGGCGCGTGCTCGCCTGGCGGGCCTGCGCGGCACGGGCCGCCAGGCGGCGCAGGCGGCGCTGGCCCAGGCCGACGCCAGCGTGCGCGCCGCGCGGGCCCAGTTCGAGCGCGTGGAGCCGCTCGTGGCCCAGGGCTTCTACAGCCCGGCGCAGCGCGACGAAGCGCGCCGCGCGCTCGATGTGGCGCTGGCCCAGCAGGCCGCCGCCCAGGCCCAGTGGCAGGCCCAGGGCGATGCCGGGGCCGATACCGCGCAGGCCCAGGCCCAGTGGGACGCCGCACGCGCCGCCACGCAGGCCGCCCAGGCCCGGCTGGCGCAGACCGCGCTGCGCGCGGGCGGCGATGGGCGCGTGATCCTGCGCAGCGTGGAGCCGGGCCAGATCGTGCAGCCGGGCAAGGCCCTGCTGACGCTGGCGCTGGACGGCCCCACGCAGCTCGTGGCCCAGGTGGACGAGCGCTTTCTGCAGCAGTTGCAGCCGGGCCAGCGTGCCGCCGTGCTGGCCGACGCCTTTGCCGGCCAGCCGTTTGCGGCGCGGGTGCAGTCCCTGGCCCCGGGGGTGGATGCGCAGCGCGGCGCCATCGAGGTCAAGCTGGCGCTGGAGCAGGCGCCGCCCGACTTCCTGCGCGAAGACATGACGCTGTCGGTGGAGGTGGAAACCGGCCGCAGCGAGCGTGCCCTGGCGCTGCCGCTGTCGGTGCTGCGCGCGCCCATCGAGGGCGATACCGCGCAACTGCTGGTGGCCCGCGACGGCCGGGCCGAGCTGCGCCGTGTGCGCGTGGGCCTGCGCACGCTCGACGCCTTCGCGGTGCAGGAGGGGCTCTCGGCCGAGGACTGGGTGCTGCGCGCCGCCGCCGTGCAGCCGGGCCAGCGCGTGCGCCCGCGGTCCGTGCCCTGGGAGCCGGCTGCCGGGGTGCGCACAGGCGAGGGCGGCGGCGCGGTCGGTGCGGCCCTGACGCAAGGCATGGGGCGCTGATGCGGCGCTACTGGCCGGGCTTCGAGTGGCAGGTGGCCTGGCGCTTCCTGCGCGAGGGGCGCATGCAGACGCTGCTCATCATTGTGGGCGTGGCGGCCGGGGTTGCCGTGGTGGCCTACATCTCCGCGCTCATCGAAGGGCTGCAGGCCAACACCCTGGCCAAGACCCTGGGCGCGCAGGCGCACATCAGCCTGCGCGCGCCCGAAGACCTGGTGGCTCCGGCCGCCCGCCTGGAGGCCGGCACGGCCATGCTCAGCGACACCCAGCCGCGCGCCCAGCGCCTGCGCTCCGTGGCCAACTGGCAAGCGCTGCTGCCGGTGCTGCAGGCCACGCCGGGGGTGGCGGCGGTCTCGCCCATGGTCTCGGGCTCGGGCCTGGCATTGCGCGGCGAGGCGGCGCTGGCCATTGCGCTGATGGGCGTGGAGCTGGAGCGCTACGACCGCATCGTCAACCTGCGTTCCAAGGTGGTGGCGGGGCGCGCCAGCCTGCAGCCGGGCGAGGCCATCATCGGCCGCGAGCTGGCCGCCGACCTGGGCCTGCGCGTGGGCGACCGCCTCACCCTGCGCACCGGCCTGGTGAGCGACTCGGCGCGCGTGACCGCGCTGGTGGACCTGGGCGTGAAGGACCTCAACCGCCGCACCGTGATCGTGCCCCTGCGCGCCGCGCAAAACCTGCAGGGACTGCCCGGCGGTGCCACGCACCTGGACCTGACGGTGACCGACGTCTGGGCCGCACAGGCCCTGGCCGACAGCCTGCGCCGCCAGCACCCGCTGCGCGTGGAAAGCTGGCAGGAGAGCAACGCCCAGCTCGTCTCGGCGCTCAACGCCCAGAGCGTCAGCACCACCATCATCCGCGCGGTGGTGCTCGTGGTGGTGGTGCTGGGCATTGCCAGCGTGCTGGTGGTATCTGTCGTGCAAAAAGGGCGCGAGATCGGCATCCTGCGCGCCATGGGCGCCACGCGCGGCCAGATGCAGCGTGTCTTTCTGCTGCAGGGCGCGGTGGTGGGGGCGCTGGGCTCCTTGCTGGGCATCGCACTGGCGGTGGCGCTGGTCTGGGCCTTCACCACGTTTGTGCGTGGCTCGGATGGGCTGCCGCTGTTCGCCATCACCGTGCCGGTGCCCACCGCGCTGCGCGTGGCGCTGATCGCCACGCTCTGCGGGGTGCTCGCCGCCGTGGCGCCGGCGCGCCGAGCGGCGGCCATGGACCCGGCGCAGGCCATCCGCATGTGACGGGGTGCGGCGATGCTGATCGAACTGCAGGGCCTGCGCAAACGCTACAACCTGGGCCAGCCCAACGAGGCCGAGGTGTTGCACGGGGTGGACCTGCGCGTGCAGCGCGGCGAGTTTCTCGCACTGATGGGGCCTTCGGGCTCGGGCAAGAGCACGCTGCTCAACATCCTGGGACTGCTGGAGCGCATGACTGCGGGTGACTACCGGTTGCTCGGTGATTCGGTGCGCGGCCTGTCGGATGCCGAACTTACGCTGCGACGGCGCAGTGCGCTCGGCTTCGTGTTCCAGTTCCACCACCTGTTGCCCGCCTTCACGGCGCTGGAAAACGTCACGCTGCCTGCGCTGATGCACGCGGGTCGGGTCAGTGCCCAAGCCAACGCCAAGGCACGCGAACTGCTCGATGCCGTGGGCCTGGCGGCCGCCCTGCACAAGCGGCCGTCGGAGCTGTCGGGCGGCATGCAGCAGCGCGTGGCGATTGCGCGCGCGCTGGTCATGGATCCGCCGCTGGTGCTGGCCGACGAACCCACGGGCAACCTGGACACTGCGTCCTCCGATGACGTGTTCGCGCTGCTGCGCCGCATCCACGCCGAGCGCGGCACGGCCTTCATCGTCGTCACCCACGACCCGCGCCTGGCGGCGCGCTGCGACCGGCTG
>JAEUPJ010000011.1 GCA_016790285.1 Roseateles sp. | reverse complement strand
ACCCGTGCCAGCTGGCTTCTATATGCCGATCCGGCGCCGGCTCCATTACGCCGATCACGCAGTGGCTCCAATATGCCGGTCAGTCACTGGCTCCTACATGCCGATCACGGACCGGCTCCTATATGGCGGTCGGTGACACATCGCTGTTTGACGCAGACACGGACCTCGACGGCGCGGCGGCCGAAGAGGCGCGCAAGAAGAAGATCGCTCCCGTGAGTTGCAACCCCTGCATCGAAGCCGTCTTGCTGCGCATGTATGGGGACAACACTGAGCGTGACTCCGCTGGCCACAAGCGAGCGTTTGAGCAGCGCTTCAATCATCCTGCGCACGACGGTAGGGTCTATTCGAGTCACTTCCCAAAGGATCTTCTGGACGCTGCGCGTGCGAGCTGTACACAGTTGGACGAGTTACTCACCCTTCTCGGCTGCTAGGCCAGCCGCATGGGACCAGCCGGCCTACGTCGACGTTGAGATCTACCTCAAGGGCGCGAAGGCCTCACCGTCAAAGGCTCCTCGCGGGCCGTAGCGCAGCTCTCGGCCAAGCGGCCGCGCAACAGACGCTGGCCAAGGCACTTAAAACGCTTGGCGTGCGCTAGATTTCCTGGCCGCGCCCCTCGCCTCAAAATGGTAGTTAATCACTTCAATTAAAAGCCGCACGCAAGTCCCTGTTAGGCTTGGATTCCTCGCCGAAGATCGGGGCGGAGCTCAAGCGTCGTCATACCGGATTTGGACACATTCACAGTTTTGAAGCCATGAGCTTCTAGCAACGCCTTCATCCGCGTAGACGGCGCATGGCATCTTGCGTAGATCAGCTTTGATTGCACGCCGGGCAGCAATTGCGTCACCAAGAGCTTTCCCAGCCCGTGGCCCTGGAAGTCCTCACGCAAGGCCACCATGAACAGCTCGACTTTGCGATCCCAGGAATTCGGCCTGTCCTCCAGAAACATTGCAAAGCCCACAGGCTTCAGATCGACGGTCAATACCCACACGCAGGCTCCCGCGCCGTTGCGTGGTGGGGGCATCCGGACAGGAACGTCATCGATCGCACTTGACAGCTGTAGCGCCAAGCCCGCCAGCTCGCCCGGATTGCTGTGATCCACATTGAAGTGGCCTTTCCTTGCTTGCTCAACGCTCAGCTCGTAGATGAACTGGAAATCGTCGGCAACAGCTCGTCGGAGCGCAACCTGCATGACTGGTGCGGGTGGCGCGGGTTTTTCAAAGGCGGCCTTGATCCAAGAGATCAGGGCTGAGATAGGTCGGAGTTGAACTCTCATCAAATGGCGGAAGGGCAGCTTCTTACTTGGTCTACGGGCTGGGGGGCCAGCGGTGTTGCCGGCGCAATGCTCGCACGCTGGGCCGAGTGCCGGCGCCGTTCCTGCTGCGCTCGGACAATGGCCTGGTCTTCACCAGCCACAGCTTCACCGCGCTGGTCAGGAGCTACGGGCTGCAGCAGGAGTTCATCACGCCGCACAGCCCGGAGCAGAACGGCCTGGTCGAGCGGGTGATCCGTACGCTCAAGGAGCAATGCGTGCACCGCCACCGCTTCGAGTCGCTGCAACACGCCAGCCGCCTGATCGGCGACTGGATCCACTTCTACAACCACCGGCGCCCGCACCAGGCGCTGAACATGAAGCCCCCCGCGGACGCATTCGCATTAGCGGCCTGACCTGTGCAGGTTCTGCTGGGTCAATACATGCGTTCGAAGATGCAGTTCACAGGTCAGACCGGCAGCAGGCAAGCTCGACTAACCCTGTGCCGCGCCCATGGTGGCGACGGCGGCGAACGAATGGAGCCCTGCTGAGCGGTTGGTATCTGGGCCCGCACCGAAACCCCGAGTGCAACAAGGCCGCCTGTAGATGTGCAGTCTGTTCTCTGTGGCGCTGCATCGAACCCGAACCCAGGTCTCGAGGAAAGCAGCTGAGGCGACTATCGAAAACAGACCGAACCAAACGGCTTGATTAACCGGGAAGTCCCTGTAGAAGATTAGGGCGTCAACGATCAAATAGAGATTCGCGATGAATCGCATCTCGCTGCTGTCCTGCCAGAAATGCAGGATGGCGTCGCGTTCATCGGTATCCCAACCGATCTGGAAGCGTTGTATCGTTGGCGCGAAGCCCGGGCCAAGTTGCCCGGGCAGCTGCAACGCGGAGCCAAGCGCAGCCAGAACCCACGCGACGAGCAGGACGATCACGAACAGGAGGCCCAGCCTCCGCCAATGCAGGGACAACGGTTCCAGGGGCGGAAGGGAGGTTGCAATGCTTCGCCAAGCCAATGTCCAGCGTTCTCTCATGGCTGCCTCCCATCTTGCAAGTTAGCAAACAGGCTCGTCTTGTTCTGACAGTCACGTTGCGGGCAATCCTTCCACCAGTGCAGGCTTCGAGGCGTTTGTGATCGTCCGCACGCTCAGTACGGTCAACTCTGGCGCGCGCAAACCACCGGGCGAGCGTTCCGGGATCAGTTCGAAGGATGTCGAGAGTCACTGGAAGGCGAACACTACAAGGCAATGGCCTGAGCAACCAATCGCCATTGATTGAGCGCTGGCCTGGCAATATCCGCGACGTCGAGCCGCTTGAACAGCGCATTGAGCGCCTTGCCCTCACTCCTCCGCTCAGTTCCACGGGACGGCTTCGTCACCTGATCAGGTTCCCGAAAAGGACCTCGCAACACATCATCAATAGAACGGATGCATTGCCCGCCCCTCGCACCTTAGATTGCGACGAGCTACCGAGAGACCATGGGAGCGGGTGGGATGGAACACAAGAAGAATCGGGAAGTGGGTAGTTTCGCGCGACGACTGCTCGCAGCATCGCTGGCGCTCGGTGCAACGAGTTGCGCGGAGTTCAGCCCTCAGGTTGCGGATCAGCGACCGGGCTATGGCTTTACACCAAGGGCGGCCAGCAGCGCCGAGGGCAAAGGGTTCTACGATGAGCTCTGCGGCCCCAACAGCGACTCGAAGACCAGGAACAGCGTGGACTGTCCGGTCTTCTACGGCATGCTGCCTGGCGCACTGGACGACGCTGATGCGGCGAGGCTGCGCCTGATAAAGGCCGAGCTCAATGAATCGGGAGCGCCCTGGCTCGCCACGGCCGTGGGCCTGCCGGTGGGCGCGTATGCCCTGTACCGCGGCATCTTCGGCCACGGGGACGTCGCGCGACGCGAGATCGCACAGCTCGGCTTGGCCGGCGGCGCGGTCTACAGCTGGCTAGGCGCGCGCGAGTCGCGCCCACGCCAGTCGGCTCGACTGGCGGCAATCGAGGCGCTCAGTTGCACCATGTACGGCACCAGTGCGCGCTATCTGTACGAGCGGCGCCACATCGTCGGGCCTACCGATTCGACCGCCCCCCCGGCCCCCGCTCCGGCATCCTGTCCCACCTCGATTTCTGCTGTTGTCCCTGCAGCCGAACGAGCCGCTACGGGCGTGGGCATCGTGATGGACCCCATCATCGTCACCGTCAATGTGGCGGCGCCCGCGCCTGCTCCCCCCGCGACCCTGTTGCCTGGACAGCTTCGGCCGAATGCCGACCAGGATGGCGCGCCCAGCATGGCAGGCGCCCAGGGCAAGCTGAGGACGGCCGCAGCCACGCTACGCGACCAACTCCATCAATTGCGCATGGCGATCCGTGTGCAGCCCGAGAAGATCCAGCGCAGCGGCCGCCACGGCACCGGCTGCGACGCCAACGGCAATGCTGGTGCCACCGCCTGCCAACTGCGCGGCGAAACAAGGCCGCCGGTGATCACAGAGGAGAACATTGAAGTCGCAGCCGCTAAGGGCGAGGTCGCCGAGGCCGAGAAGCTGCTCGAGGAAGTAGCCCCCCTGCTCACGGCGCTGCGTACGCTGCGGGACCGAATCGACAACGCCCCCTTCGAGCTGCGCTTTGCGGTCCAGCGCATCGAGACCGCAGGCAACAAGGCCGTGCTCGCCACCGAGGCGGACGTGGCGAGCCTCCGGGCCTCCATCGGCAACCTGAAACTCGGTTCGCAAGGCCTGTCCGCGGTGATTGCCGAGGCGGCCGTGAAATCCTCCGGCACATCGAGCACCCCCGCCTCCACCAGCGGTTTCCAGGGTCATTCGGGCTCCACGCTAAAGAACGCAGGCCTCAGCAAGGAGGCGACTGATGCCGCCCGGGCGTCCAGGGAAGCCCTGGCCTGCCCGCGCAATCTGGTGAAGGACGCGTATCTCCGGCTCCAGGCGGCGATCATGGAGGCCCGCGCGCACCTAGCCGCCGACGTCGAGCGCGCCAAGATGGTTCGCGACATCGGCAGCTGCGAGTTCGTGCCGCCGGGACTCAAGCTGGTGGTTGACCCGGCCGGCCCCATCAGCATGGAGTCTGGCAGCACGCTGCGCCTGAGCGCCCTGGGCGGCATTTCGATGCCGACCGTGTCTGTGACGGGCGGCACCGGTTCGAAAATTGACGAGTTGCTGCGCCGGGATTCCGATCCCTCGCCAGGCCGCCAGACCTTGAGCGTCTTGCTGACGCCCGCGGCGAACCTTCCCGACCAAGACTTCCAGTTGGTGTTCCGCAACGATGATCTCGTCGAGGTGCGTGCCGTCGCGGTGCGCAAGCCAGGAGCGAAGAAATGAGCGGGGCCATCGAGCAGGCCCGAGTGGCATTTCGAGCGCTCGGCGCGCCGCTGCGCGAGGGTCGCGCCGGTTGTGGCACCGAGGAGTGGTTGCGGCCGGAGACCATCGACGGCCTGAGCTTCGACCTGGGCAGCGGTGCCCCGCGAGTCCTCGTGCACGTGAGCGCCGGCTGGCCGCTGCACCTGGTGCCGCGCTGGCTGAGCACGCCCTGCGGCAGGATGGAGTTGGTGCCGCGGCGTGTGCCACGACCGCAACTGCACTGCGCGGCGATCACGCTGGACGCCGCCCGGGGCCTGCGGGTCGTCAAGGGCACGGCGGGATTCCTGGCCAACGACGCTTTCTCGCCAGGTGTGGGCTACCTGATCACCGCCGGCCATGTGCTGGGCGCCGACATAGAGGCTGGTTTCGACGACCCGGTGAAGATCGAGGCGCTCGTCAGCGGGGTGCAGATCGAACGCGCTCTGCTCGCCGAAACGTCGACGCCGTTGGGCGGCGTCGTGCCAGGCTCGCGCGCCGGGCCCTTCCCCGTGGACGCCGGCCTGATCCGGCTGCGCCCGGACGACTGGCGCGACCTGATCGACAAGGTCCCTGCGATCCTGCCCGCCGACATTGCCAGCCCGCCCAAAGCCGACGCGCCGCTGCGCGTGCTCCTGCCCGACGGCTCGACCCTGAGCGGCAAGGCCATGCGAGAGGAAGCGCAAGTGAACTTCGATGTCGAGCAAATCCTGCCCGACGGCACGGTCGCAATGGTGACGCTGCGCATCGACGCCTTGTGTTCCTCACAATTGGACGGCCAGTCCATTCCCGGCTTCAGCGGCGCCCCGGTGCGCGACGGCAATGACAATCTGATCGGCATCCACTGCGCCTATCGCGAGGGCGACAGCGGCGCCATCGGCAATGCGCTGTACACGCCGGTCGGGCCCATCCTGGACCACTTCAGCATCGTGGCGCTGACCCAGACCTCGCGCCGGGCGCCGCTGCCGACGCGCGTGCGCCCCGCCTTGAGGGACGCCGTGCCGCGCTCGGCAATCGCCGTTGCGGGCGACGTCGCCATGCCTCGGCGCCCGACCAACGAAGAGGTGATAGACACCCTGGCGCGCACGCTCTGGGCCGAAGCCCGAGGCGAAGGCGAGAAGGGCATGGAGGCCGTGGCCTGCGTGGTTCTCAACCGCGCCGCCGCGCCGCGCTGGTGGGGTCGCAACATCGTCGAGGTCTGCCGTAAGCCCGCGCAGTTCAGCTGCTGGAACGAAGGGACCAGCTCGTTGGGCGCGCTGCGCCGGGTCACGACCGCCGACCCTGACTTCGTGCGCGCCCTGGCGATCTCTCGCCGAGCCGTGGCTGGCGATCTCGCCGACTT
This sequence comes from Roseateles sp., assembly GCA_016790285.1. Taxonomy (GTDB): domain Bacteria; phylum Pseudomonadota; class Gammaproteobacteria; order Burkholderiales; family Burkholderiaceae_C; genus Pelomonas. Next base: position 54,809 of record JAEUPJ010000011.1, on the reverse strand, counting down.
CACGAATGGCGCCCTGTATTACCACACCATCGAGGTCCTGCCGAAGTGGGTCAACGGTTGTCCGCCCTGCTTCAATCTCGGGCGGCATATCTTCTACAACGACATCGAGCGGAGGGCGGTTTGAACAGCACCATGATCGACGTTGCCCTCGGCCTGGCACTGCTCTATGCCGTGCTGAGCCTTTTCGTCACGACTATCCAGGAGTACGTCGTCAACTCCGCCATGCGCTGGCGCAGCCGCCACATGAAGAAGACCGTGAGCTCGGCCTTCGGCGAGGACCAGGCGCTGACCCGAGCGTTCTTCGAGCACCCGCTCATCGTCTCCATGGCCGACGGCAAGGGCGGCCGCGCACCCTCCTACATTCCCGAGGACGTCTTCGCCAAGGTGTTCCTGGCCGTGCTGGGCCACGGCAACCACCCCAAGGTCCTGGGCTTCACGCCGGCCGGCTTCATGGCCAGCCTGCGGCCGGCAGCGCCTGCGGTGTCGGATCCGGCGGCGGCCGCCGTCTCCCGGGCCGCGCCGGTGAGCACGGCACTGCGCCGCACGGCGGGCACGCCGGGCGGCGCCGATTTCGTCGCCTCGCTGCGCCTGGCCACGGCCGACAGCGCCGGCCTGCGCGGTGGCGCCGGCGGCAGTGGCGACTGGACGGCCTTCGAGGCTGACATCGCCCGCTGGTTTGCCGACATCGGTGAGCGCTCCAAAGGCTGGTTCAAGCGCTCCTCGCAGCGCTGGACCTTGCTGATCGCGCTGATCATCACGGTGGGGCTGAACGCCGACTCGATCATGATCGCCCGCACGCTGTGGGGCGATGCGGAAATGCGCAAGCAATTGGCCGACATGGCCGTTGTCGTCGATACCGTGCGGTCCGTGGCCGCTGGGGCTTCCGCGCCCCGCGCTGTCGCCAACACCGATACCTTGACCGAGCGCTACACGCAGGTTCAGAACGACGTCAGAGCGCTCATCACGCAACTCAAGGACGACGCCTTCATCAGCGAGAAGAGCTTCTTCACGCTGACCTGCACGGGCGCCGAAACGGCGAAATGCCAGGACGACGCGGTCTACGGTGCGCATTGCGCCGCTTCAGGACAGCGGCCTGCTGCGGCTGTGACCGTCGATTCCAAGTCAGCGTCCACGCCGGCCTGCAGAAAGCCAGTGAGGGCCGACCTGGCCGGGTACGGCGTGGCAGAGAAAGGCAAGTCCTTTACACCCGCGTTGCTGTGGCTGGACCAGGTCTACAACCTGGAGCGCGAGCTGGCGACCGGCCGCGCCGAAAGCACGGCCCAAGGGCGACCGCTGCGCCTCGATGATCGCTTGATCGAACGCGTGGCGGTGGTGCAGCGCTCGCTGGCAGCCATCGGGTCGGACATGGGCTTGATCCAACTGAAGACGCCGGACCCCAAAGGCAAGGCCTCGCGCACCCTGGACGCCCTGCGCCTGGACGTGCAGGCCCTGCATGCGCGCACGGGCGAGTTGTTCCGCTTCGTGCAGCCGTCGTCCGAGGTCGCGCGCGCCAAGGCGGAATGCGGCATGCAGTTCGAGAAGGACAGCCCGTTGCACGACGCCTGCATCGAGCGCCGCCAGGCTCAGCAGCCCTTCCCGCTGCCGCTGGGCTTCGAGCCTTCCGTGCTGGCTCGCCAGGTCAGCACGACGAAGCTGAGCAGTTGCAGCTTGAATGGCAGCGACGGCACGGGTCGGAGCACCACCACCGTCACCACCAGCTCCATTACCAACGAGATCACCAGCACCACCACCACGACCAGTGCCGGCACCAGCACCAGCGCCAACGAAGGCTGCGGCACGTTCTCGTTGCTCGGCGACGCCGCGCTCAACGGTGCACTCGTCGGCTGGCTGCTGACGGCGGTGGCGCTGAGCCTGGGCGCCCCCTTCTGGTTCGACACGCTGGGCCGCCTGGTCAAGCTGCGCGCCTCGGGAGTTTCCTCCGACGAGAAGAAGGCCACCACGGCGCCGGCGCCCTCCCCGACACCCGGCCCCTCCGACAAGGCCGGGTCTGCGCCCGCGTCCGCCCCCGGGCCCGGCCTGCGGCCGGCCTCGGGCACGACGGATGTCACCTCGAAGCTTGAGGCGACGCTCAGCATTGACGAGATCCGGGAGGTCCAGCGCAAGCTGCTGGTGCCAGCCACCGGCGTATTCGATGACACCACCCGCACCGCCATCCAGGAGCGCCGCGCCCAGCTCGGCATGAGCGTCGGCGCGGAGCTCGACGGCGCGCTCTACGAGGCAATCATCCAGCGGCGCTCCTTGTCGGTGGCTGCGCGTCCGACCCTCAAACGGGACGAGAGGAACGAGCTCATTCCCGATTTACGCGACCGTCTGGTGCGCACGCTGGGCATTCCCGCGCAGGCGCGGGGCGAGGGCGACGTGTTCGACGACAAGCTCCATGCAGCCGTCCGCCTGCTGCAGGGGCGGGCCGGCCTGGCGCCCGATGGCGTGATCGGCGACCAGACCTGGCGCATCATCGATTCCGGAGGTGGCTTGGCGGTCGACGCCGACCGCTGGATGTCGCGTGCCATCTCTCAACTCGGCCTCAACGAGACCACCGACAAGGAAGAGGTGCGCAAGTTCCTGGCCGCGCTCAATCTGGAGCAGGAAGATCCCGAGAACACCCCCTGGTGCGCGTGCTTCGTGGCCTGGGTGATTCAGGAAGTCGGCCCCAAACCGCCGACAAAGACGCCCGAAGGCGCGGGGAACTGGGAGAAATGGGGGCGCGTGGTTGGTGACGACAGCTACGGTGCCGTCGTGCTTCTGCGCGAAACCAAGGTGGGGGTGAAGAAGACGCCGCAAAACCACGTGGCCTTCCTGGTCGGCAAGATGTCCAACGGCTGGGTCGTCCTCGGCGGCAATCAAGGCCAGCGGGGCGATGTGTCGGTCACTCTGTTCCCTTCGGACTCGTACGAGATTGTTCGCTGCGCAATGCCGGGTGACTCACAGGGTGGTGTTGCGTAACCAGTTTGCGTCCCATATTCCGCTCGATCGAGGCCCAGTTCGTCGACGTAGTCGCCAAGCAATTGGTGCCGAGATTGAACGGCGCGAACTCACGCGCCCTGCCTTCCATCTGAAGCCTGACGCGCAAGGCCCAAACGTCTTTTAGGGAAGGCCTGAAAACCCCCTCGTCAATCCGACTGGCAAGCGGTGTGAAGGCGCAAGACGATACGAGGCATGGACCGAATCACGCTCGGCCTTGACCGTGTGCGCCACCCACTTCGGGAGCCCTTCTTGCGAGCCATCAGCCGACAACCCAGCGGGCTCGCCGGATGGCGACCTGGTCCAATACGTCCTGTGCTGCTCGATTTCGGGAAATCAGTCCACCGATTTGATGATGCAACGGGTAGGCTCATCCTCGGGGTCAAACGAGACTAAATAGCAAAGCACAAAGCGCTTGAGGAGTAGCAATGTGGCTCTGGCAGACGACACCCGATTCGGACTCCGGCGAAGCATCGACGCGCGACACCGCGCTTGCCGAAGACATGGCCAAGCTCCGCAGTTGGTTCCGGCAGCACGGCCCCTCCGGAGAACGCCGGACGCCACAGCAATTGCAAGATCTCTACTATCAGGCGACAGTCCAAGGTGTGCCTTTCAGGGAACCGGGTCCCGAGGCCTGGGGCTACGGGTTCGGCTGGTCCTGGGACGGCGCCCCGAAGTCGCCATTGGTACTGCTGACGTACAAGGTCGTGTATGGTCGGCTCTCACTCGAACCATCTGAGCGCACGGTTTCGCGACCCGTGCCCATCGAAGATCTGCTCACCGAGGCGGTAGTCGGCCAGCTTGAACTGCCGAAGACAAAGTTGCCCCTCCTCGCCATGGTCGCGGACGAACCACGAGGGAGCACCTCGTTCGCCGAACGTATAGGTGACAAGTTGCTCGGGCCGAGCAAGTACCAGATTTGCTGCGCTGAAACCGGCAGCTTGGGTACGCTTGGTTTCCGCCTGGGCCGCAACCATTACCTCACCGCGGGCCATGTGTTCCCAAACGGCCGCGACTCGCGCTGCGACTACTTCCAGAGCCAGTTCCTGTGGCGTCGCCGAAAGCGGCTTGGTGAGGTCGTCATGCACAGCGTCGCACTGCGACACGGGGACGCGGACTGGGATGTCGCGGTCATCGAGACACCCCCCTGGATTGCCACGCCCGCACTGAATCAACGTATGACGGGATTTCGCGGCATGAGGCCGCGACAGGGTGAGGAAAGGGTCTATGCGAACGGGGCTACAAGCGGCCACGTTGACATGGCTGTACTGATCGGAGGCCTAGAAGAGGTCGCCGGCCACGACATCAAGTGGCGCAACTGCTGGCTCATCGGTCCCAGCAACATCCTCACCGGCGGCGACTCGGGCGCTGCGGTCTTTACCTACGGCAGCGACGAGTTACTCGGAACCTATGTTGGTTCCTCCTCACTGAGAGGCGCCAGGAGTTCGCACGCCCACTATGTGCAAGACGCGTGGTCCCTGGACCAGCAACTCCTGAAGAGATTCAACTTCACCTGAGGAGGAAGAACGATGCCTATCTGGATATCTGTTGCCATTGCGGTGGTCGGTCTGCTGCTGATACTGGTCGGCGCCTACATGTCGGTCGCCGACTGGAATCGGAAGAACCCGCCGGGGGAGTTCAAGACAAAGGCCGACTCGCTTGAGGGCAACATCAATGCATTGACGAAGTTCTTCGATGCAATAAAAGGCTACCCCCCCGGAATGCAGTTGATCGGAGTCGGACTCGTGCTGCTGTTGGTCGGCGGGGCGTTTGCAGGTGTCACTGCACTCGGTGGCGTAGCCGAGGCAGCCAAGAAGACCTAGCAGGCTCAAGCGAGCGTCGAAGGACGCCTATCCGGGCTCGGTGGTTGACAACAAATCTGCTTAGAAGCGTGGCTGTGACCCCATCGAGCGGCAGACACCCACCGTGTGCCACTTGGCAAGCCGCGACCTGCCGACCGGGGTGACCGCAGTACCCTCAACACCGGTCGTTGAAGCAGGTCAGTTGTCGCAGCAACCGATGACGGCTTCATGCCGAGCACTGTGAACTCTGCGCCTGGCTGCGACTGACGGCACCCGCTGCGGGGCCGTCTACCACGGCCGATCTCGACCTACCGCTTTGGGCACATTGCTGACCCTCGGAGGCCAATTGCCAAGGACAGCAATCAGCCTGGAGCCGCCCTCTCCGCTCGACCGGCGCCTGTGTAGCGGTTGCTGCCGGTCGCGCCACAGAACTGCGTTTGCCGTGCGTGAAATGATGCAGTCATTGACCCATCCGGCGGGCCGCCAGCTTCAACGACCGGTCTTGGGAGCGCTGCAGTCATCCGGCATTGCGAGCAGCTGCTTCCCAAAGGCCATCGGGCGCGAGGCGCAACTTTCGGGCTGGGCGAGTCACAAGCCAATCCAGGTCCGCAAGGCTTCGGGCCACGCCGGCACTGGCAGGCGCACGAGAGACTCTGGGCGGCGTCGCCCGATATGCTGGGTTACGCACACACTTCGCAAAGGCGGCTGATCCCATGAGCAGCTCATTTCGCATCCACCGTGCGCGACTTGAAACCCTGGTCGACGGCGTCTTCGCCATCGCGATGACCATCCTGGTGCTGGAGGTCAAGGTTCCCGAGCTGACTGACAGGCACTCGACTGAGGACCTGTTGCACGCGCTGCTTCACCACGGCTATGTGATCGGCGCCTATGCCTTCAGCTTCGCGATGCTGGGCCTGTTCTGGGTCTGGCACCACCGTCTGGCGGAGCAGGTGCGGGAGATCGATCTGCCACTGCTGGTTTGTGCGCTGACGTTTCTGGCGTTGATCAGCTTCTTCCCTTTCGCCTCGGCCCTGCTGGGGCGCTACACCACCAACCTGGCCGCATTGCTGGTCTATGTGCCGGTGATCGGGTTGATCCTGCTGACGCAGACCTTGTTCTTCTGGCTCGCCATGCGGCGCAACCTGGTGGTGGCCGAACACTGCTCGCCCGCCAAGGCACTGGCCACGCACCGGCGCAATCTGATCGGCTTGGCGATCTTCTCCTTTGCCTGCACACCCACGCTGATGCGTCTGAACGCCTATGCGCCACTGGCCGGCGTTGCGCTGGGCGCGCTGTTGCTCTGGTGGGCCAAGCGGCGCGTGCCGGCAGCATCGGCAAAAAGCCGAACATGATCAGAAGGCTGCTTCTGCAAACCCACGGCCGGCGCCGTGCAGGCGATCCAGGTCGCTGGCTGTCAAGGGACCGCGACTTCGTTGACCGACACCTGTCCGACATGAGTTGCTGAGGCAGGTTCATCGTCAGCAACGGCCACGTACGCCGACAAAGGCAACGGCGGCAGTGTCGCCCTTCGTCGTTGATCTCGACCTTCCACATTGGCCACGTGGCAGCCACACGCCCAAGCGTCGAGGGCGTCAGCAAAGTGCCCAAAGCTGAAATTCAGCCAGCCGCAGCAGCAGGCTGATCTCGGTCGTTCGCGTTCATGACCTGAAAGGCCATTCCCGCGAATATTGGACGTTGAAAGCCGACGGCCCAGCCGCTAGTTTCGGACGCGGAGTTCCGTGGTGCAGTGAGGGCTGCTGCGCGGTCGGTCACTACCATCGGCTCGGCCTTTCAGCCATTTGCGCCATCGACCTAGTGGGCGCACTCGGCGAACTCTGAACTTGCTACCCACTCGCATGCTCAGCGTCGTGAGCTGCGCCAGTCGGGCTTTTCAATGCACCCGGCCGTCCGCCTCGTCTGACGAATCGCCGGCGGCCAGCGGTGGCGGCAGCGGATCACCGGCGCGGCGCCGGCGGAACAGCGCCGCGCGAGCCAGCATCAGCGTCGTCACCGGCGCGGTGATGGACAGCAGGATGACCACCGCCCAGGCCTGCAGCGACAGGCCGGCCTCGCCCGCCGAGAAGTGCACGATGCAAGCCGCCGCGGCCAGCCAGGCCGCGAGGGTGGAGGCCAGCGCGGGGGCGTGCATGCGCAGGAAGAAGTCCGGCAGCCGCCACAGGCCGAGTGCGGCGGTCAGCACGAAGCCGCCGCTGGCCAGCAGCAGCGCGGCAACGAGGAGTTCGATCATTCGATCACCTCGCCACGCAGCAGGAACTTGGCCAGTGCCACCGAGCTGACGAAGCCGAACAGGGCCATGAGCAGGGCGGCCTCGAAGTAGACGCTGCTGTCGTTGCGGATGGCCAGCACCAGCAGCATCAGCAGGCCCACGACGAACAGGAAGTCCAGCGCCAGCACGCGATCCTGGGCGCTCGGGCCGCGCATCAGCCGCACCAGGCCCACGACCATCGCCAGGGCATAGAGCACCAGCGTTGCCGCGATGGCCATCGAGAGGACGGAAGTCATTCGAAGATCTCCAGCAACGGCCGCTCGTAGCGGGCCTTGTAGTGAGCGATGAAGGCCGGCTCGTCGTCGAGGTCGAATACGTGCAGGCGCAGTGCGCTGCGGTCAGGTGCGAGCTCGCACCAAACGGTGCCCGGGACCACCGTCGTGATCATGGCCAGCGCTGCGAGCGCTTGGGCGTCGCGCAGGTCCAGGGGCACGGTGACGAAGCAGCCTTGCGGCGGCCGGACGTTGGCGCGCAGGACGCCGCGGGCCACGTCGAGCGTCGACGCGACGACGTCGACGCCGACGTGCAGGATGAGCTTCGCCAGCGTCAATGGATTTCGCAGCGGGCCGGCCGCTGGACGCAGCGGTGCCAGCAGCAGCGGCATCACCGCGGCCACGGCGGCGCCCAGCAGCACCTGTCCGAAGCCGAGCGGCGGGTTCAAGACCAGCCACAGCGCCAGCAGCGCGGCGGACAGCAGCGGCGCGGGCAGCCAGAGCCTCATGGCTTGGCCCCTTCCCTCACGCCGGGCAGCGGCCGCGCACCGAAGACGGCGTCGATGTAGTGCTGCGGCTGGTGCAGCGTGTCGGCCGTGGCGCGGGCATAGGCCAGCACCGGCTCGCCGCCCACCACCAGCAGCAGGCAGGCCCCGAGCAGCAGCGCGATGGGCAGGCCTTCGGCGAGATGCAGCCGCGGCGCCGGGCGGTTCTGCGGAGCCCAGAAGTGGCGGATGCCCACGCGCAGCAGCGCCGTGGTGGCCAGCAGCCCGGAGACGATGAGCAGCATGAACATCACCGTACCGCCAATGCCCGGCGCACCACCAACCAGTGCCGACAGCATGGCCAGCTTGCCGATGAAGCCGGACATCGGCGGCAGGCCCGCGACCACCAGCGTGCACAGCAGGAAGGCGAGGCCCAGGAAGGCGAGGGTCGCGGGAATGGCGCGGCCGATGAGCACCTGCTCGTCGTCGTCGAGGTTGGCGTCGGAGGGCGGCTCGGCGTCGAGGAAGTCGGGCAGGTGGTCGTCATCGTCAGGCTGCGGCGCGAGCTCGACCTGCCGGGCGCGCTCCAGCAACTCCACGAGCAGGAACAGCGTGCAGCCAGCCAGCGTGGAGCTGGCCAGGTAGAACAGAGCCCCGGCGGTGAGGGCCGGTGCGTCGAAGCCGATGGCGGCGAGCAGCGTGCCGGAGGACGTGATGACGCTGTAGCCGGCCAGCCGGTCCAGCCGGTCCAGCCGGTCCAGCCGCTGCGAGGCCATCATGCCCAGCGCGCCGAACGCCAGCGTGGCCAGGCCGCCCCACACCAGCGCCTCGCCGCCGAACAGCGCCCACGGGCCGGCGCTGGCGGGAAAGCACAGCGTCCACATCCGCAGCACCGCATAGACGCCCACTTTGGTGAGGATGGCGAACACCGCTGCAACCGGTGCGCCCGCTGCCGCATAGGCCGGGGGCAGCCAGAAGTTCAGCGGCCACAGCGCGGCCTTGGCGAGGAATGCGATGGACAGGATGGCCGCGCCGGCACCGAGCAGGCCACGATCGCTGTCCGGCACCGTGGCGAGCTTCTGCGCGATGTCGGCCATGTTCAGCGTGCCCGTCACGCCGTAGATCAGCGCCACGCCGATCAGGAACAGCAGCGAGGCCACGAGATTGACCGCGATGTAGTGCAGGCCGGCACGCACGCGGTCGCCACCGCCGCCGTGCATCAGCAGCCCGTACGACGCCGCCAGCAGCACCTCGAAGAAGACGAACAGGTTGAACAGGTCGGCGGTGAGGAAGGCGCCGTACAGCCCCATCAACTGGAGCTGGAACAGCGGATGGAAGTGCACCCCCGCGCGGTGCCAGCGCGCGAGCGAGAACAGCAGAGCCGCCAGGCCCGCGCTGCCGGTCAGCACCATCATCAGCGCCGACAGCCGGTCCACCACCAGCACGATGCCCACCGGCACCGGCCAGTTGCCCGGCAGGTAGACGCCGAAGGCGGCGGGCGCTTCCTGGCCGTTCACCCACAGCAGCAGGGAAAAGGCGAGCAGCGCGCCGGCCAGCGTGGAGGCGAGGTTGAGCGCGGCTGCGGCGCGGCGCCGCTGTTCGCCGAGCAAGAGCAGCACCGCCGCAGTCACCAGCGGCAGCAGCACGGGCGCGATGACGAGCTCCTGCATCGTCACGGTTGCTCCTCGCGGCCACCCATGCATCTCCTTGCCGCGGTGCCAGGTCAGCGATTTGTATAGCTCCTGCGGCAGCTTGCGAGCGTTCTTGATGAGCGCGTTAACGACCGTCTGCGAATCCTTGCCGTCCAGCTTCACCAGCATCACGTATCGCGTTTGACGCTCGACCAGCGTCGCAATCTGGCTGTTTCCACTGCCGAAGACGAGGTCGCCTTCCCAATGACCAGGCACTGCCCGGTCTTCGACTGACGCGGGCCGCTCCTTGATGGACTCCGTCCTTTACCAAGGGACAGAACTTCCTGCCTTCGAGAATATGTCGAAGTAGCATGGGTACGCGGACAGGATTCCCTCCTGACTAGGGATCGCCTTAGCCATGATTGACTCTGCACTTGCCCTCGCGCTGAGACTGCAAATCTACTTGTGCACGCACACGGATGCTGAACAAGGGAGAGACCTACGAGCGGCTGGCCGCGCTTATCGACGAGGTCCTCGTCCCTCGCTGATCCGCTCGACCGCCATGCCGACCACTTGGTACGCGGGCCGCCCCATGGCGCTTGCGATAACCGCTGGGGCGAGTCATGAAACATCGCCTTCGCACGCTCGCACGACGATGCTATTCACAGCACTTTGCGCCAAGCGACACCTGCCTGTCGATCGGCACGGCTATGCGCACGAACCTGCCTAAGGGCAGGTCTCGGAAAAACCCAAACACGAGCGGACTGCGATGTACCACCGCATTGTCGGCGTGACGGCGTTTAGTCCTCAACGGGCGAGGGCGCGGAAGCACCTGAGGCCGACGCTGCGCAACCGCTCAGGCCTGGCTCATCGGACCGACCAACCTAGGCAAGCTCATCTCGAACCGCGCACCGCCCGCCGACAGGTTGTACGCACTCAGCACGCCGCCGTGCTGCTCGACGATCCCGTAGCTGATCGACAGCCCCAGGCCCGTGCCCTTGCCCACCGGCTTGGTGGTGAAGAAGGGGTCGAAAAGGCGCGGCAGATTGGGTTCGGCGATGCCCGGGCCGTTGTCTTCCACCCCCAGCATGAAGTGCGTAGGCGTCTCGTCGATGGCGATGCTCACTTCCGGGCGCTGCCGGGGCAGCTCGGCCATGGCGTCGAGCGCGTTCTGCAACAGGTTCATGACGACCTGCTGCAACTGGCCGGGGTTGCCCTTCACGAGACAGGGCTCGCCCGCCTGCCAGTGCACCTGCAGGTCGCGCGATGCGCCTTTGCTGACCCACAACACAGAGCGCTCCACCACCTTGTTCAGGTCCACCTCCTGGCGGGTCTCGGTGTCCGCCGCCGAGAAGCGCTTGAGCCCGTTGACGATGTCGGCCGTGCGCTGGGCGCCCTCGATGGTGCCCTCCAGCAGCGAGGGCAGGTCGTCCAGGATGTGCGGCACGCGCAGCTTGGTGCGCAGCGCCTGCAGCTCGGCGAGCGTCTGGCCCTCGTGCACCGCGCCAAGATAGTCGCGCAGACGCTCGCTGTAGCGGGCGAGCGCGTGGACGTTGCCCAGCACGAAGCTGATGGGGTTGTTCAACTCGTGCGCCACGCCGGCCACCAGGCGGCCCAGGGATGCCATCTTCTCGGAGTGCAGCAGCTGCTGCTGGGTACGCTTGAGAGCCTCATGGGCGGTGCGCAGCTCCTGGTAGGCGCGGCGGATCTCGGCCGTGGGCCGGGCTACCAGCACCGTGCCCACACGCCGCTGCGAGGCAGCAAAGCGTGGCGTGCAATTGGCGTCCACCGGCACGCTGTCGCCACCGGCACCGCGCAGGTTCAGCTCGATGGAGTCGCCGCGCCGCGTGGGACTGCGGTTGGCCATCACGGCACGGGCTGCCGCCACGCTGGCGTCATCGGCCAGCAGGTCGTAGAGCGAGGTGCCGCGCAGCTGCTGTTCCCTGCGGCCGACCAGCTCGCACAGCGCCGCGTTGGTCTCCTCGATCAAGCCTTGCGCGTCGCACACCACCAGCACGTCCGACATGGCCGACAGCACGCTGAAGATGAACTGTTGCGACTGCTCCAGTTCGGCGTTCTTCTTCTCCAGCTCAATCTCGTCGGTGACGAGCTGGGAGTAGACCTCGTCCATCTTCTGGATCACGTCCACCCAGGCGGCGTCGTCCATGCCCTGGGGAGGCAGAGGCGGCGGCGTGTCGATGCGGCGGCGTGGAGGCATCAGTGCACCGTGCAGACCATGCAGGGGTCGAAGGAGCGCACGATGTGCTGCACAGCCACCGGCGTGTCCTCGCCATCGCGCACCGGCGCGTCGACCAGGGCCTGCTCGAGCGCACCAGGCGTGCCGGCGGCGTCGCGCGGCGAGAAGTTCCAGCTCGTCGGCGCGACGATCTGGTAGTTGGCGATACGCCCGCCGCGCACCGACAGCCAATGCCCCAGTGCGCCGCGCGCGGCCTCGTTCAGGCCCATGCCCTCGCCGTCCTGCGGCAGCGGCGCGGCTTCGCAGTAGGGCAGCTGCGGCTGCAGGGCCTGCAGCCAGGCTTCGATGTGAGGCACCACCCGCGCCAGCTCGAGCACGCGGGCCAGCACGCGCGTGAACACCGTGCCGCCACGGCGGCGCACGGCGCCCTGCACAAGCGGGTGACCGGCGGCGAGCTGGCGGGCGATGGCGCCGGTCTCGACGACCTGGCCGGACAGGCGCGGCGCCTTGTTCCAGGTGTAGGCACCGGGCTTGTCGGCGTCGGGCTCGGTCAGGCCCTCGCGCGGATGGCGGGGGCCGCCGGCATCGAGCAGCCAGGCATGCGTCGCATCCTCGGTGATGGCCCCGGTGTCCACCGGCTGGCAGGCGCCCAGCGAGGCCTCCCACACGCCCGCGGCAAAGGCATGGCCGCCCTCGGGCCGCGGGTAGGCGCCATAGCTGAGGTAGCGCCCCGGGCCTGGCCCCAGGGCGGCCAGCGCCGGGTCTAGCATGGCGCTGAGGAAGAGGCGGAAGTCGCCGCGCGTGGGCTGCGCGGCGTGCCAGGCCCACAGGGCCTCCTCGTCCGGCAGCGCATCGAAGGCTTCCAGCGGCGTGCCGCCGAACAGCTCGCGCTCCAGGAAGCCGCGGAACTCGCGCACCCGTGCCAGCAGCCGCGTGCGCTCGGCGGGCTCGACGGCGCGCGAGGAGCCGCCCGGCTCCAGGCTTTGCGTGTGCGGCCATTTGCCCGCCAGCGTGCCCAGCAGCTCAAACCAGCGCTGGCGCGCGGCAATGGCCTTGCGCGTCTGCTCGCCGCGGTCGGGCAGGAAGCGCTGCACCGCATCCGCATGCCAGGGCCGGCCCCCATAGGCGGCCCGCGCGAAGTCGGGCATGAAGAAGAGGTAGAAGTGCGTGAGATGGTCGGCCAGGTTCTCGATGGCCAGGATGGTGTTGGTGACGTGGCGGCCGTTGGCCGGCATCGCCACACCGGCCAGGTCGGCCAGCGCCTGCGCCGCCGCCACCGACTGCGACACCGAGCAGATGCCGCAGATGCGCGGCACATAGACCAGCGCGTCATGCGGCGACTTGCCCTGCAGGATCTGCTCGAAGCCGCGGTACATCGGCGCGTTGACATGGGCCGCGCGCACGCGGCCGTCGGCCACGTCGAGGCTGACCTCCAGGTCGCCTTCCACGCGGTTGAAGGGGCCGACAAGCAGGCGCTTCATTTCAGGCGTGTCTTGCGGATGGCCGGCGTGACGACGCGGTGGTCGGCCGTCGCATTGACTTTCACGCGCTTGGGCGTGGCCGACTTGGACAGCGAGGCCAGCGCGACGAACCAGGCCTTGGGCATGTCGGTGGGCAGGCCGATGGGGATGCCGGCGATCTTGGGCGTCTCGTGGAAGGGGTGGCCGGGCTCCTGGAAGCCGGGTTCGGTGCAGGCGATGCAGGCATAGCCGCCGCGCGTGCAGGAGCCCTCGCCGTTCCACAGCCTCGTGTTGCAGTCGGCATGCACCTGCGTGCCCTTGCAGCCCATGTGTTCCATCATGCAGCCCAGGTCCGACGGCTTCTCTGCGCTGGCCTTGAACTCGTAGAACTCGTTGCGCGTGCAGCCGTGGTGCACGAGCTGGTCGGCATACAGGCGCGGCCGACCCAGCGCATCGAGGGACTCGGCCTGCAGCTCGCCCGCGGCCATCGCCATCAGCGTGTCGATGACCCAGCCCGGGTGCGTCGGGCAGCCGGCCACGTTGACGACCGGCAACCCCTGCTTCGAGCGAAAACCCGCGCCCAGCAGGCCGCCGATGCGGTCATCCTCGTACTGCAGGCCACAGGCGTCCGTCGGATTGGCGCCACCAGCCGTGATGCCACCCCAGGCCGCGCAGCTGCCGATGGCCGCCACGACACCGGCCTGCTCTGCCAGCCGCTGCACCCAGTGGATCATCGGCAGACCAGTGCCCGCCAGCACATGAAAGCGCCCCGTACCGTTGGGGCCGCGCAGCAGGGAACCTTCCACGCACAGCGCATCCAGCCGCACGCGGCCGTCCAGCACATCGTTCAACAGCTTGACGACGCTGCCGCCCGTCTCCAGCGACAGGGACGGGTGCCACAACAGCTCGATGCCGGCGTCGCGCAACTGGCCGTGGAAGTCGGTCGTGTCAGCGCACAGCAGCGACATGCTGCAGCCGCCGCAGCCGCCGGACTGCAACCAAAGCACGTTGAAGGGTTGCCTGGACGTCATGCTCAATCCTCCAGCCCGAAGCGCTTCATCTTGCCGCGCAGGCCCACGCGCGACAGGCCCAGCTCCAGCGCCGCGCGCGTCTTGTTCCATCGATGGCGCAGCAGCGTCTCGCGCAGCAGCATGGCCTCGACAGCGGCCAGCCGCTCCACCAGCGTGCCGCTCAAAGGCAGCGCGGCCGACTGCGCCTGCACGCTGCGTCCGGCCTGCCCTTGCAACACACGCGACGAGAAGGCAGCGGGCCCGATCTCGTCGCCGTCGCTCAGCGCCACGGCGCGCGAGATCTCGTTGCGCATCTCGCGGATGTTGCCGGGCCAGGGGTAGGCCAGCAGCGCGGCCAGGCCCTCGTCGCCCAACCGCGCCTGCGGGCGACCCAGGGCCTGTGACACGTCGGCCAGCAGCCGCCGCGCGATGACGCCGATGTCGCCGCTGCGTTCGCGCAACGGCGGCACGGTCAGCGTTACGCAAGCGATGCGGTAGTAGAGGTCCTCGCGGAAGTGACCATCGCGCACGCGCTGCTCCAGGTCGCGGTGGGTGGCGGCGACGACGCGCACGTCCACCGGCACCACGCGTGTCGCGCCCACCGGCCTCACCTCCCCCTCCTGCAGCACGCGCAGCAGGCGCAACTGAAAGGCCGGCGAGGTCTCGCCGATCTCGTCGAGGAAGATGGTGCCGCCGTCGGCGCGCTGGAACAGGCCCACGTGATCGTCGAAGGCGCCGGTGAACGCCCCGCGCTTGTGGCCGAAGAGTTCGGACTCCAGCAGCGTGTCGGTCAGCGCCGCACAGTTCTCCACCACGAAGGCCCCCGCCGCGCGCGGGCTGGCGTAGTGCATGGCCCGCGCGAGCAGCTCCTTGCCGGTGCCGGACTCGCCCTGCACCAGCACGCTCAGGTCCACCCGCGCCATGCGCTCGGCCAGCGCGCAGACGGCGTCCATGGGGCTGCCGGGCAGGCGCTCGATGCGGTCGAAGTCGAAGGTCGCCCGCGCCCGCTCCAGCTTGCGCTCGGCGCGCTGGCGCAGCACCGGCGTGATCGTGCGCAGCTCCAGGTCCAGCCGGTGCATGTCGCGCTGCAGGGTGCGGGCCTCGGCGGCGTTGCGCACGGTGCTCAGCAGGTGCTCGGGAATCCAGGGCTTGAGGATGTACTGGTAGATGCCGGCGTCGTTGATGCCGGCAATGATGTCCTCGGAGTCGGTGTAGCCCGAGATGACGATGCGCACCGTGTCGGGCCAGCGCTCGCGCACCTCCTTCAGGAAGGCCACGCCGGTGAGGCCGGGCATGCGCTGGTCGCACAGGATGACGCTGACGTCCTGCCGCTCCAGATGCACGCGGGCCTCGTCGGCACCGCTGGCGGTGAGCACGACGAAGTCCTCATCCAGCGTGCGGCGCATCGCGTCCTGCGAACGCACCTCGTCGTCGACGACCAGCACCACGGGCAGGGACAGGGCCGGGCTCATGTCAGGCAGTGGCGCCGCGCTCGCGGTGCACGGCAAGGTGGCGCGGCGTCCAGGCCTGCGGCAGCTTGTGGACGAAGTGGTAACGCGCCACGTGATAGCTGGGATCGAAGCCGTAGAAGTTGCGGTGCATGCGGGAGAGTTCGTCCTGGCGGTAGGCGGCGAGCGGCCGGTGCGCCTCGTCGGCGCTGCGCGCTTGCTGCTTGGCGGCGATGCGCTGCGCCAGATTGTGCGACAGGGCCAGGGCCTCGCCGTCGGTGATGGCGCGCGCCTCGAAGGCTGTCGGGTCGGCGTCGACACAGCGGTCGATCAGGCCCATGCGCGCCGCCTCGGCAGCGCCCAGCGGCAGCCGCCGCTGCATCAGCACCCGCGCACCATCGGCACCCAGCCGGCGCGGCAGCAGATAGGTCCAGTACTCTGAACCGTAGAGGTTGCCCATGTTCTTGTAGTGCGGGTTCAGCACCACGCCGCGGTGGGCCCAGACCTCGTCGGCAGCCAGCGCGAGGAAGGCGCCGCCGGCCCCGGCATTGCCGCGCAGCACGGCCACCGTGAGCCGGTCCGTCATCGTGATCAGCTCCAGCGCGACATCGTCCATCGCGTTGATGTTGCGGCTCGACTCGTCGGCGGCGCTGTCACCCGGCCGATGCGCGGCCGCCTCGATGCAGTTCAGGTGGATGCCGTTGCTGAAGAAGTCCCTCCCGCCGAGCAGCGTCAGCACCTGCGTGTCACGGCGCCTGACCTCGCGCAGCGCCGCCAGCAGCCGCTCGCACTGCGGTGTGGACATCGCGCCGTTGTGGAAGTCGAAGGACAGGCAGCCGAGCCGCCCGCCCGGCGGGCCGAACTCGCGGTAGCGCAGCTCGCCCCATTCATCGTCGGGGCGCTCCAACGGTGCCGGCAACTCGGGCAGCCCGTCTGCCTGAGCGGCGAAGGCCAGCGCGGCGGGCAGCTTGAAGGGCTTGCCGTCGCCGCAGGCCGACGCGGCGCGCGCCTGGCCGATCCACAACGCGCCGTCGACGGTGCGGCGCAGCAGCGCGCCATCGCGCCGCGCCAGCAGCTCGCCTGGCGCGCCCGGCGGCAGTGTGGCCAGCAAGGCCGTGCTGGCTGCGTGGCCGTCGCTCAGATGACAGGGCTGGCCGAACAGCTCGTCGGCGACGCCCGGCTGGCCGTCAGCGCTGCGCAGCTTGGCGAGCACGCGGGCGGTGCAGTCCTGCAGCCAGTCGATGTGCCGCGCCGATTGCGGTATCGAGGGCCGCCATGTCCCGGGCATCGCGGCTGACGCGACCGGCGCACCCGCGCCGCCCTCGGCGAAGCGCGCCACCGCGCGCAGCACGGCCTGCATGGCGGCCTCGGCCACCTCGCGGCGGTACAGGCTGCCCTTGGGCGCGGCGCGCATGGCGACGCGGGCATGGTCCCAGACCGGGCCGGCATCGAATTCGGCATTCGCCTGCAACACCGTGACGCCCCAGTCCGCCCGCTCTTCGAGCACCGCCCAGTCCAGCGCCGAAGGTCCGCGGTCACCCGGTGGACCGGGGTGGACGACAAGGCAGGGCAGCCGCGCCCACACCGATTCGGGGATGCGCCGCTTCAGGAAGGGCGCGATGACGAGCTGCGGCCGGAACAGTTCGACCGCCTCCTCGGTGACGCGGTCGGCGATGTCGAGCTCGACGGACAGCGCATGCCCGAGCTCACCCAGTTCCACGAACAGCCGCTGCGAGAGGCTGTTGAAGCTGTGGCAGAGCAGCAGGATGCGCAGGGCCGGGGTCATGGCGTATCGCCTGCGGGGCGCAAGCCGGCGAGCAGGCTGCTGGCGCCCTTGCGGCCGAGATAGATGGACAACTTGGACTCGATGGCTGCCAGCGCCGCGCCATAGGCCTCGTTCGTGTTCGCCGCCAGCAACGGCTGGCAAACGACCTCGACATCGGGGCCGAAATGCGGCGCGAGCCGAACAATGGCGGTGCGCTTCAGCGACGCCAGGCGCGCATCGGCATGGACCGGTGGTGCGGGCGCAGGCGCAGGCTCGGGCGGCGCCGGGACGGCCGCAGGCACCACCTCCTCGACCAGGCCCATGTCGAGGAGCATCTCCACCAGGCCTACCGCCTGCGTCCCCAGCTTGGCCGCCAGCAACGCGAGCGAGTCGTGCCCGTTGACGAGGATCAGCGCCGTCCGCGCGCGCGGTCCGAGCGCGTTGGAGCGCCTGCCCAGCGCCGCGACGCCGAGCTCGGTCTTGCGGTAGACGCTGTCGTCGGCCCGGTTCATGCCACTCGAGGATCGGTCAGCAGATGCGCGGCAGCTGCTCGCCGCTGAGCCAGTCGACGACGCGACGGCCACCGAAGCGCGTTGCCATCTGCACGAAGTGGTGCGGGTCTTCGGTGACGCTGCCAATGCGCACCGCCGCCGCGCCACGCGGATGCGCACGCATCGCCGCGAGCACGGCCTCGGCCGCCTCGGGCGCGCAAACGGCGACAAGCTTGCCCTCGTTGGCGACGTATAGCGGGTCCAGGCCCAGCAGCTCGCAGGCCGCGTCGACCTGGAGCAGCACGGGAATGGCCGCCTCGTCGAGCAGCATGCCGACGCCGGATTGGCGAGCGATCTCGTTCAGCGTTGTCGCCAGCCCACCGCGCGTCGGGTCGCGCAGCACGCGCACGCCGCCGGGCGCCGCAGCCAGCATGGCCGCCACCAGCGTATGCAGCGCCGCGGTGTCGGAGGCAATCGTCGTCTCGAACTCCAGCGACTCGCGCTGCGACAGCACCGCCACGCCATGGTCGCCGATGGTGCCCGACAGCAGCAGCACATCACCGGGGCGGGCATTCGCACCGCCCACGTCGACCCCGTGCGGCACGACGCCGAGGCCGGTGGTGCTGATGAAGACACCGTCGCCCTTGCCCTTCTCGACGACCTTGGTGTCGCCGGTGACGATGGGCACGCCGGCATCGCGCGCAGCCGCGGCCATCGAGTCGACGATGCGCTTCAGCTCGGCGAGCGGGAAGCCCTCTTCCAGGATGAAGCTGGCCGTCAGGTAAAGCGGACGGGCGCCGCACATGGCCACGTCGTTGATCGTGCCGTGCACGCTCAGGCAACCGAGGTCGCCGCCGGGGAAGAACAACGGTGACACGACGTGGGCGTCCGTCGCCATCACCAGGCGGTGGCCGGCCGGGATCTCCAGGGCCGCGCCGTCGTTGCCCTGGCGCAGGAACTCGTTGTCGAAAGCCTTGACGAACAGCTCCTCGATCAACTGCGCCGCCGCGCGGCCGCCGGCGCCATGGCCCATGTCGATGCGGCCATGCTTGATGTCCAGCGGGCGCGTGTAGTCCTTTCTTGCGGTCATGCCGCCACCTCCACCCGCACCGGGATGTCGCGGAAGCGCCCGTAGGAGTAGTGCGCCGCGCAGGCGCCTTCAGACGACACCATGCAGGAGCCCACCGGGTTCTCCGGCGTGCACACGGTACCGAAGATCTTGCAGTCGGTCGGCTTCTTCACACCGCGCAGGATGGCGCCGCACTCGCAGGCCTTGTTGTCGGCCACCGAGTGGTAGCCCAGCTCGAAGCGGCGTTCAGCATCGAAGGCAGCAAAGGCGGGCCGGATCTTCAGTGCGCTGTAAGGCACCTCGCCGAGGCCGCGCCACTCGAACGTGGTGCGCAGCTCGAACACCTCGGACACCAGGGCCTGGGCGGTGAGGTTGCCCTCCGGCGTGACGGCGCGGGTGAACTCGTTCTCCACCTCGGCCCGCCCCTCGTTGACCTGGCGCACAAGCATCAGCACGGCCTGCATCACGTCCAGCGGCTCGAAGCCGGCGATGACGACCGGCTTCCGGTACTCCTCGGCGAAGTGGTCGTAGGGCGCGGAGCCGATGACGATACTGACGTGGGCGGGGCCGACGAAGCCGTCGATGGGCACGGTGCCGTACTGGCGCACCTCGGGGCTTTCGAGGATGTGGGTGATGGCCGAGGGCGTCAGCACATGGCAGCACAGCACGCTGAAGTTGGCCAAGCCCTGCTGCTGCGCCGTGCGGATCGCCAGCGCCGTTGGCGGTGTCGTCGTCTCGAAGCCGATGGCGAAGAACACGACCTCACGCTGCGGATGCTGGCGTGCGATCTGCAGCGCATCGGCCGAGGAATAGACCATGCGGATGTCGCCGCCACGCGCCTTGGCCTTCACAAGCGACAGGCCGTCGGAGGCCGGCACGCGCATCGTGTCGCCATAAGTGCAGACGATGGCGCCGCGCTCCAGCGCGAGCTGGATGGCGAGGTCGATGCGGCCGATGGGCAGCACGCAGACCGGGCAGCCGGGGCCGTGCACCATGCGCACGTTGGGCGGTAGCAGCTCGGCCACGCCGTAGCGCGAGATGGCGTGCGTGTGACCGCCGCAGAACTCCATGAAGCTGTACTGCCGGCCCGGCATCGCCTCGGCGCGCAGGCGCTCGGCAATCTTGCGGGCGATGTCGCCATCGCGGAACTCGTCGATGTACTTCATGTCAGCTCGCTTCCTGCGCGGCGAGCTCGCCGAACATGCGCAGCGAGCGCTCGGCCTCCTCGGGGTCGATCAGGCCGATGGCGTGGCCGACGTGGACGATGACGTAGTCACCGACTGCGGCCTCGGGCACCAGGGCGATGGAGATTTCCTTGCGGATGCCGCCCAGGTCCACCAGAGCCTGCGCGCCGGGGCGGATCTCGATCAATCGGGTGGGGATGGCTAGGCACATGCGGCGACCTCTGGTGAGATGGCGAGTTGGTGGGCGGCGACCCAGGCCTGGCCCAGGGCCAGGCCGGCATCGCCACAATGGGTGGAGCGGGTGCCGAGCACGCGCAGGCCGTGCGACACCAGCCGCTTGACGACTTGCTCGGTCAGCACGGTGTTGAGGAAACAGCCACCGCCCAGGCAGACGGTGCGGGTGCCGGTCTCGCGCGCCGCGGCTGCCGCCCAGTCGGCCAGCGCCTGGGCCAGGGAGACGTGGAACCAGGCTGCGGCTTCAGCGGGCTCCGGTCCATCCAGCAAGCGGGCCAGCAGCGGGCGCAGGTCCAGACGCTGCAGCGCCTGCGGGTCGACCAGATCGGCGCGTGGCTGCACGGGGGCCTGGGCCAGATGCCTGGCGGCCAGTTTTTCCAGAGCGATGGCAGCCTCAGCCTCGTGGGCCTGGCGCACGCACAGGCCCAGAGCGCCCGCTGCGGCGTCGAACCAGCGGCCGGTGCTGCCGGTGACGGGGCAGTTCAGGTTGGCCGCCAGCATGCGCTGCACGCCCTTGGCGGAAGGCCCGCCCACCACAGGGCCGAAGCGGGCTTCGATCTCCGCGCCGCGGCCCAGCGCGTGCAGCGCCGCCGCGGCCATGCGCCAGGGCTCGCGGGCCGCCACGTCGCCGCCGGGCAGCGCGAGCGGCCACAGACCGCCGACGCGGCGCCACTCGCCGGGCGCCACCCACAGCAGCTCGCCGCCCCAGGCGGTGCCATCCGTCCCAAGGCCCACACCGTCGAGCGCGAGGCCGATGACGGGCTCGTCCACGCCGTGATCGGCCATCACCACGCCGATGTGGGCATGGTGGTGTTGCACGGCCACGGCCGGCACGCCCCACTCGGCGGACAGTTGCTGCGCAAGGCGGGTGCTGAAGAAGTCCGGGTGCAGGTCATGCGCCACGGCGGTGACGGGCTCGCTCGACCGGGCAAAGAGCTGGCGCACCGAGGCCTCCAGCGCCCGGCAGGCCTCGGGGTCGCCCAGGTCGCCATGCACAGGCGACCACTGCGCCCGGCCATCGGCCCGCAGGCAGGCCGCGTTCTTCAGCCAGGCGCCGAAGGCGAGCACGGCGGTCATCAGCCCTCCAGCGCGGCGCGGGCCTGGGCCAGCTCGGCTTCGAGGGAGGCCACGCGGGCACGCAGCGCGGCCTGGCTGTCGTCCTGGGGCGCCGTCCATTCGAGCAGCCAGTCGAGCCATGCGTCCATGCCCTCCCCGGTCGTCGCCGACAGCTGCAGCACCTGCAGCGTCGGGTTCACGCGCCGCGCCATGTCGATGCAGCGCTGCACGTCGAAGCGCAGGTGGGGCAGCAGGTCCACCTTGTTGAGCACCATCAGCTCGGCGGCGGCGAACATGTCGGGGTACTTCAGCGGCTTGTCCTCTCCCTCGGTCACCGACAGCACGACGACCTTGGCCGCCTCGCCCAGGTCCCACAGCGCCGGGCAGACGAGGTTGCCGACGTTTTCGATGAAGAGCAGGCTGGGCCGTTCGTCGTGGTGATGGTGGTGGTCGTGGCTGTGCAACTGGCCGAAGGCCTCGGCCACCATGGGCGCGTCCAGATGACAGCCCTTGCCGGTGTTGACCTGGATGGCCGGTGCGCCGGTGGCGCGGATGCGGTCGGCGTCGAAGCTGGTCTGCTGGTCACCTTCGATGACGGCGACGTCCATGCCCGGCGCGCGGCGTTTCAGCGCCTCGATGGTGGCGCACAGCAGCGTCGTCTTGCCCGAGCCCGGGCTGGACAGCAGGTTGAGCGCCGTCACGCCATGGGCTTCGAAGTGATGGCGGTTCTGCCGCGCGATGCGACGGTTCTCGCCCAGGATGTCGGCCTCCAGCTTGACCGTGCGCGCCTGGCTCATGCCCGGCACCGACACCCTGGCCTCGCCCGCACCGAAGTGCAGGTCACCGTGGGTCGGGTCCACGTGGACATGGCCGTGATGGTGGTCATGCCCGTGGGCATGGTCGTGGGCCCTTGCTGCTGCATCGCCGCTGTCGGCGCATCCGCACACCACACACATCTTTTGTCTCCTTATTCGTCGTCAACCAGCAAGTCCACCACGCGCAGCTCGGTGCCGCCGGTGGGCTGCAGTTGGTGGCTTGAACATTGGGGGCAGGGGTCGCCGCGCCGGGCCAATGGCACGGTGGCGGCGCAGGGCAGGCACCAGGCCTGGCCTTCGGGCTCGTCGATGGCGATGCTGGCGCCCTGCAGCACCGTGCCCGGGGCGATGGCCTCCAGCGCGAAGCGCAGCGCGCGCACCTCCACGCCAGCCAAGCGCCCGGCCTCCAGGCGCAGCGCAGACACGCGGCGAAAACCTTCGCGTCGCGCGGCGTCTTCCACCAGCTTCAGGATGCCGCCGGCCAGGCTGGCTTCATGCATGGGCGCCCTCCTCCTGCAAGGCCTGCGTCTCCAACTCGAAGCGCACGCAGGGATCGTAAGCGGCCATCAGCGCGGCGATGCGACGCTGCGCGAAGGCCCCATGCGCCGGGCGCAGGGTTTCGAGCGCGGTCGCCACGGCGCCCTCGGCGTGGAAGTTCCATTCCGTCGGCGCCAGCACGCGGTAGGCGGCCACGCGCCCGTCGCCGTCCAGGCCCGCGTGATGCACGAGCAGGCCGCGCGCCATCTCCACCCAGGCCAGGCCTTCGCCCGGGGCGATCTGCAGCGCGCCGAAGGCCAGCCAGCCGCTGCCGCTGCGGCCGGGTTCGTCGGGCAGGCTCAGGCGCACCAGCTCGGCCACGCGCGCGCCCAGGCGCTGCCAGGGCGTGGCGGGCAGGGCGCGAGCGGCCTCGTGCAGGCGGGTCCAGGTGCCCGTCTCCGCGCAGTCGTCCTGCCAGCGGGGCTGGCGGGTGTAGCCCGGTGACTCGCGCAGGCAGGCGGCCAGTTGGCGCAGCGACACGCTGCCGGCATGCGCATGCAGCGGCTCGGCGGCCGCCACGGGCCAGTCGGCCGCGGAGCGGGCGCTGCGCACCAGGGCGGGCAGCCAGCCATGGCTGGTGGCACTCCAGTCGGCCCACCAGCCGGGCGCCCCCTCCCAGCCGCGCAGCCAGTCCGCCGCTGGCATGCCCAGCAGGTGGCGCTGCAGCCAGAGGCGCGTGTCGCGCGCATCTGCGTCGCGCGAGCGCAGCACCGGGCAGCAGCGCAGGGACAGGGTCGCGTCGCCCGTGGCGGCCGGCGACAGCGCACCGGGCCAGTCCAGGCCGATGCGGCGGGCGTGCTCGCACAGCGTTTCCAGCTGCAGCGCACGAGCCGCGCCGGCATCGGCCGGCACTTCGCCGTGCGCAGCCGCCTGCAGCGCCATCTGCGCACACAGGCGATGGGCATGGCCACACAGGCTGTAGAGGCTGGCCAACAGTGCCGGCACCTCGGCCGGCGCCTTGCCGCGCGCCAGGGTGCCCGCCCAGTCGGGGCGGTTGTTGAGCACGCTGCCCGGGCGGGCCTGGCCCGGCCGCAGGCGCAGCACACCGGCGAGTTGGTCAAGCCCGATCACGGCCGCGCCTCCACCGTCGAGCGGCCGAACAGGAAGCCACGACGTGCATTGGAGACCGGCAGCGCGGCGGGCCGCAGTTGCGCCAGCACGGCATGTGCCGTGGCCCGGGCCTGGGCCTGGTCGGGGAACTCGAACATGGGCGAGGCCAGCGAGCAGGCCTCGTAGGCGCCCAGACCCGGCTCGTAGCCACCGATGAACTCGAAGCCCGTGCCGCCCACTTCGCGCGTCTTGGTCCGCCCCACGCGGCCCGCGTCCGCGTCGGGCGACAGCGGCAGCCAGACGAGGTTCATGAACCAGGGCGTCAGCAGCACGCCCACCGCGGCGGGCGCCTCGGCGGGCTCGACCGCCGCGGCCTCAAAGCCCACGGCTTCCACCTGCAGCGCGCGGTTGAGCACCGGCACGCCCGCCATGCGGGTGCGCTCGACATGGCGGAACAGCGCCTCCAGCGCCTGCACGCGGATGGGCAGCAGGTTCATGAGTGCAGCACCATGAACTGATCTGCATCGCCATCGCACTGCGGGCAGCGCCAGTGCGACGGCAGGTCAGTGAAGGCCGTGCCGGGTGCGATCTGCCAGACCTCGTCGCCCAGCGCCGGGTCATAGACCCACCAGCAGATCTTGCATTCCAGCCGCGCCTGCGCGGGCAGCCGCGCGGCGTCGCCGAGATAGCTGCCCTCAAAGCTCATGCCTGCTCCACCCACGCCAGCACTTCCTTCAGGCGCTCCTGCGAGTCCTCCAGGTCTTCCATGGCGGCCTGCGCCACCTCGGGCAGTTCGCTGATCTCGACCGAGTTCAGGATCACCACGTCCTGCGAGTTGTAGTAGACGACCCGCCATGTGTTGGGCCGGTGGGTGTTGGTGATGCGGCAGTTGCCGTAGCCGCGCGACAGGATGAGCACGCGGCCGGTACCGAGGTGGTGGTCGAGGAAGCCGATGTCCTCCACCGACATGGGCAGCAGCGTGAGGTTCACCACATGGGCCGGCTGGCCCGGGCGCCACAGCCGCCACTGGTCCTCGATCTCGGCCAGCAGCGTCGGCGCGTTCTGGACGTTGGGCGGCAGCCCGCCCTGCCAGCGCGGCACGACGGGGTCGCCGTCCTGCCGGGCCGCGAGCTTGAGCACCTCGGGGATGTGGCCCAGCTCGATGACGTCGGACACCACGCAGCCCTGCGCCGTGGTGACCACGCGCCAGACGCCGGCAAACACCGCCTCCTGCACCTGCACTCCCAGCGCGCCATCGCCGGCCGCATGCACCACGGCGCTGACCTCACCCTCGCCCAGCACCTGGTTCACCAGGGCCAGGTCGTCGGCGTCCAGCCCGGCCAGGTCCACATGGCGGTTGCCGCCGCCGCGGCAGACGGCTTCCAGCTGCGTCAGCGCCTCGCGCAGCGCTGTGTGGGCGCGGTGCCGGCCGACGAGTTGCTCGGGCTCGGGCAGCACCGGCGCGCGGAAGGTCTCCATGCCCTGAGGCATGGGCATGTAGTCCAGCACCTCGTCCTCGACCTGGCTGCCGGGGCCGATGCTGCGCACGGGGATGGGGAAGTCTTTCATGGCGTGTCCGTTGAGGGGTTCAGTGGCAGCTGCTGTCGTTGGCCGCAGCGCTGACGAGGGGGATGCCGATGCTGGGTGCCCGTGAAACGGGCGCGGCCAGCGCTTCCTCGGTCTTGCGCAGGAAGTCCTCCCAGTCGTGCATGCCCGCCAGCGTGGTGACGTACTGGCCGTCACGCAGGAAGAGCAGCGTGGGCCAGCGCTGGGAGCCGAAGCGACGCGCGAGTGCTTCTTCCAGGTGGCGCTGCACGACGCCGATCTGGAAGCGACCGGGCAGGCAGCGCTGCAGTTCGGGCAGCACGACGGCGACGTCCTGGCCTTCGGGGAAGCGCACGGCGTCACCCGCGAACAGCACGACGCGGTCGCCGCCCTGGGCGGCCCAGGCGTCGATGCTGTCGCCGTCCACCCAGGTGGCGCCAAAAGACTCGGCCAGGCGGGTGACCAGCGGCGAGGTGTCGGGCAGGGACTTGGGCGCTTGAACCGGCAGGCTCAGCAGGGATTCGGTGCTCATGTCGTCGTCTCCATCGTGTGGTGGTGGGCGCCGGTCAGGGCCAGCAGTTCGTGGGCGCTGAGTTGCGAGGGCAACGTGAAGGCCGCGTCGGCGCCACCGCCCTCGCCCGCCTGCACGGCGGCGAGCAGGTCCAGCGTGGCGTCGACCTCGGCGGCGCGCTCGGCGGTGATGCGTTCCTGGGCGCTGTCGAGGAACACCAGCAGCCAGTCGCCCGGCCGTGGCTCGCCCACCAGCGCCGTGCGCACGCGTCGGCGCCCGCCGCGGCCGGCGCACAGGGCATGGCCCGGCTCCAGTTCGAGGACCTGCATGGGGATGCCGATGCACATGCTCAGGCCTCCGCCCGCGCGGGCATGAAGCGGTCATCGCCGCTGCGGCAGGCGACGTCCTCGGACGGGCGCTCCGACTCGTAGCGCCCCAGAGCCAGCTCGGCAAACGTCACCGTCTCGACGTCGCTGAGCGGCCGCTGGCGCGGGGTCGGTGCCGCGCTCCAGTCGCGCAGCGTGGCCAGGCCCAGGGCCAGCGCGTCTTCCATGGCCTGCTTCACGACGGGCCGAAGGCTGCCGCCGTAGTCCTCGATCTCCTCGGGCTGGCAGCCGATCAGCAGCACCTCCTTCGGATACTTCTCGGTCAGCAGCGCCAGCATCAGCACCTCCTGGAAGCCGGTCTGGTGCAGGCTCATCTTCTTGGCGCCCATGAAGCGGGGCACGTCGTCGTTGCGCACGAGCTTGAGCTCGCCGGGCGCCAGGCCGTAGTCGATGGCGTCGAAGATCAGCAGGCGGTCGGCCTGCTGCACATGCTGCACGAGGTACAGGCCTTGCGTGCCGCCGTCGATGAGCTGCACGTGCGGCGCGAACTCGTAGCGCTGCTGCAGCGCCTCGATGCAGCGCACGCCGAAGCCTTCGTCGGCCCACAGCACGTTGCCGATGCCCAGCACGCAGAGGGTTTCATGGCTGTCACCGTCGGGGTGACAGGCGCTTGCAGGCGGAATGGTGCGTAACGGGTCCATCACGAGGCAATTCAGGGTTGGGGGAGAAGGCGCGACTGCGCGCGCATCTGCTTCCAGGCGTGGAAGCTGTCCCAGGCAGACTGCATGGCCAGCAGGAAGGCGGTGTCGCTGCCGAACACGAGGGCGCAGCGCAGGGCGGTGTCGGGCGACACGCCGCGCTGGCCGTGGACGATCTCGTGCAGGCGCCGGCGCGACATGCCCAGACGCCGCGCCGCGTCGCTCTGGTTCATCGCCAGCGGCACCAGATAGTGGCGCTGCAGGAAGCGGCCCGGGTGGGGCGGCAGGCGCACCGGCACGCCGGCGGGCGGGTGCCGCAGGTGTGGGCCGGTGTGCTGCACGGCGCTCATGCCGGGGTTCAGTCTTTGAACGTCCGGTGACCGGAGATCATGGTGCTGACCACGCTGGAGCGGCCCATGATGTCCTCGCGGATGGCGGCGTAGACGTGCAGGATGATGAAGCAGATCAGCGCCCACATGCCCAGGTGGTGCCAGGTGTGCACGTCCTGCGACTGGCCGAACAGCGGGATCACCCAGCCGAACAGCCTCTCCTGCCAGGACCCCATCTGCGCGCCTTCGCCATACAACGCGAAGCCGGTGACGATCATGAACAGCGTCAGCAGGAAGAAGCCGAAGAACATCGCGAAGCGCGCCAGCGGGTTGTGGCCCACGTAGCGCCCGGGCCGCGCGGCGACGAAGGCATACCACTTGGCCATGCCCCACATCTCCACCCAGTAGGCGCGCTGGAACAGCGGCACCCAGAAGAGCTCGCGGGCATGGTGGTTGCCGACCACGGCCCAGTAGAGCCGGCCGATCAGGCCCACCGCCAGCAGGTAGCCGGCGGCGAAGTGGGCAAAGCGGATGTAGCCCATCAGGTAGTTGGCGCTGGCCTCACCGGGCTGGGTGGGCAGGGGCGAGCCGATGAAGTAGCCCGTCAGCGCCAGCACGGTGATGGCGGCGGCGTTGATCCAGTGCCAGATGCGCACCGGCGCCTCGTAGACATAGACCGACTTGATCGAGGGCGCCGAGGCGACCTCGCTCGCGTTGGTGATGTCGTCGCGGCTCAGGCCGTGGTGGGTGGTGGTGTTGGACATGGTGGCGTCCTCCTGTGGCGGCCGTTCAGAGGCGCCCGGCCAGCAGGGCCAGGCCGCTGAAGCCCACCAGACCCGCTGTGGCACGCCAGGCCCAGGCCCGGCCGGCCTCAAGCCAGCCCCCCATCGCCAGGCCCGCGCCGTGCAGCAGCGCCGAGGCGGCCATGAAGCCCACGGCGTAGCCCGCGAAGGACTGCCCCGCACTCAGATCGGCGCCGTGCGCCATGCCATGCAGCAGTGCGGCCACGCCGACCAGGGCCAGACCCGCCGGCACCGGCAGGCGCAGCGCCTGCGAGCGGGCCGCGATCATCAGCACACCCAGCGCCGTGACGGTCAGCGCCACGCCGGCTTCCAGCCCGGGCAGCTGCAGGCCGAGCTGCGGCAGCGCCGCGCCCAGCAGCAGCATCGCTAGGAAGACGGCCGGGCCGGCCAGGCGCCGGCCAGCCGGCAGCGCCGCGGCCGACCACAGGCCCACCGCCACCATGGCCAGCAGGTGGTCGAAGCCGGCGAAGGGGTGAGTCAGGCCGTCGACAAGGCTCAGCGTGTCATGCCCCGGGTGGGCCTGTGCGGCGCCTGCCGCGAGCAGGGCCAGCGTGGCCGGGCCGCCGCGACGGGCCAGCGAGTTCAAGCGTGTCATGTTGTCTCCTGTTCTTGTGGGGTTCAGCGCACCTTGACGGTGGTGAGTTCCTGGCCGTCGGGGCTCATCACATGCGTGGAGCAGGCCAGGCAGGGGTCGAAGGAGTGCAGCGTGCGCAGGATCTCGACCGGCTGCTCCGGGTTGACCATGGGCGTGTTCATCAGGCTGGCCTCGAAGGCGCCGATCTGGCCCTTGGTGTCGCGCGGCGAGCCGTTCCAGGTGGTGGGCACCACGCACTGGTAGTTCTCGATGCGGCCGTCCTTGATGCGGATCCAGTGGCCCAGCGCGCCGCGCGGTGCGGCTACCGTGCCCACGCCCTTGGCCTCCTTGGGCCAGGTGGACGGGGCCCACTTCTCGACGTTGGCGGTGGCCAGGTCGCCGGCCTTGATGTTGGCGACCAGCTCCTTGTAGTCCTCCAGCATCATTTCGGCGCAGTACTGCGACTCCAGCGCCCGGGCCAGCGTGCGGCCGATGGTGGTGGGCAACAGTTGCTTGGCGGTGTAGCTCGTCGTCGGCAGGCCCAGGGCCTTGGGGAAGTCGGTGTTGATGATGCGGGCCGAGCTCTCGACCTGCTCCTTCACGCGCTGCGCGTACTTGTGGCCCTTGAGCGCGTGGGCATAGCCGAGGATGTAGCGCGACAGTGGCCCCACCTCCATCGCGTGGCCGCGCCAGCGCGGCGACTTGATCCACGAGTACTTGGCACTCTCGTCCAGCTCCTGGATGTTGGTGCGCGTGCCCTTGGTGTTGGCGCCGAGCTCGTAGTTGGGCTCGGTGACGCCATCCCAGGGGTGCAGGCCCTTGGTCTCGTCGGAATACTTGTACCAGCTGTGCGGCACGAACTCCTGCACCTGCTCGGGGTCGCGCGGGTCCACCGGGAGGATCTCGTCCCAGTTGCCGCCAATGATGGCGCCGCCCGGCAACTGCTGGGTGTCGTGATGGCCCATGATCTTCTCGTAGGTGCCGTAGTCCATCACGTTGGTGGCGGACAGGCCGCCCCCGTGCAGCCAGCCGGCCTGCTTGTAGATCGTCCCGATGGCCAGCACGTCCGGGATGTAGACGTTGTTGTTGAACTCGATCATTTCCCGGATGCGGGCCTCGACGAAGTTCAGGCGCTCCATGTTGATGGGAGCACCGGCGGCGCCGTTGCCGTCGATGTTGATGGCGCAGGGCACGCCGCCCACCAGGTAGTTCGGGTGGGGGTTCTTGCCACCGAAGACGGTGTGCACCTTGACCCACTCCTTCTGCAGGTCCAGCGCCTCCAGGTAGTGGGTCACGGCCATCAGGTTGGCCTCGGGCGGCAGCACGTAGGCCTTGCTACCCCAGTAGCCGTTCATGAAGGGGCCGAGCTGGCCGCTCTCGACGAACTTCTTCAGCCGGTTCTGGATGTCGCGGAAGTAGCCGGGCGAGGACATCGGGTGCGACGGCGACACCGTCTGCTGCAGCTCGCTCGTCTTCTTGGGGTCGGCCTTGAGCGCCGAGACCACATCCACCCAGTCCAGCGCATGCAGGTGATAGAAGTGCACCGCGTGGTCGTGCACCTGCAGCGTCTTGGCCATGATCTCGCGGATCAGGTAGGCGTTCTTGGGGATGGTGATGCCCAGGGCATCCTCCACCGCACGCACCGAGGTCAGCGCGTGGCAGCCCGTGCAGACGCCGCAGATGCGCTCCACGAACGCCCAGGCGTCACGCGGGTCGCGGCCCTTGAGGATGACCTCCAGGCCGCGCCACATCGTGCCGGTGGAGACGGCGTTGCGGATGACGTTGTTGCTGTCGACGTTGACCTCGCAGCGCATGTGGCCTTCGATGCGGGTCACCGGGTCGACGACGATGCGCCGCCCCGAGTTGTCCATCTTGAAGCCTTGAGTTTCGTAAGCACCCATGGTTTGTCTCGCTCTCAGACCTTGGTGGTCGTGTCGTTGTTGTTCTGCTCGCGCTTCTGAGAGGCGCGCTTGATGGCCGAGGCGGCGGCGTGGGCCACCGCGGCGGCGCCCACCACGCCGGCTGCCGTGCCGCCCACCTTGTCGGCATTGGCCTCGATGCCGAACTGGTGGATGTCGGTCAGGCGGTTGTAGAACGAGCCCTTGTCCCAGAAGCCGTCCTCGGAACAGCCGATGCAGCCGTGGCCGGCCTTGATCGGGAAGCTCGTGCCCTCGTTCCACTGCACGGTGGAGCAGGCGTTGTAGGTCGTCGGGCCTTTGCAGCCGACCTTGTAGAGGCAGTAGCCCTTGCGCGCGGACTCGTCGTCGAAGGCCTCGACGAACTGGCCGGCGTCGAAGTGCGGCCGGCGATAACACTTGTCGTGGATGCGCTGGCTGTAGAACATCTTCGGGCGGCCCTGGCGGTCCAGCTCCGGGATGCGGTCGAAGGTCAGCATGTAGGTGATGACGCCCGTCATCACCTCGGCGATCGGCGGGCAGCCCGGCACCTTGATGATGGGCTTGTCGAAGATGACCTTGTGCACCGGCGTGGCCTGCGTCGGATTCGGCTTGGCCGCCTGCACGCAGCCCCAGCTCGCGCAAGAGCCCCAGCTGATGATGGCCTTGGCGTCCTTGGCCACGTGCTTGAGCTGATCGATGAAGGGCTTGCCGCCGATGATGCAGCTCATGCCGTCCTGGTTGAGCGGCGGGTTGCCCTCCACGGCCAGGATGTAGTTGCCCTTGTACTTGGTCATGATCTCTTCGAGGATGGCCTCCGCCTGATGGCCGGCAGCGGCCATCAGCGTGTCGTCGTAGTCCAGCGAGATCATCGAAAGCACCACGTCCTTGGCCAGCGGGTGCGCGGAGCGGATGAAGGATTCGGAGCAGCAGGTGCACTCCAGGCCGTGCAGCCACAGCACCGGCGTGCGCGGCTTGGTTTCCATCGCGTGGGCGATCTGCGGCACGAAGGCCGGCCCCAGGCCCAGCGAGGTGGCGGTGAGCGAACAGTACTTCAGCAGGCTGCGGCGCGAGATGCCTTGCCGGCGCATGACCTCGTAGAAGGTTTCCATCGGGACGTGTCTCCTTGGCCTGTGGGCCTTGTTTGGGGCCGCTCCTCGGCGGGTGACGTTCTTCTTACAAGTCGCGCGCCAGCTCCGGGGCGTCCAGGGAAAACACCGAACGGGCTCGGCAAGCCCTTGATTTGCCTCAACAAAAAAACGGGCGCCAGCAGGCCGCGGCGGCGCCCCTGGCAGGACGGCTTCCAGTCCCGCATTCGCACCGGAAGCCGCGCTTGCAGCCGCATCAGCCCAGATGCCAGACGCCGATGGCCGCCTGCAGCCGCGCCGTCTCCTGGCGCGCCTGGGCGCTGGCGTCCACGCTGTCGCGGGCCAGCGTGGCGTTAAGCCGCGTGGAGGCGTCCAGCGCGCGCAGGCGGTCGTTGATCTGCTGCACGCCCAGCGACTGGTCCTGCGCCGCCTGGCGGATCTGCGCCACCTGCTCGCCCAAGGCGCGGATGCGCTGCGCGGCGCCGTCCACCTTGCCCGCCATCGCGTGAGCCAGGCGCAGGCCGGCCTCGGTCTTGTCGCGGGACTCACCGCTGAGCGCGCGGATCTGCTGCGCCGCCTCGCCGCTACCGCGCGCCAGCGTGCGCACTTCGGCGGCCACGACGGCGAAGGTGCGGCCCAGCTCGCGGTCGCGGCTGGCGGCGGCCGCCGCGTTCAGCGCCAGAATGCCGGTCTGCACCGAGATCGCATCGATGCGGTCGCTGATGTCGCCGATGCGTGCGCCAAAGGCTGCGATGTCCTGCATGGACGACTGCAGCGTGCGCGCGATGGCGCAGGCCTCGTCGGCCTGGGCCGTGGCCAGCTGCGAGGCCTCGTGCGCCAGCCGCGCCGATTCCGCCGTGCCGGCGCTCAGGCCGTCGATGGCCGCGGTGTGGCGGGCCACGTCGCCCACGTCGCCCGACTGCTCGGCCGAGCGCTCGGCCAGACGCTGCGCGCCCTCGGCCAGCCCGGCCACCCGCCCGCCCACCTGCGCCGAGTGGTCGTGCGCGTCGCGCAGCACGGCAGCCATCTTGGCGACCAGCTGGTTGAGCGCGCGGTTCAGGTCGCGCAGCTCGCCGGCGCGGGCGCTGTCGTCAAAGGGCCGGTGGATGTCGCCCCCGGCGATGGCCGTGGCCGCATCACAGGACGCACGCAGCGGCGCCACGATGCGGCCCTGGAAATAGACGGCGATGGCGCCAGAGGCCACCATGCCCAGCAGCCCGCCCGCCACGACCCACGGCTGCCAGCTGCCGAATGCCGAGAAGAGCCCGGCCACGAACCGCGGCGCCAGCGCGCCACCCACGCCGGCCGCGAACAGCAGCGCCAACAGCCCGGCCGAGCCCTGCACGCGGCGCTGCACGGGCAGGTCCAGCGGGTTGCGCAGCGCGCGCAGCCAGGCGGACCAGCCGGTCTCGACGATGCGGCCCTGGCGGATCTGGTGCCGGCCGCCGCTGCCCGCCTGCCAGGCGCTGTAGACGGCCTCGGCACGGCCGATGTCCTCACGCGAGGGTGGCAGCTGGATGGAGGTGTAGCCGATGGCCTCGTCGCCGCGCCGCGCCGGGATGACGTTGGCCTGCACCCAGTAGTCGCGGCCGTCCTGGTGGCGGTTGCGGATCAGCCCCGTCCACGGCTGGCCGCGACGCAGAGAGGCCCAGAGGTCCGCGAACACGCGGGCCGGCATCTCGGGGTGGCGCACAACGCTGTGCGGCGCGCCCACCGCCTGCTCGACGTCCAGGCCCGAGGCATGCTGAAAAGCGGAGTTGGCGTAGGTGATGCGCCCCTGCGCATCGGTGACCGTGACGATGGGCGCGCCGGCGGCTGCGGCCTGCAGGATGTGAGGCAAGAGGGTGTCTCCAGGGTCGTTGTTGTGCCTGGCGCCACGCAAGCTCTGCGCCTGCTCCACGGCGTGACATCCGAACGCCCTGCCGGGCGACGCAGCCGCAGGCAGCGGTCAGCGCCATGCCGGTGTGGCACGACAACCGGAAGGCAGGCTTCCAGCCCCTCAGTGCGCTGACGCCAGGTGTCGGCGCAGCCGCCGCAGGTTCAACACCACCGCCACCACCACCACGGGCACCAGCGCGCCGATCACCCAGGCCTCGTTGGCGCCAACCGCCTTGGCCAACGGCTTGAGCGCATAGGCGGCCAGCCCCACGCCGTAGTAGCTCATCGCGATGACGGACAGCCCCTCCACCATCTCCTGCAG
Organism: Roseateles sp.; assembly: GCA_016790285.1. GTDB lineage: Bacteria > Pseudomonadota > Gammaproteobacteria > Burkholderiales > Burkholderiaceae_C > Pelomonas. Next base: position 21,125 of record JAEUPJ010000011.1, on the reverse strand, counting down.
CCGCAGCTGCATGCCCTGGCGGCGGTCCAGTGAGGCGAGCAGGGACTGGTTCTGCCGCTCGCGCTCCACCTCGGAGCGAGTCTGCAACAGCTGCGCCGCGCGGGCGATGCGCTTGGACAGCTCCGCCTGCCGCGCCGCCGTCGCCGCGCAGCTTTCCACGGCCGGACGGAAGCGCCGGTCCAGGAACTCCGACAGCGGCTGCAGCCCCGGCACCACGGCCTCGCGCAACTCGGCCATGCGCCGCTCCACGATGCCGCCGTAGGCCCGTGTAGCGGAGAAGCGAGCGCCGTGGTCAGCCAGCGCGTGCTCCACGCGGGCGGCCAGGCTCACCAGCTCACCCAGCAGCGCCTCATCGCCGTCGGCCGCGCCGCGAAAGCGCTCCATCAGCGAGGCCAGCTGCGCCTCCTCGGCGCCCAGCTCGCCCATGCGGCGCGCGGCCAGCGGCAGGCTCAGCAAGGCCATCATGCGGTAGGTGTCGATCTCCACCAGCCGCTGCGCGGTGCGGCCAGCGCGGCGGCGGTTGAGCGCGTGGTCGAACACCAGGAAGCGTGTCACGCCGTCCACGGCACGCAGGTCCGTCACCACGGTCGCGGCGCCGTCGGCGATGCGGTTGCCCACCACCGGCTCGCTGCCGAACAACGGCGCCACCTCGCGCACATGCGGCGGCTCGCCCGCGCAGGGCACCAGGGCTACCAGCGTGGCCGACACCATCTCGCCGGGCAACCGTTCCAGCCAGCCATCGGGCAACACGTCCAGCCAGGCCGTGTCGAAGGCGCCGCCCTCCCCGCCTTCGCAAAAGAGGCTCAGGCTGAAGAACTCCGTGTGCCGCTCCCACTTGATGCGCAGGCCACGCCACTGCAGGCGCAGGTGTGTCGCTCCGCTGGCGGCGAGTGAGGGCTCCAGCTCGGTGAGGTGGGCCAGCCACTGCGCGTCCTGCGCAGCGCCGGTGCGCAGCGTGGCGATGGACAGCACCCGCCCCGGACTGGCCAGCGTCTCGAAGGGGCGGGCGTGCAGTTCATCGGCCAGGCGCTGGCGCTGCGGCAGCTCGCGCGGCAGCGCCAGGGTTTGCATGGAGGGCTGGAGGTTCATGCCCCCTTCTGCCGCACATTGCGTGCCTGCGCCGTTCTGGAACGCGGTGCGCGGGATGTCACGCCGGGGGTGGCAGCGCCCGTGCGCAGTTGCTCAAGGATGAGACGCTGCCCGTCGTCGGCCAGGAACTGCTTGAAGGCCGACGCCACCTGCGGGAGCCGGCGCGTGGCCAGGTGCATGACGTGCCACTCCCGGTCCAGCGGGTTGCCGGCCATGGGCAGCAGTGCCAGCAGCCCGGCCTGCAGCTCCAGCCCGCAGGTGTGCAGCGACAGGAACGCCGCGCCGAAGCCCGCCGCGCACATCTGCTTGATCGCCTCGTTGCTGGACATCTCGGAGCCGATGCGCAGCGGCAGCCCCGCGTCCTTGTACAGGCGCTCCAGCGTCGTGCGCGTGCCCGAGCCGCGCTCGCGCACCAGCAGGTTGGCGCTGTGCAGGTCCGCCAGCGTCAGGTCGCGCTGAGCCATCAACGGGTGCTTCGGCGACGCAAGGAAGGCCATCGGATGCTTGGCGAAAGCCGCCGACGTCGTCTTCAGCTCACCGGGCGGGCGGCCCATGATGGCGATGTCCACCTCCTGGCCCCCGAGCATGGCGACGATCTCGTCGCGGTTGCCCACCCGCAGCTTGACCTTCACGTCCGGGTGCTCGGCCGCGAAGGCCACCAGCAGCGGCGGCAGCAGGTACTCGGCCGTGGTCACGGCGCCCACGCGCAGCGTGCCGGAGAACTGCCCGCGCTGGGCCGCCATCTCGTCGCCGGCCTCGCGCCAGAGGTCGAGGATGCGCGCCGCGTAGTCGGCCATCACCTCGCCGGCCGCACTCAGGCGGATGCCACGCCCCTGGCGCTCCAGCAGGGGTGCGCCGGCACTTTCCTCCAGCAGCTTGAGCTGGATGGACACGGCCGGTTGGGTCAGGTGCAGCTCGCCCGCGGCACGCGAGACGCTGCCCAGCCGGGCCACCGCATGGAAGGCCGCGAGCTGGCGGAAGGTGGCGTTTTTCAACATCAGTCAAAGCCAATGATTGACGTAAAAGAATTAACTATTACGAATGTATTCGCGTCCCTACATTCGCGTCCATCGCCACCGACCGCAGCAAGGAGAGTGCCCATGGGCAACATGTCAGAAGCCACGCAGATCACCGACGCGAAGAAGCGTTATTCCGCCGGAGTCCTCAAGTACGCCCAGATGGGCTACTGGGACGCCGACTACGTGCCCAAGGACACCGACATCCTGGCCCTGTTCCGCATCACGCCCCAGGATGGCGTGGACCCCATCGAGGCCGCCGCCGCCGTGGCCGGCGAGTCCAGCACCGCGACTTGGACGGTGGTCTGGACCGATCGCCTGACCGCCTGCGACATGTACCGCGCCAAGGCCTACCGAGTCGATCCGGTGCCCAACAACCCGGGCCAGTACTTCTGCTACGTCGCCTACGACCTGAGCTTGTTCGAGGAGGGCTCCATCACGAACGTCGCGGCTTCCGTCATCGGCAACGTGTTCAGCTTCAAGCCCTTGAAGGCCGCACGGCTGGAGGACATGAAGTTCCCGGTCGCCTACGTCAAGACCTTTGCCGGCCCGCCGACCGGCATCGTCGTCGAGCGCGAACGCCTGGACAAGTTCGGCCGCCCGCTGCTTGGCGCCACGACCAAACCCAAGCTGGGCTTGTCGGGCCGGAACTACGGCCGCGTCGTGTACGAAGGCCTGAAGGGCGGCCTGGACTTCATGAAGGACGACGAGAACATCAACTCGCAGCCCTTCATGCACTGGCGCGACCGCTTCCTGTTCGTGATGGACGCCGTCAACAAGGCCAGCGCCGCCACCGGCGAGGTCAAGGGCAGCTACCTCAACGTGACCGCCGGCACGATGGAGGAGATGTACCGCCGCGCCGAGTTCGCCAAGTCGCTGGGCTCGGTCATCATCATGGTGGACCTCGTCGTGGGCTACACGGGCATCCAGAGCTTGAGCCACTGGTGCCGCCAGAACGACATGATCCTGCACCTGCACCGCGCAGGCCACGGCACCTACACGCGCCAGAAGAACCACGGCGTGAGCTTCCGCGTCATCGCCAAGTGGATGCGCCTGGTCGGCGTGGACCACATCCATGCGGGCACCGCCGTCGGCAAGCTCGAGGGCGACCCGCTGACCGTGCAGGGCTACTACAACATCTGCCGTGACACGCACACGGCCATCGACCTGCCGCGCGGCGTGTACTTCGACCAGGACTGGGGCGCGATCAAGAAGGTCATGCCCGTGGCCTCCGGCGGCATCCACGCCGGCCAGATGCATCAGCTCATCGATCTGTTCGGCGACGACGTCGTGCTGCAGTTCGGCGGCGGCACCATCGGCCACCCGCAGGGCATCCAGGCTGGTGCCACGGCCAACCGCGTGGCACTCGAAGCCATGGTGCTGGCCCGCAACGAGGGCCGCGACATCGCCAACGAAGGCCCGCAGATCCTGCGTGACGCAGCCAAGTGGTGCAGCCCACTGGCTGCAGCCCTCGATACCTGGGGCGACATCACCTTCAACTACACGTCGACCGACACCTCGGACTACGTGCCCACCGCCTCGGTGGCCTGACCTTTCCATCCCCAAGTCGCCAGCGTGGCCGCGCAGATTCGCGGCCAGCGCGGGCGGCGCTCGCCCCGACACACCAGGAGCGCACACCATGCGAATCACCCAAGGCACTTTCTCCTTCCTCCCCGACCTCAGCGACGCGCAGATCGTCAAGCAGATCGATCACTGCCTGGCCCGCGGCTGGGCCATCGGCATCGAGTACACCGACGACCCGCACCCCCGCAACACCTACTGGGAGATGTTCGGCAACCCGATGTTCGACATCGGCGACGCGGCCGGCGTGATGCTGGAACTCAAGAGCGCCCGCAAGAGTTTTCCCAGCCACTACATCCGGCTGAGTGCCTTCGACTCCACGCACGGCACGGAGTCGGTCGTGCTGTCCTTCATCGTCAACCGGCCGGCGGCCGAGCCGGGCTTCCGGCTGATCCGCACGGAGGAGCCGGGCCGGACGGTGCGCTACGCCATCGAGAGCTACTCGGTGCAGCGCGCCGCCGAGGGTGCCCGCTACTGAGGCCACCGCGATGACTGCCCTGACCACACCCCCTGTCGACCAGACCCCGGCCGCCCTGCTCGAATCCTCGGGCGTGCGCGAGGTGCTGGACCAGCTCGACCGCGAGCTGATCGGCCTTGCGCCGGTGAAGGGCCGCATCCGCGACATCGCGGCCCTGCTGCTCATCGACAAGCTGCGGGCGGCCCAGGGGTTGCAGTCCACGCCGCCCTCGTTGCACATGTGCTTCACCGGCAACCCCGGCACCGGCAAGACGACGGTGGCCCTGCGCATGGCCGCCGTGCTCAAGCAGCTCGGCTACGTGCGCAAGGGCCACCTCGTTGCCGTCACCCGCGACGACCTCGTCGGCCAGTTCATCGGCCACACGGCGCCCAAGACGCGCGAGGTCATCAAGAAGGCCATGGGCGGCGTGCTCTTCATCGACGAGGCCTACTACCTCTACAAGCCCGAGAACGAGCGCGACTACGGGCAGGAGTCCATCGAGATCCTGCTGCAGGTGATGGAAAACCATCGTGACGACCTCGTCGTCATCCTGGCCGGCTATCGGGACCGCATGGACACCTTCTTCTCCAGCAACCCCGGGATGGCCTCGCGCATCGCCCACCACATCGACTTCCCCGACTACAGCGAGGCCGAGCTGATGCAGATCGCGCAGCTGATGCTGGGGCAGCTGAACTACCGCTTCGACGACGCGGCCGAACCCGCCTTCGCCCGCTACGTGGGCCTGCGCCGCCAGCAGCCCCACTTCGCCAACGCCCGCTCCATCCGCAACGCGCTGGACCGCATCCGCCTGCGCCACGCCACACGGCTGTTCACCGCCGATTCGGCGCTCACACGCGACCAGCTGTGCACGCTGCGGGCCGAGGACGTGCTGGCCAGTCGCGTGTTCGCGCCGACAGGAGACCGCCATGGCGATTGAAGCCCTGATCTTCGACGTGGACGGCACGCTGGCCGACACCGAGGAGGCCCACCGCGTGGCCTTCAACCTGGCCTTCGAGCGCCATCGCCTGGGTTGGACCTGGAACCGCGCCGACTACCGCCATTTGCTGGAGGTGACCGGCGGCAAGGAGCGCATCGCCAGCTACATCGACACGCTGGCTGTGTCACCCGCCGAACGCGCACGGCTGCGCAGCCTGGTGCCGGCTCTGCATGCCGAGAAGACGCGCTTCTACACGGCCGCCGTGCAGGACGGCGGCTTGGGCCTGCGCGCGGGCGTGGCCCGCCTCATCGACGAGGCCCTGCACGCCGGCTGCCGCCTCGCCATCGCCAGCACGACGACCGCCGCGAACATCCACGCGCTGCTGGCCAGCACGCTGGGCCCGCGCGGGCTGGACCTGTTCAGCGTCATCGCCTGCGGCGACCAGGTGCGCGCCAAGAAGCCCGCGCCCGACATCTACCGGCTCGCCTTGGCCACGCTGGGCCTGCAGCCCGAGCAGGCCGTGGCGCTGGAGGACTCCGTCAACGGCCTGCGCTCCGCCACTGGCGCCGGCCTGTGGACGCTGGTGACACCGACCTTCTGGACCGAGGGCGGCGACTTCACCGCCGCCGGCCTGGTGCTGCCCGGCCTGGGCGAGCCAGACGCCCCGCTGCCCGGCGAACCCGGCTGCCAGCTGCGCACCACCGGCTGGCTGCGCTTCGACGAGCTCTGCGCCCTCGCCAGCCCACCGCCCACCCTCACCCCCTTGCAGGCCCTGTACCGAGGGCTGACGACATGACCGCCATCCGCATCGCTCCCAGCCTGCTGTCCGCCGATTTCGCCCGCCTGGGCGAGGAGGTGCGCGCCGTCATCGCCGCCGGCGCGGACCTCATCCATTTCGACGTGATGGACAACCACTACGTGCCCAACCTGACGGTGGGCCCCATGGTGTGCCAAGCCATCCGCCCGCACTGCCAGACGGCCGACGGCCGGCCCGTGCCCATCGACGTGCACCTGATGGTGCAGCCAGTGGACGCGCTGATCCCGATGTTCGCCGAGGCTGGCGCGTCCCTCATCACCTTCCACCCCGAGGCAAGCCTGCATGTGGACCGCACGCTGCAGCTGATCCGCTCGCTCGGCATGAAGGCCGGCCTGGCGCTGAACCCGGCCACACCTCTGCACCTCATCGACCATGTGATGGACCGGCTGGATCTGGTGCTGCTGATGTCGGTCAACCCGGGCTTCGGCGGCCAGGCCTTCATCGAGAGCAGCCTGCCCAAGATCGAGCTGCTGCGCAAACGCATTGACGCCAGCGGCCGCGACATCTGGCTGGAGGTGGATGGCGGCGTCAACGCCCGCAACATCCGCCGCGTCGTGGCGGCCGGTGCCGACACGGTGGTCGCCGGCTCGGCCGTGTTCACCGGCGGCGACTACCGCCACAGCATCGCTGCCCTGCGCGATGAAGCCGCTGGAGGCAAGGCATGAACCTCCAGGCCATCGCCTTCGACCTCGACGGCACGCTGGTGGACAGCGCCGCCGGCGTCGCCCTCGCGCTGAATGCCGCGCTGATGAACGCGGGCCTGGCGCGCTTCGACCTCGCCACCGTGCGCGGCTGGATCGGCGACGGTCCGGACGCCCTCATCCAGCGCGCACTGCGCGCCTCCGACCTGGACGGCGTGGCGCCCGCGACGCTGGCCTGGCGGCTGCGCCGCGACTTCGACGAAGTCACGCTGCAGGACCCGGCCGCGCAGGGCACGCCCTTTCCCGGCATGGCCGACCTGCTGCGGGCGCTGAGCGACGTCTACCCGCTGGTGGTCGTCACCAACAAGCCCACGCCGCTGGCACGCGCCGTGCTGGAAGCCGCCGGACTGCTGGCGTTTTTCTCGGCCGTCCACGGCGCCGACACCCCGGCGCAGCGCAAGCCCTCGCCGCTGCTGATCGAGCAGGCGGCGCAGCGACTGGGCCTGCCCACGGCCGAGCTGCTGATGGTGGGCGACGGCTCCGCCGACCTGCGCGCCGCCCGCGCTGCCGGCTGCCGCGCGGCCTGGGTGAGCTGGGGCTACGGCGAGCCGCCGGCCGTGCTGGTCGGCGACATCTGGCGCCTGGACACGCCGCGCGACCTCATCGCCCGCCTGCAGCCCGACACCGAATCCATTCAATAGGAGACAAGCATGCCCACCGGAGGACGTTCCACCCTCACCCAGTTCCTCATCGAGGAGCGCCGCCGCCACCCGGACGCCACCGGCGACCTCAACGCGCTGATCACCGACGTGTCGCTGGCCTGCAAGGCCATCGCTCGCAAGGTGGCCTACGGGGCGCTGGCCGACGTGCTGGGCAGCGCCGGCACGGGCAATGTGCAGGGCGAAGACCAGAAGACGCTGGACGTGCTTGCCAACGACATGTTCCTGCGCGCCGCCGAATGGGGTGGACACAGCGCTGGCATGTTGTCCGAGGAACTGGAAGCGCCGTATGCGCTGCCGTCCCAGCACCCGCGCGGCAAATACCTGCTGCTGTTCGACCCGCTGGACGGCTCCTCCAACATCGACGTCAACGTGTCGGTCGGCAGCATCTTCTCGGTGCTGCGCGCGGCCACGCCGGGCGAGGACCCGCAGCCGGCGGACTTCCTGCAGCCCGGCACCCAACAGGTCTGCGCCGGCTACGCCATCTACGGCCCCTCCACCATGCTGGTGCTGACGCTGGGCCGCGGCACGCACGCCTTCACGCTGGACCCGCAGCTGGGCGAATGGGTGCTCAGCCACCCCGACCTGAAGCTGCCCGAGAAGACCAGCGAGTTCGCCATCAATGCGTCCAACAGCCGCTTCTGGGAGCCGGCCGTGAAGCGCTATGTCGACGAGTGCATGGCCGGCAAGGCCGGCCCGCGCGGGCATGACTTCAACATGCGCTGGATCGCGTCGCTGGTGGCCGAGACCCACCGCATCCTGATGCGCGGCGGCGTCTTCCTCTACCCGCGCGACAGCAAGGACCCGTCCAAGGCCGGCCGCCTGCGCCTGCTCTACGAGGCCAGCCCGATCTCCTTCCTCATCGAGCAGGCCGGCGGCCGCGCCAGCACCGGCCGCAGCCGGCTGATGGACGTGCAGCCCGACGCGCTGCACCAGCGCATCGGCTTCGTCTTCGGCTCGGCGCAGGAAGTGGCGCGCATCGAGAAATACCACGCCGAGGAACCCGGCCAGAGCTACGACTCGCCCCTCTTCGGCCGGCGCGGCCTGTTCGCCGCCAACGCCTGATCCAGCAACCCGACGGGGAACCCCATGTCCGCCAAGCATCCCATCATCGCCATCACCGGCTCGTCCGGCGCCGGCACCACCTCGGTGACGCGCACCTTCGAGAACATCTTCCGCCGCGAGGGCGTGGCCGCCGCCGTCATCGAGGGCGACAGCTTCCATCGCCATGATCGCCAGGCCATGAAGGCTGCCATGGCCGAGGCCGAGAAGAACGACCAGCCCCACTTCAGCCATTTCGGCGAAGACGCCAACCTCTTCGGCGAACTGCAGGAGCTGTTCCGCAGCTACGGCGAGACCGGCACCGGCCAGAGCCGCAAATACCTGCACAACGACGAGGAGGCCGCGCCCTACCAGCAGCCCCCTGGCACCTTCACCGCCTGGGAGCCGCTGCCCAGGAGCGACCTGCTGTTCTACGAGGGCCTGCACGGCGGCGTGACCACCGACAAGGTGGACGTGGCCCGCTTCGTGGACCTGTTGATCGGCGTCGTGCCCGTCATCAACCTGGAATGGATCCAGAAGATCCACCGCGACCGCAGCACGCGCGGCTACTCCACCGAGGCCGTCACCGACGTCATCCTGCGCCGCATGCACGAGTACGTGCACTACATCTGCCCGCAGTTCACGCGCACCCACATCAACTTCCAGCGCGTGCCGGTGGTGGACACGTCGGACCCCTTCATCGCCCGCACCATCCCGACGGCGGACGAAAGCCTGGTCGTCATCCGCTTCGCCAACCCGCGCGGCTTCGACTTCCCCTACCTGCTCAGCATGCTGCACGACTCCTGGATGTCGCGCGCCAACACGCTGGTGGTGCCGGGCGGCAAGATGGAGCTGGCCATGCAGCTGATCTTCACGCCGATGATCATGCGGCTGGTGGAGCGCCGTCGCAACCTGCTGGCCGCGTGAGGGAGCGTGCGATGAAGAACGACCTCCCCACCCGCACCCTGCGCCAGAGCTGCGCCAACGCGCTGCGCATGCTGGCCGTCGACGCCGTGCAGGCCGCCCACTCCGGCCACCCCGGCATGCCGATGGGCATGGCTGACATCGCCGAGGCCCTGTGGCGCCACCACCTGCGCCACGACCCGGCCGACCCGGCCTGGCTGGACCGCGACCGCTTCGTGCTGTCCAACGGCCACGGCTCCATGCTGCTCTACGCGCTGCTGCACCTGAGCGGCTACGAGCTGCCCATGGACGAGCTGAAGCGCTTCCGCCAGCTGCACAGCAAGACCCCCGGCCACCCCGAGTTCGGCATGACGCCGGGTGTCGAGACCACCACCGGTCCGCTGGGCCAGGGCATCGCCAACGCGGTGGGCATGGCGCTGGCCGAGAAGCTGCTGGCCGACGAGTTCAACCGCCCCGGCCACGAGGTCGTCAACCACCGCACCTATGCCTTCCTGGGCGACGGCTGCCTGATGGAAGGCATCAGCCACGAGGTCTGCTCGCTGGCCGGCACCTGGCGGCTGAACAAGCTCATCGCCTTCTACGACGACAACGGCATCTCCATCGACGGCGACGTGAAGGGCTGGTTCGGCGACGACACGCCGGGCCGCTTCGAGGCCTATGGCTGGACGGTGCTGCGCGAAGTGGACGGCCACGACTTCGACGCGCTGGACCGCGCCATCGCCGCAGCCCACCAGTCCGACAAGCCGGTGCTGATCTGCTGCCGCACCACCATCGGCAAGGGCTCGCCCAACCGCGCCGGCACGGCCAAGGTCCACGGCGAGGCCCTGGGCGCCGACGAGATCGCGCTGACCCGCGCGGCGCTGGGCTGGACGGCCGCGCCCTTCGTGGTGCCGGCCGACGTGCAGCAGGCCTGGTCGGCCCGCGAGCGCGGCGCGGCGCTGAACGGCGCCTGGCGGCAACGCCTGTCCGCCTATGCCCTCGCCTACCCCGACCTCGCCCGCGAGCTGCTGCGCCGCTGCGACCGCCACGCACCGCTGACGCCCGAGACGGAAGAAGCGCTGGCCCACGCCTGCGCCACGGCAGAAACCAAGGCGGTGGCCGTCGCCACCCGCAAGGCTTCGCAGGACGTGCTGCAGGACCTCGGCCCCGCGACCCCCGAGCTGCTGGGCGGCTCGGCCGACCTGACCGGCTCCAACCTCACGGACTGGAAGGGTCACCGCGCGCTGAAGGGCACCGGTACCGGCAACCACGTGCACTACGGCGTGCGCGAGTTCGGCATGGCGGCCGTTATGAACGGCCTGGCCCTGCACGGCGGCTACCGGCCCTTCGGTGGCACCTTCCTGGCCTTCTCGGACTACGCCCGCAACGGCGTTCGCATGGCGGCACTGATGAAGCTGCCGGTCGTGCACGTCTACACCCACGATTCCATCGGCCTGGGCGAGGACGGCCCCACCCACCAGCCGGTGGAACATGCCAGCAGCCTGCGGCTGATCCCCGGCCTGGACGTCTGGCGCCCCGCCGACGCGACCGAAACCGCCGTGGCCTGGCGCGAGTCCATGCGCCGGCTGGATGGGCCGAGCGCCCTGCTGCTGTCGCGCCAGACCCTGCCCCACGCGGGCGACGGCCGCCCGCGCCTGGACGACATCGCCCGCGGCGGCTACGTGCTGCGCCGACCCGAGGGCGAGCGCGTCGCGCTGCTGGCCAGCGGCTCCGAGGTCGGCCTCGCGCTGGCAGCGGCAAAGCTGCTCGCCGAGGCCGGCATCCCGGCCCGCGTCGTGTCCCTGCCCTGCCTGGACCTGTTCGACCGACAGGACGCCGCCTGGCGCGCCGACGTCATCCCCCGCCACCTGCCCCGCATCGTCATCGAGGCCGGCAGCACGGGCCTGTGGTGGAAGTACGTCGGCGAGGACGGCGACGTGGTCGGCATCGACCGCTTCGGCGAATCCGCCCCGGCGGGCAAGCTGTTCCCGCTGTTCGGCCTCACCGCCGAGGCCGTGGCCGCGCGTGCCCGCGCCCTGCTTTCATAACGACAACCCGAGAGACATTCCCGTGACCCTCCGCATCGCCATCAACGGCTACGGCCGCATCGGCCGCAACGTGCTGCGCGCGCTGTTCGAGACCCAGCGCACCCACGAGATCGACATCGTCGCCATCAACGACCTGGGCGACGCCCGCGTCAACGCCCACCTGACCCGCCACGACACGGCGCATGGCCGCTTCGGGCTGCCCGTCGCCTGCGAGGGAGAACACCTGATCGTGGACGGCCGGCGCATCCGCGTCACGTCGCTGCGCAACCCGGCCGAGCTGCCATGGCGGGACATGGGCGTGGACCTCGTCATGGAATGCACCGGCCTGTTCACCAGCAAGGCCAAGGCCGGCGCCCACCTCGCGGCCGGGGCGAAGCAGGTGCTGATCAGTGCGCCCGGCGGCGCGGACGTGGACGCCACCGTCGTCTACGGCGTCAACCACGGCGTGCTCAAGGCCGAGCATCGTGTCGTTTCCAACGCGTCCTGCACCACCAACTGCCTGGCACCCGTGGCCCAGGTGCTGCACGCAGGCGTCGGCATCGCGCACGGCCTGATGACCACCATCCACAGCTACACCAACGACCAGGTGCTGACCGACGTCTATCACGAGGACCTGCGCCGCGCCCGCTCGGCCACGCAGTCCATGATCCCGACCAAGACCGGTGCCGCCGCCGCGGTGGGCCTGGTGCTGCCCGAGCTGGCCGGGCGCCTGGACGGCTTCGCGGTGCGGGTGCCGACGATCAATGTCTCGATGGTGGATCTCGTGTTCACCGCCGGGCGCGACACCACGGTCGAGGAGGTCAACAGCCTGTTGCGCAGCGCGGCCTTCGCCGGTCCGCTCCAGGGGATCCTCGGCTACAGCGACGAGCCGCTGGTGTCGGTGGACTTCAACCACGACGCCCGCTCCAGCGTCGTCGATGCGAGCTGCACCAAAGTCGCCGGCGGCCGTCTCGTCAAGGTCTGCGCCTGGTACGACAACGAGTGGGGCTTCTCCAACCGCATGCTCGACACGGCCCTGGCCATGGCGCGGGCTTGAGGAGCGCAGCATGGCCTTCAAGACCCTGGATCAGATCAACCTGCGCGGCCAGCGCGTGTTCATCCGCTGCGACCTCAACGTGCCGCTGGACGCCGCCGGCCGCGTCGCCGACGACACCCGCATCCGTGCCAGCCTGCCCGGCATCCAGCAGGCGCTGCAACAGGGCGCCCGCGTGATGGTGACGTCCCACCTGGGCCGCCCCCCCGAAGGGACGCTCGACCCGCGCGATTCGCTGCGGCCCGTCGCCGAGCGGCTGGCACAGCTGCTGCGGACGCCCGTGCCGCTGGTCAACGACTGGCTCGACCAGCCCTTCGACGTCGCGCCCGGCGCGGTGGTGATGCTGGAGAACTGCCGCGCCAACCCCGGCGAGAAGGCGAATTCGCCCGAGCTGGCCCGCCGCATGGCCGAGCTCTGCGACGTCTATGTGAACGATGCCTTCGGCACCGCCCACCGTGCCGAGGCCACCACCGAGGCGCTGGCCCGGCTGGCCGGCGAGGCCTGCGCCGGCCCGCTGATGGCATCTGAGCTTCAGGCCCTGGGCCGCGCGCTGGCCGCGCCCGAGCGGCCGATGGCGGCCATCGTCGGTGGGTCCAAGGTGTCTACCAAGCTGGCCATCCTGAACGCGCTGGCGCAGCGCGTGGAGCTGCTCATCGTCGGCGGCGGCATGGCCAACACCTTTTTGCTGGCGGCCGGCCAGCCGGTGGGCAAGTCGCTGTGCGAGCCCAGCATGGTGGACGCGGCCCGCGAGGTCATGGCCACGCTGAAGACCCGCGGCGCGCGGCTCTTCCTGCCGAGCGACGTGGTCGTCGCCGACGCCGTCTCCGAGACCGCCCTGCCCGCCATCAAGCCGGTGGCCGAGGTGGGCGGCAGCGACCTCATCCTCGACTTCGGCCCGCAATCCATGCGCCGCCTCGTCGACGAGCTGGAGGCCTGCAAGACCATCGTCTGGAATGGGCCGCTCGGTGTGTTCGAGATCGAGAAGTTCTCGCACGGCACCCGCATGCTGGCCACGGCGATCGCCAACTCCAAGGCCTTCTCCATCGCCGGCGGCGGCGACACGGTGGCCGCCGTCAACCAGTTCGACGTGGCCGACCGCATCGACTACGTCTCCACGGCCGGCGGCGCCTTCCTCGAATTCCTCGAAGGCAAGACCCTGCCCGCCGTGCGCGCGCTCGAAGACCGCGCCCGCTGAATCCCCATCCCACCGGAGTTCCCGATGCCCATGATTTCCCTGCGCCGCCTGCTCGACCATGCGGCCGAGCACCGCTACGGCGTGCCCGCCTTCAACGTCAACAACCTGGAGCAGATTCAGGCCATCCTGCAGGCCGCCGCCAGGACCGACAGCCCGGTCATCCTGCAGGCCTCAGCCGGCGCCCGCAAATACGCGGGCGAGCCCTTCCTGCGCAAGATGGTGGAGGCTGCCGTCGAGATGTACCCGCAGCTGCCCATCGTGATGCACCAGGACCACGGCGCCAGCCCGGCCGTGTGCATGCAGTCCATCCGTTCGGGCTTCACCAGCGTGATGATGGACGGCTCGCTGCTGGAGGACGCCAAGACCCCGGCCAGCTACGAGTACAACGTGGCCGTAACCCGGCGCGTCGTCGAGATGGCGCACGCGGTGGACGTGTCGGTGGAAGGCGAACTGGGCTGCCTGGGTTCACTGGAGTCCGGCACTGCCGGCGAGGAGGACGGCGTGGGCGCCGAAGGCGTGCTGACGCACGAGCAGATGCTGACCGACCCCGATCAGGCCGCCGACTTCGTCGCCCAGACCGGTGTGGACGCCCTGGCCATCGCCATCGGCACCTCGCACGGCGCCTACAAGTTCAGCCGCAAGCCCACGGGCGACATCCTCGCCATCGACCGCATCAAGCAGATCCACGCACGCATCCCATCCACGCACCTCGTCATGCACGGCTCGTCCTCCGTGCCTCAGGAATGGCTGGCCGTCATCCGCGCGCATGGCGGCGACATCAAGGAGACCTACGGCGTGCCGGTCGAGGAGATCCAGGAAGGCATTCGCCACGGCGTGCGCAAGATCAACATCGACACCGACATCCGCCTGGCCATGACCGGCGCGATGCGGCGCGCTATGGCGCAGCGGCCCGACGAGTTCGACCCGCGCAAGTTCCTCAGCGCGGCGCTGGTGGCGGCCCGTGACCTCTGCGCAGATCGATTCGAGTCATTTGGCTGTGCTGGGATGGGCTCTCGACTTCCGTAGATAGAGGCTCAGCGTCGGCTGATCGAGGTAGTCAGGGAACTGACTCGCCTTTTGGATGCGCTGAGCCAGATTGCCTCTAGCCCTTCAGTTTCCGAGCGTCTGCGTTCCCGCGACGCCGAGCGGAGCTCTTTGGCAGCGCAGGCAGCATGAACCGCGCCGGGTACCCGTCCACCTTCGGTGCCGGCTGAGCGCGAACTTTGAACGACCGCTTCCCGGAGGCCTGCTAAGCCCGTGCGAGCTTCCGCTTTGGGCACTTTGCTGCCGTACGGGCGTCGGCGGCGACCGTCAGCAGTCGCTGCAGAGCTGCCGCTATCGCGGGACAGCCACCAGTGCTCATGAACACTGGATCGCGTGCTCATCGTGCTGAACTGGATGCTCACGTCCACTGGGATATGCAATGTGGCGACCTGGACACCGCTGCTACCGGGCCGACAACCTATTGCGCTCCAGTCGCCGTAGGCAAGATGATTCGAACGTGTGGGGGCGAGTGGCCCTGCCTGACCTGTCGCTCCCGGCCGAGCAAGCACGCGCGTCAAGGTCGCAACTGAACGTCAAGGTCGCAACTTAACCCTTGGTTGACTCCATGAACATCCTGACGCCGATCGGTTTCCCTGCCTCGCCTTCCACCGCGAAACTTCGCCTTTGGTCAGTCCTTGAAGTGGAGGACGACGATGGCACTCGAGTGCGCATAGCTGCGGGAATGCTTACGGAGACCCGGATGAGAGTGACAAGCCAAATAGAACGTATCGAGGCTGGCCAGATCCAGACGAGATCCGGGAGCACGTATACGCTGGAAGGACCGCCGGCTACCCGTCAACAACTTGCCGACCAGCGGACACGCCAGGAGGCGTTGCTTTGCGGTCGAGAGGCTATCGATGTGACAGAACTCTACGCAACAGAGTACCCGACCAACGAGGACCGCCTGAGCAAAGGCTCCGAAAGTGACGGCAGCACGAATCCGCTCTGCTAGCGGCTGTAACAACGGACCTCATGAGTACAGGCTACACGTCCACATCCCACACAGATGGACGTTTGTCCCTGGCTTGCCTGCGCTGCACGTTCTCCTTGTGCTGGCGCTTGAGAGCTTCGGCAAACCGAAACAGGAGCAGCACCACCAAAACATAGCCGAGGAAATACGGATTGGCCAAGTAATGCATGAGCATGCGCCGACTCTAGCGTTCATAAGCAAGCATTGAAAGGCGTGGGCAGCTAGCCTTCGAGTGCAAGTTGCAACTGAGGCGTCCTGTCCGAAGGAATGGAGCGCAGGATTGCCCACAAAGCCTCGGGTACGTTGGCCTGGAGCAGGGCAACATCCGTCTTGCACTGTCTCAGCACCTCAGCACGATTGCTCTGCGGATGCAATTCCATGAATCGGCGGATCCGCCGAATGGCTTCCTCTTGCCGGCTCGCACGTCTGGCTTCTTGCCAGCGCCTCAGCATCGGCCGCGAACGGGTGAGCCACCGGTTGACCGTAGCTTTGGATACCCGCAGTCGGAGTGCGATCTCTTCAATGGTCTTGCACTCCCACAGGATCTCTTCAAGGTTCGCAGGAACATCAGTGCCGGCCTTTGTCTCATCAAGTGCCAACGAAAGCTGGGCGGGACCAAGCCCGCCAGCAAAGGCTTGCGCAATCCAAGCCTCGGCGGCAGGTTCGGACTCGACAATCGCAGCCCACAACACCGACCAAGTCGCCCTGCCGGCAATGGAGCGGGCCTTCAACAACCGCTCGGCAGCGTCTGGCGGTGGCGCCCAGTCAAACAGCCGTCCCACCATGGCGAACGCCATCGATTGCTCCAGCCACGTCGCGACTTGTCGGACGTCCAATCGAAGATGAGGCTTGATGACGCCAATGCGCGCAAGCGCCTGCAGCGTCGCGCTACGAAACCCATCCTGAAGGCAGCGCCCAGAACTTCTATGAAAGCAAAGCTCTAAACGAGAGAAAGTCGACGCTATGCCAGCTTCGCGCCGATTGTCCCAGGCGAGTTGTCGGTCGCCTGCGTCTGTGTCGGTCGGAATACGCCAAGTTGAAGCACGGGTGTGGTGAACCCGAAGGGGCTGTCCATGGAGGAGACAAACCATCGCCAGAGGCAACTGGTGCTCGAGCCGCCATGTCGCCATACCGTAGAGAGACCCACTCTCCCGATTGCACAGGATGCAGTCTTTCAATCGGATGGCAGGGGATCCCCGGTTGGACACCAGCCCCAAGCGCACGCGAGCCGCTGCTGCATGGCTGCGCGATGAAGCAGCAAGCTCCGCCGTGGCCCGCTGTGCGAGCGGGAGGAGACAACTCAAGTAGGGAAACACGGTGCGCTCGCTGAGCACTTGCCCTGTGCTGCCCAATCTCCCGCCCGTGCGCGCCACGAACGTGTCCAGCCGAGAAGGAATCTCGATCAGCCGAGGTGCGTGGACGGCATCGAACAGCTTCTCTCCTGTTCGTTTGGCCGACCCGAGCATGTGAAGTCGATGCATGCCAGCGCACCAGCTGTACAGCGTTTCATCACCGCGCCATCGCGGCATGAATGGAAGCGAAGCAGTGACCATAGCGCCGTGCTTACTCATCGGCACGCTTGGGCAGCCGCCCAAGCCAGGCGTCGGACCGCACATCGTCAGGCGATAGTCCATCGGGAACTTCCGATCGACCTGCACTTGCTGTTCTGCTTTTCGATCGCGGAGCTCGCACCGTTTCTGCTGAACGCCGCGATTTGTCTCCAGGCACTGGTCGTTCGGGCGTCACCTTCGACGTCCTGATCTCGTCGCTTTCGCGCTCAACGCCAGACCGCTGTTCAGGTGTGCCTTGGCAGGCCTGAGCCTCACACGCTCCGGAAGCTGCAGCGGCCTCTGCCGCAGCAAGCTCAAGCAATATGTCCGCGTATTCCTCGGCATCGGTGTCAGTGAACTCTCGAAGCTTGGTCACATTGCGCTCTGCAAATGCTTCTGAAAGTGGTCTGTTTCCCAAGTACTCAGGATGAACCAAGGCACGAGTGATGTGGGATCGTTCGACCCGGTGACTTCCCTCGCGAAGCGCAATCTTCACTGCCACGACCCGCCACGAGGCGAGATGGCTCTTGAAGCCCCCCGTATTGCGCCACAAGTACTCACAAAGCTCGTCGTCTGTGCACCAGACCTCATCGGGTTCGGCAAATGGTGAAGCGACCCATATCGTGGGCACCAAATCCAACCTCCACTCCGGAGACTGCCATTGAAAAACTGGATGCAGTCGATGCTCACCGCCCTGCGTAAGTCGCCGCCTCAACTGCGACGAACTAAGCAATGGCTTGATACCGGACGGGTTCCCGATCAAGACCACTGGAATGCCACAGTTCAATAGCTGCAAGAACAGCCCTCTAAACAGAACTTGGTAGCGTGTCCCATCCAGGTTCCTCTCCTGCGCTTCTTCAACAACGAGCAGGAGCACACGGTGCAACATCAGCTTGCTCATGAAGATGACCATCAGCGAATTGACACCAGGCCTGCTCTTCTTCGCGTCCTCCCAATAGGTTGTACCTAAAGCGGAGTCCAACGCCATCAGGGCTCCAATGAAGAAGGCCGCCGGTGTTCCATCTCCGGACATATGCACTGTGAGATGCACTACTTGCTTTAAGTAGACTGTTAGGCTCGCAGCATCTTGTTCGTGCTCCACGACCTGCGGTATGGAATTCAACACGCGCGATACAGATCGTGACTTCCCAACACCGGTGAGGCCGATGATGCACATGCCAATGGCCAGGCACACGTCGGGTGCAGATTCCCGCATGGAACCGTCGCGCCGTAGGACATCGACCACACGCGTGACACGCAATCGGTTCTCAAGCACTCGAGGATCTTGCACCGTGGCGGCGAGCCGCATCATGTCCAGGAGGCCGGCCGCGATATCAATCGCACTCTGCGTGGCTACGAAGACGCTTTCAATCTCGTGCCTGACCTCGTGAGCTTCCCATGGACCAGGTTTAGGTAGCCGCTCCAGCCATTGCGACAACTCCACATAGTTCATTTCAGGCGGGAGTGCTCGCAGCAGAATGTTCGAAGAGGCCCCCATCAGACACCCCTCCGTTGCGCGCGAGCAGCACGCACGGCATCCATGTAGGTACTGGCAGCACCGTCTTCGGTTTCAGCGGAGACAGGCCGGCGCGGCGGCGGCGGCGGCGGCGGCGGCGGCGGCGGTGGAGGTGGAGGTGGAGGTGGAGGTGGAGGTGGAGGTGGAGGTCGGGAACTCGATGCGACAGATTGCGACGACGGCGTGGGTGCAGCAGCTCCGAGGCCGAGGCGCTGGCGCTCCTGTTGAGCAAGTTCAAGCGCCGTAGCCTCCCGTTTGGCTGGTCTCTTCTCAGTTCTTGTTCCCTTTGCGTTGTGGAGTTCTTCGGAACGAGCCTTCTTTGCATCGCTCGCGTTGGAGTCGATGGTCTCGAAGATCGACGCGCGGCTCTCCAAGGCTTGATGCGCATCCAGGAATCTGCGCGTGCTGTCGTGGTCACTGATTGCGAGCCAGTCCACAAGCGTGAGCGCTCGCTTCTCCGCGTCGTGCGTCTGCATGCTGAGCTGGCGCCATGTCGTTCCGATCTGTAGATAAACGACTCCTATGCATGCAGGATCGATCGCTACGAACGTCTCTATGTGCTTCTGGCCGCCCTGCGTGAGATAGCCTTGCTGCCAGAGCCACTCATCCCAGTAGACGAGGTCCGGGATCAACCGTGTGCCCCACTTCTGCCTGGGGTCCCAAAGATGAACGCCACTCTTTCGGATCTGTGCTGGGATCCTCGGCAAAGCGAAGGGTCGAAGTGCTAGCAAATCTGACGGACCGCTGCTCACTTGCCCAGTCTCACGCAGATACTCGAAGATGCCGCGCCGCGTCGCTGGAACGCCCTGGCGACGCATGTCAAGGTCCAACAAGCGAGTGACAGGCTCCTTGTTGTTGTAATGCAGTACTGCCTGGATGCGTATCTCGAGGTACTGCCTGAAGTTCAGTGGGCTGTCCGTCGACAGCTTCTCACCACGACTGCGAATCTTGCCCATCGTGCTGCCTGGTGCATGCCAGTCTGCCAACAGGTGCTGAAACAGGTGCTGGCCCTCGACGATGTTCTTTGCTCGGCTGTGCCACGAGGCGGTGTACTCAAGGTCGAGATTGGCTTCAGTTTGGACTTGCATTGCTAGCCGTCCTTTGCCTTCACCGTTGTCGCTTCGCACGGACGCGAAAACGCCGCTGTGCCACTCTCCTTGTTCCAGAGCGATGCCTAGGCCAGCTGCCCATTCGGGTTTGTCGGAAGCGGCGTGTTCAATGGCTCGAAGATGCGTTACACCGCTGACAGGCTCGAATGATGTGTACTCGCCAAGGATGTACTCGGTCCGTACATCCATGATGCGCGTTGTTCGAGGCACCGTAAGCATGAGCAACGTAGACGACTCGGAGGCCAACGTCTGGTCACTGGACGTGGAATCGATAACGCCGACTTGGAGCGCATTTTTGACGCCGCTCTGTGCTGTGCCACGATGCCCAACGACATTGTTCTTGAAGGACTTCGGCGACAAGCCAATCAATGCCGGAGCGCGCGTTGGGTCTCCCAATCGACCGTGGTAGGCGAACTGGCCTTCTGTTGGGTAGTCCTCTCGCGGCAGCAGCGTGACATTGCGCTTGCGCGGACTCACGTACTCAACCGATTGGGCGTAGTACGTCCGCAGCATCTGAATGTATGCAGCGTGGACCGAGACGTCTGGCTTCTTGAACTTTGACCACGCCAGAAAGCAATTGATCCGGTCTCGTTCGGTCATCACGAACCCTCGGTGCTTGCTCAACTTCATGCGGTAGGCCATATCTCCAGGTCCACAAGGCTTTGTCATGACGCGCTTTCGTCCAGGAGCGCCTCGCTTGAAGCTCATGGGAAGCAGGCCGCATCTGCGTGCACCGGCAAACATGTAGCGATTGAGAAGTGACCACAGCCAGGACTTTGAGACGCCAGTGCCTTCAGCCCGTGCGCGGATCTGCCGATCGAGCGACGTGTCGTACAGCAACTCGACCAGAGTCTTGTTCTCTACGATCGGCTTGATCAGCAAAAATGAGCTGTCGCGCTTGTCCCGCCATGACGAGAGCTTCATGACGGGCAGCTTCAGCCCGAGGGGAAGCCCCATGGTCCCGTCGAACTGCGCTTCGGAGAGCATCCATAGCGCGCAAGCCTGCTCGGCCACAAGCTGAATCCTAGGAAAGTCATCTTTCGAGGAGGATTCCAGAAGCTGCGAGTACGACACCATCCGGGGGCGCTGCCAGTACATCCGCACCCGCTCAGACTGCCCTCCCGTTTCGTTCTTCTGGACTGCTTCCGGTCGCAGCTCGGGCATCTTTGCGATCCAAGCATCGTCACCCTGAACATGGATAAGCACCCCAAGGACGTCAACTTCACCTGAGGCACTCAGCTGCTGCACGACTTGTCGCGACAACATGGGCTGGCTCATGTCGCGACCCCCAGCAATCTCTGCTGCAACGACTTTCGCTGCGTAAGCGTCCGGCTATCCCCCAAGGCGGCCGACTATGCGTAGATCACCTCAGGGGCAAGGTCTGGGTATCGCGTCGCCATCTCGGCCAAGATGTCGTGGAGGGTTTGCGCTTCGGCAGGCAGTTGCACCGCGAACTTGC
>JAEUPJ010000102.1 GCA_016790285.1 Roseateles sp. | reverse complement strand
CGTCAGCCAGTGGGGGCATGACTTCCGCGAGGAGTACCTCGGCCTGTCGGTGCTGCACGAGCGCTATGCCTCGGTACCACGGCTGGCGCTCACCGCCACCGCCGACGACCACACGCGCGCCGATATCGTGCAGCGCCTGCGGCTCGAATCGGCGCGCCTCTTCGTGGCCAGCTTCGACCGGCCGAACATCCGCTACAGCATCGTCGAGAAGGACGACCCGAAGCACCAGCTGCTGCGCTTTCTGCGCGACGAGCATGCCGGAGACGCCGGCATCGTCTACTGCGCGAGCCGGCGCAAGGTCGAGGAGACCGCCACCTGGCTGGAGTCCGAAGGCATCCCCGCGCTGCCCTATCACGCCGGGCTCGACAACGAAACGCGCCGCAGGCACCAGGACCGCTTCCTGCGCGAGGACGGCCTTGTGATCGTCGCCACGATCGCCTTCGGCATGGGCATCGACAAGCCCGACGTGCGCTTCGTCGCCCACCTGGACCTGCCCAAGAACATCGAGGCCTACTACCAGGAGACCGGCCGCGCGGGCCGGGACGGCGCGCCGGCCGAAGCCTGGATGACCTACGGCCTGGCCGACGTCGTCAACCAGCGCCGCATGATCGACGAGAGCCCGGCGGGCGAGGCCTTCAAGCAGGGCCAGCGCGGCAAGCTCGACGCGCTGCTGGCCCTGGCCGAGGCGACCGACTGCCGCCGGGTGCGCCTGCTGGGCTACTTCGGCGAGGCGAGCGAGCCCTGCGGCAACTGCGACAACTGCCTGAACCCGCCCGCGACGTGGGACGGCACCGAGTCGGCCCGCAAGCTGCTCTCGTGCATCTACCGCTTTCATCAGCGCGGCGAGCGCTTCGGTGCCGGCCACCTCATCGACGTGCTGCGCGGCAAGGTCACCGACAAGACCAAGCAATA
Source organism: Roseateles sp. (assembly GCA_016790285.1). Taxonomy (GTDB): domain Bacteria; phylum Pseudomonadota; class Gammaproteobacteria; order Burkholderiales; family Burkholderiaceae_C; genus Pelomonas. Next base: position 5,650 of record JAEUPJ010000102.1, on the reverse strand, counting down.
CGGCCACGAGAGCCTGTCCACCTGGGGCGTGGGCGCCGACCTGTCGGAGCAGCAATGGCGGGCCGTGCTGCGCCAGCTCATCGCGCTCGGGCATGTGGCTGCCGAGGGCGAGTTCAGCACGCTGGCGCTGCAGGACGGCGCGCGTGCGGTGCTCAAGGGCGAGGTGGAGGTGCGGCTGCGCGAGGCCGAGGAGAAGAAGCCGCGCGGCAAGTCAACGCGCGGCGGCGCGCGGCCCAAGGCCGATCCGGCGCTGGGCCTGGACGCCGAGGGGTTGGAGCGCTTCGAGGCGCTCAAGGCCTGGCGCTCCGAGGTGGCCAAGGAGCATGGCCTGCCGGCCTATGTGATCTTCCAGAACACGACGCTGGCCGAGATGGCCCGCGCCGTGCCGGGCGACCTCGCCGAACTCGGCGAGATCAGTGGGGTCGGGGCGAAGAAGCTCGAGGCCTACGGCCGCGAGATTCTCCGGGTGCTGGGCCGTTAGCAGACCTGCGGGGCGACGCAGGCGCTGGCGACCTGCGTGCCGTTGCTGGCCTGGTTGCGGCGGCCTTCGATGACGACGCGGGGCAGCTGGGCCACGGTGGGCTCCGGCGTGCTCACGCCGCTCACCACGACGCGTTCCAGCTTCACGACCTCGGGTGCCTCGGCCGGGACGGTGATCGTCATCCAGGCGGCGCCGGTCAACGCGATCATCGCGACGAGGATGGCGGCGCTCACGGCTTGCAGGCGGGCGGTGCGGGTGGTGGTGGTGCTGATGCGGTTCATGGTGTTTTCCTCTCTGTCTGTGCCGCCAGTGTCTGAAAGAGAGGAGTCCGGATCTAAGGGTTTGCGATAGGTTGCCGGTTTTCGCGGATGAATTGCGGCTGGCGGCGATCAGCCGGGCCATCGTCAAACTTGAGGGGCGACCCTGACGCCGCCGTCACGCGGTGCCGAGATACTCCTTCCCCAAAACAAGGGGAGGCCTCATGGCACGTGGCAACGACGTTCAACTCGGCGGCATCACCGACCTGGTGCTGCTGGCCGACATCAAGCAGGGCTTTGTCGACGCCCTCGAAGTGGCGACCTACGTCGACCGGTTGCGCAAGGTGCTGCGCACGCTCAACGGCCTGCGGCTGGGCTCGCGCGAGAGCAGCGCCCCGGCCTCGCCCTACACCGACGTCGTGGCGCGCTGGCGCATCGTCCATTCTTTCCGCTGGGCGGTCGTGGAAGGCAAGGACGGCGCGCCGGACCGGCTGCTTCTCAACGTCAACTTCGACGGCGGCTGGGAGCCCTACATGCGGGTCATCTGGGACCAGCTTGGCTCCACGCTGGACCTCATCCTGTGCCATGTCGAGGGCTATGAGCTGTCGTGCAACTGCAGCTTCGACACCTACGCGCGCTGGGTGCGCGAGCACGAGATCTCGGCGGACTTCCTCTTCATCGAGTCCGGCCGCACCGTCAGTGACGCCGAGTACCTGGCCAAGCTCGAAGCCAGCCAGCGCGGCCGTGCCAGCGAGCTGGGCGCCGACCGCCTGCGCGCGCCCGCCTCCGGCGAGGTGCAGCCGCTGCCCACCGACCCGGCCGAGCGCTTCGCGATGGCCGCCCGCGGCCTGGTGCCGCTGGCGGGCCTGTTCACGCTGCAGCGCTTCTTCGACGAGACGGCCTGGGACGGCCGCGTGCTGTTGCGCGCCACGCAGGACGTGCTGTTCGAGCTGAAACGGCTGGGCACGAGCCAGCACTTCCCCATCGGCACCGGCAACACGCCGGGCGAGCTGCTGCGGCGCAGGCACTTCGCCATGCTGCAGTGGTTCGAGACCGAGCTGACGCCGCCGCCCGTGCAGGCCCGCGCGCTGGATGTGCACGACGCCGACCTGCAGGCCGGCATGCTCACCAAGCTGCCCACCAACCGCGGCGCACTGCTGCTGCTGCGCATCGCCCAGCCGGCGCAGGCGCTGGCCTGGCTGTCCACCGCCCCGGTCACGGCCGAGGGCGCGCAGCCGCCCGCCAGCGGCCCGCTGCAGGGCATCTGGACGCAGCTGGCCCTCACGCTCACGGGGCTGCAGGCCCTGGGCGTGCCGGCGGCGCGCCTGGCGCGCTTCCCGCAGGCCTTCAAGGAGGGCATGGCCGCCCGCGCCGGCCTCCTGGGCGACGTGCGCCACAACCACCCCGCGCACTGGGCGCTGGCGCCCCACGTCAACGGGCGTGACCGCTTCGACCCCGCCGGCGCCCATGTGCTGGTGCAGGTGCGCTTTGCCAGCACCGAGACGGGCGAGGCCGTCACCGCGGCCGACCAGGCCCGCATCGACGCCGCCGCACTCGCCCTCACCCAGGGCACCGGCCTCACGCTGATGGCCGTGGAGCCGATGCGCAGCAACGCGGTGGACAGCGAGAACTTCGGCTTCAAGGACGGCATCAGCCAGCCCACGCCGCAGTGGAAGACGCCCCACCCCACCGGCCAGCGCTGGGACGACCGCGTGCACGACGGCGAAATCCTGCAGGGCTTCCCGACCGCTCGCGACAAGGGTTATGCCGTGCCCGAGCAGGCCGACGCGCTGCTGGACCGCGGCACCTTCCTCGTCGTGCGCAAGCTGCGCCAGTACGTGGGCCGGCTCGACGCCCGCATGACGGCCGAGGCCACCCGCACCGGGCTGCCCAAGGACGTGCTGATGGCCAAACTCATGGGCCGCTGGCGCACCGGCGAGCCGCTGGCGGACGACCAGGCCATCAACGATTTCAACTACGACGCCGACCGCCAGGGCGCGCTGTGCCCCTTCCACGCCCACATCCGCCGCACCAACCCGCGCGACACCGGCGAGGACATGGCGTTCGCCAAGGCCCGCATGCCCCGCATCCTGCGCCGCGGCATGAGCTACGGCCCGCCGCCCAACCGCCAGCAGCCCGTGGACGACGCCGACCGCGGCCTCGTCTTCATGGCCTACAACGCCCACCTGGCCGAGCAGTTCGAGGTCATCCAGCGCTGGGTGGCCGGCGGCAATGCCAGCGGCGGCTACTCCGGCCAGAGCGACCCGCTGCTGGGCGTGGTGGACGGCGGCGGCCCGCGCATCTACCCCTTCGAGCACAACAAGCGCCCTTACGAGGTGGATCTGGGCAACCAGCCCTTCGTCACGCTGCAGTGGGGCGCCTACTTCTTCGTGCCTTCGGTGCGTGCGCTCAAGGCGCTGCCCGGCCTCGTCGAGCTGCCACTGCCGCAGCTGCCCGCGCCGGTGGTGCCCGCCACCATGCCGGCACCCGACGACCTGGACGGCTGGCGCGAAGCGCTGGAAGACCCCAACAAGCGCGACGCCACCTGGGCCTGGGTGCGCGCCCAGCCCGGCGGCGTGGTGGCCACGCGCTACGGCGTGCTGGTGGGCGCGGCCGACCGGGTGCAGCAGGTGCTGCGCAACGCCCCCGACCGCTACTCGGTGGCCGGCTACGGCCAGCGCATGGCCGACTCGGTCGGCGTGGGCTTCCTGGGCCTGGACGACGACACCGGGCACCGACAGCAGGCGCCCGTCGTCAACCAGATCCTGGAGAGGGTGACCGAGGCCGACGCCTTCATGGCCGCCTACCAGGTCGCCAGCGGCGGCATCGCCGGGCTCAAGCAGGAGGCCCAGGCGCTGCTGGCCGCCTTCCCCGCGAGCCAGAAGCCCGCGGACCTGCCCACCGACACGCCGCTGGACCTGGAGCGGCTCAGCGAAGGCGTGCTGGCCAAGCTCTGCAACCTCTGGTTCGGCCCGCCGGACGGCCGGCATGTGTGGGGCACGGAGTTCCACCCGCCCGGTGGCGCCGAGGCACCGCGCTGCCCGGCCGCCCTGTTCCGCGTGTCGCGCTACGTGTTCGGGCCGCATCCGACGCCCGACGTGTGCAAGGCCGGCCAGGACGCCGGCAGCGCCTTCACCGCCGCCGTGGGCCGCTGGCTGGCCGAGACGCCGGATGACAAGCTGCCGCCGCTCACCCGGGCCATCGTCGCCGCGGCCCGCGCCGTGCCGGACGCGCCGGCCGACCTGCCCGTGCGCACGCTGGCCGGCGTGATGCTGGGCTTCCCGCCCACCACGCACGCCAACCTGCTGGCCACGCTCGCCATCTGGGTGCAGACGCGCAAGCTCTGGGAACTGCAGCCGCTGTGGCACGAGGTGCCGGGCACGGCCAGCCTGCCCGAGCGCTACACCGCCGCCGTCGCCAAGCTGCGCCCGACGCTGGTGGCCACGCTGAACTACAAGCCCACGCCGTACCAGATCTGGCGCCGCGCGCGCGCCGATCACCGCCTGGGCGACGTGGACGTGAAGACGGGCGACACCCTCATCGTGGCGCTGGGCTCGGCCACCCAGCAGGACCCGCTGCGCCACCACGTCGTCTTCGGCGGCGACCGCGCCGACCCGCAGGGCGCCCCGCCCCACGCCTGCCCGGGCTACGGCATGGGCATGGGCGTGATGCTGGGCGTGGCGGCGGCGGTGCTGGATGCGGGGGTGATGCGGTTCACGGGGTCGCCGACGGTGGTGGCCCTGGCGGTGTGAATGGTGGACAGGAGCGCAGACCTGGCATGAAGACCTTGTACGAAGCGGGCAGCGCCATCGAGGCCCACATGTTGGTGGACCTGCTGAAGCAGGAAGGCATCGAGGCCCAGGTGCTCGGCGAAGCGCTGCAGGGCGCCGTGGGCGAGATCCCGGCCACGGGCCTCGTGCGGCTGGTGGTGAACGAGGCCGATCACGCCGCCGCGCGTGCCGTCATCCAGCGCTGGGAAGCCACCCAGGTGGAGCCCACGCCTGCGCCGCCGCGCCGCACCGGGTCAGGCCTGGCCCGGGGGCTGGCGCTGGGCCTGGTGATCGGCATCGGCGCGACCTACGCGGCCTACCGCGCGCCGGCCCGGCAGGATGGCATCGACTACAACCACGACGGCCAGCTCGACGAGCGCTGGACCTACTCGCCCAACGGCATGCCGCTGAAGCTGGAGACCGACCGCAACTTCGACGGCAAGGTCAACTACGTCGCCACCTACGACGCCCGCGGGTTCATCAAGTCTGCCGAGGCCGACGACAACTTCGACGGCGTCTTCGAGACCCGCCAATGGCTGCAGGACGGCAACGTGCAGATGAGCGTGGCCGACACCGATGGCGACGGCTACCCCGACATGCGCACCAACTACACGCACGGCGTGGTCGAGTCCGTCGAGTTCATCGACCCCACCAGCGGCAAGGTGCGCCGGGTGGAGCACTACACGCTGAGCGTGCTCAAGCACGCCGACGTCGACACCGACCGCGACGGCGTGCTGGACACCCGCCTGCGCTACAGCCCACTGGCCGAGGTGACCGGGCGCGAGCCGCTGCCGCGCTGAAGCGGCGGTTTGGGCTGGACCGATCGTCAAGCGTTGGCGCGCGGGGGCGGTGGGCGAGCTGCGGGGCGCCGGGCGCCGTGAGGGGCGGGGGCTGGCGCAGGGGTGTTGGTCAATGAGGGGGACTGTTGGGCGTCGTGTGATGGGCGGGTGCTTTGCAGCGGGTGCGGTCTCTCAGATGCTGCGCCTCGATGGCGGCTTTGTGCCGATTCTGTTGAAAAACCCGATGGCAATTTGCGCCTGCTGACCTAAGTTCTTGCATCGCAGCGGCGAGGGCAAGCAGATGATGGGTCAGAGCGGCGGCACGCAGGACAGACTCTTCTACAGCTTCAACCTCGACGACCA
>JAEUPJ010000097.1 GCA_016790285.1 Roseateles sp. | reverse complement strand
CGAACCTCCTTGGTACCGGCACTAGGCCTGCCTATCGAGCCCAGCGCGGAACGCACCCCACGCCTGCAACGCCCATGTCTCGCTTTTCCCATCTCAACTCCCTGGTATGAAGGTGTTGCGATGACCGGTTGAATCCGCCCAGTACCTGTCCATCCGCTACAGCGAGCGTCTTGCCGAGGCCGGCATTGAGCCGTCAGTGGGCTCCAAGGGCGACAGCTATGACAACGCCTTGGCCGAGACCATCAACGGGCTGTACAAGGCCGAGGTCATCCACCGGCGCGGGACGTGGAAGACCAAGCAGGCGGTGGAACTGGCGACGCTGGAATGGGTCGCCTGGTTCAACCACCACCGCTTGATGGAGCCGCTGGGCTATATCCCGCCGGCCGAGTTCGAGGCCAACTACCATCGACAACGCGCTGGTCAGGCCGCGACCGTCTGACTTAAACCAATCGGCCTCCGCGATACCCGGGGCGGTTCATGCACCGCGGGCTGCCGCAGACCGTCAAGACCGACAACGGCAGCGAGTTCATCTCCAAGGCCATGGACAAGTGGGCGTACGAGCGGGGCGTCGAACTGGACTTCAGCCGGCCAGGCAAACCGACGGACAACGCCACGGTCGAGAGCTTCAACGGGCGCCTGCGCCAGGAGTGCCTGAACGAGCATTGGCTCTTGTCACTGGACGATGCGCGCGCCAAGATCGAGGCTTGGCGACGGGACTACAACGAGAACCGCCCCCACTCGGCGTTGGACTGGTCCACGCCAACCGAATTCGCCCGCCGCAGCCGCCTGCAGGCGGCTGCGGCGATGTCAGAGGAGCCGGAAAGTTCTACTTCCGAGCGCTACTGAAACAGGGACAGGGTCACTGGAGTGGGCTACCGCAGCCGAATTCGCTCGACTACCGGGGTTCGCCCGCACCCTGCGCCCCAGAGAAAACCCCCGGCAGGGGGTCACACCGGCAGCGGCTCAGAACTGACGTCAATCAGAACTTGTAGTTCGCGCCCAGCAGGTAAGTGCGACCCCACTTTTGGTACTCAAGCGGGCGATCTTTCGTCCCTGCGTAGGTCTGGTAGGCGGCGTTCGTCAAGTTGTTCACCTGAAACAACAGCCCCAGTCCCTTCAGTGAACCATCGCTGAAGTTGTAGCCGACCTGCAAGTCAGTGATGTTTTCACCCACGACATAGCGCAACGTCCGGGCACCGTTGAAGTTGCCAATCTCTCCAATGAAATCGGAACGGCGGCGCTGGCTGATGCGTGCTTCGAAACCGTCGGCCTCGTAATAGGCCGTCAGGTTGTAGACCTGCTTGGACAGTCCGGGCAGCGTGATATCCCCGCCGCCGACACTAGAAGCGCTCTCAGGATCCTGCACCTTGATGCCGCTGCGGGTGAAGCTGGCGCTGGCCTGGATGCCGAAGCCCTTCAGCGATGACGACACCAGCGACAGCGGCAGGGAGGCCGACAGCTCCACACCCGACAGGCTGCCGCCCTTGCCGTTGAACGGCGCGGTGAAAGTGCCCGTGCTGAGCGCCGCAGGGCACTGCTGATTCGGGCCGGCAGGCGTCGTGCAAGTCTTGGGCGGCACGTAGCTCTTGGTGAAGTTGCTGAGGTCGTAGCCGTCCTGCTTCTGCGTGTAGATGTAGCTCTTCAGGTCCTTGTAGAAGGCCGCAGCCGCCACATAGGCCTTGGTACCGAAGTACTTCTCGTACGAGACGTCAAACGCATTGGCGATCCAGGGATCAGCCTTCGGGTTGCCGCCGCTTGCGCCCGGCTTGCCAGTCGCGCTGTCGACGCCAAACTCAATGCCGGAACGAAGTTGGTCAACGCGGGGACGCGCCATCTGGCGAGCCAAGGCAAAGCGAAGGGTTTGGTCATCCGCCAGCGAGAACACAAGATTGGCGCTCGGCAGCACGTCGGTGCGCACCTTGCCATCCGTGTTCGGCTTGATGTTGCTGCCCGAGGGCGCGTTGCTGTCCCAATAGTTGGACGTCGACGATTGATCAACTCGGATCACCTGCAAGCCAACGTTGCCACGCACCGGCATACCGGCCAGTTCGCTGTCGATATTGCCCTTGATGAATCCGGTCGTGGTCTTTTCGTAGACATTCCAGGCCTTGGGAATCAGGTACGGGGCGCTGGTCTCGCTGGGATTGAACGTCATGAAGCGTCCGACGGCACCCGGCACGTTCCAGGCAGGTACGCTGCCCAGACCGGCAAAGCTCAGGTCCACGGGCGAATATTGCAGGTCGGCCGGGATGGTGGTGTCGCCCTGCGGGCCGACGTTGATGTTGCCTTCCGGTTGGTGCTTCTTCTTGGAGCGGTCGGCGTAGTTGAAGCCGACATCCACATCCTGGAAGAAGCCCTTGAAGCCCTCGGGCAGCGGGAAGTTGCCCGCCAGCTTCAACGACTTCAGTTCATCAACCACACTCGGCGTCTTGCCGTAGCCGGAACCGTAGATGGTGCCCCGCAGGAAGAGCTTGGTCGGGTCAGCGTAGCTGAGGGTCGGCGTCAGTGTGGGGAATCCGCCAGTGGCGAAGTTGAACTTCAGTGTGTCCAGGGGAGCCGTGGAGCCATTGGGCGCCAGCTGCGTGTTGTTCTCGAGGTTGACTTCCTTGCGGTCAGCCTTCGAGTAGCTCACGTCCGCCGTGAGCGTAGAACCACCGGCGAGCTTCAGCTTGTTGTTCCAACCGAATGCATCGATGGTGTCCTTGCGGTCGTTGTACATGCCGCGGACCAGCGGGTACAGGCCGCTGACCGTACCGCCCACGAACGTGCTGTTGCTGTTGATCACGGGCGACGTGACGTTCAAGCCAGGGGAGTAGCCACCGTTGTAGCCGCTCAGGTTCACTTCGAACTGGTTCGCCGTGTCTTCGCGCTTGGCCTTGGTGTGGTAGTAGTCGACTACGCTGGTGAATTCCTTGTTCGGGCGGAATTCAGCCGTTGCCAAGAAGGCGTCGCGCTTTTCAGTGCCGGTGCGGCGCAGCGCTTTGATGCCGTCAGAGTAAAACGTGCCAGCGGCGACGCCCGGGCGCCAGCCGTTGCCCAAAGCCTGCCACGGCTCGTACAGGCCAACCTGCTCCTCTTGTACCGGGGTCTCCTGGTGGGCATAGCCCAGAACCAGGCCCACGGTGCGGTCGGCGAATTGGTCGATGTAGCTAGCGCTGACGCGGTTGCCAGTGCCCTTGGCCCCCGCTGCGGCGCCCAGTGAATTCTTCTGACCGCGCACGTTGACTGCGAGCACACGGGTGCCGAAATTCAGCGGACGAACGGTTTGCATGTCGATCGTGCCTGACAGGCCCTGGCCCACAAGTCCGCCGTCCGGGGTCTTGTAAACGCTAACGCTGGCCAGTAGCTCTGAAGGGTACTGGTCGAACTCGACGGACCGGTTGTCGCCTGTGCTAACGATCTCGCGGCCATTGAGCAGCGACGTGGCGAAGTCGGGCGAGAGACCGCGCACGCTGATGACTTGGGCGCGACCTGCGACCCGCTGAGCCGACAGGCCCGGCAGGCGGCCGAGGGATTCGGCAATCGAGATGTCCGGCAGCTTGCCGATGTCTTCTGCAGACACTGACTCCACGATGCTGTCCGAATTCTTCTTGACCGAGATCGACGCCTCAATGCCTCGGCGGATACCGGTAACCGTCACAGTCTCCAACTGCTGAGTCTGCTGCTGCGCCGACACGGCGGTAGCCATAACCATCAGCGCACACCCGACAGCAACCGGGCTGATCCGATACGACCCAACAGCCTGCTGGCTGCGCTTGTCCTTGCTCATGCTCATGAATGTCTCCTCTGTTTCGTGAAAGCGGCTGGCCCTCGTTGCACGCCGCCCCCGGCGCACATCATTGGGGCGAGAACCCAACGTCTCGACCAAGTTTGTACCAAAACTAGATTTCCACCCGCACCTGCGTAAACCCTAGACGTTGCGCTTGCACCACCAGATTTCGGGCTGAAACCAAGGGTTTTCACTCAATCATTTGCACGACACGCCGTTGCATGACTGCAAAGACAGGCCAATTTCTATCAACTTTGTAGCGCAACTACATGCCGCCTTTAGGGTTAACAAGCAGAGACGCATGAAAATGCACCAGACGAGTGCAATCACCACCTTGCCGACCGCGCATGCGGCAGCGGCCACGCCGGTTCAACCGGCGCGGCCGCATTCAATTCAAGGAAGGGCCGGCGCGCAGGACGCGCGCCGAAAGACTCAGGCGTCGGCCTGCTCGAGCGCCAGGGCGGCGCCGGACAACGCAGCGAGCGTGTCGGTGATCAGGGCGGTCGGGATGGCCGCCAGCATGGGCTGGAAGCGCCCCTTGGCTTCGAAGCGGGCGCGGAACTCGGACTGGAAGAAGCGCTCGCCCAGGCGCGGCACGATGCCGCCGCCGATGAACACGCCACCGCGCGAGCCCAGTGTCAGTGCAACGCTGCCCGCAAAGCCACCCAGCATGGCGCAGAACGCGTCGAGCGTGCGCACGCATGCGGGCGAGGTACCTGCGAGGCCTCGGGCGACGATCTGCTCCGTCGGCAGGCCGCTGACGTCTTCGCCGTCGCCCAGCACCGCGGCCACGCTGCGGCACAACACCGGCAGGCCGATGCCCGACAGGAAGCGCTCGGCAGACACGTGCGGGAACTCGCGGCGCGCCTGGCTCAGCACGGCGCTTTCGAAGTCATCGGCAGGCGCCAGCGTCGCGTGGCCACCCTCGCCCGGCAGCGCGAGCCAGCGCCCGGGCGCACGCACGACACCGCCCACACCCAGCCCGGTGCCCGGGCCGATCACCGCCATCACGGTGCCGACGGCCACCTCGCCCGGCGCAGGCGGCGGCGCGCCCCACGGGCGCAGTTGATCGGCGCGCAGGCGCGGCAAGGACAGTGCCTGGGCTTCGAAATCGTTCAGGCACAGCAGCGTCTGCAACCCGAGTTCCTGCTGCGTGGCCGCGCGCGAAAAACTCCAGGCGCCGTTGGTGAGCTCGATGTGGTCGCCGTGCAGCGCCGTCGCCAGCGCAAAGGCCGCGCTGCGCGGCCGGGTGGCACCGCTTGGCTGGCCGTCCAGGTAGGCGCGCACGGCCGCGGCCGGGCCGGCATGACCCGCCACGGGCAGCACGCGGACGTCTTCCACCGTCGCGCCCGGGCCTGCCACCGTGCCGAAACGGGCGTTGGTGCCGCCCACATCGGCCACCAGCCAGGGGTAGGCGGCCGTCATGCCTGCGCCCCAAATGTCACGAGAGAAAGGCAAGGCATATTCAAGGCGCAGGTTTTGGCAAACACGACGGAAGCAAGGTTGAAATTTCGGGCGCGCGGACGGTAGCAAAACTACATCGAATCAGCAATACACGCTCACCCCAAGTTTGAAAATCAGGCGACGGAAACGCTTTCCCGGCCTGGCAACCCAGCCCTCTCCCTGGGGAAACTCGATTGCCGGCACCTTGTAGTGAAGCTACAACCAGTAGAACACCGCCTGCCCGCGGGAGCCCAGCCGGGCGCCCTGCAGCGCTGCGGATAATCATCGCTTTCCTTCGTCATTGCGCCTGCCCATGCCCCGTTTCGACAGCCCCCGATTGCTTGCCGATATTGGCGGCACCTATGCGCGCTTCACCTTGGAAACCGGCCCGGGCGAATTCACCCAGATGGCGTCGCTGCGTTGCGCCGACCATGCCGATTTCCACGCCGCGGTTCGCGCCTACCTCGAGGGTCTGAGCTGGACCGACGGCGGCCCGCAGCAGATCGCGCATGCCGCCATCGCCATCGCCAACCCGGTCGAGGGAGACCGGGTACGCATGACCAACTACCACTGGCAGTTCTCCATCGACGAGATGCGCCAGCGCCTGGGCTTCGACACCCTCGTCGTCGTCAACGACTTCACCGCCCTGGCCATGGCCCTGCCCCGCCTGGCCGAGGTGGACGTGCGCCAGGTCGGCGGCGGCCAGGCGCGCCGGCCGAGCGTCATCGGGCTGCTGGGCGCGGGAACGGGCCTGGGCGTGTCGGGCCTCATCCCGGCGGGCGAAGGCTGGATCGCCCTGGGCACCGAGGGCGGCCACGTCAACTTCGGCCCGCGCGACGAGCGCGAGATGGACATCCTCAAGTTCGCCTGGCAGACGCTGGATCACGTCTCCTACGAGCGCCTCATCTCCGGCCCCGGCCTGGAGCTCATCTACCGCGCGTTGGCCGACCGCCACGGCGTGCAGGTCAACCCGCTGCAAGCCCCGGCGATCACGCAGCGCGCACTTGACGACGCCGACCCTCTCTGCCTGGAGACGCTGGAGGTTTTCTGCGGGCTGCTCGGCACCGCCGCGGCCAACCTGGCCGTGACGCTGGGGTCGCTCGGCGGCATCTACATCGGCGGCGGCATCGTGCCGCGCCTGGGCGAGTACTTCGACCGCAGCCCGTTCCGTGCCCGCTTCGAGGACAAGGGCCGCTTTCGCGAGTACGTGTCGGCCATCCCGACCTTCGTCATCACCGCGGAGCAAGCCACCTTCAAGGGCGCGTCGGCCATCCTCGAGAACCAGCTGCGCAACCTGCAGGCCTCGCCCGGCTCGGCCATCCTGGGCCAGATCCGGCGCGCCCGCAGCGAGCTGTCGCCTGCCGAACTGCGCGTGGCGGACCTCGTGCTCGCGCAGCCGCGCTCGGTGCTCAACGACCCCATCGCCGAAATCGCCAGGGCCGCCGGCGTGAGCCAGCCGACCGTCATCCGCTTCTGCCGCTCGCTCGGCTGCGAAGGCTTGTCCGACTTCAAGCTGCGCCTGGCCTCCGGCCTCACCGGCACCGTGCCGGTCACGCACACGCAGGTCAACACCAACGACTCCATGCTGGAGCTGGGCGCCAAGGTGCTGGGCAACACGGCCAGCGCCATCTTGCAGGTGCGCAGCCACCTCAACCGCGACACCATCGACCGCGCCATCGACATGCTGCTGGCGGCGCACCGCATCGAGTTCTTCGCGCTGGGCCACTACAGCGTCGTGGCACAGGACGCGCAGTTCAAGTTCCTGCGCTTCGGCATGCCCTGCGGCGCCTACACCGACCCTCGCCTGCAGCTGCTGGCCGCGGACGTCCTGCGCGAGGGCGACGTGGCTGTCGTCATCAGCAGCGGTGGTCGGTTGCCCGAGCTGCTCGCCGTGGTGGAGAAGGCCCAGGAGCGCGGCGCCAAGGTCGTGGCCATCACGGCCAGCCAGAGCCCGCTGGCCAAGAAGGCCGACGTGACGCTGATCGTCGACCACATCGAGGACATCGCCACCCACCTGCCGATGGTCAGCCGCATCCTGCACCTGCTCGTCATCGACATCCTGGCGGTGGGCGTGGCGATGCGCCGCAGCCCGGACAGCATTGCCGCGCTCACCGGCGGGCCCGAGGACGACGACGGCAAGGGCCCGCGTGGTGCGTCGGCCCCGGGCGTCAGCACGGCCTCGCCGCTCGCGCGCCTGACGTCGCACAGCCGTTGACAGCGCCTGCCGCTGGGCCGGCATGACTTTCGCCAAGGCATGCATCGCTCACGACGATGCGCCGACGACGGGCGGCAGCCTCCCGTTCGACCGTGAAGCTAGACCCGAGATCGACCCGTCATCCGGCTGCCCTGGGCAGCCACTCCGAAGGGGCACAGACCCCGCGGTCCAGGGAGGGACATGAAAGCATCGTTTCTGAAGCGCTGGCGCGTGCGCCTGATCGTCATCGCCCTGCTGGCCGCGGGTGCGGCCGCCTGGTGGTTCATGCGCACGCCGCCGGCCCCGCCGGCGCCTCCCAGCGGCGTGGTGGCCCTGGGCGACGTGACCCAGAACGTGCAGGCCGCGGGCGTGCTGCAGGCCAAGACCAAGGTCGACGTCGGCGCCCAGGTCAGCGGCCAGATCCAGACCATCCACATCGAACTCGGCCAGCAGGTGAAGAAGGGCGACCTGCTCGTCAGCCTGGACCCTGACCTCGCCCGCAGCGACGTCGCCCAGGCCGAGGCCGCCGTGGCCCAGGCCAGCGCCGCGCTGGACAGCCGCCGCGTCGACGCCGATGCCGCCCGCCGCGAACTCAAGCGCCAGCAACGCCTGCTCGCCGGCCAGGCCACCTCGGGCAATGAGGCCGAGCGCGCCGAGGTGGACCTCGCCAAGATCGAGGCCGACCTGCGCGGCCAGGCGGCCAACCTCAACCGGCTGCAGGCCGAGCTCGACAAGAAGAAGGTCAACCTCTCCTACACCCGCATCACCGCGCCCATGAACGGCACGGTGGTCAACCTGCCGGTGCAGGTGGGCCAGACGCTGATCTCCGTGCAGATCACGCCCGTCATCCTGACGCTGGCCGACCTGGACACCATCACCGTGCGCACCAAGGTGCCCGAGGCCGACGTGCAGTCGATCAAGGTGGGCCAGACGGCCCGCTTCACGACGCTGTCGGGCGAGGGCAAGCGCTACGAAGGCAAGGTGCGCGTCATCCAGCCCGTGCCCGAGCGGGCGGGCAACGCCGTCTTCTACAACGTGCTGTTCGAGGTGGACAACCGCGACCGGGCGCTCTTCAGCGACATGACGGTGCAGGTCGACATCGAGACCGGCACGGCCAAGCAGGTGCTGACCATGCCGGTGGTGGCCCTGGGCGAGCGCGGCAAGGATGGCCGCTTCACCGTGCAGGTGCTGGACGCCGCCAACAAGCAGACGCCGCGCCAGGTCAAGGTCGGGCTGCAGGACGGCGCCAAGGTGCAGGTCATCGACGGCCTGAAGGCCGGCGAAAAGGTGCTGCTGGCACCGCCAAGTGCCGCCGACGCGGCCGCCTCCTCCGCCTCCGCTGCGTCCAGCTGACATGGCTCTGATCGAGCTGAAGGACGTCGCCCGGCACTACCAGCTGGGCGAGATCGACGTGCCCGCGCTGGACGGCGTGAGCCTGTCCATCGAGGCTGGCGAGTTCGTCGCCATCATGGGCCAGTCGGGCTCGGGCAAGAGCACGCTGATGAACGTGCTGGGCTGCCTGGACAACCCCACGCGCGGGAGCTTCCACATCGACGGCCACGACGCCGGCACCCTGGGGGCGGACGAACTGGCCGCGCTGCGGCGCGAGCGCTTCGGCTTCATCTTCCAGCGCTACCACCTGCTGCCCCACCTGGACGCCCGCGGCAACGCGGCGCTGCCGGCCGTCTACTCGGGCGTGGGCAAGGGCCCGCGCAGCGAGCGCGCCCGCGCGCTGCTGGAGCGGCTGGGCCTGGGCGAGCGGCTGCACCACCGGCCCAACGAACTCTCCGGCGGCCAGCAGCAGCGCGTGTCCATCGCCCGGGCGCTGATGAACGGCGGCCAGATCATCCTGGCCGACGAGCCCACCGGGGCGCTCGACTCGGCCTCCGGCGCCGAGATGCTTCGCCTGCTGCGCGAACTCAACGACCGCGGGCACACGATCATCCTCGTCACGCACGACGCCGCGGTCGCGGCCCATGCGCGGCGCGTGATCGAGCTCAAGGATGGCAAGGTCGTCGCCGACAACGGCACGCCCGCCGGCCACGTGCCCCCCGGCGAGCTGCCCAGCGACGCCCCGCCCGTGCACGAAGGCGGCCGCTTGCGCCGCCTGCAGGTGCAGTGGCGCGAGGCCGTGGCCACGGCGCTGCTGGCGCTCAAGGGCAACCGGCTGCGCACGGCGCTGTCCATGCTCGGCATCAGCATCGGCATCGCGTCGGTCGTGAGCATCGTGGCGCTCACCACGGCCGCGCGCGCCTCCATCGAGACCGACCTGTCCAGCCTCATCTCCGGGCGCATCCCGGTGTGGCGCGGCAACCCGAGCCTGCCGCCCGGCGCCGTGCCCCAGCCCTTCCGCCCGCACGAGATCGACTCGCTGCGCGCGCTGGACGGCGTCAAGGCCATCACCGTCAACCGCCAGTTGCAGCTCACCGCCCGCCACCAGTCGCGCGACGCGATGCTGGAGGCCATCGGCGGCGATGCCAACACGCTCAAGGCGCGCAAGCTCAAGCTCGTCGAGGGGCGCTACCTGAACGCGATGGACTTCGAATCGCGCAGTCAGGTCGTCGTCATCGACGAGAAGTCGCGCGACGCGCTGTTCAAGAAGGGCGAGCCGGCGCTGGGCCAGCTCGTCTTCGTGAACCCGGGCATGGCGCCCGACCCGGCCGCGCAGGTGCCCGGCGGCCCGCCGCCGCCCACGGCTGCCATGCCGTTCACGGTGGTCGGGGTGGTCGCCCCGGAAGGCGGCGCCTTCAGCTTCGGCAGCTGGCTGGGCCAGCTCTACATCCCGCACACGACCTTCTCGCGCAAGCTCGATGCGCGGGCCGACGTCGACAACTTCGACGTGCTGCTGGACCTGACCGTGCCCCCGCAGCAGGTGCGCGCGCAGATCATCCACCGCCTGAAGGCGCTGCACGGCCGCGAGGACTTCGGCACCTGGAACGGCGAGGAGGAGTTCCGCAAGTTCCAGAGCGTCACCAGCGCCATGGCAGCCCTCTTTGCCGGCGTGGCGGCCATCTCGCTGCTGGTGGGCGGCGTGGGCGTCATGAACATCATGCTGGTGTCGGTGTCGGAGCGCACCCGCGAGATCGGCATCCGCATGGCCATCGGCGCGCGCCAGGGCGACGTGCGGCTGCAGTTCCTCATCGAGGCCGTGGTGCTGTGCTGCCTGGGCGGGCTGGTGGGCGTAGCCTTGAGCTGGCTGGCCGCGCAGGGCGTGAACGCCGCCCAGCAGCATCTGCATGTCGACATCAGCTGGGCGGCGCTCGGCGTGGCCTTTGCCGTCTCCAGCGGCGTCGGCCTGGTGTTCGGCACCCTGCCCGCCCGGCGCGCCGCCGCCCTCAGCCCCGTGGACGCCCTGGCCCGGGAGTGAACCCATGAAAACCATCCTCACCCCTCTCGCCCTGGCGGCCCTGCTCGCCGGCTGCGCCCTGGGCCCCACCGCCACCGCGCCCGCGGTCGCGCCGCCCACGGCGTGGGTGCTCAGCGGCGGCGACGCCACGCCCGACTGGGCCGGCCTGCTCGACCCGCAACTCGCGGCACTGCAGGCCCGGGCGCTCGCCGCCAACCGCGACATCGCGCTGGCTGCCCAGCGCTGGAAGCAGGCCCAGCTCCTGGCCGAGCAGAGCGCCCTGCGCTGGACGCCAAGCGCCAGCCTCTCGGCCAACGCGAGCCGCCCGGTCGAGACGCAGAGCAGCACCCGCAACGTCGACATCGGTGGCGTCACCGTGCCCGTGACGACGGCCACCGGCTGGAGCCGCAGTTATGGCGCCTCGGTCGGCGTGGGCTACGAGCTGGACCTCTGGGACCGCCTGGCCCAGGGCACCGCGGCGCAGCGCGCACAGGCCGAGGCCGCGCGCACGGACATCGACGCCGCGCGCCTGTCCATCCGCAGCCAGGTGGCCGAGGCCTACTGGACGCTGGCCGCCATCCGCGCCCAGCGGCCGCTGGCCGAGGCCCAGCTGGCGCTGACCCGCGAGACGCTCACCCTCACGCGGGAGCGGGTGCGCGAAGGCAAGCTGTTGCCCATCGAGCTCGACAAGATCGCCGTCAACGTGCAGGCCGCCGAGTCACGCCTGGCCGACCTCACGGCCGACGCGCAATTGCAGCGGCACATCCTGGCGCTGCTGCTGGACGAGCCGTTGCCCGGCCCCCTGCCCGAAGCCACGCTGCCACCTGGCGAGCCCCCGCGCTGGCGCTTGGCCGAGCCCGCCACCGTGCTGGCCCAGCGGCCCGACGTGCAGCGGGCCCGGCTCGGGGTGGACGCCGCCCTGGCCAAGCTGCGCGTCAGCGAGGCCGAGCGCTACCCGCGGCTGAGCTTCTCCGCGGGCCTGAGCACCGGGGGCAGCACAGCCAGCGACTGGCTGTCCCAGCCGCTGGCGTCGTTCGCGGCCAACCTGGTGGTGCCCATGATCGACTGGCAGCGCCTGGCCCTGCAGCGCGACGGGGCCCGCACGGAGCTCGACATCGCAGCCCTCACGCTGCGCGACACATTGCAAAAGGCGCTCGCTGACATCGAGACCCAGCGCATCGAAGCCGAGCGCGCTGCGCAGCAGCTGCAGGCCAACGCCGGCCGGCTGCGTGAGGCCACCGAGAACGAACGCCTGGCCGCGCTGCGCCTGGAAGTGGGCGCCGTGGCCCGCGCGGACTGGCTGCAGACCCGCAGCGCGCTGCTCGATGCCGAGCAGACGCGCATCCGCTTGCAGCTGGCGCAGTGGCTGCGGCAGTCGGCGCTGTTCAAGTCGCTCGCGGGCGCCTGACAGCTTCGCGCGCCGGCTTGATTTACGCTGGCGGGATGAACCTGATCCACGACTCCCGGCGCCGGGTCCTGCTGGTCGCCCTGGCCAGCCTCGCGGCGCCGCCTCTGGCCCGCGCGGCCACGCCCGTGCAGGGCTTCAAGGTCGTCAAGAGCTACCCGCACGACCCGGATGCCTTCACCCAAGGCCTCTTCTTTCACGACGGCTTCCTGTACGAGGGCACCGGCCTGCGCGGCCGCTCCAGCATCCGCAAGGTCGAGATCGAGACCGGCCGCGTGGTGCAGGCGGTGGAGCTGCCGGCCGAGTTCTTCGGCGAAGGCATCACCCAATGGGGAGACCGGCTGATCGGCATCACGTGGCAGGAACAGACGGCCTTCGTGCTGGACCTGAAGACCTTCAAGCTCTGGCGCAAGTTCAACTACGCCGGCGAGGGCTGGGGCATCACGCACAACGAGCGCGAGCTCGTCATGAGCGACGGCACGCCCGAGCTACGCTTCCTGGACCCGGCCACGTTCAAGGAGACACGCCGCGTTCGCGTGACGGCCGACGGCCGGCCCGTGGAGATGCTCAACGAGCTGGAATGGGTGGAAGGCGAGGTCTGGGCCAACATCTGGCAGAGCGACCGCATCGCCCGCATCAACCCCAAGACGGGCGCGGTGACCGGCTGGATCGACCTCGCCGGCCTGCTGCCCAACCGACGCGGCAGCGACGACGTGCTCAACGGCATCGCCTACGACGCCGCGAAGAAGCGCCTCTTCGTCACCGGCAAGCTCTGGCCCAAGCTGTTCGAGATCCAGCTGACCAAGCCGCGCTGAAAGGAACGGCGCGGCGCCGGCTCAGCGGCTGAAGTCCGTCCCGAAGTCGAAGACGATCTCCCAGCCGCCCGCAGGCTTGCGCCGCCACGTCGACTGGAAGCGTGAAACCCTCTTGCCGTCGGGGTCGAGTACCGGCCCCGTCGTGCGGGCAAGGTCGCCACTGGGCAGCACCAGCACGAGATCGGGCGACCAGCTGAACGGCGGCTTGGGCGATGTGAGCAGGCCGTGCCACGCCGCCATGACGGCGTCAGGGCCATGCAGGGGCTGCTGCCCCATCCACACGGTGTCGGGTGCCAGGTGGCGGCGGAAGGCCTCCACGTCGCGGGCCGCGAACGCCGCGGCGAAGGCCGTCTCGGTGCGGCGCACCTCTTCCACGCGCCGCGCGATCTCGTCCGCGGCGGGCCAGCCGGGAGGCGGGCTGGCGGCTGCGACGGCCGGCAGCGTGGTGGCGGCAAGCAGGGCGTGGCGTCGTGTCGTCATCGGCAATCTCCTTCAGCAGGGAACCGACAGCATGCCGCGGCCGCGCCGCCCTGCCACTCGTCATCAGAAGGCAGCGATGCCCGTCTGCGCGCGGCCGAGGATGAGGGCGTGGATGTCGTGCGTGCCTTCGTAGGTGTTCACGACCTCCAGGTTCACGAGGTGGCGGGCGATGCCGAACTCGTCGCTGATGCCGTTGCCGCCGAGCATGTCGCGCGCCATGCGGGCGATGTCCAGCGCCTTGCCGCAGCTGTTGCGCTTCATGATGGACGTGATCTCCACCGCCGCCGTGCCGTCGTCCTTCATGCGGCCCAGGCGCAGGCAGCCCTGCAGGCCCAGCGTGATCTCGGTCTGCATGTCGGCGAGCTTCTTCTGGATGAGCTGGTTGGCCGCGAGGGGCTTGCCGAACTGCTTGCGGTCCAGCGTGTACTGGCGGGCGGTGTGCCAGCAGTCTTCCGCGGCGCCGAGCGCGCCCCAGGCGATGCCGTAGCGGGCGCTGTTCAGGCACGTGAACGGGCCCTTCAGGCCGCGCACCTCGGGGAAGGCGTTCTCCTCGGGGCAGAACACCTTGTCCATGACGATCTCGCCGGTGATGGAGGCCCGCAGGCCCACCTTGCCGTGGATGGCCGGCGCCGAGAGGCCCGCCCAGCCCTTTTCGAGCACGAAGCCGCGGATCTGGCCGCCATCGTCCTTGGCCCACACGACGAAGACGTCGGCGATGGGGCTGTTGGTGATCCACATCTTGCTGCCGGTGAGCTCGTAGCCGCCGTCGACCTTGCGGGCGCGGGTGATCATGGAGCCGGGGTCGGAGCCGTGGTTGGGTTCGGTCAGGCCGAAGCAGCCGATGAACTCGCCCGTGGCGAGCTTGGGCAGGTACTTGCGCTTGGTGGCCTCGTTGCCGAACTCGTTGATCGGCACCATGACGAGCGACGACTGCACGCTCATCATCGAGCGGTAGCCGGAATCCACGCGCTCCACCTCGCGGGCGATCAGGCCGTAGCTGACGTAGTTCAGGCCCGCGCCGCCGTACTCGGTCGGGATGGTGGGGCCCAGGAGGCCCAGCTCACCCATCTCGCGGAAGATGCTGGCGTCGGTCTGCTCCTTGCGGAAGGCGTCCAGCACGCGCGGGCGCAGGCGGTCGGTGCAGTAGGCGGCGGCGGCTTCGCGCACCATGCGCTCGTCGTCGGTCAGCTGCTCGTTGAGCAGCAGCGGGTCGTCCCAGTGAAAGCTCGCCTTGGTGGCCATGAAGGTTCTCCTGAAATGGGGTGCGCCCGGGCAGGCGCCGGGCGCAGATGGGGGAAGTATTGCGCCGCCGGTCGATTCGTGTCCAATTCAAGAATCGACTTTGACGATTCGCCATGCCTATCGACACCCCCTCCAGCGCCCGCGCCATGGAATTCCGCCACCTGCGCTGCTTCGTGGCGCTGGCCGAGGAGCTGCATTTCGGCCGAGCGGCGCAGCGCCTGTCCATGTCGCAACCCCCGCTGTCGGTCGCCATCCAGCAGCTGGAAGCGACCGTGGGCGCGCGGCTCTTCGACCGCGACAGCAAGGGCGTGCGCCTCACGCCCGCCGGCCAGGCGTTCCGCGGCCACGCCGCAGCCCTGCTGGCCCGAGCGGAAGACGCCTGCGCGCTGGCCCGCGAGGTGCAGGCCGGCGAGGTGGGCCGGCTGCGGCTGGGCTTCGTGGGCTCCACACTCTTCAACGGGCTGTCGGCCTGGCTGCAGGCCTTCCAGGCGAGCCACCCGCGGGTGGAGGTCGTGGTCGTGGAGCTGAACTCGCAGGACCAGATCGACGCGCTGCTGCAGGAGGAGCTCGACCTCGGCCTCGTTCACACCGACCGCCTGCCGCCGGCACTCGCCGCCCGGCCGCTCTACACCGAGCCCTTCCTGGCCTGCCTGCCCGAGCGCCATCCGCTGGCCGCCCTCGACGTCATCCCGCTCGCGCGCCTCAACGACCAGCCTTTCATCCTCTTCTCCCGCAAGGGGTCGCCGGACTATCACGCCCGCATCGTCGAGATGTGCCGCCAGCACGGCTTCTTCAACCCGCGGCTGCAGCACGAGGGGCGGCACTGGCTGTCGGTCGTGTCGCTGGTGGCCCAAGGCTTGGGCGTGAGCATCGTGCCGGCGGCCTTCCGGCAGGCTGGGGTGCAGGGGGCGGTGTTCCGCCCGCTGGCGGAGGTCATCGAGCCGTCCGCGGTGTTCGCCGCCTGGCGACAGGACAGCCCGCCGGTGTTGCGCGACCAGTTCCTCGCCGCGCGCGCGGGCTGAAGCTCAGCCCTGGCCGGCGTGGCGGGCCAGCAGCGCGTCCACCTCGGCGAAGTCCACGGGTTTGACGAGGTGGTGGTCGAAGCCCGCCTGCGCGGAACGCCCGCGCACCTCCGGCTGCCCCCAGCCGCTGGTGGCGATCAGCAGGGCCGACTGCCCCCAGGGCGTGTCCCGCACCCGACGGCAGACCTCGTGCCCGTCCAGCCCCGGCATCGCGATGTCCACGACCAGCGCCTGCGGTTCGAAGCGCTGTGCGATGTCCCAGGCCTGCAAGCCGTCGGCTGCCGTGCGCACCTCGTTGCCCGTGAGGCTCAGCAGCTGCGAGAACGTCTCGGCGGCATCGGCGTTGTCGTCGGCCACCAGCACGCGCAGCCCGGCACGGGCCGGCACGGCTTGTGGCTGCTCCGCCGCCGGCTGCAACATCGCCTGCGACAGCGGCAGCCGCACGATGAACTCGCTGCCCTGCCCCGGCCCCGCGCTGTGCGCCTGCACCTGCCCGCCATGGCGCTCCACGAGCTGGCGCACCAGGGTGAGCCCGATGCCCAGGCCGTCGCCCACCCGCGCATGGGAGCGCTGCACCTGCGTGAAGAGGTCGAACACGCGCTCCAGCATCTCGGGCGGAATGCCGATGCCGTCGTCACGCACACTGAGCACGGCCCAGTCGCCTTCACGGGCCAGCGCGACCTCGATATGCCCGCCCCCGGGCGTGAACTTCACGGCGTTGCTTATCAGGTTGGACAGCACCTGCAGCAGCCGCGTCTCGTCGGCGTCGACGATGCAGTCCCGCGCGGGCCAGCGAGCCACCAGCTGGTGGCCCGCCTGCTCGACGACCGGACGGCTCGTGTCCACCACCTGGCGCAGCACCTCGGTGAGCGACAGCGGCGCCCGGCGCAGCTCCACGAGGCCGCGCGACAGCCGGGACAGGTCGAGCAGGTCCTCGATCAGCCGCACCATCTGCGTGATCTGGCGCTCCATGATGTCCCGGGTCAGGCCCAGCACCCGCTCGTCGCCGCGGGAGCGCTGCTGCAGCGCCAGCGCGTTGCGGATAGCCGCCAGCGGGTTGCGCAGTTCGTGGGCCAGCGTCGCGAGGAACTCGTCCTTGGCCTGGTTGGAGGCTGCCAGGGTCTGCGAAAGCTCCCGGTAGCGCGCTTCGCTCGCGCGCAGCGCCGCATCGGCTTGCTCGCGGTCGGTCACGTCGGCGCCTTCGACAAAGATGCCCGTGACCCGGCCGTCCGCCCCTTTGATGGGCTGGTAGACGAAATCCACGAAGCGCTCTGCCACCGGCCCGTCCTCGCGGTTCTGGTAGGCGAACCGGGCGCCCTTGGCGATGTAGGCCTCGCCGCTGGCGTAGACGCTGTCCAGCAGCGTCTGGTAGCCCTGCTCCACTGCTTCGGGCAGCGCCTCGGCCAGCGTCTTGCCCACCACGTCGCGGTGGCCCACGAGGGCCCGGTAGCTCGGGTTGGCGATCTCGAACCGGTGCTGCGGGCCGCTGAGCAGGGTCATGAAGCTGGGCGCCTGCTCGAAGAGCCGGCCGAGCTGGTCCCGCTCGGCCGCCATGCGCTGGTTGGCCAGCACCTGGTGGGTGGTCTCGGTGCAGACCACCAGCACACCGCCGATGCCGCCGGGGCTGTGCTCGTCGTCGATGGGGCTGTAGCTGTAGGTCCAGTAGGCGTCTTCACGGCGCCCATGGCGGGTGATGGGCACCAGGTGGTTGACGTGCCAGGTGGCCCCGCGCCCCTCGAGCACCTGCTGGATCTGTGGCCCGATGATGGGCCAGATCTCATCCCACACCTCGCGCGCCGGGCGGCCCAGCGAGCCGGGGTGCCGCTCCGGCCCGATGCTCTCGCGGTAGGCGTCGTTGTACAGGCAGGCGCACTCCGGCCCCCACCAGATGTACATGGGGTGCCCGGTGTTGAGCATCAGCCGGACCATCGTGCGCAGCGGCTGAGGCCAGCCTTGCGGTGGCCCCAGCGTGGACGACGCCCAGTCGTGCGCCCGCATCAACGCGCCCATTTCTCCCCCGCCGTCGAGGAAGGCCGGCGAAGCAGCGGGGAGCGGGTCAGGGAGGGCATTCAGCACCTCCCCATTGTGAGGGATGGCCGGCGTGAGCACTGCCGCGCCGCTGGCTCGTGCCGTCCATCCCTAAGGCCCGTTCCAGGCCAAAACGGCGCCCGATCCTGCCTACTTCTGCGCAGCCCGGCCCGTCTTGGCACGGCAGACCGCTTGCCCCCACCGCCGCCCATGCTTGAATGAGGGTTATCTCTCACCACCACCGCCACCCGCCGAACGACCACAACGGCGGGGACGCCTGGAGACACCCATGAACACTTGCCGGCCCCTCGCCCGCCGACTCTTCGCCACCACCCTCCTGGCCGCCAGTTTGCTGGGGGCAGCCCGGGCCGACATCGCCGTTGGGCAGACCGCCGGCATCACCGGCGCCGTGGCCGGCAGCGTCAAGGAGGTGACGCAGGGCGCGCGCCTGTACTTCGACACCGTCAATGCCGACGGCGGCGTGGGCGGGCAGAAGATCAACCTCGTCTCGCTGGACGACAAGTTCGACCCCAAGCTCGCCGCAGCCAACGCCAAGACGCTGATCGACCAGGGCGTCATCGCCCTCTTCCTGAACCGCGGCACACCGCACACCCAGGCCATCATGCCGCTGCTGGCCGAGCACAAGGTGCCGCTCGTGGCACCGTCCACCGGCGCCATGGCCCTGCACAAGCCCGTCAACCCGTGGCTGTTCAACGTGCGCGCCACCTACCAGCGCGAGGCCGAGCGGGCCATCGAGCACCTGAGCCTCATCGGCATCGGCCGCATCGCCATCGTCCAGGTGAGCGACAGCTTCGGCGAAGACGCGGTGATCGGGGCGCTGGCCGGGCTGGCCAAGACCAACAAGCAGCCGGTCGCCCACGAGAAGTTCGACCGCGCCAAGCCCGAGCTCGGTCCGGTGGTCGCCAAGGTGCTCACGGCCCAGCCGCAGGCCGTGCTCTTCATCGGTTCGGGCTCGGCCGTCGTCGACGGCATGAAGGCCGTGCGCGCCGCAGGCTCCTCGGCCCAGATGGTGACGCTGTCCAACAACGCCTCCGCCGGCTTCATCAAGGACCTGGGCGACGCCGGCCACGGCGTGATCGTGAGCCAGGTCTTCCCCTACGAGCGCTCCATCGCCAAGCCCATCATCAAGGAAGCGCTGGAGGCGGCGCGCAAGTCCAACACCGAACTCACGCCCAGCATGGTGGAGGGTTTCGTCGCGGCCAAGGTGCTGGTCGAGGGCATCAAGCGCGCCGGCCCCAAGCCCACGCGCGAGAGCCTGCGCAAGGCGCTGGACGGCATGGGGCGTCTCGACCTTGGCGGCATCGAGGTGGGCTACAGCCCGTCCGACCACAGCGGCATGGACTACGTGGACCTCGCCATCATCGACCAGTCCGGCAAGTTCCGCCGCTGAGGCCCCGCCAAGACACAAAGGAAGACACCATGGCCCTCCTGCCGCAGACAGCTCAACGCTGGCTCACCCTGGCCATCCTGAGTACCGGGCTGATGACCGCCGCCCGGGCGGACCTGCTCGTCGGCCAGACGGCCGGCATCACGGGCCCGGCCGCGGGCAGCGTGAAGGAAGTGACCCAGGGCGCGCGGCTCTACTTCGACGAGATCAACGCCTCCGGCGGCGTGCATGGGCACAAGATCGATCTCGTGTCACTGGACGACAAGTTCGACCCCAAGCTGTCGGCGGCCAACGCCAAGACCTTGATCGACAAGGGCGCGATCGCCCTCTTCCTGACCCGTGGCACGCCGCACACCCAGGCCGTGATGCCGCTGCTGAGCGAGCACAAGATCCCGCTGGTGGCGCCGTCCTCCGGCGCGATGGTCCTGCACAAGCCCGTGCACCCATGGCTCTTCAACGTGCGCGCTTCCTACCAGCGTGAGGCGGAGCGCGCCATCGAGCACCTGACTTCCATCGGCGTCACGCGCATTGCGCTGCTGCAGGTGGACGACTCATTTGGCGACGACGCGGTGGCCGGCGCCATGGCCGGCCTGGCCAAGGCCAAGCAGCAGCCCGTGGCCCACGAGAAATTCGCGCGCGACAAGCCCGACATGGCCGCCGTCGTCGCCCGCGTGCTGCCCAAGCAGCCGCAGGCGGTGCTCTGCATCGGCACCGGGGACGCGGTGGTCCAGGGCATGAAGGCGGTGCGCGCAGGAGGCTCGACGGCCCAGCTGGTGACGCTGTCCAACAATGCCTCCGCAGGCTTCATCAAGGACCTCGGCCCCGTGGCCCATGGCGTCGTCGTCACGCAGGTGTTTCCGCCTGAGCGCTCCATCGCCAAGGCCGTCATCAAGGACGCCCAGGAGCGCGCGCGCAAGGCCAAGCTGGAGCTCACGCCCAGCATGATCGAAGGCTATGTGTCGGCCAAGGTGCTCGTCGAAGGCCTGAAGCGGGCCGGCAACAAGGTGAACCGGCAGTCGCTGCGCGATGCGCTGGACGGCATGAAGCAGTACGACCTCGGCGGCCTGGAGCTGGGCTACAGCAGCGGCGACCACAGCGGCCTGCAGTACGTCGACATCGCCATCCTCGACGAGAGCGGCAAGTTCAGGCGCTGAGCGGCCCGCCATGGCTTGAAGCGGGGACGACGTGGCCTCACAGTTGGAATAAACCGACACCACGCCCGCCCTGCCGACGCTATGGTGCCGCCCGCCATGCCTACCAACGACACCCCGCGCCTGTGGGACATCTCGCCCACGATCGCGCCTGACGCGCCCATCTTCCCCGGCGACGAACCCTACAGCCTGCGCTGGACGGCGCAGCTCTCGCCCGGCTGCCCCGTCAACCTGAGCGCCATCACCATGTCGCCCCACGTGGGCGCCCACGCGGACGCGCCGCTGCACTACGCCAACGACGCCCCGGCGATCGCCGACGTGCCGCTGGACACCTACCTCGGCCGCTGCCGCGTCATCCACGCCATCGGCGCGGCGCCGCTCATCACCGTGGAGCACCTGCGCCACGCCGAGCAAGACCTGCCGCCGCGCGTGCTGGTGCGGGTGTGCGAGCGCGCCGACACCGTCTGGAACCCCGCCTTCACGGCCTATGCGCCCGAGGCCATCGAGTGGCTGGCGGCGCGTGGCGTGAAGCTCATCGGCATCGACACGCCGAGCGTGGACCCGGCCGACTCCAAGGTGCTCGACAGCCACCAGCAGCTGCGCCGGCTGGACCTGCGCGTGCTGGAGAACCTCGTGCTGGACAACGTGCCGGCCGGGGACTATGAATTGATCGCCCTGCCACTCAAACTCCAAGGCGCCTGTGCCAGCCCGGTGCGCGCCATCCTGAGGGAACTGCCATGAATCTCGAAGACGCCCAGCGGCTGGACGCCGCCGACCCGCTGCGCAGCCTGCGCGAGCTGTTCAGCCTGCCCGAGGGCATCACCTACCTCGATGGCAACTCGCTCGGCGCCCTGCCCAAGGCCACGCCCGAACGCATCCAGCGTGCGGTGACGCAGGAATGGGGCCAGGGCCTCATCAAGAGCTGGAACACCGCCGGCTGGATCGACCTGCCGCGCCGCCTGGGCGACCGCCTCGCGCCCTGGCTCGGCGCTCGGCCCGGCGAGGTGCTGGTGGCCGACTCGACTTCGGTCAACCTCTACAAGGTGCTGCACGCCGCGTTGCAGCTGCAGCAGGGCCAGCGCCGCGTCATCGT
The DNA here is from genome assembly GCA_016790285.1 of Roseateles sp. Classification (GTDB taxonomy): domain Bacteria; phylum Pseudomonadota; class Gammaproteobacteria; order Burkholderiales; family Burkholderiaceae_C; genus Pelomonas. The sequence continues at coordinate 63,247 of JAEUPJ010000097.1, read as the reverse complement.
GAGCGAGCGCAGCAACTTCCCCACCGACAACTACATCGCCCAGAGCGTGGCGCGCGCGCACGGCGGCGAGCTGGTGCTGGCCGAGACGCCCGAGGACATCCCTGCGCTGCTGGACGAGCGCTGCGCCGTGCTCATGCTCACGCACGTGAACTACCGCACCGGCCGCATGCACGACATGGGACTGCTCACGCGCTGGGCCCACCAGGCCGGCGCGCTGGCCGTGTGGGACCTGGCGCACAGCGCCGGCGCCGTGCCGGTGGACCTGCTGGGCTGCGCTGCCGACTTCGCCATCGGCTGCGGCTACAAGTACCTCAATGGCGGCCCCGGCGCCCCGGCCTTCGTGTGGATGCACCCGCGGCATGAGGGCCAGGTCTGGCAACCCCTGACCGGCTGGCTGGGCCATGCCCACCCGTTCGACTTCGACAGCGAATACCTGCCGGCGCCCGGCATCCAGCAATACCAATGCGGCACGCCGGCCGTGCTGGCCATGTCGGCCCTGGACACGGCACTGGACATCTACGACGCCGCGCACAAGCTCGGCGGCATGAAGGCACTGCGTGCCAAGTCGCTGGCCCTGACGGAAGCCTTCATCGACAGCGTGGAGGCGCGCGTGCCCGGTGCTGTCATCGCCACGCCGCGCGACTCGGCCCTGCGCGGCTCGCAGGTGTCGTTCGCGCTGGACAAGGGTGTGGACGGCTATGCCGTCATGCAGGCCCTCATCGCGCAAGGCGTCATCGGAGACTTCCGCGCGGGCCGGCCGGAACTGCTGCGCTTCGGCTTCGCGCCGCTGTACAACGGGTTTGCCGACGTGGCGCGCGCCGTGGACGTGCTGGCGGGCATCGTCGAGAGCGGCTCGTGGAACGCGCCTCAATTCACCTCGCGCGCCAAGGTGACCTGACCGTGACCCAGACGATCGAACACCACGGCGCGCAGCTCGATTTCTCGCGCGACATGAGCTATGGGGACTACCTCCAGCTCGATGCCATCCTCAACGCCCAGAAGCCGCTCTCGCCCGACCACAACGAGATGCTCTTCATCGTGCAGCACCAGACCTCGGAGCTGTGGATGAAGCTGATGCTGCACGAGCTGCAGGCGGCCGTTGCCAACGTCGCCGCCGACCGGCTGCCCGAGGCCTTCAAGATGCTGGCACGCGTCTCGCGCATCATGGAGCAGCTCGTGCACGCCTGGGACGTGCTGGCCACCATGACGCCGCCCGAGTACAGCGCGATCCGGCCGTATCTCGCCAAGAGCAGCGGCTTCCAGAGCGCGCAGTACCGTCGCATCGAGTTCATGCTCGGCAACAAGAACGCGGCCATGCTCAAGCCGCACGAGCACCGGCCCGATCTGCTCGCACAGGTGCAGGCGGCCTTCGAGGCGCCGTCGCTGTACGACGAAGTGCTGCGCCTGCTGGCGCGCCGGGGCATCGCGGTGCCGGCCGAGCATCTGGAACGCGACTGGACCCGGCCACATGCGGCGAGCGACGCCGTCAAGGACGCCTGGCTCACCGTCTACCGCACCCCGCAAGCGCACTGGGACCTGTACCAGATGGGCGAGGAGCTCGTGGACCTGGAGGACGCCTTTCGCCTCTGGCGCTTCCGCCACGTGACGACCGTGGAGCGCGTCATCGGCTTCAAGCGCGGCACGGGCGGCACCGGCGGCGTCAGCTACCTGCGCAAGATGCTGGACGTGGTGCTTTTTCCCGAACTGTGGAGTTTGCGCACCGAGCTCTAGTTGTCGTTTTCCAAGAGGCTGTTCACCCGAGGCCGATTCAAGCGGCATTGAACGGAGCACCCGAAAGACACCGACAACGGCTCGGCCTAACGCTCCAGGCGCTTCGCCTGCTTGCTGTGCCGCTGGGCATGAAGCACCAGGGCGCGCGGCCCTACACGCCGCGCACGAACGGCAAGGCCAAACGCCTGGACCATCGAACTGCCCGCAGCCACGCTCTGCACGGTCATGTTCACCTGCCCGAGCGCGTCCTGGTGGAACGTCGTCGTTGCATCGGGCGTGGCCGCAGTCGTCAAGCGGCCCTCTCCATAGCCAAAGATGGACCGGTCCGCGAAGCGAATGGACGCCGATGCTGGGCTGGCTAGAACCTTCGCGCAGGCGCGCTTGAAAGTTCACATCGAGCATCCACGATCTCGTAGCCCAGATCGCCACTGGTCAGCCCGTTGTCAAACATGGCGCGGCGGCTCAGGTCGCGCCACGCGCCCCCATCCTCGGAGCGGACGGCAACTGTTTGCCGCGACACCAGCTTGCCCGCAAGGCTTCGGCGATTGATGCTGATCGCAGTGGTCCGATAGGCAACCGCTTCAACGGTCTTGAGGCCGGCCTGCTTTGCAAGATGGCCGGCCGTGCATTCCTTGATGGAGCCGTTCGCGACGCTCGCCTCGAACCAACGCCGCCCATTGATCAGCCCGCTGCTTGCGTACTCCGACTTGTCCATCAATGCGCACTTGTCAGCACCGAAGGTCCGCCCCACGATTTCTTCAAACCGGTACTTGGGGCGTATCAGGGGCTCATTCAATCCGACTGGCTCGGTGCCGCCCATGCAATGAACCACGGAGACGTCATCGCTTTCGTTCAGCCTGCATCCCATTTTCATGGCGGGTGCATCCGGCAGGAATGCGACTGCGCTACCGCTGCTGCGGTCCAGCGCCACCGAGATCTGCGTCAACATGCGGTCTCCCTGCGGGTGACTCTGGCCGAACACCTCGGTCACTGACCACTGCTTTCGGAAGCTGCATGTCAACTGCACATCCTGCGCGACCGCAAACAGGTGCGGCAACACCCCAAAGATCGCTACCGCAATGGGTCGAATCAGGTTCCGCATCTGGCACCGATGTATCGCAACTCTTCCTCGGAAACGAGGCTGAAGGGCTTCTGAAACTTCCTGTAGTCCGGCGTCTCAAGATTCCCCAACGTCACCGTCTTGAAGGCATAACCGAGAGCGACGTCGAAACGGCCAAGCTTTTCCTTCATCACTGCTGAGAAGTTCGTTGACAAGCACTCGCCCTTGGCGGGGGTGCACCACGACCGCTCCGAACAAGCCGCGAAGATCTGCGCCTTGAAGCGGGTGCTGTCGAGGTCAGCGTAGGCGACCCAGCCGTTGGCAAAGCCTACGGCAGCCAATCCGATGACAACGGCAGTGACGGCATTCGTGACCAGCTTGGCGGGTTTCATGTTGATCGTGCGGCATAACGTGAGCTCAAAAGATGGTAGCGCATGGCTCTGGAATCGCGCGAGGTTGCTAACGCGCCGGACCCAAGGTCGGCTTGGGGGGCGGCTGAGCCTGCACCCCGGATGCAGCGCGACAACATCCAGCACCCCGCTCCACCACCGGCCATCGACCTGCCGCTTCACACCTTCGGCTTGAAGCGAACAACGTCCGGAGAAACCACGTCTAGTCAAACGTGGGGGTTCATCCCCCCTTTGGGCGGTAGGGCGAAACCGCCTGAAACCTAGAATCGACGGTTCATTCCAGCCGAGACAAGGTCCGCCCGATGGACACCCGCACCTCCGAGACCCGCCTGCGCATCGAACGCCTGCGCGACGCCATGACCGCGCAGGGCGTGCACGCCGTGTTCGTGCCATCCAGCGACCCGCATCTGTCCGAGTACCTGCCCGACCGCTGGCAGGGGCGGCAATACCTGTCCGGCTTCACCGGCTCGGTCGGTGCCCTCGTCGTGACGCAGGACCGCGCGGCGCTCTTCGCCGACAGCCGCTACTGGGCGCAGGCCGAGGCGCAGATCGCCGGCAGCGGCATCCAGCTCGAGAAGATGGCCACCGGCGCTTCCACGAACTACATCGACTGGATCACGAAGCAGTTGCAGCCTGGCCAGATGCTGGCGGTGGACGGCCAGGTGCTCGGCCTGTCGCTGGCCAACGCGCTGCGCGGCGCGATGCAGCGCGCCGGCGTGACGATGCGCACGGACCTGGACCTGCTGGACGCCGCCTGGACGGACCGCGCAGGCCTGCCCACGCAGCCCGTGTACGAGCACGCGGCGCCCCACGCGGTCGTGCCACGCAGCGACAAGCTCGCCCGCGTGCGCCAGGCCATGGCCAGCATCGGCGCCACGCACCACCTCGTCTCCACGGTCGACGACGTCGCCTGGCTGCTGAACCTGCGCGGCAGCGACGTCGAATGCAACCCCGTCTTCATCGCCCACCTGCTGCTGGACGCGCAGGCCGGGCGGCTGTTCATCGGCGAGGGCAAGGTGCCGGCCGACGTCGCCGCACGGCTGGCGGCTGACGGCATCACGCTGGCGCCCTATGCCCAGGCCGCTTCGGCCCTGGCGGCGCTGCCGCCGACGGCCCGGCTGCTGATCGACCCGCGCCGCGTGACCCTGGGCCTGCGCGAAGCGGCGCCGGCGGGCCTGCCGGTCGTCGAGCAGATCAACCCGAGCACCCTGCTCAAGAGCCGCAAGACGCCCGAGGAGGCTCGATTCATCCGCGAGGCCATGGCCGAAGACGGCGCGGCCATGTGCGAGTTCTACGCCGAGTTCGAGGCCTCACTCGCCCGCGGCGAGAGCTGGACCGAGCTCGACATCGACACCCGGCTCACCGCCGCGCGCCGCCGCCGCCCCGGCTTCGTCGGCCTGTCGTTCTCGACCATCGCCGGCTGGATGGCCAATGGCGCCCTGCCCCACTACCGCGCCACGCCCGAGTCCTTCGCGCGCATCCAGGGCGACGGGCTGCTGCTGATCGACTCCGGCGGCCAGTACCCGGGCGGCACGACCGACATCACCCGTGTGTGGCCCATCGGCGACGTCAGCGCCCAGCAAAAGCGCGACTACACGCTGGTGCTCAAGGGCACGCTGGCCCTGTCGCGCACGCGCTTCCCGCGTGGCACGCTGAGCCCCATGCTCGACGCCATCGCCCGCGCGCCGCTGTGGGCCCACGGGCTGGACTACGGCCACGGCACCGGCCACGGCGTGGGCTACTTCCTGAACGTGCACGAAGGTCCGCAGAGCATCAGCAAGGCCATTCCGGAGCCTGCCATGGCCATGGAGCCGGGCATGATCACCTCCATCGAGCCGGGCCTGTACCGGCCGGGGCTGTGGGGCGTGCGCATCGAGAACCTCGTCATGAACGTCGTCGTCGAGACGCCCGAGAAGAACGCCTTCGGCGAGATGCTCGAGTTCGAGACGCTCACGCTGTGCCCCATCGATACCCGCTGCATCGACCGCAGCCTCCTGCAGCCCGATGAGGTCGCCTGGCTGAACGACTACCACGCCACCGTGCGCGAGCGCCTGTCGCCCAAGGTCAGCGGCGCGGCCCTGGCCTGGCTGACCGAGCGCACCGCGCCGATCTGATGCGAATGATGGCGGCTGGCCTTGCCTTGCTGGCCGCGGTGGCTCAGGCGCAGACGCGCTACGAGGGCCTGTGCGACGCGTCCGCCGCCATCGCGCTGGACGCGCAGCACTTCATCGTGGCGGACGACGAGCACAACCGGCTGACCGTCTACAAGCGGGGCGTGCCGGCAGCGGTGCGCGAGGTCGAGCTGGGCAAGTTCCTGCGCGCGGACAAGGAGTCCGACCTGGAAGGCGCCGCGCGCGTGGGCGAGCGCATCTACTGGATCGCCTCCCACGCCCGCAACAGCGCGGGCAAGCGGCGCGAGGACCGGCATCGCTTCTTCGCCACGGCCATCAAGGGCGCCACCGTCGAGCCCGTGGGCACGCCGTACGCGAGGCTGCTGGACGACCTGCTGGCGTCTCCCGCACTGGCGCGCTGGAAGCTGGCCGACGCGGCCCAACTGGCCGCCGAGGCGCCCGGCGGCTTCAACATCGAAGGCCTGGCCACGGCGCCCGACGGCAGCCTCCTGATCGGCCTGCGCAACCCGGTGCCCCAGGGTCGCGCGCTGCTGCTGCCTTTGCTCAACCCGGCCGAGCTCGTCGCCGGCCGCGGCCCGGCGCGCTTTGGCGCCGCCGCGTCGCTGGACCTCGGCAGACGAGGCGTGCGGGACCTGGCCCACATTGGCAGCGGCTACCTCATCGTGGCGGGGCCCACCGGCGACGACGGCAGCTTCGCCCTCTACCGCTGGAGCGGCCGCACTGGCGACGAGGCCGTGCGCGTGCCCCTCGAGCTCGGCACGCTGCGCCCGGAGGCGCTCTTCACCTGGCCCGCGGGGCAGGCCACGCTGCTCAGCGACGACGGCGGCGTGGACCTCGGCAAGAAGGCCTGCAAGGACGCCGACAAGCACCAGCGCGGCTTTCGCTCGCTCGACTTCACCCCTTGACCGGGTAGCGCCACACCAGCGCAGCACTGAGCAGCAGCTGCACGCCCACGCTCGCGAACAGCGGCGCCGTGCTGTCGGCATGGCCCATGAAGGGCGCGACCAGCTGCGTGCCGATGGCACCGGCTGCCAGCAGCGCCAGGATGAGCAGGGCCGTGGCGCGCCCCATCTGCGCAGGCGGCAGGTCGATGGCGTCGCCGAACGTGGCAGGCCCGCGGATGGCCAACGCCCCGCAGAAACAGAACCACCACGCCGCCAGGGCCACGAAGGGCAGCTGCCCCCAGACCAGAGCGCCGCCCAGCGCCAGCGCACAGGCCCCCAGCTGCAGGCCGCTGCCCAGGCGCACGACGCGTGCATGGCCCAGCCGCGCCGCCCAGCGCCCGGATTGCGAGGCCCCGAGCATGAAGGCGCTCACGCCCACGACCTGCAGCATCGCGAACGCGCTCGACCCGAGGCCGAGCGTGTGTTGCAGCAGCTGCGGCGCGCTGGCCAGGAAGGTCAGCAAGGCGCCGATGCACAGCGCGTGCGACGCCGCGAGCCGCAGGAAGCGGCGGTTGCGCAGCACACCGAGGTAGCCGACGTCATGGTCCATGTCCAGGCCGGGCAGGCGACGCGGCGCGATCTTGACCACCCAGGGCAGCACCAGCAGCGCCAGTGCGGCCAGCACCCAGAAGGTGCCGCGCCAGTCGGTCACGCGCAGCAGCAGCGCCCCGATGACCGGGCCTGCGGCCGGCACGATGGATTCGATCATCGAGATGGCCGCGATGCCCCGCACGACGTCGGCCTGGCCGAGCGTCGCCCGCACCACACTCGGCGCCACCACGGTGGCCGCGGCTGCGGCGACGCCCTGCAGCAGCCGCAGCACGAGCAAGGTCTCGATGTTGGGCGCCAGCGCGCAGCCCAGGCTCGTGAGCACCAGCAGTGCCAGGCCCACTTCCAGGCAGCGCCGCGGCCCCAGCCGGTTGAGCAGTTCGCCCCACAGCAGCTGGGCCGCGGCCAGGCCCGCGAGGTAGACCGCCACCGTCGCCTGGGCGAGTGGCACGCTGATGCCCATGCCGGCCTGCAAGGCAGGCACGGCGGGCAGGTAGAGATCCATGGCCGCCATGCTCACGCCGGTGACGAAGGCGAGCGGCAGGATGGTTCGTATGGAAGGGGAAAACGGCATGCGCGGCAGGGCCTCTTCTTCACAGAGGGCGCCCTTGACCTGACGTCGACACCGAGCGTGGCGGAGGCGCGCTCCGTCGCAGCACCCCTCGGCGGGACGGCGCCGCATGGGTTCACGGCGCGGCGCAGATTCTAGGAGGCAAACTCGCGAGCATGGATCAAGTCGAAGTGGCCATCATCGGTGCCGGGGTCGTGGGCCTTGCCGTCGCGCGGGCGCTTGCCGAGCGCGGGCGTGAAGTCATCGTGATCGAGCGCGCAACGGCCTTCGGCACGGGCATCTCCTCGCGCAACAGCGAAGTGATCCACGCGGGCCTGTACTACCCTGCGGGCAGCCTCAAGGCGAGGCTTTGCGTGCGTGGCAAGGCGCTGCTCTACGACTACTGCGCGGCGCGCGGCATCGCCCACAGCCGCTGCGGCAAGCTCGTGGTGGCCACGCGCGAGGCCGACCTGCCCCGCCTGGCGCAACTCGCCGCCAGCGGTGCAGCCAACGGCGTGGCTGACCTGCGCCTGCTGGAGCGGGCTGAGGTGAACCACCTGGAGCCGGCCCTGCATGCCGCGGGCGCCCTGCTCTCGCCATCGAGCGGCATCGTCGACAGCCACGGGCTGATGACCTCGCTGCTGGGCGACGCCGAGCGCCACGGCGCGAGCCTCGCGCTGGCCAGCCCGGTGACGGGCGGCGAACGGCTCGCCGACGGCTGGCGGCTGCGCATCGGCGATGACTTCGACCTGGGCGCGCGCCACGTGGTGAATGCGGCCGGCCTGTTCGCGTGCCAGGTGGCCCGTGCGCTCGGCGCGCCGGCGCCGGCCCTGCGCCTTGCCCGCGGCCACTACTTCTCGCTGCCCGGCCGCGCGCCCTTCCAGCGGTTGATCTACCCCTTGCCGGTGGACGGCGGCCTGGGCGTGCACCTCACGCTGGACCTGGGCGGCCAGGCCCGCTTCGGTCCGGACGTGCAGTGGCTGCCCGACACCGACCCCGCCGCGCTGGACTACACCGTGGACCCAGCGCTGGGCACACGCTTCGAGGCCGAGGTGCGCAGCTACTGGCCCGCCCTGCCCGCCGGCGCGCTGCAGCCCGCCTACAGCGGTGTGCGCCCCAAGCTGAGCGGGCCGGGCGAGCCGGCGGCCGACTTCGTCATCGACCGCGGCCAGCCCGGCCTCGTCAACCTGTTCGGCATCGAGTCACCGGGCCTCACGGCCGCGCTGGCCCTGGCCGAAGACCTCGCCGCCAGCCTCTGATCAGGCCGTCGTGCTGATGCCCTGCGTCTCGGACGTGGGCTGGAGCCAGTTCTTGCTGATCTGGTCATAGAGCTTCTGGGCGAGCGCGGCGATGTCCGCGTTGACGCCTTGCGCGTCGTCCCCCGAGCCCGCCTTGGCGAGCTCCTGCAGCTGGCCGGCAAGGCGCTCGATCTGCGACACCGTGCCGTCCTGGTTGACGTCGAGCGGGTCATAGGTGGTGGAGGACGTCTCGGTGGTGCCGGTGCCACCCTGCACCGGCGGCGGGCCACCTGCGCCCGGGGGCGGGCCGCCTGGGCCGCCTGGGCCGCCCGGGCCCCGGGTTTGCTGCGACTGGCCGGCCTCGTACTCAGCCCGCGAGAGCTGGCCGTCGCCATCGGCGTCGAGCGCGGCGAAGGGGTCGTCCTCGTCGTTGGCGGCGCCGCGCGATTGCGCGAAGTCCAGCGTGGAGGCGGGCGGCGGCATCAGTTCGCGCATGCCCTGGCGCAGTTCGTCGCTGGACAGGCTGCCGTCGCTGTCGCTGTCCATCTTCTTCAACAGCTCGGCGCTGTCGCCGGACTGGCCGGTGTGCTCCAGCATGGCGGCGAGTTCGGTGGCGTCCACGCCGCCGCTGCCGTCGCTGTCCACCTTGGCGAACATGCGCGCTTCGTGCTCGGCCTTGCGGGATGCTCCGCTCTGGCTGGTGTCCCAGGCCCGGTTCACACCGCCCAGGCCGCTGATCGTGCTCATGGCGACTCCTTCTCAAGAAAGGTTGCTGCCCCGCTGCCGGGTTGGCGGCGGGTGAACCCATTCTTGGAAGCCGTGCGTCAAGCCTTCTTATCGGCTCTGTGTCGAGGCGGACACAAAGCGGGTTTGCATCGCGCGAACTGGCGCGCTTCCCACGCGCTGTTCGCTCGATCAGATCGCCAGGGCGGCATCAGCCACCGTCGCACGGGGCCACAAGGCCAGCCCTCCGCGCAGGCTCCAGGCCTCGGCATGGCCCAGGCGACGCAGCGCACGGGCAGCCTGCGCGCTGCGGTTGCCGCTGCGGCAGAAGAAGACGATGGGCGTGCCGGCGGGCAATGCCTGCCACTGCACCAGGGCGTCAGGCAGACCCGACAGGGCCACGGCCTGCCGGCGCACCTGGGCGCCGAGTTCAGGCGCCTGGCCCAGGCGCTGTTCGTAAGGCTCGCGCACATCCACGAGCAGCAGGCCCGGGTGCTGAACGGCGAGCGCCTGCAGGTCGGCCAGCGCCATCTCGCTGCCCGCCAGCGCGCAGCCTGCATCCACCCGCGCGCCGCAGGCGATGGTCTGGTAGGCCGTCAGGCCCAGGTCCCGCTCCAGCTCGGCCTTGGCCGCCGCGAAGCTCACGGCATCCAGCCGCCCGGCGAGCACGTCGGCCAGGAGCGGCTGCGCGTCGCACTCCACGGCCAGCGTCGTGGCGAAACGGTCGTCGTAGTCATGGCCGGGCAGCAGCAGCGTGCGCAAGCCCACGACCTCGCGCAGGCGCGCCAGCGAGGCGGCGTACTGGAGCGGCGCACTCTGCTCGAAATCGCTGCGCCCAAGCGCGCCTGGCATGACGGTGTCGCCCACGAAGGCCAGGCGCAGTTGCCCGGCGTCGTGCAGGAGGTAGGCGGTCGAGTCCTGGGTGTGGCCGGGGATCGCCAAGCGTGTGAGGTGCGAAGCGCCGATCGCGAGGCGGTCGGCGCTGCGCGGCCAGCCCAGCGGGTCGACGTCACCTGGCACCTGCTGTACGGCGGCCCAGAGGTCTGCAGCCGAGGACGCATGGTCTCCGTGGCTGTGCGTGTCCAGCACCGCGGCCAGCGCGTACCGCTGGCAGCGCAGCCACTGCGCCAGGCGCTCGGTCAGCTCGGGCAGCGGGTCGATGACGACGGCGCGCTGGCTGGCGGCATCCGCCAGCAGGTAGCAGCAGGCCCCGTCGACGACAAAGCGCGTGAGGCCGTCGGCCGGCAGCGCCTGGCCTGGCGCACTCGGGTCCAGGCAGCTATCGCGCAGCGACTCGCCACACACGCGGATGCGGGCGCAGGCCTCGTCGATGAAGGCGTCGTCGGCCACGGGGCCGAAGGACATGCGCACGCTGGAGGCCGTCTGCCAGGTCGGCAGCCCCATGGCCTCCAGGACATAACTCGGCTGTGCCTTGGCGGCGCTGCAGGCCGAGCCTCCGCTCACGCGCAGCTCAGCGGCGTCGAACAGGTCCAGCAGCAGCTTGGCGCTGATGCCGGGCACGGCGAAGTTCAAGGTGGTGGGCAGGCACAGTTCGGGCGGCGCATTGAAGAGCAGCCCTGGGAACGCCTGCTGCAGCGCTGCCGCGAGACGGTCGCGATAGGCATCCAGAGTGGCGGCGTCGCGGAATGTGCCACCGGCCTCCAGCGCCGCCAGCACGGCGCCAAGCGCGGCGATGCCCGACATGTTCTCCGTCCCGGAACGCAGCGCGCCCTCCTGCCCGCCACCGGCGAGCAGAGGCGTGAACGGCGCCCCATCGCGCACGTAGAGCAGCCCGATGCCCTTGGGCGCGTAGAGCTTGTGGCCCGAGAAGGGGGCGTAGTCGATGCGCCGCTCCTCCAGCAGCAGCGGCAGCTTGCCCAGCGCCTGCACGCCGTCCACCATCCAGCGCGCCGGGCTGCCCGCAAGCGCCTGCGAGATGCCGTCGAGGTCGCTGATGACGCCGGTCTCGTTGTTCGCGGCCATCGTGCAGACAAGGCCCGCACGCGGCGCATGCGCCTTGAGCCAGCCGAGGTCGTGGCGGCCGTCGCGGCCCACCGGGATGGCCATCACCGTCAGGTTCAGCCCGAGCAGCGCATTCCAGTGCTTGATGGCCTCGGGCACGGCCTTGTGCTCGGTGGCGCCGTAGAGCAGCAGCTCCGGCCGCACGGGCAGCTCACGCAGCGCGCTGAGCGCCGACAGCACAGCCGTCTGGATGCCCTCCGTGGCACCGCTGAGGAACAGCAACCGGCCCTGCCCCGCCCCGAGCACGCGCCGCGCACGCGCGCGCACGCCGTCCATCAACGCCCGGGCTTTGAGCCCCGTGCTGTGGATGCTGCTGGGGTTGCCGAAGTCCTCCGCCATCGCAGCCAGGGCGGCATCGCGGGCCGCGGGCAGCACGGGTGTGGTGGCATTGGCGTCGAGATAGATTTCCATGGGCTCAAGCTCGGGTGGGCGAATGCGCCGCATTGTTCCCACAGGAGCGCAGCACTGCGTTGCACAGTTCGCCTCCAAATGGGCCGCCCTGAGCAATCCATTTCTCATACCATCCTGTTCATGAAACTGGATTCCATCGGCTTGCGGATTCTCGACATCCTGCAGCAGGACGCCACCCAACAGGTGGCCGATATCGCGGCCCAGGTGGGCCTGTCGACCACGCCCTGCTGGCGCCGCATCCAGCGCCTGAAGGAGGCCGGCGTCATCACGCGGCAGGTGGCGCTGCTCGATGCGCAGAAGGTCAACGTCGGCGTGACCGTGTTCGTCTCGGTGCGCACCAACCAGCACAGCCAGGAGTGGTTCGACACCTTCAAGGCCACCGTGCAGGCCATCCCGGAGGTGGTCGAGTTCTACCGCATGAGCGGCGACGTGGACTACCTGCTGCGCGTCGTGGTGCCCGACATCGCCGGCTACGACCGCGTCTACAAGCGCCTCATCGCCGGCACTCAGCTGCATGACGTGAGCTCCAGCTTCGCGATGGAAGAGCTCAAGCTGACGACCGCGCTGCCGCTCACCTACGTCAGCTGAACTGCGCCGGCAGGGCCGCCACTCGTCCTGGCCAGCAGCAATTCGTCCGGCCGCGACGGCATTCCGTCGCGCAGCGCTCGCCGCGCGCGGGCCGCACAACGACATTGGCAGCACCGACACACAGGACACCCCCTCGGAGCCCACCATGAACGCCGTTGCCCAGACCTTTGCCATCGCCTTCGGCTCTGTCGCCGCAGCCGCCGCCATCGGTGTCGGCCTCGCCGACCATGCCACGCAACCGACGGGTCAGGTCGAGCGACTGGAACGCGTCGTGATCGTGGGCCAGCGCGCGCCGGATGCCGTCGTCGCCAAGCTGCCGCGCGTCGTCGTGGAGCACCGCCGCGCGCCGGCAAGCGTGACGGTGGCGCAGGCTGACGCCTCGCCGGCGCTCTGACCCGGGCGGCCCCATGCGCGTCAACCGCATGCACCGCGCGTGGCTTGCCAGCGCCGCGCTGGTGGCCACCTGTGCGCAGGCCCAGGTGAGCTTCAAGGGCCTGGACCGCGACATGGCGGGCCCGCGTTCACAAGTGCTGGTGCTGGGCACCGTGCACTTGAGCGAGTTGCCGGAGGGTTTCGACCCCACAAGCCTGCAGGGCGTGCTGGATAGGCTGGCCGCCTTCAAGCCCGATGTCATCACCATCGAGGCGATGTCGGGTGAAGAGTGCGACCTGATGAAGCGCCACCCCAGCCGCTACAGCTCGGACTACTGTCCCTCGACCGAGGTCGCGCAAAAGTCGACAGGCCTGGACGTGCCGACGGCCATCGCCGAGGTGCACCGGCTGCTGCAGGCCTGGCCCGCCGCGCCAACCCCGGCTCAGCGCCGGCAGCTTGCCGCGGCAATGCTTGCAGCCAACGACCGCGCGTCGGCCTACGCGCAATGGCTTCAGCTCCCCGCGGCCGAGCGCCAACCTGGCGACGGGCTGGACGCCCCGCTCGTGGAGCTGCTCCGACAAATCGCCACACGCCGCAACGAGAACTACCTGCTGGGTTCGCAGCTCGCCGCGCGCCTGGGGCTGGTACGCGTCCACGCTGTGGACAACCACACCGGCGACAACCTCCGGCCCGCCGACGAGGCCGCTTTCGGCAAGGCCCTGACGGCCGCCTGGGCCGCAGGGCGCGGTGAGCTGAGGGTGCACGAACAGCGCACCAGCGTCTTGAAGGCGTCCAACGACCTGATGCCGCTGTACCGCTACAGCAATGACCCGGCCTACCTGCAGGCGCTGACGAGCATCAACATCGCCGTGACCCTTCGCGCCAAGTCACCCGAGGGCTACACGCAGGCCTGGGTGGCAGGCTGGGAGACACGCAACCTGCGCATGGTGGCCAACATCCGCGAAGCCTTCCGCGACACCCCGGGCGCGCGTGTGCTGTCCATCGTCGGGGCTTCGCACAAGCCGTGGTTCGACGCCTGGCTGGCGCAAATGCAGGGTGTGGACGTCATCGACGCGGCACGCTGGCTGCAACGCTGACGCGGCCGCGCCAGGCAGGCACCGGACTCGGGGCGGCATAGCGTTCCAAGTCCCTGGAGCCAGAAAGCACAACGGCCCGGGAGCTTTCGCTTCCGGGCCGTTGGCTTATCTGGAATTCTTGGGGTGGCTGATGGGACTCGAACCCACGACAACAGGAATCACAATCCTGGACTCTACCAACTGAGCTACAGCCACCGCAGAGCCAAAAAGTATAACCTAAAAATCAGGGTGCGCTGGCCGCCGATGCGGGTGAAGCGACTTTGATGACCGCCTTGTACTGGGTCTTGAGCGCGGCGAGGTAGGCCTGGCCTTCGGCACGGGCCCAGGCGCCGGCGTATTGCTGGGCGGCACGCTTGTCGTCGATGACGGCAGCGTCGCGTGGTTGCAGCTGGTTGATGCGCACGACCACGTAGCCACCGTCCTCGGACGTCACGCCCACCGCAGCGGGCAGCTTGGTCGCGTCGGCACCGAGCACGGCTTCGAGCTGGGCGCGGCTCAGCGCCTGCGGCTTGGCCCGAGAGACGGTGACGGCAGCCTCAAGGCCGGCGACATCGCCCGGGTTGGCCTTGAGCGCAGCCAGGCGGGCTTCGCCGGCCTTCTTGGCCTGCTCGGCGGCGAGCTTGCGCACGAGCTGTTCGCGGACCTTGTCCTTGACGTCCGCCAGCGGCGGGACACGGGCGGGGTTGTGTTGGGTGACGCGCGCCGACACGAGCTGGCTCGGGCCGGTCTCGACGGCTTCGGTGTTGCGCTTGTTGCGCAGCGCTTCGGCGCCGAACACGGCATCGAGCAGCTTGGCCGACGCGAGCGGGCCCGCAGCGCCGGGCTGGGGCTGGCGCAGCACGGTGGCGGTCTGGACCTGCAGCTTGAGCTTGTCGGCCGCCGGCTGGAGGCTGTCGGACTGCTCGTAGACGAGGTTGCCGAACTGCTCGGCCGCCTCGGAGTAGCGACGCTGGGCGAGTTGCTTGCGCACTTCCGCCTCGACCTCGGCGCGCACGGCCTCGAAGGGCTTCTTGTCGCCGCCGCGCGTGCCGGTGAGCTGGATGATGTGGTAGCCGAAATCGGTCTCGACCAGGTTGCTGATCTCGCCAGCCTTCATTGCGTAGACGGCGGCGTCGAACTCCTTGACCATGGCGCCACGGCTGAAGAAGTCGAGGTCGCCGCCATTGGCAGCCGAGCCCTCGTCCTGCGAGTTCTTCTTGGCCAGGGCTGCGAATTCACCCGGGTTCTTGCGCACCTGCGCGAGGATGTCCTCCGCCTTGGCCTTGGCCTTGGCGCGTTCGTCGGCGGGCGCGCTGCGGTCGACCTTGATCAGGATGTGGCTCGCGCGGCGCTCTTCCGGCACACCATAGCGGGCGGCGTTTTCCTTGTAGTAGTTCTGCAGGTCGTCCTCGGTGAACTTGACGTCCTTCTTGAGGGCCTCGACGTCGAGCGCGACGTACTGGATCTGGGCCGACTCAGGCAGCTGGAACCTGGCCGCGTTGGCCGGTTCCTTGTAGAAGGCCTCGATGTCGGCATCGCTCGGCGCGATCTTGGCGGCGAAGTCCTTGATGTCGAAGCGCTGGACCTGCACCTCGCGCTGCTGCAGCAGTGCATCGAAGGCGAGCTTGGGGCTGGCGGTACCCACGGTGCCCGAGGAATCGATCGGGCCGGTGACCTGGCGCAGCGCGTAGTCCTGGCGCAGGCGCTCGAGGAAGATCGACGGCGTCATGCCCTGGGCTGCGAGCAGCGCCTTGTTGACGGTGCCGTCAGGGTTGCGCAGGAAGGCGAACTGCGGGTCGGCCCAGAAGCGGGCGGCAACCGACTCGGGGCTGGGCGTGAAGTGCTGCTGCTCGGCGGCCACCTTGAGCGTGCGCTCGGTGACCAGGCCTTCCAGCGCCTGCTGCTTGGCCTCCGGGCTGTCGAGCAGCTTGGCATCCACCGTGGGGTTCTGACGACGAACCCGCTCGGCCTGGTCACGCTGGGCGGCGTCCCATTCGGCCTGGGTGATCTTGCGCCCATTGACGCTGGCCACGCCGGCATTGGCGCCATCCATCATGCTCGTGTAGCCCTGCATGCCCACGAAGGCAAAGGACGGCAGGATCAGGATCAGCAGGATGAACTGGAACAGGCGGGTGTGCTTGCGGACGAATTCGAACATCTCGGGAAGCCTTGAGCGTCAAGCGCGAAGAATCAAACGCGACGAAGGCGAACCGAGGTTCGCCTTCGAGGGGAGCCGCATTCTAAATGCGAGGCGGCGAGGGCCGCCTGGAGCGGGTGGTGGGCGCTGACGGGCTCGAACCGCCGACAATCTCCGTGTAAGGGAGGTGCTCTACCAACTGAGCTAAGCGCCCGGTAATTCCGGGAGGGGCGACGACGTCAGTTGACGGCGTCTTTCAGGGCCTTGCCAGGCTTGAACTTGGGCACCTTCGCCGACTTGATCTTGATCGTGTCGCCGGTGCGCGGGTTGCGGCCAGCGCGTGCCGCGCGCTTGGTGATGCTGAACGTGCCGAAGCCGACCAGCGACACGGTGCCGTTCTTCTTCAGCGTCGTCTTGACGCCGCCGATCACGGCTTCGAGCGCACGGCCCGCAGCGGCCTTGGAGATGTCGGCCTGCTTGGCGATGTGCTCGATCAATTCGGACTTGTTCACTCGTGCCCCCTCATGACAATTCAGCGGACTGTGCAGCCCTGCACCCGCATGCGGCGAGCAAGGCTGCGATGAGACGTCGGACCCGCGCACTGCGCGACCGGATGCCGTTGAAAAACGACACGGGCCGCGCGCGGGGAAGCGGATTCTAGACGCGCCCGCCGCTTCGGGCGGGGCGGGAAAAGTCCCGATACAACTCGGTGTCCGGCTGCCCGGGTCTGCCCGCGGCCGCCGCGTCAGCGGGCCTTGGCGCGGATCTCGGGCAAGGCCTTCTTCAGGTAATAGACCATCGACCAGATGGTCAACACCACCGCGGCATAGATGAGCCAGGTGCCCCACACGCGGGTCGGGATGAGCCCGAACAAGTGCCCGTCGTACAGCAGGAACGGGATGGCGACCATCTGCACGGTCGTCTTGAGCTTGCCCACCATGTGCACGGCCACGCTGCGCGAGGCGCCGATCTGGGCCATCCATTCGCGCAACGCCGAAATGGCGATCTCGCGGCCGACGATGACCAGCGCCACGAACGCATTGACCCGCCCCAGCTCCAGCAGGATGAGCAGTGCCGAGCAAACGAGGAACTTGTCGGCCACCGGGTCCAGGAAGGCGCCGAACGACGACGTCTGGTTGAGCTTGCGAGCCAGGTAGCCGTCGAGCCAGTCCGTGAGGGCCACGACGACGAACAGCACCGTCGCGAAGAGGTTCTGGTGCGCGGGTGCCAGTTGCAGGTAATACACCCCGACGATCAGCGGGATGGCCACGATGCGGGCCCAGGTCAGCAGAGTCGGCAGGGTCAGGAACATGGCGGCGATTGTGCCCAACCCGGCGCCCTGCCCCGGAACAGTGCAGGACGACTGTGGCAAGAAGGTTGCATCAGATCAATTGAGGGTCAGCGGCTTGAAGCGCCGGTCTTCCTCGAACAGGAAGGTCTCCGTGAACTTCCAGGGCTCGGGCATGCGGCGCACGTCACCGAACGGCGCGGCCTTGTGGATGGCGTCGATGGCCATCTGCAGCGTCTCCGGCGCGTAGCGCGGCTTGCGCACGACATTGACGCGGCGCACGCTGCCGTCGGCCTTCACCTCCACCTCCAGCACGATGACCGTGAGCAGGTGGGTCGGCGCGGTCGTCATGAAGGTGCGCTCGGGGTTGGCCATGACGAGGCGCTCGGCGGCCTGGCGGCGCAGTTCGTCGTGCGTGCGCACGGCTTTCGGCGCGGGCATGCCTGCCGGTTTGGGTGCCGCAGCCGCGGCCGGTGACGGCAGGGGCGACGGCACCGCAGTGGGTGGCAGCGGCGTCGGGCGCGGCGGCGGCGCGGGCGGCGTTGCGGCGCAGCCCGCCAGCACGGGGCCGATGAGCCAGCGCGCGGCACGCTGCAGGCGTTGGATGATGGTCACGGGTTCTCCTCAGCGCCTCAGTGCAGGGCGCGGTAGATGTCTTCGGCCAGGTCGCGCGAGATGCCCTTCACGCTGCACAGCTCGTCCACGCTCGCGCCGGCCACGCCGCGAACGCCACCGAAGCGCTGCAGCAACTGCGCGCGCTTCTTGGGGCCGACGCCGGGCACGTCCTCCAGGCGGGAGCCGCCGGTACGCGTAGCCGCACGCTTGGCCCGCATGCCGGTGATGGCGAATCGGTGGGCTTCGTCGCGGATCTGCGCAATCAGCATGAGCGCAGCCGAATCGCGCCCCAGGTAGACCTTCTCGCGGCCGTCGGCAAAGACCAGTTCCTCCAGACCCACCTTGCGCCCTTCGCCCTTCTCGACGCCGGCGATGAGGCTCAGGTCCAGCCCGAGCTCCTCGAACACCTCGCGCGCCATCGACACCTGGCCACGGCCGCCGTCGACCAGCACCAGGTCCGGCAGACGGCCGGTGCCCAGCTGCGCCGCCTCGGCCATCTTGCTGTAGCGGCGTGTCAGCACCTGGCGCATGGCCGCGTAGTCGTCGCCGCCGGTGATGCCGTCGATCGTGTAGCGCCGGTACTGGCTGCTTTGCATCTGATGGCCCTCGAACACGACGCAGCTTGCCATGGTGGCCTCGCCCGCGGTGTGGCTGATGTCGAAACATTCGACACGGAACTTGTCGATCTCGGGCGGCGAGAGGTCCAGCGCGTCCACCAGCGCGCGGGTGCGAGCCTGCTGCGAGCCTTCTTCGGCCAGCAGCCGGGCGAGCGCCAGCTCGGCGCCCTTGACGCACATCTCCAGCCAGATGCGCCGCTGGCCGCGCGGCTGGGCCTGCACGGTGACGCGGCTGCCGGCCTGGCCGGCCAGGGCATCCGCCAGCCCGGTGTCCACCGGCTCGCTGACGACGATCAGGCCCGGCACCGGCGAGGCCAGGTAGTGCTGGGCCATGAAGGCCTCCAGCACCTGCCGCTCAGGCGACAAGGCTTCTTCGTCCTCCAGCTGGATGGCGGTCGCGTCGTCCACGTGCTTGGGGAAGAACGCGCGATCGCCCAGATGCCGGCCACCGCGCACCATCGCCAGGTTCACGCAGGCGCGCCCGCCCTGCACCTTGACGGCCAGCACGTCGACATCGCGGTCGCGGCCGGTGGCGCTGCTTTCCTCGATGACCTGCTGCTGCAGCACCTTGGACAGCGCCTGGATCTGGTTGCGCACTTCGGCCGCCAGCTCGTACTGCTGGGCCTCGGCGTAGGCCATCATCTGCGACTGCAGCATGGCCATGACCTCGTCGGTCTCGCCGCGCAGGAAGCGCTCGGCGCTGGCCACGTTGCGCGCGTACTCGGGCGTCTGCCCGGCCGGCACGCAAGGGCCGGAGCAGCGCTTGATCTGGTGCAGCAGGCACGGGCGGCTGCGGTTGTTGAAGACGCTGTCCTCGCAGGTGCGCAGGCGGAACACCTTCTGCATCAGCTGGATGGACTCCTTCACCGCCCAGGCGCTCGGGAAGGGGCCGAAGTACTGGTGCCGCTTGTCCACCGCGCCGCGGTAGTAGGCCATGCGCGGGAAGGCGTGCGAGGTGATCTTCAGGTAGGGGTAGCTCTTGTCGTCCCGGAACAGGATGTTGAACCGGGGGTTCAAGGTCTTGATCAGGTTGTTCTCGAGCAGCAGGGCCTCGGCCTCCGTGCGCACCACGGTCGTTTCCAGCCGCGCGATGCGCGCGACCATCATGCCGATGCGCGTGCCGCCGTGGTTCTTCTGGAAGTAGCTGCTGACACGGCGCTTGAGATCCTTGGCCTTGCCGACGTAGAGCACCTCGCCCTTGGCGTCGAAGTAGCGGTAGACGCCCGGCAACGCCGGCAATGCATTGACTTCGGCCACGAGCCGGTCCCGCTGGTCGCGGGCGGCGGCTTCCATCTCGGCGGTGTTCTTCTTCTCGGCGGCATCCAGGGCGGCGCGCTCGGCGGACCCGTCGGCCGCGGGCGTTTGCGCGGGCTCGGGGTGGGACGGGGTCGGTGTCGACATGGCGCGGATTTTGGCCTGGGACAATCGACCCCCATGAGCGAGCCGCTGCTTTGGGACATCTTTTGCCGGGTCATCGACAACCATGGCGACCTGGGCGTGTGCTGGCGCCTGGCGCGGGACCTCGCGGCCCGCGGGCACCGCGTGCGGCTGTGGGTCGACGATTCGCGCGCCCTGGCATGGATGGCGCCGCAGCGCCCCGCTGGCGTCAAGCTGCGCGACTGGCCGCAAGGGCCGGTCGACGTGGCGCCTGGGGGCGTCGTCATTGAAGCGTTCGGCTGCGAGCCGCCGCCCGACTTCGTGGCGCGCATGGCGGCCTGCACTCCGCCGCCGCGATGGGTCAACCTGGAGTACCTGAGCGCGGAAGACTACGTCGAGCGCAGCCACGCGCTGGCGTCACCGCAGTTCCACGGGCCCGGCGCCGGCCTGACCCGGCATTTCTTCTACCCCGGCTTCACGCCACGCACGGGCGGCCTGTTGCGCGAAGCCGGACTGCTGGACGAGGTGAGCGGCTTCGATGGCCGCGCCTGGCTGGCCCGCCGCGGGTGGGGGGCCGCTCCTGGCGAACGCGTCGTGAGCCTGTTCGCCTACGCCAACCCGGCCTTGCCCGCGCTGCTGGACCTGCTCGCCCAGCAGCCGACGCTGCTCCTGGCCTGCCCCGGTCCGCTGCAGCAGCAGGTGGCCGACCGTCCGGGCCTGCGCACGATCGCCCTGCCCTACCTGCCGCAGGACGACTTCGACCGCTTGTTGTGGGCGTGCGACCTCAACTTCGTGCGCGGCGAGGACTCCTTCGTGCGCGCGCAGTGGGCGGGTAAGCCCTTCGTCTGGCACATCTACCCGCAGGACGACGACGCGCATCACGCCAAGCTCGAGGCCTTCATGGCGCGGGCAGACCTGAGCGAAGACTGGTGCGCCGTCTGGCGTGGCTGGAACGGCCTGGCACCTCTGCCAGCGGCCATGCCGCCCCTGGCGCCCGCCACCGAGCAGGCGCTGCACTGGCGTGCGCAATTGGCGAGCCAGCCCGACTTGGTCACGCAGCTCGAGGGCTTCTTAGGGGTTTCCAGCTAGAATGTTGGGCTTTGCCGCGCCAAGCCGGGAGTTTTCGGAGTCTGGTGCGCACACCCTGACTCAATCCCGAGATACCCCTCCCAGATAAGCCACCATGAAACTCGCTCAAGAAATCCGCGCCGGCAACGTGATCATGCAGGGCAAGGACCCGATGGTCGTCCTGAAGACCGAATACAGCCGTGGCGGCCGTGGCGCTGCCACCGTGCGCATGAAGATGAAGAACCTGCTCAACGGCGCTGGCGCCGAGCTGGTCTTCAAGGCCGACGACAAGATGGAGCAGATCATCCTCGACAAGAAGGAGTGCACCTACACCTACTTCGCCGACCCGATGTATGTCTTCATGGACACCGAGTACAACCAGTACGAGGTCGAGGCCGAGAACATGGGTGACGCCATCTCCTACCTCGAAGACAGCATGCCCGTGGAAGTGACCTTCTACGACGGCAAGGCCATCTCCGTCGAACTGCCCACCAGCGTCGTGCGCGAGATCGAGACCGAGCCGGCCGTCAAGGGCGACACCTCGGGCAAGGTCATGAAGCCCGCCCGCCTGAAGGGCACCGGTTTCGAGATCCCCGTGCCGCTGTTCGTTGAAAACGGCGACAAGATCGAAATCGACACCCGCACCCACGAGTACCGCAAGCGCGTCTGATCGCCGCGGTCTCCAAGCAAAACGCCCGCTGGACCAGCGGGCGTTTTGCTTTATGCGGCGTCGTCGGCGAGGTCCGGCACTTCGATTTCGGCGTCGATGGCGCTGTCGAAATCGGCACTCGCCTTCAGCGGGATCCAGGGGCGGTCCAGCGGCCGGTACACACGGCGCTGCAGGCGCGCCAGGCGGTCGGAGTGCTCGACGGCGTGCATCACCGCGTCGGGCGAAATCAGCATCGCGAACGGGTCAGCCAGATTCGGGGTGGTGGTCAGCATGGTGAGCCTCGGTGGGAATCGATGGCTTCACTGTAGGCAGGGCGGCCGGGGCGCAACAGTCGGCACACCGCCCTGCGGCCTGTAAGAGTTTTTCCTACACGGGCCTTGGCGCGAGAACTATTTGGCGCTTGATGCCGCGCTGGCGGCCCTGGCCGCGTCGGCTTCGCGCTGGCGGTCCTGGATCAGCCGACGCAGTTGCTTGGCCATCACGTCGCGCCCGCCGCGGTCGGCGAAGTCGGCGGCGGTCAGTTCCTGCTCGTTGGCCGCGCGCGGCTCGGCGCCGGCCTTGATCAGCAGCGGGACAAGGTCGCTGTTGCCGTAGCGGGCCGCCATCATCAGCGGTGTGGTGCCGTTCTCGGAGCGCGCGTTGAGTTCGGCCCCGTTCGCGATGAGGAAGGCGGCCACGCCGTTGTCGGGGCCGCTGCAGGCGTAGTGCAGCGGCGTCCAGCCCGCGCGGTTGATGGCCGCGCCGCGCTTGACCAGCGCCTGCACGGCCGGCAGCGACCCACGGATGGCGGCGATCATCAGCGGCGTCTCGCCCTGGGCGTTGGGCTCATCCAGCCGCGTGAGCGGCGACGCCAGCAGGCTGTCGAGCGCGCGCAAGGATTCCTCCTTGGCCGCTACGAAAAGCGCCTTGCGGCCGCGCGAGTCGGCCTGATTGGGGTCCACGCCCTTGAGCAACAGGCTCAGCACCGTGCGGCCGTCGTTGAGTTCGGCCGCAATGACAAGGTCATCGATGGGCGCGGCCTGGGCCAGCCCGGCGACCCCTAGCGCCAGCGCCGCCAGCGCGGCCGGCCAGGACTTCATGCCGGCACCTCGGGAGCGGGCAGCTTGAACAGGCGCCGCGTGTTGGCCGTGGCCAGGGCTGCCAGTTCCGCCACCGGCAGGCCGACGGCATCGGCCACGGCCTTGGCCACATGAGGCACGTAGGCCGGCGTGTTCGTCTTGCCGCGAAAGGGCACGGGCGCCAGGTAGGGGCTGTCGGTCTCGATCAGCACGCGGTCCAGCGGCAGCAGCTTGAGCAGGTCGCGCAGGTCCTGGGCGTTCTTGAAGCTCACGATGCCGGAGAAGGAGATGTAGTAGCCCCGCTCCACGGCAGCGAGGGCCACGTCAGCCGTTTCGGTGAAGCAGTGGAAGACACCGCCAGCGGCCTCGCCGCCCTCTTCGTCCAGCACGCGCAGGGTGTCCGCGGCGCTGGAGCGCGTGTGGATCACGAGCGGCTTGCCCGCGGCCCGCGCCGCGCGGATGTGGGTGCGAAAGCGCTCCCGCTGCCATGCCATGTCGTCGATGCTGCGGCCGTTGAGCCGGTAGTAGTCGAGACCCGTCTCGCCGATGGCCACCACGCGCGGCAGCGCGGCCAGGCGCACCAGCTCGTCCACGTCCGGCTCGCGCATGTCTTCGGTGTCGGGGTGCACGCCGACGGTCGCCCACAACACGTCATGCGCGAGCGCCAGGGCATGCACGGCCTCGAACTCCTCCATCTGCGTGCAGATGCAGATGGCCTGGTCGACCTGCGCGTCGCGCATGGCCTTGAGGATGTCGGGCAGGTTCGCCTTCAGCTCGGGAAAGCTGAGGTGGCAATGGGAATCGATGAACATCAGAGGGTCTGGGTCGGCTTGCTCGACGAGACCGCCGTGCCCAGGATCTCCTCGATGCGCACACGGATGAGACGCGTCTTTTCGTCGCCGGGGAAGCGCACGCCCACGCCCTGCGTGCGGCCGCCCGAGGCGTTGGCCGGCGTCAGCCAGGCCACCTTGCCGGCCACCGGGTAGCGCTGGTTGTCCTCCGGCAGTGCGAGCAGCAGGTAGACGTCCTCGCCGAGCTTGTAGTCGCGGGTCGTCGGCACGAAAAGCCCGCCGTCGGTGAACGCCGGGATGTACGCGGCGTACAGCGCCGACTTCTCGCGGAACACGAGCTGGATGACGCTGGGCCGCGAGGCAGAGCTGGCGCCGGCGCCGCCCACCGTGGGCAGGGGCAGCGAGCCACCCATCTGGCTGGGCTGGAATTGCGTGGACGAACCGGGCTTGGAATTGGCGTCGCTCATGGCCTGAGTGTATTCAGCGGGCCGCCGCCGTGATCGCCGCGCGGGCTTGGGCCACCAGCGCCTCGATCCACAGGCCCGCGTTCAGCGGATGTTCGGCATGCCGGGCGGCGCGCCTGAGCTCGGCCTCCCAGCCCAGCAACGGGCCGGCGCGCCGCGGCGACGGCAGGGACGCCGCCGCGAAGAACTGGCCTGGCTGACCATGGGCGCGGCGCACGAGGTCGTGGCACAGGCGCTGCAGCGCGTCGATGACACGCGGCGGCGCCCAGTCCGACAGCGCCGCCACCTCGCCACGCGCCACGCGCTTGGGCAAGGCCTGCCAGGCGGCGTCGGTCAAGCCGTCGCCAGCCCACTGCAGCGCCTGCTGCGGGCGGCCGCCGGTGGCGTCGAGCAGGCCGGCGCCGTCGGCCACACCCTTGCTGGCGAGCCACGCCAGGGCCGCATCGCGCGCCGGCAGCGCCAGGGGTAGCGGCTGGCAGCGGCTGCGGATGGTGGGCAGCAGGCCCGCGCTGTCGTGCGTGGCCAGCACGAAACGCAGCAGCCCGGCAGGCTCCTCCAGCGTCTTGAGCAGCGCATTGGCCGCCACGCCGTTCAGCGCCTCGGCCGGGAAGATCACCACCACCTTGGCCTTGCCGCGCGCCGACGTGGCCTGGGCGAAGGCCAGCAGGTTGCGCACCGCCTCGACCTTGATCTCGCGGCTGGGCTTGGCCTTGCCCGCCTTGGGCGCCTCGGCCTCCTCGAAGGGCAGCCCGAGGGACTCGCGGGCCGCGGCGTCCAGCGCCTCGGGCAGCAGCAGTTGAAAGTCCGGGTGTGTGCCGCTCGCGAACAGCTTGCAGCTCGCGCACTGACCGCAGGCCGGCTGCGCAGTGTCGGCGCGGCCCTCGCAGAGCCAGCTCTGGGCGAGCTTGATGGCGAGTTCGAGCTGCCCCACGCCGGCCGGCCCCTGCACGAGCAGGGCGTGCGAGCGGGCGCGGGCCAGTGCGTCCGCCAGGGGCGCGTGCAGCCAGGGCAGGTCGGCGTTCAGCATGCAGGGTACCGCTTGGCCAGCGCCGCGATGACCTGCGCGCCCACCTCCTGCACGGTGCCGCTGGCGTCGATGCGCACGATGCGACCCGGCGCGGCGGCCGCACGGGCGGCGTAGGCAGCCCGCACACGCTCGAAGAAGTCCAGGTCCAGCTGCTCGATGCGGTCAGCCTCGCGGGCGCCCGCACGGCGCGCCGCCGCCTGCTCGCTGGGCAGGTCGAACCACAGCGTCAGCTCGGGCTCGGTGCCTTCCTGCACCCAGTCGGCCAGCGGCTCCAGCACCGACAGCGGCAGGCCGCGCCCGCCGCCCTGGTAGGCAAAGCTCGCGTCGGTGAAGCGGTCGCACAGCAGCGTCTTGCCAGCGGCCAGCGCGGGGCGGATGACGGTTTCGACGTGGTCGCGCCGGCCGGCGAAGATCATCAGCACCTCGGTCAGCGCGCCCATGGGCTGGCTCAGCACCAGGTCGCGCAGCGTCTCGGCCAGCGGCGTGCCGCCGGGTTCGCGGCTGAGCTGCACGTCGGCGCCGCGCGCGCGGAACCAGTCGGCCACGGCCTGGATGTGGGTGGACTTGCCGGCACCGTCGATGCCTTCGAAGGAGATGAATCTGCCGGTCACTTGCCGCCGCGTTGGTATTTGTTCACCGCGCGATTGTGCGCGGCCAGGTCGTCGCTGAATTCGCTGCTGCCGTCACCCCGCGCGACGAAGTAGACGGCCTTGATGGCCGCCGGGTTCAACGCCGCCTGCAACGAGGCCGCGCCCGGCATGGCGATCGGCGTGGGCGGCAGGCCGCCGCGGGTGTAGGTGTTGAAGGGCGTGTCGGCCAGCAGGTCGCGTTTGCGCAGGTTGCCGTCGAAGGCTTCGCCCAGGCCGTAGATGACGGTCGGGTCGGTCTGCAGCGGCATGCCCACGCGCAGCCGGTTGACGAAGACGGCGGCGACCTTGCTGCGGTCAGCCGGCGCGCCGGTCTCTTTCTCGACGATGGAGGCCAGGATCAGCGCCTCCTCGGGCGACTTCAGCGGCAGACCCGGGGCGCGCTGGCTCCAGGCCGCCGACAGGCGCTGCTGCATGGCCGCGTGGGCGCGCTTGAGCACGGTGAGGTCGCTCACGCCGCGGCTGTAGGCGTAGGTGTCCGGGAAGAAGCGCCCCTCGGGGGCCACGCCCGGCTCGCCCAGGGCCGCCATGATCTCGGCGTCGCTCATCGTCGATGTCTTGCCCTTGAGCGCTGGCGCGGTGGCCAGCGCCGCCCTCACCTGCCGCCAGCTCCAGCCCTCGATCAGGCGCAGCTGCTCCATGACCTGGTCGCCGCGCACCATCTTGTCGAGCAGCTCGCGCGGCGTGATGCCGGCGTGCACCTCGTAGCTGCCGGCGCGGATCTGCTTGGCCTGGCCCGACCACTTGAACCACTGGTAGAGCCAGCGCGCGTCGGTCTGCACGCCCGCGGCCACCCACGCGCGGGCCACCTCGGCCGGGTTGGTGCCCGGCTCGATGGACAGCTCCACCGACGGCGCAGCCAGGGCCAGCGGGCTGCGCAGCCACTGCCAGGCGGCGCCGGCTACCAGGCCGGCCATCAACAACAAGGCGAGCACCGCCCGCGACAACCACTTCATGCCCTGAAAAAACCCCGGTTCAAAGGGCGCCGATGATAATTCGCGCCATGTCCGAGCCCACCCAACTCCGTCTCACCGACTGGGGCGTCATCCGCGCCCTGGGCGCCGATGCCGCCAGCTTCCTGCACGGTCAGCTGACCCAGGATTTCGCCCTGCTGGACCGCGACCATGCGCGCCTGGCGGGTTTCTGCACCGCCAAGG
Source organism: Roseateles sp. (assembly GCA_016790285.1). GTDB lineage: Bacteria > Pseudomonadota > Gammaproteobacteria > Burkholderiales > Burkholderiaceae_C > Pelomonas. The sequence goes on along the minus strand of JAEUPJ010000097.1, from coordinate 36,525 downwards.
GCCGGCTGCTGGCCACGATGGTGGGCTGGCGCGGCGGCGAGGACGAGATCCTGCTGGCCCTGCCGGCCGAGACGTTGGCCGCCACGCTCAAGCGGCTGTCGATGTTCGTCCTGCGTGCCAAGTGCAAGCTGACCGACGCCAGCGGCGACTTCGCCGTATACGGCCTGCTGGGCGCGCCGGCCGCCGAAGCCTGGACGCTGCAGCGCGACGGCGACGCCGTGCAGGTCAGCCTGCCGGGCGCGGGCCGTGCCCTGCGCATCCAGCCGGCCGCCGCGCCCGCACCGGCGGGGTCGGCCCTGTCGGCCGAGGCCTGGGCTGGGGCCGAGGCGGCTGCAGGCCTGGCCTGGGTGCGTGGCGCCACCGTCGAGGCCTTCGTGCCCCAGATGATCAATTTCGAGGTGCTGGGCGGCGTGAACTTCAAGAAGGGCTGCTACCCGGGCCAGGAGATCGTCGCCCGCAGCCAGTACCGGGGCACGCTCAAGCGCCGCCTGCAGGTCTTCGAGGCGGACGCGGCCGCCACCATCGGCCAGGAGATCTTCCACAGCGCCGACCCCGAACAACCGGCGGGCGTCGTCGCCGGCAGCGGCACCGAAGCCGGGCGCACGCTGCTGACGGCCGAGATCAAGCTCGCGGCACTCGAAGGCGGCACCCTGCACCTGGGCAGCGCCACGGGCCCCGCCCTGCATCGGCGCGCCCTGCCCTACGACATCCCGCCGCAGGACTGATGCAGCTCTACGTCTACTACCGCGTGGCGGCCGAGCACGTGGACGAAGCCCTCACGGCCTTCCGCAAGGCGCGGGTGGAGGCACCCATCGAGCTGCTGCAGCGCCCGGAGCCCGACGCCGAGGGCCGCTGGACATGGATGGAGGTCTACCCCGCAGGCTGGACCCACCGCGAGCCGCAGGTCGCCGCGGCCATGGCGGGCTGGCTCGCCAGCGAGCGCAAGGTGGAGCGCTTCGAGATGCTGGGCTGAACGCTTCAGAGCGCCCGCACCATCTCCACATGGCCGATGCCGGCCTCCTCGAAAGGCTCGCCGCGGCGCTGGAAGCCGGCACGCAGGTAGAAGTTCTCGGCCGACAGCTGCGCGTGCAGCAGCACTTCGCGGTAGCCCTGCTTGCGCGCCTCGGCCATGAGGGCGTCGAGCACCTGGCGGCCGATCTGCGTGCCGCGCATCGGGCGCAGCACGGCCATGCGGCCGATCTTGGCCACACCCGGCACATGCTCCAGCAGGCGACCCGTGGCCAGCGGCAAGCCGAAATGGTTGCGCGCCAGCGCGTGCAGGCAGGCCGCGTCGGCGCTGTCCCACTCCATGTCGGCCGGGATGTGCTGCTCCTCCACGAACACCTGGCGCCGGATGGCGGTGGCCGCCTCGCCCAGGTCGCGCCAGGCGCCCAGGGCCACGTCCACCACGGGCTTGCCGGCTTCGAAGTCGTGGATGACCTGGCGCAGTGTGTCGGGCAGGCGCAGCGGCGTCTGGGTGGCCGGGTCGGCAAAGACGTAGATCATCTCGGCCTGCACGAGCATCTGCTCGCCATGGAAGACGGCAGCGTCCACCATCATCGAGCTGTTGCCGAACTCGCGCACCCGGATGCCGATGTCCAGGCGGTCGTCGTAGCGCGCGGAGCCGCGGTAGTCCAGCGTGGCGCGGCGCACGTACAGGTCGCCGCCCAGGCTCTTCATGGTGTCGTGGTACGGGATGGCCAGCGCCCGCCAGTAACCGCTGATGGCGGTGTCCAGGTAGGTGAGGTAGTGCCCGTTGAAGACGATGCCCTGGGCGTCGATCTCGGCCCAGCGCACGCGCAGGGATTCAAGGTGTCGGAAGTCGGTGCGTTTCATGGCTGGAGATGGTTCTTGAGCGCCTCGGCGCAGGCATTGAGCGCGGTCAAGGCTTCAGGCACCTGCCGTCCCATCTTGATGAAGTCGTGCGTTACGCCACGATACAGCTCCAGCTGCACGTTGACGCCGGCCGCGCGCAGCGTGTCGGCATAGGCCACGCCCTCGTCCACGAGCGGGTCGCACTCGGCCAGCACCACGCAGGCGGGCGCCAGGCCGCCGTGGTCGTCGGCCTCCAGCGGCGCAAAGCGCCAGTCGTGGCGCTGGGCGCGGTCGATGTAGTGGTCGAAGAACCAGGCGATGCCCGTGGCCTCCAGCAGGAAGCCGTTGGCGAAGAAGCGGTGCGAGGCGCTCGTGGGAGCGCTGGCGGTGCCCGGCGTGATGAGCAGCTGCAGGGCCAACGGCAGCCCGCGGTCGCGCGCGAAGAAGGCGGTGGCGGCCGCCAGCGTGCCGCCGGCGCTATCGCCCCCCACGGCCAGGCGGCTGCCGTCAAGGCCGAGGGACTCCGCGTGGTCGTGCAGCCAGGCCAGGGCCGCCCAGGCGTCGTCCACCGCGGCGGGGAAGCGGTGCTCGGGGGCGAGGCGGTAGTCCAGCGCCAGCACGGCCGCGCCGCTGCGCAGGGCGAGCTGGCGGCACAGGCTGTCGTGGGTTTCCAGGTCGCCGATGGTGAAGCCGCCTCCGTGCAGATAGAGCATCACGGGCAGGCGCGCCTGGCTCGGTGCATAGAGCCGCGCGGGGCATCCGGCGACCTCCAGGTCTTGCACACGGGGCAGCGGCGCGCGCGGCAGGTCCAGGATCTCGGCGCCCATGCGGTAGGCGATGCGGGCCTCGCGCGGCGTGAGGGTGTGGAACGGCGGGCGGTTGGCGCGGTGGATGCGTTCAAGCACCCCGGCCATGCGTGGGGTCAGGAGCTGGGTGGGCGGCGTCATTGGACGCGCATTGTCGGCGGCACCCAGGGGTCGCGCAGCGGCGCCTGCACGGCGGGCTCCTGCGTCGGTGGGATGCTGCCGGGCTTCTGCGGCGTGCCGGCGCGGTCGACGGCGACGACGGGCCGCGCGGCCTGGGCGCGCTGTTCGGGGCCGAGGTCGGCCTGGGCACGCAGGGCCAGGGTGCTGGCGTAGAAGGCCTTGAGGTCGGCGAGCTGCGCGGCGCGCGTGGCGTCGTCGAGGTAGCTCATGTGGCCGCCCGCGTAGTTGCGAATCTTCACGCGGGTGGCGTCCACGCGCGCCAGGTCGGTCTCGGTCAGGTGAAACGGCGTGGCCAGGTCGTGGTAGCCGCTCACGGCGAGCACGCGCAGCCGCGGGTTCTGCGCGAGCGCGGCGGCGAGGTCGGGCAGCGTGTCGGGCAGCGCACGGCCGCCATGGCGGAAGTCCCAGAAGTTGATGGCATTGCTCAGCACGACATAGGTCGAGCCGTTGCGGTAGCCGAGCTGGTCGCGCAGGTGCGTGACGATGCCGGAAGCGAAGCTGTCGTTGATCCAGGTGCTGGAGACGTCGCCGTCGGCCGCCAGGGGGCTGCCGAGCGCCGCCTTCATGCGCCCGTCATAACGCCCCAGCTGCTGACCGGCAATCAGTCGCAGGCGGAAGGCATCGGCGGGAATGTCGAGGCTGGTCTGCCACTGGCTGGCCGGCAAGCCGGTCAGGTCGGCCAGGGGCTGCCACAGGGCGGGTGCCGCCTGGCGGCTGGTGAGCCAGGCCTGCAGCGCCGGGGCGTAGACCTGGTCGGCATAGCTGCGGGCCTGCGCGGCCCACGCGTTCAGGTCGACGGGCACGGGCTGCGTCAGCCGGTGAAAGGCCCCGACGGCGGCGTAGGTGGGCAAGTAGCCGCCACAGGCATTGCCGCTCGTGATGCCGCAGTTGCTGTTGTAGTCCATGGCCGGCGACTGCAGGACCAGGCCGTCGAGCATGACACCGGCCTCCTGCAGGCGGCGCGCGAGCACCGCGGTGCGGGGGCCGCCGTAGCTCTCACCAAAGAGGTACTTGGGCGAGCCGGTGCGGTTGTTGACGGCCAGGTAACGCTGGATGAAGTCGCGAAAGAGCGCCGCGTCGGCGTCCACGCCCCAGAAGCTGCGGTTGGTGAACGGGGCGATGGCCTGCGAGTAGCCGGTACCCACGGCGTTGACGAAGACGAGGTCGGTCTGGCCCAGCAGGTGCTCGGCGTTGTCCACCATCGCAAAGGGCCGCGCGGCCGTCGTGTCGGGCGCGTTGGTGACCAGGCGCTTCGGGCCGAAGCTGCCCAGCTGCAGCCACACCGAGGCCGAGCCGGGGCCGCCGTTGTAGAAGAAGGTGACCGGGCGGGTGGCGGCGTCGGCCCCTGGCAACGTGTAGGCCGCGTAGAAGACGGATGCCTGGGCCACGCCGGCCGGGTCGCGCGCGATGAGATGGCCGGCCGTGGCGGTGTAGGTCAGGGTCTGCCCGTTGACCGCGAGGGTCTGCGTGCTGACGGCAGCCGCTTCCACCGCGCCGGGCAGGGAGGCGTCGGCAGCCGAGGAGTAGACGGTGGTGTCGGTCAGCCCCGGCGTGTTGTCGACAACCGGAGGAGGTGCAGGCGTCGAGCCCCCGCCCCCGCCACCACAGGCGGCCAGGGCGAAGCTCAGCAGCCAGGCCAGGCGAGTCGCGCGCATGACGGTGAGTCTAAACAGCGCGAACTACCATGCCCAAAGACACAGCGGAGCATGACCCATGGCCCAGATCCTCTACCTGACCCGCATCGAGCTCGAGTTCGGCGCCAGCCGGTTGCTGCCAGCCGAGTGCGAGCGCATCGGCATCCGCCGCCCGCTGGTGGTGACCGACGCCGGCGTGCGCGCCGCGGGCGTGCTGGATGAGGCGCTGGCCGCCTTCACGGTCAAGCCGCCCGTTTTCGACCAGACGCCCGCCAACCCGACCGAGGCCGCCGTGCGCTTGGCCGTGCAGGCCTGCGAGGCGGGCGGCTGCGATGGCCTCATTGCCATCGGCGGCGGCTCCAGCATGGACCTGGCCAAGGGCGTGGCCATCGCGGCCACGCACGAGGGCCCGCTCAAGCGCTGGGCGACCATCGAGGGCGGTGCGGTCAACATCACGTCGCGCGTGCTGCCGCTCATCGCCGTGCCGACGACGGCCGGCACCGGCAGCGAGGTCGCGCGTGGCGCCATCATCATCGTGGACGACGGCCGCAAGCTGGGCTTTCACAACTGGGAGCTGCTGCCCAAGGCCGCCATCTGCGACCCGGCCCTGACGCTGAAGCTGCCGCCGGCGCTGACGGCAGCCACGGGCATGGACGCCATCGCGCACTGCATCGAGACGTTCCTGGCGCCAGCCTTCAACCCGCCGGCCGACGGCATCGCGCTGGAAGGCCTGCGCCGCGGCTGGGGCGCCATCGAGCGCGCCACGCGCGACGGCCAGGACCGTGACGCCCGCATGGACATGATGTGCGCCAGCGTGCACGGCGCCATGGCCTTCCAGAAGGGGCTGGGCGCGGTTCATTCGCTCAGCCACGCGCTCGGCGGCCTGAACCCGCGGCTTCACCACGGCACGCTGAACGCCGTCTTCCTGCCGGCGGTCATCCGCTTCAATGCCGAGGCCGACAGCGTGCGCCGTGAGCGGCGCATCGAGCGGCTGGCACAAGCCATGGACCTGCCGGCCCGCGACGCCGATGCCGTTGCCGACGCCATCAGCGCGATGAACGCGCGCCTGGGCCTGCCGGGCGGCCTCGCGGCCATGGGTGTCGGGCCGGAGCTCGACGACGCCATCATCGAGCGCGCACTGCTGGACCATTGCCACAAGACCAATCCGCGCATCGCGACCGGTGACGAGTACCGCACGTTGCTGGCGGCCGCTCGATAGCTTTCAAGCCGAGCCAATTGGAGATGCGCCTTGTCAAGCGTTCCGACGCATCGGCTTGCCGACATTGAGGGCCCGGCCCTGCGCAACTCCCGAATTGCTGGCTGACCTCGCCCAACCGCTCGAAGCGGCGCATGCTGCCCCCCTCTCCCCTCCCGGCGCCAAGGGTGCACTGCCATCGTTTTCATTCAGGGACTGCGTGACCGATGTCCCAGTTTGAAAGTGCTGCAGGCCAGGGGTGGCGACTAGCATCCTCGATGCACCCCGGGGCGCGCCTGGCATCAACAAGAACTGGAGACATCATGAATGGCCTTTCCATCGGCAAGCGGCTGGCAGCTGGCTTCGCACTGGTCTTGGTGCTGGCGGGCTGCGTGATTGCACTGGCGTCCTGGCGGCTCGGCGAGACGGCCGCGGCGACCCGGCAGATGATGGACGAGCCGCTCGCGAAAGAGCGCCTCATTTCGGACTGGAGCCGCAACATCAACTCCGGCGTGCGGCGCACGATGGCCATCGCCAAGAGTTCCGACGCGTCGCTGGTGGAGCTGTTCAAGGAAGACCAGGCCCAGTCCACCAAGACCTCCAGCGAGATGCAGGAGAAGCTCAAGGCGCTGATCCGCTCGCCCGAGGAGCAGGCACTCTTTGATGCAGTGGGCAAGGCCCGCAAGGTCTACATCGACGCCCGCGACCAGATCGTCAAGCTCAAGAAGGACGGCCAGGCCGAGGAAGCCGACAAGCTGTTCAACGACGTGTTCGCACCCGGCGCCAAGGTCTACCTGGCCCGCATGGAAGAGTTCCTCGCACACCAGCGCAAGAAGATCGACCAGACCGCCGCCGGCATCGATGCCTCCAACAGCAGCGGCCGGCTCATGCTGCTGGCCTTTGGCGCCGCCATGCTGGCGCTGGGCGCCGGTGCCGCGTGGCAGATCACGCGCAGCATCACCGTGCCGCTCGCTGCGGCCAACGAACTCGCCGAGCGCGTGGCCGATGGCAACCTGATGCGCTCCGGCCAGGGCATGATCGCGCGCGACGACGAGATCGGCCGCCTGCAGACCACGCTGCGCCGCATGCGCGAGACGCTGGCGAAAACGATCGGCGGCATCCGTGATTCGGCGGAGTCCATCGGCACGGCGTCCAGCGAGATCGCGGCTGGCAACCAGGACCTGAGTGCGCGCACCGAGAAGGCCGCGTCCAGCCTGGAGCAGACGGCCAGCGCGATGGAAGAGCTGACCGGCACCGTGCAGCACTCGGCCGCCTCTGCCGGCCAGGCCAACCAGCTGGCGGTGTCAGCGGCGAGCGTCGCCCAGCGCGGTGGCGAGGTGGTGGCCCAGGTCGTGCACACCATGGACGAGATCAATGCCAGCTCGCGCAAGATCGCCGACATCATCGGCGTCATCGACGGCATTGCCTTCCAGACCAACATCCTGGCGCTCAATGCCGCGGTCGAGGCCGCGCGCGCGGGCGAGCAGGGCCGCGGTTTCGCCGTGGTGGCGGGCGAGGTGCGCTCGCTCGCGGGCCGCTCGGCGGACGCCGCCAAGGAGATCAAGACCCTGATCGGCAGCAGCGTGGACCGGGTGGAAGCCGGCGCGCGGCTGGTGGCCGAAGCGGGCAAGACGATGGACGAGCTCGTCGGCGCGGTTCAGCGGGTGAAGGACATCATGGGCGAGATCACGACAGCGACGGCTGAGCAGTCCGACGGTATCGCGCAGGTCAACATCGCCATCGCCCAGCTCGACCAGGTCACGCAGCAGAACGCCGCGCTGGTGGAGCAGTCCACCGCTGCCGCCGAGAGCCTGCGCGAGCAGGCCATTGCGCTCAACGGCGCCGTGGGTACCTTCCAGGTGGCACGCCACTGAGGCAGCGGGCTGCGTTCAGCCGCCGCCCCCGCATCCACCGCCGCCACAGCTGCTGCCTGAGCTGCAGCCACCGCTGCTGCCGGCGTCGCAGCTGCCGCCGTCGGAGCTGACCCAGGCGCTGCCGCCATCGCCGCCATCGCCGCCGGCCTGCTGGCGGCGCAGCGCCTGCAGCTCCGGCTCGCTCAACAGGCCCAGGCCCACGAGCCCTGCCCCGGCCACCGATGCATGCAGCACGCCGGCGCCGCCTGTGCGGCCAAAGCCGTCGATGTCGCGGTGAACGAGTCCGCTGCGCTCGAAGCGATAGGCCCAGCCGGCGGGCAAGGCCAGCAGGCCGTCCACGGCAAACACCAGCGGCAAGCGCGGCCCGAGGGGGCTGAGGCCTTCGCTGCGACAGGCGCCGACCCAGGTCCGCGCCAGGCACTCATCCAGCGGCGCACCCAGCGCGTGAGCCTCTTGGTGGGCGACCTCGTTGTCGAAGTAGGCGCGCTGCCAGCGGGCCAGGCCAGCCGGGTCCACCTGAAGCCAGGCGTGCCAGACCGAATCGGCCGCCTTGCTTGGCAAGGCGCAGGCGCCGTGGGCGCGCTGCAGACGGCAGGCCTCGAAGAACTGCGCCAGGGCCAGCGTGCAGCGCAGCCAGCTGGCGTCGTCGACGCGCAGGCCCGGGAACTCGTCGGGCGCGAGCTGCTGCCACGCGGACTTGACCTTTGAAGGGACCTGCGCTGCAGCCACCGTGGCCGGCGGGCATCGGGCGAGCAGGCCGGCCCGAGCTCGCGCTTCGCGCTGCTGGCGCCACCAGGCGCCCATGCGCCGTGCGAGGTTGAACTTGTCCGTTGTTGTTGTGGTGTTCATGGCGTCAGTCTGTGAAGTCAGTATGACCGGCGCATGACAAAGAAAAAAGACCCGCCAGGGCGGGTCGTGAAAGTCAGGAGTTGAAGCTGACTGTGATTGCTCGTTGCAGACGGCCGGAGCCGTCCGGGATCTGAATCAACCGTGCTTGGCGTCGAAGAACTGCTCGTCTTCCGTCGAGCCCTTCAGCGCGGCCGTGGAGGCGTTGGCCTCGATGGTCGTCGTGACGGCGTCGAAGTAGCCGGTGCCGACTTCGCGCTGGTGCTTCACGGCGGTGAAGCCCTTCTCGGCAGCGGCGAACTCAGCCTCCTGCAGCTCGACGAAGGCGCTCATCTGGTTGCGGGCGTAGCCGTAGGCCAGGTTGAACATCGAGTAGTTCAGGCTGTGGAAGCCGGCCAGCGTGATGAACTGGAACTTGTAGCCCATGGCGCCCAGCTCCCGCTGGAACTTGGCGATGGTGGCGTCGTCCAGGTTCTTCTTCCAGTTGAAGGACGGCGAGCAGTTGTAGGCCAGCAGCTTGCCTGGGAACTTGGCGTGGATGGCGTCGGCGAAGGCCTTGGCGAAGGCCAGGTCGGGCTTGCCGGTCTCGCACCAGATCAGGTCGGCATAGGGCGCGTAGGCCAGGCCGCGGCTGATGGCCTGGTCCAGGCCGTTCTTGGTGCGGTAGAAGCCTTCGACGGTGCGCTCGCCGGTGCAGAAGGGCTTGTCGTTGTCGTCGATGTCGCTGGTGACGAGGTCGCCGGCTTCGGCGTCCGTGCGGGCGACGAGCAGCGTGGGCGTGCCCATCACGTCGGCAGCCAGGCGAGCCGCGACGAGCTTGGCGACGGCTTCACGCGTCGGCACGAGCACCTTGCCACCCATGTGGCCGCACTTCTTGGCGCTGGCCAGCTGGTCTTCGAAGTGAACGCCCGCGGCACCCGCTTCGATCATGGCCTTCATCAGTTCGAAGGCGTTCAGCACGCCGCCGAAGCCGGCTTCGGCGTCCGCCACGATGGGGGCGAAGAAGTCGATGTCGTCCTTGCCTTCGCTCCACTGGATCTGGTCGGCGCGCTGGAAGGTGGCGTTGATCTTCTTGACGACCTTTGGCACCGAGTCCACCGAGTACAGGGACTGGTCGGGGTACATCTCGCCGTTGGAGTTGGCGTCACCGGCGACCTGCCAGCCCGACAGGTAGATGGCCTTCAGGCCGGCCTTGACCTGCTGCATGGCCTGGTTGCCGGTCAGGGCGCCCAGGGCGTTGACGAAGGGCTCGGTGTTGACGAGGCCCCAGAGCTTCTCGGCGCCGCGCTTGGCCAGCGTGTGCTCGATGGCGATGCTGCCGCGCAGGCGCACCACGTCGGCGGCGGTGTAGCCGCGGGTGATGCCCTTCCAGCGCGGGTTCTCGGCCCAGTCCTTTTCGAGGGCGGCGATCTGTTGTTCACGGGTGAGGCGGGTCATGGAGAGCTCCTTGGCAAGAACGTTGAAATCCGATGACTCAAATCTAGGGCTTGCCGCCCCGCCGCGCAAGCAAAAGTCTTATACAAGACAAAAATCTTTGTCCTTTCAAATCAATTACTTAGTAGCTCAATACCAAATCATGAAATGCAATTCTTCATAATGAGAAATCTTGCGGCACTGCAACAAGGATCGTTTTCACGATCTGAAAAGTGACTTTCGAATGGTGAGAATGACGCCGCCAGAATCGGCGCCCGCCCTCCCCTTGCCTGCTGCGCCCCATGCCTGTGCTGACCACCCCGCGCCTGCGACTCGAGCCGCTCACCGACGTCCACTTCGACGGCCTGTACCGCCTGAACCAGGACCCCGTCGTCATGCGCTACATCACCGGCCGCCCGGACACCCTGGTCGACACGCGCTCGATGATCGACCGCGTGAAGCTGCGCTGGGCCGAGCTGGGCTACTCGTGGTGGGCGTTCATGCGCCGGGACGACGACGACCTCATCGGCACCGGCTGCATCCAGCACCTGAACCGCGACCCCGCGGGCCCGCTGGAGACGGGCTGGCGCCTGCGGCAGGACGCCTGGGGCCAGGGTTACGCCAGCGAGGCGGCGCGCCACATGGTGGGCTGGGCCTTCCGCACGCTGCAGCCCGAGCTGATCTGCGCGGTGTGCCAGCCGCCCAACGTGGCTTCGGCCGCCGTCATGGAGCGCCTGGGCATGCACTACAGCGGCATGGGCCGCTGGTACGACATGGATTGCAAGCGCTACGACATCACCGCAGCGCAATGGGCCGAGAGCCCCGCCAAGGCGCGCTACCAGGCTGAGGCATAGTTCGGATTTCCCCAATCACCTGACACGGAGGACCCATGGCCAACACCGAACAGCGCGGCAACAAGATGACGAAGAAGCCCAAGAAGGACGCGCCTGTGGGCAAGAGCGCGGGCACGGACCGCCCCGTGCCGCCGATGACCGCCGTCATCCCCAAGGGCAAGGAAGCCAAGAAGAACAAGTGAGGCACCGCCCGTCGGCGGCGCTGGCTCACAGGCCGCCGACGAAGTAGCGCTTCAGGCCCGCCAGGATCATCTCCACGGCAATCGCCGTGAGCACCAGGCCCATCAGCTTCTCGATGGCCGACACGACCGAGTCGCCCAGCAGCTTGCGGATGCGGTCGGCCAACACGAGCACCAGGCCCGACACCAGCATGGCCGCACTCAGCGCGCCGATCCATTCATAGATGCGATCCGGCTGGCGGGATGCCAGCAGCAGCACCGTCGCCATGGCCGAGGGCCCCGCCAGCAGCGGCACGGCCAGCGGGAAGATCAGCGGCTCCTTGCCGGGCTCCAGGCCGTAGGCCGAATCGCCCGAGCTGCCAAAGATCATGCGGATGGCGATGATGACGAGGATCACGCCACCGGCCACTTCCAGGGACCGCTCCGACAGGTGCATCACCCGCAGGAAGCCCTCTCCCAGGAACATGAAGGCGAACAGCACGCAGAACGCGATGCCCACTTCGCGCATGGCCACCCGCGTGCGCCGCTCCTTGGGCACCGCGCGCATGATGGGAATGAAGATGGGGAGGCTGCCGAGCGGGTCGAGCACCAGCAGCAGCAGGATCAGGGCGGAGAGAAAGCTGTGGTCCATCCGCCCTGATTGTCCTTGAGGGCGTCAGAAGCGGTAGTGAGCCCGGGCGTAGTAAGAGGCGCCATTCAGGCCGAACTGCACGCTGTCGTAGTAGAAGCCGTTGTCGGTCTCGTCCGGGTTCTGGCGCGTCGGCTTCACGTTGAAGACGTTGTTGCCGCCCACACTGAGCTTCAGGGCCGGTGTGGCCTGCCAGCTCAGGCCCAGGTCCATGGACGTCTTGGGCTTGTAGTGCAGGTTGGGCACCGGCGGGCCCGAGAAGGTGCCCTGGGTTTGGCTGCCGAAGTGGATCACCTTGGCCTCGCTCGTCCACGCCCCTTGCGTGTACTCGAAGCCCAACGTGGCCTTGGAACGCGGGCCACCTTGCTCGATGAAGAGCCGCTCACGCTCGGACAACAGCACGTCTTCGAAGCCCTTGAGCTTGTCGGGCGCATTGATGGCGGTCACCGTGGTGGTGCTGATGTTCAGGGCCAGGAAGGTGTTCAGCTGGCCGGTACTGAGCTTCATGCGATTGGACGCTGTGAGGTCCAGGCCACGCGTGCGGGTGTTGATGCTGTTCACGAAGAACTGCGCCTGTCCCACCCCCAGGCCCTGCAGGATGGCGCCGAGCGCCGGGTAGTTGTCTTCGTCGAAGCGACCAGACAGCACGATGCGGTCACGGATGTTGATCTGGTACAGGTCCACCGTGAAGGACGTGTCGGCACTCGGCTTGACCGTCAGCCCCAAGGTGAAGTTCTTCGACTTCTCCTGCTTGAGCGCGGGAACACCGGCGGCTGCCGTGATCTTGCTTCCATTGGGCGCCAGCACCACGTCCAGCGGCTTGCCGCTGATGAAGTCGGTGAACGTCGAAGAGAAATACAGCTGCTGCAGGCTCGGCGCGCGGAAGCCCGTGCTGGCAGCGCCGCGCAGCAGCACTTCCTTGCTGGCCTTGAAGCTGCCGGCCAGCTTGGCGGTGGTGCTGGAACCGAAATCGCTGTAGTGCTCAGCGCGGACGGCGGCGTCCACCGTGAGCGCGGGCGTCAGGTTGGCTTCCCAGTCCACGTAGAGCGCCTGGCTGTTGCGGCTCTTGTTCGTTGCATCCGACGGCTGGAAGCCCGGGAAGCCCTGGCTGCCGGCATTGCCGCCAAAGCCCACGCCGTCGGCGTCGATGTAGGAGCCGGGCTCGCCGGCACCGATGTCGTACTTCTCCTTGCGGTACTCGGCGCCGAAGGCGATGTTGCTGCCGCCAAGCAGGTCGGGGAAGAAGCGGCTGACATCGAAGTTGGTGGTGGCCTGGCTGAAGCCGAAGCCGCCGGCGTCAAAGCTGCTGGCGCTGATGCCCTTGCCTCCGGCCTGCAGGTCCTTGTTGGCGATGGAAGCGTTGAGCGTGTTGCTGATGTTGTAGCGCAGCTTGTTGCTGCCGTAGGTCTGCGACAGGTCGGTGTCCCAGCCGGCGATGGCCGACTTCCAGCCCACGATGAGGTAGCGGTCCTCGATCTTGCCGTTGATGTAGGGCACGAAGCCGTCGGGGTACATGGCTGCGGAGTTGCGGCTCGGGATATCGTCGGAGCCGACACCGCCACGCGCCCATGCTGCAGACGACGCATCGCGATCCTGGGCGCCGGCCGTCACGTAGAGCTTGTCGGCCCCTGTCACCGGGAATTCGCCGTTCAGGTAGATCGTCTTGTTCTCGACCTTGGTGTCGCCGATGGTGCGCAAGCTGCCCGGGTCGGCGCGGTTGGAACGGCCGCGGTCCTGCCATTCACCGGTGATGCCCAGCGTGCCACCGCCGAGCTTGACGCCGCAGTAGGCCGAGGCCAGCCAGTTCTTGCCGTCACCGGCCGAGTACTGTCCGTAGCCCGCCACGGCTTCACAGCCGGCCTTCTTCTTGAGCTGCACGTTGATGACGCCGGCAATGGCGTCCGAGCCGTACTGGGCGGCGGCGCCGTCACGCAGCACCTGCACGTTGTCGATGGCCAGCAGCGGCAGGGAGTTCATGTCCGTGCCGGTGGTGCCGCGGTTGCGCGCGCCAAAGAGGTTGACCAGGGCCACGGTGTGGCGGCGCTTGCCGTTGACGAGCACCAGCGTCTGGTCGGAGCCCAGGCCGCGCAGCGCGGCGGAGTCGATCAGGTCGGCGCCGTCGGCACCGGTCTGGCGGGTGGAGTTGAACGACGGCGAGAGGTACTGCAGCGACTGCGCCAGGTCGAATTGACCACCCCCCTCGCTGACCTTGCTCATCGAGTAGATGTCCACAGGCACGAGGGTGTCGGTGCTGGAGGCCGCGGGCAGCGACTTGCGCGAGCCGACGACGGTGACGCGCTCCAGACTGTTGTCCTGGGCCATGGCGGCGGCGGTGGAGAAGAGGGTCAGGGCCGCAAGGGCCGTTGGCAGCAGGCGGGTGGCGTGCATGAGGGACTCCGGGTGGGATGTGTGATGGCGGCGGAGTTTGCCCCCCGCAGCAGCTCCCGCGACGGTCCCTGTTGTGGCCTGCCGACAGCTTGAAACGAACGAAACGAACGAAGCCTGGGTGCAACCCGCCCCTCGGGAAAACGCGGGTTCCCGGACCTCAGCCCCTGGGATGGTGCTCGGCGTGCAACGCCTTGAGGCGCTCGCGCGCCACATGGGTGTAGATCTGCGTGGTGGACAGGTCGGCATGCCCCAGAAGGAGCTGCACGGCGCGCAGGTCTGCACCATGGTTGAGCAGGTGCGTGGCAAAAGCGTGCCGCAGCGTGTGCGGCGACAGCGGCGCGGTGATGCCCGCGGCCAGCGCGTGTCGCTTGATCAGGGTCCAGAACATCTGGCGTGTCATGCCCGCGCCACGCGCCGTGACGAAGAGGTCGTCGCTGCTGCGCCCGGCGAGGATCTCCGCCCTCGCCTCGCGCAGGTAGCGCGTCATCCAGTCGCGCGCATGCTCGCCGAAGGGCACCAGCCGCGCCTTGCTGCCCTTGCCGGTGACGTGCAGCACCGCATCCTTGAAGGCCACGTGCGCGCTCTTGAGCGTGACGAGCTCGCTCACGCGCAGGCCACTGGCGTACATCAGCTCCAGCATGGCGCGGTCGCGCAGGCCCAGGGCGGTGTCGACGTCGGGCGCGGCGAGCAAGGCACTCACCTGCGCCTCGCTGAGCAGCTTGGGCACGCGCAGCGGCTGCTTGGCGGCGGTCAGCTTGAGCGTGGGGTCGGCCTGGATGCGGCCCTCGCGCAGCGCCCAGCGGAAGTAGCGCTTGAAGACCGACAACCGCCGGTTCGACGACGTCGCCTTGCCCGCAGGCCGCGCGGCCGCGTACTCGAAGAGCTGCAGTTCGGTGCAGGCATCCAGCAGCGTGGGCTTGAGCCAGGCTGCGAGTGCCGCCAGGTCACGCCGGTAGGCGGCCTGGGTGTTGGCGCTCAGGCCGTCTTCCAGCCAGAGCGCCTCGATGAAGGATTCGATCGACGGGTCAATCAAGCTTCAGTTTCTGCTGGGCCACGACCTTCTTGTAGACCTCGAACTCGGCGGCGATCTGCGCCGCGAACTGCTCGGGCGTGTTGGCCACGATCAGCGAGCCGGTGTCCTCGATGCGCTTCTTCACGTCAGGCAGCTCCAGCGCCTTGCGCACGGCGGCGTTGACCTTGTCGACGATATCGCGCGGCAGGCCCTTGGGGCCGTGGATGCCGTAGTAGGCCATGCGGTTCACCGGCTCGAGGCCCACTTCCTTGAAGGTCGGCACGTTCGGCAGGGCTGCCACGCGCTGAGGTGCAGCCACGACGATGGGGATGAGCCGGCCGTCTTTGATGAAGGGCAGCGCCGAGGGCAGGTTGTCGAAGATCATCGGCACCTGGCCCGCCACCGTGTCGTTGAGCGCGGGGCCGGCGCCGCGGTAGGGGATGTGCAGCACAAAGACGCCGGCCAGCGTCTTGTACAGCTCCATCTGCAGGTGGCCGATGCCGCCCGTGCCCGACGTGGCGTAGCTGTGCTTGGCGGGGTTCTTCTTGAGCTCGGCGACGAAGCCCTTGTAGTCACGCGCGGGGAAGCTTGGGTGCACCGCGATGACGTTGGGCGTCGCGGCCATGTTGATGATGGGCGTGAAGTCGGTCAGCGGGTTGTAGGCGATCTTGGGGTTGATCGCCGGGTTGGCGGCCGTCGTGGAGACGGTGGCCACGCCGAGGCCGTAGCCATCGGGGGCCTGGCGCATGATCTCCGTGGCGCCCACGGTGCCGCCGCCGCCGGCCTTGTTTTCCACGACCATGGTCTGGCCCAGGATGCCGTTGATGCGTTCGGACACGATGCGGGCAATGATGTCCGTCGTGCCGCCGGGGGCGAACGGCACGATCAGCCGGATGGTCTTGCTGGGGTAGGTGTCGGCCCAGGCGAGCGGGCTGAGGGAGGCGAGTGCAGCGGCTTGCAGGACGGAACGGCGTTGCATGAGGTCGGTCTCCTGGGAAGGTTCTGGCTGAGATACCCCGATGCTAGCCCGGCTGGCCGAGCAAACCGGCGCGCAGGCGAGCGTCGCTGTTATGGTCGCCCAGGAAGACCTTCAGGAACGCCGCATAGAAGTCCTGGCCTTCGATGGGCTGGCCCCAGACCTTGCCATTGACCGACAGGATGGTGCCGCCCTGGGCGGGCAGGTAGTCGATGCGCAGCACGTCGCCCTTCTTCACGCGCCCCACCTCCGAGATGGCGGCATTGAACTGCTTCACGCGCTCGGCCACCGCCGCCTTCTCGGCCTCGGTGGAATTTCGGTTCACGCCCTTGTTGATGGCCTTCACGAACTCCTGCGTGGACACATCCTTCACGAGCGGAATGACGATGCGCATCTCCAGCCGCTTGGGGCCGGACTGGCTGTAGATCGCGTCTGGCGTGCTCGCCTTCTGCGGCACGTACAGCGCCGCCAGGTACAGCGGGTAGATGGCCACCTGGCGCTTGCCGGTGCCGTTCAGCGCCAGCGTGCTGCCGCCCAGCGGCAGCGAATCGGCGAACTCCTGACCCTCGTATTGCACCGCGTGGGCGGGCAGCGTGGCGGCAGCAGCGGCCAGGGCCAGGACGGCAGCGCGACGGCGAACGGACGACAACATTCAGCAGACTCCAACGTGAGGCGGGCCGGACGATAACGCGCCACCGGCCGCCGGCGCAGACAAAGGCGCGGACAAAGGCGCGGACAAGGCCCAGTCGATGTGCTCCGCCACCAGCGCATCTGCGCCCTGCCCGGCCCGCTTCAAGGCCTCGCGCAGGACAGCGTCGTCGCCCTGGCGCAATGCATTGCCTGCGGCAACCGCCAGGTTGCGGCGCCAGCGTGCGAAACCGATGCGCCGGATGGCCGACCCCTCGGTGCGGCGCAGGAACTCGCCCTCGTCCCAACCCAGCAGCGTGGCAATCGACGTGCCCGCAAGGCCCGGGCGGGCGTCGAAGTCAGCCAGCACCGCCGGCTGGGCGAACTTGTTCCACGGGCAGGCCAGCTGGCAGTCGTCGCAGCCATACACGCGGTTGCCCACCAGCGGCCGCAGCGCCTCGGGGATGGGCCCGTCGTGCTCGATCGTCAGGTAGGAGATGCAGCGGCGGGCATCGACCCGGTACGGCGCCGTGATGGCTCCGGTGGGGCAGGCGTCCAGGCAGGCGCTGCACTCGCCGCAGTGGGCGCTGACCGGTTCGGTCAACGGCAGGGGCAGGTCCACGAAGATCTCGCCGAGGAAGAACATCGAGCCCGCGTCACGGTGCAGGGCCAGGGTGTGCTTGCCACGCCAGCCCAGCCCCGCGCGCGTGGCCAGCTCCACCTCCAGCACCGGGGCCGAGTCCGTGAAGACGCGGTAGCCAAAGGGCCCCACGTCGGCTTCGAGCTGGTCGGCGAGCTTCTGCAGCCGCTGGCGCAGCACCTTGTGATAGTCCCGCCCCCGGGCGTAGAGCGACACCTGCGCCTGCGTCGGCTGCGCCAGGCCTGCCCACTCCACCGCCTGCCAGCCCGGCGCCGTGCCGCGCGGCAGGTAGTCCATGCGCGCGGAGATGACACGCAGCGTGCCCGGCACCAGCTCGGCCGGCCGCGCACGCTTGAGGCCGTGGGCGGCCATGTACTGCATGCGGCCGTGGTGCCCGGCCTCGAGCCACGCGAGCAAGCCGGGCTCTGCGCTGCGCAGGTCCACATCGGCCACCGCGATCTGTGAGAATCCCAGCCCATGCGCCCAGCCGCGCAAACGATTCAACAGCGCGGCGGCTTCGACAGTGGACGGGACTTCTTGCATTTGGCTGCGATTCTAGAAACCGAGCTCCTGTGGCCCGACGAGGCCGCAGCCCAGGCCAGCGCCGAGCGACTGGCACAGGCCCTCCTCCCCCTGCCGGATGCCCTCATCGAACTGCACGGGGCCCTGGGCGCCGGCAAGACGACCTTCACCCGGTTGCTGCTGCGTGCACTCGGCGTGCAGGGCCGCATCAAGAGCCCGAGCTACGCCGTGATGGAGAGCTACGAGCTGCCGGCCGGCGGCGTGGCCAGCCATTTCGACTTCTACCGCTTCGGCGACCCGCGCGAGTGGGAGGACGCCGGCTTTCGCGACGTCTTCGCCGCGCCAGGCCTAAAGGTCTGCGAATGGCCCGAGAAGGCGGCCGGCCAGTTGCCGCCACCCGACCTGCAGCTCTTTTTCACGCTCATGCCCGACGACACCCGCCGCGTGCGTGCCGTGGGGGCACCACGGCTCGTCGAGGTGCTGCGATGAAGCGGCGCAGCTCCCTCGGGCTTCTGGCCGTGTTGCTGAAGGCACCCGACACCCTCGCCGCGCCCACCTCGCCCAGCCAGGCCAGCATCATCGCCGTGCGCGTGTGGCCCGCCCAGGAGTACACGCGGGTCACCATCGAGTCCGACAAGCCGCTGGCCACGCGACATTTCCTCGTCGAGGCGCCCCACCGCCTCGTCATCGACGTCGACGGCCTGGAGCTCAGCCCCGGCCTGCGCGAGCTCATCGGCAAGGTCAAGGCCGACGACCCCTACATCACCGGCGTGCGCGTCGGCCAGAACACGCCCACCGTCGTGCGCATCGTGCTGGACCTGCGCCAGCCCGTGGCGCCGCAGATCTTCACCCTCGGCCCCGTGGCCGCGTACAAGCACCGGTTGGTGTTCGACCTGCGGCCCAAGTTCGAGGCCGACCCACTGCTGGCCTTGGCCCAGGAGGGCGACAAGAAGCCGGCGATACCCGCCCCGGCCTCGCCCGCGCAACGTGCGCAAGCCGCCGCCAGCGCCGTGAACGACGCGCTGGGCGAGCTGATCCAGAAGATCGAGCGCCCGCCCTCACCCGCTGTTCCCGCTGCCGCCACGGCGTCCGCCGCCACACCGCCGCCCCCGCCGCCGGTGGTGGCCGCGGCGTCCAAGCCCGCACCCGCGCCGGCGCCCTCCTCCGCTCCCGCGGCCGAGCCCAAGATCGACCGGCTCATCATCATCGCGCTGGACCCCGGCCACGGCGGCGAGGACCCCGGCGCCATCGGCCCCTCGGGCCTGCGCGAGAAAGACGTGGTGCTCGCCGTCGCGCACAAGCTGCGGGAGCGCCTCACCACCAACGCCAACATCCGCGTGCTGATGACGCGCGACGCCGACTTCTTCGTGCCCTTGCACGAGCGCGTGCGCAAGGCCCGGCGCGTGCAGGCCGACCTCTTCGTCTCCATCCATGCCGACGCCTTCATCACGCCCAAGGCCAGGGGCGCGTCGGTGTTCGTGCTGAGCGACGGCGCCGCCACCAGTGCCGCCGCGCGCTGGATGGCCGACCGTGAGAACGCGGCCGACATGGTCGGCGGCGTCAACGTGGGCGCGGCCACCAAGGACGCCAACGTGCTGCGCGCCCTGCTCGACATGAGCACCACCGCGCAGATCAAGGACAGCCTCAAGCTCGGCGGCGAGGTGCTCGGGCAGATCGGCCGCGTCGGCAAGCTGCACAAGACGCGCGTCGAGCAGGCGGGTTTCGCGGTGCTCAAGGCGCCCGACATCCCGAGCATCCTGGTCGAAACGGCCTTCATCTCCAACCCCGAGGAGGAGAAGAAGCTGCGCGACCCCGACTACCAGGACCAGCTCGTCGACGCGCTGGCCACGGGCATCGCGCGCTACTTCGCCAAGAACCCGCCGATGGCCAGGAAGCGCAGCACGACGCTCTGAGGCGCGTCAGGCCTTCACGCCGGTGACCACGGTGTAGGTCTGCAGGTAGTGGAAGTCGGGCCGCGCCAGCGCAAAGCCCGGGTCGGCCGGGTCGCACAGGCGTTGCAGCGCGGCGTGGTCCTGCGGGGTCAGCCACCGCCGGAGCCGGTCGCCGAAGAGGGGCCGGAACTGCGCCTCCAGCAGGTAGTCACGCGTGGCCACATCCAGCGGCGAGATGCGCTCGATCACGAAGGTATGGGCCTGCACCTGCGCCAGGCCCGCCTGCCGCAGCAAGCCCAGGTTGGCACGCACGGCGGTCAGCCGCTCTTCGTCCAGCCCATAGCGCTCACGGTAATGGGCGCGCACGCCGTCGACCACGGCGCGCTCCAGCCTGGAATCCCAGGCGAAGAGCATCTCGGGCAGGAAGCCGGTCTGGCCGACGGCCAGCCGCCCGCCGGGCCGCAGCGAGGTCGCCAGCTGCCGCAAGGCAGCGAGCGGGTCGGCGAAATGGTTGAGCGTGTTGCTCGACCAGACGGCGTCCAAGCCCGAAGCGGGCAGCGGCAGCGTCATCAAGTCGCCGCAGAGCAGCTCCACCGAGGCCGGTGCCTGCGCGCGTGCCGCCTGGATGTGGGCGGTGGAGAGGTCCACCCCCACGACCCGGCCCTGCGGCCCCACGGCCTCGGCCAACCAGGCCAGGGCCTCGCCGCTGCCGCAGCCGGCATCGAGCACCTGCATGCCGGGCTCCAGCCCCAGCAGCGCAACACCCTGGCGCAGCTCCGGCTCGGCAAAGCGCATGAAGAGGCCGAGCTTGCGCGCGTAGTCGCGCTGCGCCGTGTCGCCCAGCAGCCCGGGCGTCTGGGGCTCGGTCGGGCGGGCCTGCGGCTGCGTCATGCGGGGCTCCGTGAACTCATGGCCCGCATGCTAGCGGCGCGCCACGCCCCTGCCCCTCAGCAGCACTTGCCGACGCGCGCGCTGTAGCGCGCCGCCTGGCGCTCCCGGAAGAACTCCTCGTAGCTCATCGGCTCGCGCTCCGGGTGCGTGGCGCGGTGGTGGGCCAGGTAGCTGCCGTAGTCCGGCACGCC
This sequence comes from Roseateles sp., assembly GCA_016790285.1. GTDB lineage: Bacteria > Pseudomonadota > Gammaproteobacteria > Burkholderiales > Burkholderiaceae_C > Pelomonas. The sequence continues at coordinate 15,962 of JAEUPJ010000097.1, read as the reverse complement.
CACCATCAGCCGCAGGCTCTGGGTCAGGTAGCGCCCGGCCTGCGCGAGCTCGCGCCCGAACTCACGCATGCTGGCCCGCCAGCAGCGGCACGAAGGCGGTTTCCTGCGCCGTCGGGCGGCCCGCACGGCGTGCCGCGAGGATGGCCTTCACGCTGTAGATCAGCACGCTGATCACCACACCCATGAAGAGCGCGCACAGCGCCGCATCCAGCCGGTCGTTGAAGACCACGCGCGACATCGCGTCCAGGGTCTTGGCCGGCGCCAGCACCTTGCCCTCGGCGATGGCCGCGGCGTACTTGTCGGCATGGGCCAGGAAGCCAAGCTTGGGGTCGCTGGAGAAGATCTTCAGCCAGCCCGCCGTCATCGTGCAGCACAGCAGCCAGGCCGCCGGCACGGCCGTCACCCAGGCGAAGCGGTCCTTCTTCATCTTGAAGATGACGACGGTGCCGAGCATCAGCGCCACGGCCGCCAGCATCTGGTTGGCGATGCCGAACAGCGGCCACAGCGTGTTGATGCCGCCCAGCGGGTCGACGACGCCCTGGTAGAGGAAGTAGCCCCAGGCCGCCACGCACAGGCCGGTGGCGATCAGGTTGGCGACCCAGCTCTCGGTGCGCTTGAGCGAGGGCACGAAGCTGCCCAGCAGGTCCTGCAGCATGAAGCGGCCGGCTCGCGTGCCGGCGTCCACGGCGGTCAGGATGAACAGCGCCTCGAACAGGATGGCGAAGTGGTACCAGAAGGCCATCATGGCCTTGCCGCCGATCACCTGGTGCAGGATCTCGGCCATGCCCACCGCCAGCGTCGGCGCACCACCCGCACGGGCCAGGATGGTCTTCTCGCCGACGTCGCTCGCAGCCTGCGTCAGCATCTCGGGCGTGATGACGAAGCCCCAGGTCGACAGCGTCTGGGCGACCGTGGCGGCGTCCTTGCCGACGACGGCGGCGGGGCTGTTCATCGCGAAATACACGCCCGGCTCGATGCACGAGGCCGCCACCAAGGCCATCACGGCCACGAAGCTCTCGGCCAGCATGCCGCCGTAGCCGATGTAGCGGGCGTGGGTTTCGTTCTCCAGCAGCTTCGGCGTGGTGCCCGACGAGATCAGCGCATGAAAGCCCGACACCGCGCCGCAGGCGATGGTGATGAAGAGGAACGGGAAGAGGCTGCCCGCCCAGACCGGGCCGTTGCCCGCGGAGAACTGCGTCAGCGCCGGCATCTTCAGCGGCGGCGCCACGATGATGATGCCGATGGCCAGCGCCACGATGGTGCCGATCTTCAGGAAGGTGCTGAGGTAGTCGCGCGGCGCCAGCAGCAGCCACACCGGGATGCAGGCCGCGACGAAACCGTAGCCGATCAGCGCCCACACCAGCTGCACCGGCGTGAAGGTGAACGCATGCGACAGCGTCGGGTGCTCGCTGACCCACTGCCCGCCGAAGATGGCCGCCATCAGCAGCACGAAGCCGATGACCGACACCTCGCCGATGCGGCCTGGGCGGATGAAGCGCAGGTACACGCCCATGAAGAGCGCCACCGGGATGGTGGCCGCCACCGTGAAGGTGCCCCAGGGCGAATCGGCCAGGGCCTTCACGACGATCAGCGCCAGCACGGCCAGGATGATGATCATGATCATGAAGGCGCCGAACAGCGCGATCAGGCCTGGCACCGTGCCCATCTCCTGCTTGACGAGGTCGCCCAGCGAGCGGCCGTCACGGCGCGTGGAGATGAAGAGCACGATGAAGTCCTGCACGGCGCCCGCGAACACCACGCCGGCCAGGATCCACAGCAAGCCCGGCAGGTAGCCCATCTGCGCGGCGAGCACCGGGCCCACCAACGGACCCGCGCCGGCAATGGCAGCGAAGTGGTGGCCGTAAAGCACGTGCTTGTTGGTGGGCACGTAGTCCAGGCCGTCGTTGTATTTCCAGGCGGGCGTCTGCCGGGTCGCGTCCAGCCCCAGCACCTGGTTGGCGATGAAGAGGCTGTAGTAGCGGTAGGCGATGAGGTAGGTGCACAGGGCGGCGGCCACGACCCACAGCGCGCTGATGGCCTCGCCGCGGCTCAGGGCCACGGTGGCGAGGGATGCAGCACCCAGGATGGCAACGCCCGCCCACGCGAGGTGGCGGCGCAGATTCGACATGGTTTTGTCTCCGTTTCGGTGCACACCTCGACACGGGGCGCGACCGTGGTGCAAGTCTCGGAAAACATGCACCAGCGGGCATCGGTCAAGCCACGCAGCCCAACCGCGCGAGAGCACCTAAGGGTCAACCCGAGCACCGGGGCACTCACGCGCGCTCACGCGGAAACACACGCGCTTACGTCTGCTGGGCCTCGCGGGGTCAACGCAGCGCGCCAGCGGGCGTTGTCCGGTCATCGATGCAAGCCATCGCCCCGACCCAGGAGGTCACCATGCTCCGCTCCATCGTTGCCGCCACCCTCGCCACCGCCTCGCTGCTCGGCGCGGGCACCGCCCAGGCCGGCACGCACTGGTCCATCGGCATCAGCCTGCCGCCCGTGGGCGTGGTGGTGGCCGACACCCCACGCTACGTCGTGCGTGAACCTGCCCCCGTGTACTACGCGCCGCCGCCTGTGGTGTACGCGCCGGCCCCGCGCTATGTGGAGCGCGAGGTGTATTACGTGCCCCCGCCCCGTGTCGTCTACGAGACGAGCTACCGCGAGCGCCGCTGGGACGACCGCTGGGACCGCCGCCATGAGCGCTGGCATGACCGGCGCGACCGCTGGGATGGCGACCGCGACTACGGTCCGCATCGCGGGCGCTGAGACTCAGCGCGCGGCGACCTGGCCCCGGATTTCCTGGGCCAGGGCCTTGAGCTCTTCCAGCTCGAACGGCTTGCGCAGCGCGCGCACATTCGGACCGAAGCTCGACAACTCGTTGCCCATCGCGTAACCGGATGCAAACACCACCCAGGCGTGAGGCACGCTACGCAGGATGGCCCGCGCGAGGTCGACGCCGGACATGCGCGGCAGACTCACGTCGGTGACGACCAAGTCGAACCCACCCGCTGCGTACAGCTGCAGTGCCTCCTCGGCGCTCGCGCAGCTGACGACCGACAGCCCCTCCTCCTCGAACAGGTCCGTGATCTGCTCGCGCAGCTCATGGTTGTCTTCCACAAAAAGGGTGCGCAGGCGAGGTGAGGCATCGGTGTGGGTCATGCGCCCACTCTGACACGCGCCGCCGGGAGTCATCAAGCCTTGTTGCAAGGTCATTTGAAGCGCCGAGTTAGCGGCAGCCGTCAACCGCCCGTGGCTGCGTCCCGGGCGTGCTCGACGGCGTAGCGGATCAGCTCGGCCTGCCCGTCCAGCTCGAGCTTGCGCTTGATGCTCTGGCGATGGGCCTCCACGGTGCGAACGGACAGGTCCAGCTCGCGCGCGATCTGCTTGCTGGACGCCCCCCGGCCCAGCGCGGAGAGGATCTCGCTCTCCCGCGGCGTCAGCACCGGCTTGGGCGCCTGCCCGCGAAAGAGCCGCCCCGACACCGCCGCGCTCAAGAAGGTGCCACCGGAAGCGACGGCGTCGATGGCCGACACGATCTCCTGCGCCGGCGCGTCCTTCAGCACGTAACCGCGTGCACCGGCGGTGAGCGCGCGTTGCACGTACTCCGGGTTGTCATACATGCTGAACATCAACAGCTTGATCGACGGCTGCTGGGCCAGCATCTCGGCGCCCAGCGCAATGCCGTTGATGTCCTTCAGCCCCACGTCCATCAGCACGACATCCGGCTGCGTGCCCGCCAGCTGGGCCAGGGCCTCGGCACGGTTGCCCGCCTCGCCCACCACCTCGAAACGCGGCACCGCCTGCAGCCGCGCCACCAGGCCTTCGCGCACCATGGGGTGGTCGTCGACGAGGAGGATGCGGATGGGCGAAGTCATGCGGCGGCGCGGGCGAGGTCGGCAGCCGAGAGTTTGACGGCAAGCCGGCAACCCACGCCGGGCGAGGTCATCAGCGACAGCCGGGCGCCCAGCGCATCGGCCCGCTCGCGCATGCTGCGCAGGCCCAGGCCCCGGTCGGCCACGGCCTGCGCCGCGTCGGCATCGAAGCCCTGTCCATCGTCATGCACCTCCAGCGCCAGGCCGCCGCCTGCCTCGAAGCGCAGCGTGACCGACACCACCGTCGCGTGCGCGTGCCGCGCGGCGTTGTTCATGGCCTCCTGGGCGATGCGAAACAGCGCCGTCTTGACGGCCTCGGGCAGCTCCACCTCGTCACCCGCCACGGCCGCCTTGAAGTGGGTGCCGCCGGCCGCGTCGAACTCGCCGGCCAGGTGCTGCAGGGCCGCCGGCAGGCCGAGCGTGTCCAGCAGGGCCGGGCGCAGCGCGTGTGACAGGTGCCGCACCTCCGACAACGTGCTGTTCAGCCGCTTGAGCGCCAGGGCCTGCAGCCGTGCGGCGGATTGGGGCTCGGACTGCGCGGACTCGATCAGCAGCTTGGTGGCCACGAGGGCCTGGCTGACGCCGTCGTGCAGCTCCCGCGCCAGCCGTGCACGCTCGTCCTCCTGGCTTTGCACGACCTCGCGCGCAAGGGCTCGCAGCTTGGCCTCGGCGCTGCGGTGCTCGCTGAGGTTGAGCGCCAGCGCCCCCGCGCTGATCAGGGCCACGCCGAACACGGCCACCGCACCGACCCAGAGCATGGTGTCGGTGATGTTCTGCCGCGCCCCGCGCTCCAGCTCGGCCATCGTGGCCTCGATGCCGTCCAGGTAGAGCCCCGTGCCGAGCATCCAGCCCCACTCCGGCACCGCCACCACGTAACCGAGCTTGGGCGCGAGCTGGCTGCTGGACGGCTTGCGCCACAGGTACTCGACATACCCGCCGCCCGCCTTGGCCTGCTGGATGAGCTGCTGGATGGTGAGCCGCCCCTGCGGGTCGCGCAGCGCCCACAGGTTCTGCCCGACGAGCTCCGGCTGGCGCGAATGCATCAGCGCGCGGCCATCCAGGTCATAGACGAAGAAGTAGCCGTCGCGCCCGTAGTCCAGCGACTGCAGGATGGCCAGCGCCCTCGCCTGCCCACCCGCCTGGCCAAGCAGCGGCTTGATCGTGCTGACGGCGAGGTCGACGTAGTGCTTGAGCTCGGTGCGCCGCGCGTCCATGTAGCTGGCCCGCACGAGGGCATGCTCGCGCGCGGCCAACTCGCTCTCCTGCTGGCGCACGGCCAACGCGATCAGCGCAAGCGATGCCAGCAGCGGCATCAGCGCCAGCAGGAAGAGCCGCCCTCGCAGGGACAGGGCGGCCCAGGCCTTGCGCATCAGCGGCCCAAGGTCGCCGGTGCCGGCGGCGACTTGCGCTGGACGGGCTTCCAGCTCTCCAGGCGCTTCATCACGTCGGCAATCGCGGCATCCAGCTGCGTGTCCTCGCCGCGGTTGACCGCCGCAGGGTCGAGCTCGACGTCGATGTCCGGCGACACGCCTTCGTTCTCGACGCGCCACTCGCCGTCGGGCGTGTAGAAGCGGAAGTACGGCACCGTCAGGAAACCGCCGTCGATGAGCGGCGGGTTGGCCGAGATGCCGATGAGCCCGCCCCAGGTGCGCTTGCCGATCAGCGGCCCCAGGCCAACGCGCTTGAACGCGTAGGGCATGAAGTCGCCGCCCGAGCCGGCGTCCTGGTCGATCAGCATGGCCTTGGGGCCGTAGATGGCGCCGCCCGGGGTGTCGAACACCAGGCCGTCGCGGTCCTTCCAGCTGGACAGGTAGGGCCGCGACAGCAGCTCGGTCACGTAGTTCGCCGCCTGACCGCCACCGTTCTTGCGGTCGTCCACGATGAGCGCCTGCTTGTCGATTTGGGCGAAGAACATGCGGTTGAAGTGCTCGTAGCCCTGGCCCGCCGTGTCGGGCATGTAGACGTAGGCCACCTTGCCGCCGCTCTTGCGCTCGACCTTCTTGCGGTTGCCCTCGATCCACGCCCAGCGGCGCAGCAACGCCTCGTTGCCGACGGGCTCGACGGTGATCTCACGACGGCCCTTGCCCGCGGCATCGTGCGCCACCGCCAGCACCACCTGCTTGCCGGCCGTGTTCTCGAGCAGCGCGTAGAGGTTGGTCTTGTCGTCGAGCTCATGGCCATTGACGGCCAGGATGAAGTCGCCCTCCTTCACGCCCAGGCCCGCCACGGTGAGGGGCGAGCGCAGGCTGGGGTTGAGGCGGTCACCGGCATACAGCTGCGTGATCTTGTAGCGCCCCTGCTCGATGGCGAAGTCAGCCCCCAGCAGGCCCACCGAAACGGGTGTCTCCTGGTGCACGTCGCCGAAGCCGGCGCGGTTGTGGCCCACCTGCAGCTCGCCGATCATCTCCACGATCAGGTCGTTGAGGTCCTCGCGGCGCTGCACGTGCGCCAGGCGCGGCAGGTAGCGGTCATACACCGCCTGCCAGTTCAGCCCGTGCATGGCGGGGTCGTAGAAGAACTCCTTCTCCATCCACCAGGCCTCGTCGAAGATCTGCTTCCATTCGGCCTTGGGGTCCACGCGGGCGCGCAGGCCCGAGAGGTCCACCGCCTTGGCGTCGGCCTTGTCGTTGGCGTCGCCCACTTCCAGCCGGTTGCCGGCCAGCGTCAGCAGCAGCTTCTTGCGGTCTTCGCTCAGCGAAAACTCCGCAATGCCCGTGCGCAGCATCTTGGGCTTGCGCTCCTCGAAGTCATAGCGCCAGAGCTCGGCCGTGGCGCGGCGCTCGGCCTGCGGCGGCTCGTTGCTGGCACCGGGCTGCGGGCGCTGCAGGTAGAACAGCGCGCCGTCCGAGGCAACCGCCAGGTTGTCGTAGTTGCGCTCGGCCAGCGGCAGCGCCACGACGCGCTCGGCCAGGCCCTCCAGGTCGATGCGCACCGGCTTGACGGGCTCGGCCTTGGTCTTGTCGTCCTTCTTGTCGTCCTTCTTGGCGTCGGGGTTCGCAGCCTTCTTGTCGTCCTTCCGGGCTTCGTCCTTCTTGTCGTCCTTCTTCTCGTCCTTCTTGCCGTCTTCGTCACCCGCCCGGGGCGCGAGCGGGGACTTGCCGTCGGCCGCCAGCACCAGCGCGTACAGGCCGGACCGGTTGGGCCGCTCCTGGGTGGAGAGGTCCAGCCCCACGCGGCTCGGGCCGGCGTTGATGGAGGCCGTGAAGAAGAGGTAGTCGCCCTTGGGCGAGAACACCGGGTTGCCCGCATGCGCCATGCCGTCGGTCACGACGTGGTTGCGGCCGGTGGCCAGCTCGTGCAGCACGATGCGGCCGAAGTAGTTGTCCCCCGAATTCGTGAAGGCCAGCCAGCGGCTGTCCGGCGAGAACGACACCGCGAAGCCGTCGGCCCCGAAGCGGCGCACGTCGGTCGCGATCTTCACGAGCTGCCCACGCTGCGCCCCGGCGGCCAGGCCCAGGCGGTACAGGTTGAGGTGGTTGTCCTGGATGACGAGCTGCTGCCCGTCCGGCGACCAGTCCATCAGCGTGAAATAACCCTCCTTGGGCAGCAGGAAGCGCTCCTTGGCGCCGAGGCCCGTCTGGGCCTGCAGCACCAGCTCATGGCGCATGCCCGGGGCGTCGGAGATGTAGGCCACGCGCTGGCCATCGGGGCTCCAGAGCGCGTCGGACTCGCGCACGCCGGCGCTTTCGGTCAGGTTGCGCATGGTGCCCATGCCGTCCTTGACCGGCACGGTGAACACCTCGCCGCGGGCCGTCACCACCACGCGCTTGCCGGTGCTGGACAGGCGCGCCTGCGTCAGCGTCTTGCCCGCGTCCTTCCACTGCGCCAGGGCCTGGGGGGCGCTGCCCGCGAGGCGGATGTCCAGCACGCGCGGCTCGCCGCCGGCCAGCTCGATCTGCTTGATGCGGCCACCCGCCTCGTAGACCAGCGTGCTGCCCAGCGCGTCGACGCTCTTCACGTCCCACTGCGTCTCGCGCGTGAGCTGGCGCAGGGCCTTGGTGACGGGATTGAAGGCGAACAGGTTGGCCGCGCCGTCGGCCCGGTCGGAGATGAAGACCACCTCGCCGGCGGCCCAGACGGGCGCCTGGTCGGTGGCGTTGACGTGGGGGATCTGCTCCCACTTCTGGCTGGCCATGTCCATGATCCAGACCGGAGGCGTGGAGCCCCCGCGGCTCTGGCGCCAGCCGCTCACGCCGGCGTAGGCGGCGTTGTATGGGCGGTAGGCGAGCTGGCGGCCGTCGGCCGACCACGCGCCCTCCCAGGCCACGGCCTTCATCACCTGGCGCTCATAGCCGCCCTCCACGCTCACTTCGTAGAGCTGGTTGCTGCGGTTGTTGAGCACCTCGCGCGGTGAGGCGAACAGCACGCGCTTGCCGTCCGGGCTCCAGCCGTTCACGACGTCAGGGCTCGGGTGCCAGGTCAGGCGCCGCGGGGTGCCGCCGTCCAGCCCGACCACGTAGACGTCGGTGTTGCCGTCGTAGCTGGCCGAGAAGGCGATGCGCTGGCCGTCCGGCGAGAAACGCGGCGCGAACTCGCTGGCCGCGTGGCTCGTGAGGCGGCGCGCGTTGCCGCCGTTGCGGTCGGCCAGCCAGAGGTCGCCGGCGTAGACGAAGGCGAGGTGGTCCTTGGAAAGGGCGGGCTGGCGCAGCATGAGCGTCGCCTCTGCCGCGCGCGCGGGCTGGGCCGCCAACGCCAGGCCGGAGGTCATCCAGGCCAGGGCCAGGGCGATACGGGACAGGGTCATCGGGATCTCCGAGCGAGTCACTGAAACCGCGACTCTAGGCGCTCCCGGCGCCCGCCCCCAAAAGTCAGCCCCGCCTCAGGCCGACGGCTGGCGCTTGAACCGGCTCTTGAGGCCGCCGGCGATCACGATCAGGCCGGGGATGAGGATCATGGCCCAGATGATCTTGCTCAGGTGGGTCTGCACCCAAGCCAGGTTGCCGAACAGGTAGCCGGCGACCGTCAGGCCTACCACCCAGATGAGCGCACCGACCACGTTGAAGAGCGAGAACTTGGCCCGGCTCATCTCGGCGACGCCTGCCACGAAGGGCGCGAAGGTCCGCACGAACGGCATGAAGCGCGCCAGGATGATGGTGATGCCGCCGTGCTTCTCGTAGAACGCATGGGCCGCGTCGAACGCGCGCTTGTTGAAAAAGCGTGACTGCTCCCACTGGAACACCTTGGGGCCGATGTGCCGGCCGATCAGGTAGTTGGTCTGGTCACCCAGGATGGCGGCCACCAGCAGCACCGCCATGGCCAGCGGCAGGCTCATCAGGCCCGCGCCGCACAGCGCGCCCACCACGAACAGCAGCGAGTCGCCCGGCAGGAAGGGCATCACCACCACGCCCGTCTCCGTGAAGATGATGAGGAACAGCAGCGCGTACACCCAGGCGCCATAGGCCTGCACGAACTCGGCGAGGTGGCGGTCAACGTGCAGGATGAAGTCGAGGAGGAATTGCAACAGGTCCATGGCGGCGCATTATCCCGGCGGGGGGCATGACAGCCCGCCGATAATCCCGCCGATGGATTCCCCGCTGCCCGACGCCCCCGCGCCCCGCCCCATCCGCGAACTGCCCGACGAGCTGATCAGCCAGATCGCCGCGGGCGAGGTCGTCGAGCGGCCCGCCTCGGTGGTGCGCGAGCTGGTGGACAACGCGCTGGACGCCGGCGCGCGCCACATCCAGGTCAAGCTGATGTCCGGTGGCGTGCGCGCCATCGTCGTGGAGGACGACGGCTGCGGCATCCCCGTGCAGCAGCTGCCCATGGCCCTCAAGCGCCACGCCACCAGCAAGATCGCGAGCCTGAACGATCTCGAATCTGTCGCGACCATGGGCTTTCGCGGCGAGGCGCTGGCCGCCATCGCCTCGGTGTCGGACATGGCCATCGCCTCCCGCACTGCCGCCGACGCCCACGCCCACCGGCTGGACGCCCGCAGCGGCGAGCTGCAACCCGCGGCCCGCTCGCGGGGCACGAGCGTGGAGGTGCGCGAGCTGTTCTTTGCCACGCCCGCCCGCCGCAAGTTCCTCAAGACCGACAGCACCGAACTCGCCCATTGCGTGGAAGCCGTGCGCCGCCACGCGCTGGCGCGGCCGGATGTGGGCTTCGCCATCTGGCACGAAGGCAAGCTCGTGGACCAGTGGCGCGCCGCGAGCGTGCAGCAGCGCATCGCTGACGTGCTGGGCGAAGATTTCGTCGCCGACAGCCGCCCCTTCGAGCACAGCGCCGGGCCCCTGGCCCTGACCGGCCGCGCCGGCCTGCCCGAGGCCGCGCGCTCGCGGGCCGACCAGCAGTATGTCTGGGTCAACGGCCGCTACGTGCGCGACAAGCTCATCAGCCACGCCATCCGCTCCGCCTACGAAGACGTGCTGCACGGCCAGCGCCAGCCGAGCTACGTGCTCTTCATCGAGATCGCGCCGGAGCTGGTGGACGTGAACGTGCACCCGACCAAGATCGAGGTGCGCTTCCGCGATGGCCGGGCCATCCACCAGAGCGTGCGCCGGGCGTTCATCGACGCCCTCGCCCAGTCGCGCAGCGCCGACGCGGCCGGTGTCGAGTCGGCCATGGCGCCGCTGGCCTTCGAGCCGACCATGCCCGCCACGCTCTATGTGGCCGAGCCCCGACCGGCCTACACCCCGCCGGTGCCGCCCACGGCCGAGCAGGTGCGGCTGTCGCTGGTGCAGCACGAGGCCCTGTGGCAGCCCGACGAGGCACCCGCTGCGCCGGCCCCGTCGGCCAGCGCACCGGCCCTGCCCATCCTGCGCCTGCCCGACGAAGACTGGCCGCTGGGCCGCGCGGTCGCGCAGATCCAGGGCGTCTACATCCTGGCCGAGAACAAGCAGGGCCTCGTCATCGTGGACATGCACGCGGCGCACGAGCGCGTGGTGTACGAGCGGCTGAAGGCACGCCTGGGCTCTGCGCAGATCGAGAGCCAGCCGCTGCTGATCCCGGTCAGCTTTGCGGCGACGGCCGAGGAGGTGGCCGCTGCCGAGCAGCATGCCGACACCCTCGCCCGGCTCGGGCTGGACGTGGCGCCGCTGTCCACCCGCACGCTGGCCGTGCGCTCCCGCCCGGCCCTGCTGGCCGCGAGCGACCTCGTCGCCCTGACCCGCGAGCTGCTCGCCGAGATGTCCCAGTTCGACGCCAGCTCGGTGCTGGAGCGTGCCCAGCACGAGATCCTGGCCACGATGGCCTGCCACGGCGCCGTGCGCGCCAACCGCCAGCTCACGCTGGATGAGATGAACGCCTTGCTGCGCGACATGGAGGCCACCGAACGCGCCGACCAGTGCAACCACGGCCGCCCCACCTGGCGCCAGCTCGAGATGCGAGACCTGGACGCCCTTTTCCTGCGAGGCCGATGAGATGGCTACCCTGACCCTGAAGAACAAGAAGCCTGCGGCCAAGACGCGCAACGCCGAGGGCGAGAAGCGCGCCCCGGTGCGCGGCAAGGGCGTCTCCAAGCCCCGCACGACGCTGGCCAAGGCCCAGGCCGAGCGCGCCGAGCGCGAAGCGCAATTCCAGCAGACGCAGCAAGCCCAGCAGCGCCGCGAACGCCCTGAGCCCGCGCGCGACGAGCGCCCGGCGCGGCCCAAGCCCGCGGGATTCCGCCCCGAGCGGCCTGACAGGCCTGATCGGCCTGACCGGCCCGACCGGCCTGCGCCATCGCGAGGACCTCGGGGCGAGGCGCCGCGCCACGAGCGCAGCCCGGGGCCCCGCGGCCACAGCCAGCCGGGCGATCGTGGGCCGGCTGAACGCGCCGAACGTGGTGACCGCGCTGACCGTGGCGACCGCGCCGAGCGCCCGCCCCGCGTCGACCAGCGCCGCGCCTCCAACCGCGGCCCCGGCGCCGAGCCCCCGGTGCGCCCCCAGCGCCGCCTGAACCCGGCGCGCGAGGTCAGCCCCGAGTCGGGCGAGCGCCTGTCCAAGCGCATGAGCGAGCTCAAGCTCGCCTCGCGCCGCGAGGCCGACGAGTGGATTGCCGCCGGCTGGGTGCGTGTGGACGGCAAGGTCGCCGTGCTCGGCCAGCGCGTGGGGCCTGACGTCGCGATCGAGATCGACCCGGCCGCGCGCCAGGCCCAGTCTCAGCTCGTGACCGTGCTGCTGCACAAGCCCATCGGCTACGTCTCCGGCCAAGCCGAGGACGGCTACGAGCCGGCGGTGGTGCTCTTCCAGGCCGAGAACCGCTGGAAGGACGACCCCTCCGGCATCAAGCCCCACCCCAACCACCACCGCCACCTGGCGCCGGCCGGGCGGCTGGACATCGACTCCACCGGCCTGCTCGTGCTGACGCAGGACGGCCGCATCGCCAAGGCCCTGATCGGCGACGACTCCGACATCGAGAAGGAGTACCTCGTGCGCGTGGAGTTCATCGGGCGGCCCGGCGACGAGCCCGTGCCCGAAGGCACGCTGCCCAACGCGGCGCTGGCGCCGGAGCAGCTGGCCCTGCTCAACCACGGCCTCGAGCTCGACGGCGAGCTGCTCAAGCCCGCCAAGGTCAGCTGGCAGAACGAACATCAGCTGCGCTTCGTGCTGCGCGAGGGCAAGAAGCGCCAGATCCGCCGCATGTGCGAGCTCGTGGGCCTGAAAGTGGTGGGCTTGAAGCGCGTGCGCATCGGCCGCATCCCCCTGGGCCACCTGCCCGCGGGCCAGTGGCGCTACCTGGCCCCGTGGGAGCGCTTCTGAACACACCGATCTGCCTGGCCGGGCCGACCGGCTGCGGCAAGACGGCCGCCGCGCTCGCCATCGCCGAGGTGCTGCCCGTGGAGATCATCAGCGTCGACTCGGCGCTGGTGTACCGCGGCATGGACATCGGCACGGCCAAGCCCACCGCGGCCGAGCTGGCCGCGGTGCCGCACCACCTGATCGACATCCTCGAGCCGACCGACAGCTACTCGGCCGCCGAGTTCGTGCGCGACGCCAAGCGCCTGGCCACCGAGATCAGCGCGCGCGGCCGGCTGCCGCTGCTGGTGGGTGGCACGATGCTGTACTTCAAGGCGCTGTTCGACGGCCTCTCCGCCCTGCCCCAGGCCGACGCGGCACTGCGGGCAGCGATCGACGCCGAAGCCGCCGAGCGCGGCTGGCCGGCGATGCATGCCGAGCTCGCCCAGCTGGACCCACCCACCGCCGAGCGCCTCGCGCCCAACGACAGCCAGCGCATCCAACGCGCGCTGGAGGTCATCCGCCTCACCGGCCAGCCCCTCAGCGCCCTGCATGCGGCGTCGCGCGACGAAGGCGTTGACTGGCCGCTCTTCTCGCTGGAGCCCACCGACCGCGCCTGGCTGCACGAGCGGCTCGCCGTGCGCTTTGACGAGATGCTCGCCCACGGCCTGGTCGACGAGGTGCGGGCCCTGCGCGCCCGCGGCGACCTGAGCCTGGCCCTGCCGTCCATGCGCTGCGTGGGCTACCGGCAGGCTTGGGAGGCGCTGGATGCCGGCGACTTCTCGACCCTGCGCGAGCGCGGCATCGCCGCCACGCGCCAGCTCGCCAAGCGCCAAGTGACGTGGCTGCGCAGCATGCCGCAGCGCCGCGTCATCGCCTGCGACGGCCCGCATCCCATCCCGGCGCTGCTCGCCGGCCTGCAGCGCCTGATGGGGTGAAAAAAACCGCTTGCCGGCAAGCGCCGAGCGGCCTAAAGTGATATCACTTTGATTCACTTTTGAGACAAGCCTGCCATGTCCACCTCCTCTGAGAAGCGCCCTGTCATGACCGAGCGCGCCGCCCGCGCCGGCAATGGCTACGTGATGGCCGCCCTCGGCCTGGCCCTGGGCGGGCTCGGCGCGGCCGCCCTCACCCGCGGGCTGCCGGTCGTCGGCCTGCCGCTGTGCCTGCTGGGCGCACTCACGCTCGCCGGGCTGTACATGCTCAACCCCAACCAGGCCGCTGCGCTCACGCTCTTTGGCGCCTACATCGGCAGCGACCGCGGTGCCGGCCTGCGCTGGGCCAACCCGTTTGCGCTGAAGAAGCGCGTCTCCCTGCGCGACCGCAACCTCAACGCGCCGGTGCTCAAGGTCAACGACCAGCGCGGCAACCCCATCGAGATCGCCGCCGTCGTCGTCTGGCGGGTGCGCGACACCGCGCAGGCCCTCTTCCAGGTGGACGACTACGAAGCCTATGTGCGCGTGCAGGCCGAGGCCGCCATCCGCCACCTCGCCGCCTGCTACGCCTACGACCACGCCAACGATGCCGGCGAGCCTGACACCGTGACGCTGCGCGGCGGCCAGGACATCGTGGCACAGGCCCTGCGCGCCGAGCTGCAGGCCCGCTTCGCCGATGCCGGCGTGGACGTGCTGGACGCCAAGATCAGCCACCTCGCCTACGCCCCCGAGATCGCCCAGGTCATGCTGCGCCGCCAGCAGGCCGAGGCCATCATCGGCGCCCGCGCCAAGATCGTGCAGGGCGCCGTCACGATGGTCGAGACCGCGCTGCAGGGCTTGAGCGAGCGCGAGATCGTCGTGCTCGACGACGAGCGCAAGGCCGCGATGGTGAGCAACCTGCTCGTGGTGCTCTGCTCCGACCGTGAAACCCAGCCGGTCGTCAACACCGGCACCCTCTACACCTGAGGCGGGATGGCGAGCCCGGACAAGAAGGCCTTCCCGCTGCGGGTGGACCCCGCCCTCTGGGCGGAGGTCGAGCGGCTGGCCGCGACGGAGCTGCGCAGCGCCAATGCGCAGGCCGAACTGCTGCTGCGCGAGGCGCTCGCCCGGCGGGGCATCAAGCTCGACCCACCCAAGGGTCGGGCGGGGTCTTCGCGCAAGGGCCCAGAATCCGAGGCATGAGTCTTCTGAGTGCGCGCGGCCTGGCCAAGTCCTACGGCGAGGTGGCGGTGTTTTCCGGGGTCGACCTCGACCTCGAGGCCGGCGAGATCGTCGCGCTGCTGGGCGAATCCGGCAGCGGCAAATCCACCCTCCTGAACTGCCTGGCCGGGCTGGACGAGGCCGACACCGGCCAGATCACCCTGGACGGCGCCGACCTGCGCGCCCTCGACGACGAGGCCCGCTCGGCGCTGCGCCGACGTGCGCTGGGCTTCGTCTTCCAGGCCTTTCACCTGCTGCCCCACCTGAGCGTGGCCGACAACGTCGCCTTGCCCTTGCGGCTGCTCGGCCAGCGGGACGACGGCCGCGTGGCGGCCATGCTGGCCGCCGTCAACCTCGGCGCGCTGGCAGCGCGCATGCCACGGCAGTTGTCAGGCGGCCAGCTTCAGCGCGTGGCCATTGCCCGGGCCCTGGTGCACCGACCGCGCCTGGTGCTGGCCGACGAACCCACGGGCAACCTGGACCCGCGGCATGCGGGCGAAGTGCTGGAGTTGCTGCGCGGCTGCACGCGTGAGGCGGGTGCGGCGTGCCTGCTGGTGACGCATTCGGAGGTGGCGGCGCAGGCGGCGGATCGGCGGCTGCGGCTGGATGAGGCGGGGTTGCATGAGGCTTGATGGAATCGGGGCCGTGCGGTCGTTGCATGTGTCGCTCTTGGCTCGAGCCTTTCGACTCGGTACACCGTGCCGGGAGTTCGCCCCGGCGGGCGACCTACTTTTTGAGCGACCAAAAAGTACGCAAAAAGTCGCCCCCCGATCCGCCCGGCCCTGCGGGCTTCCCTGCGCTGCTCAGGCCTTGAGGGCCCGCGCAAAACTCCCTTCGCTACGCTCCGGTCAAACAATTGCGCGGAGTCAGATGTTGAAGCGCGCTGCGCGCGCGCCCTCAAGTCCTTCCGCTGCTCGGCGGGCTCCAGGGGGGACTGAAGGAACAGCCGCGACCGCAGGGTTGCGGCGTTCGGCTGTTGGCTGTTCGGCTGTTTGTGGGCCTCCCCTTCTAAACCGCCGAGAAGCGCAGCAACCCGGGGCGCGCGCGCAGCGCGCTTCAACAACTGACTTCGCCCGGTTGTCTGAGCGGAGCGTAGCGCAGCGAGTTCCGGGCGAGCCCCGGGTTGCGAGCATCGCAGGGAACCCCGAAGGGGCGGTTTTGCAGGGGTCGTTTTTTGCCTACTTTTTGTCGACACAAAAAGTAGGTCGCCCGCCGGGGCGAACTCCCGGCTGGGCCTCGCCAGCAAGCCGCTCTTGCAACAGACAAGAGTCCCCCTCCCGATGACTCTCTGGCGCCA
>JAEUPJ010000095.1 GCA_016790285.1 Roseateles sp. | reverse complement strand
GGCTTGAGCTGGGTGAACTCCTGCTCCCAGTAGCGCAGCACATAGGGCTTCACGCCGCAAAGGTCGCTGACCTCACCGATGGTGAAGTAGCGTTTGGCGGGGATGGCGGGAAGCGCCTTTTCCATTGCAAATCAACAGGTTCGCGGAGGGAGAGCAGACTCTACTCGAAGTCTTCCCCGGCAGGCGTATCGCCTTGCACCTGCCCCTTGAGTTTGTGGCTGGCGTGAAAAGTCACGACGTTGCGGGCCTTGATGGGGATGGACTCGCCCGTGCGCGGGTTGCGTCCCGGGCGCGGCGCCTTGCGGCGGATGTTGAAGTTGCCGAAGCCCGAGAGCTTCACATCCTGGCCCTTCACGAGGCTGTCGTGGAGGATGTCGAAGAAGGCTTCGACCATGTCCTTGGACTCGCGCTTGTTAAGGCCGAGCTTGTCGAACAGGAGTTCGGCGAGTTCGGCCTTGGTGAGCGTGGGCGTCTCGAGGCTGCCGATGACCACGGCAGCAGCGTCCTTCTTGGTGTCGTTGGCGTCCATGGATCCTCCGGTCAGCCGCGCAGGCGGGCACCCAGTTGCTGGGCCGTCGCGGCGACGATGGCCGTGACGACAGCCTCGATGCGCTCGTCGGTCAGCGTGGCTTCATCGTCGAGCAGTTCCAGCCGCACGGCCAGGCTGCGTTCATCGGCCTGCAGGTCGGTGCTGGCACCGGCGGCAGGCTTGAAGACGTCGAACAGGCGGGCCGAGCGCAGCAGCGCGCCGCCTGCCTTGGTGATGGCGGCCATCAAGGCATCGTGGCTCACGCCGTCTTTCACGACGAGGGCGAGGTCGCGCTGCACGGCCTGCTGGCGCGGCAGAGGCTGGCCATGGGGCAACGTGCGGGTGAGGCTCGCGTCCAAGTCCAGTTCGAACAGCACAGGCGCGCTGCCGCTGATCTCGTAGGCCTGGCGCCAGCGCGGGTGCAGCTCGCCAACCACGCCGATGGGCGTGCCGTCGAGGCTCACGCGGGCGCTGCGGCCCGGGTGCAGGGCGGGGTGCTCGGCGGCCGCGAAGGTGAGCGTCTGCGGGGCGAACAGGGCTTCCAGGTCGCCCTTGACGTCGAAGAAGTCGACGGCGCGGTCGCGCTGGCTCCATTGCTGCTGCTCGGCCGGGCCCCAGGCCAGGCCACCCAGCCGCAGCGGCTGGGCGATGCCGGCCACGGCCAGCGGGCCGTTGGCCACACTTGCGTCGCGCTTGAACACGCGGCCCAGCTCGAACACGCGCACGCGCGTGGCACGGCGGGCCTGGTTGTGCCGCAGCACCTGCACGAGGCTGCCGATGAGGCTGGTGCGCATCACGGCCAGTGGCGCGGCGATGGGGTTGAGCAGCTTGATCGGGTCCGTCACGCCGGCGAGCTCGCGCTCCCAGCGCTCTTCGACGAAGCTGAAGTTGATGGTCTCGAAGTAGTCGCGCGCAGCTACGGCGCGGCGCAGCGCGTGCTGGCTCGAGCGACTCTCGGTGCGGGTGCGGCCGACGATCGGGGCCAGCGGCGCGGTGGACGGCAGCGAGGGGTAGCCCATCACGCGGATGACTTCCTCGATGAGGTCTTCCTCGATCTGCAGGTCGAAGCGCCAGCTCGGTGGCGTCACCGTGATGACGCCGTCAGCGGCGGTGAAGGGCAGGCCCAGACGCGTGAACACGCGCTCGCAGTCGGCCTGCGTGACGGGCATGCCGATCACCTTGGCTGCACGCGCCACGCGCAGCGCGACGGGCTGGCGGACCGGCAGGTTGGGCGACTGGTCGTCCATCGGGCCGACCTGGGTGTCGGGCGTGCCGCAGATGTCGAGGATGAGCTGGGTGATGCGCTCGATGTGCTCGACGGTCTGGGCCGGGTCAACGCCACGCTCGAAGCGGTGGCCCGCGTCGGTCGAGAAGTTGTAGCGGCGCCCGCGGCCCATGACGGCTTCGGGCCACCAGAAGGCGGCTTCGACGTAGACGTTGCGGGTGTCGTCGGACACGGCGGTGTGGTCACCGCCCATGATGCCGGCGAGGGACTCGACCTCGCGCGCATCGGCGATGACGCCGACCTTCTCATCCAGCTGAACAGTGTTGCCGTTCAGCAGCTTGAGCTGCTCGCCGGCGCGACCCCAGCGCACGACGAGCTCGCCGCTGATCTTGTCCAGGTCGAAGATGTGCGACGGCCGGCCGTACTCGAACATCACGTAGTTGGAGATGTCCACCAGCGCGGTGACCGAGCGCTGGCCGCAGCGCTCCAGGCGCTGGACCATCCACGCGGGCGTCCGGGCCTTCGTGTCGATGCCCTTGATGATGCGGCCCGAGAAGCGGCCGCACAGGTCGGGGGCTTCGATGCGTGCGGGCAGCTTGTCGTCGAGCGTGGGCTTCACGGCCGGGAACTCGGCCTTGAGCAGCGGCGCGCCGGTGAGGGCCGCGACTTCACGGGCGACGCCGTAGACCGACAGGCAGTGGCCGAGGTTGGGCGTGAGCTTGAGCGTGAAGAGGGTGTCGTCCAGCGCCAGGTGCTTGCGGATGTCCTCGCCGACCGTTGCGTCGGCAGTCAGCTCAAGCAGGCCGCCATGGTCTTCGCTGAGCTTGAGCTCGCGGGCCGAGCACAGCATGCCGAAGCTCTCGACGCCACGCAGCTTGCCCACGCCGATCTTGAAGGGCTTGCCGTCCTCACCCGGCGGCAGCTCGGCGCCGACGGTGGCCAGCGGCACCTTGATGCCGACGCGGGCGTTGGGCGCGCCACAGACGATCTGCAGCGGCTCGCCGTTGTTGAAGGCCGCACCAGCGTTGACCCTGCACACACGCAGCTTGTCGGCGTTGGGGTGCTGGACGGCTTCGAGGATCTCGGCCACGACGATGCCGTGGAAGGGCGGCGCGACCGGGCGCAGCTCTTCGACTTCCATGCCGGACATGGTCAGCAGTTCGGCCAGTTGGGCGGTGGACAGCGGCGGATTGCAGAACTCGCGCAGCCAGGACTCAGGGAATTGCATAACGGTCTAGTTATTTGAACTGCGAGAGGAAGCGGAGGTCGCCGTCGAAGAAGGCGCGCAGGTCGTTGACGCCATAGCGCAGCATGGCTAGGCGGTCGATGCCGGAGCCGAAGGCGAAGCCGATGTAGCGCTCGGGATCGAGCCCCATGTTGCGGATGACCTGCGGGTGGACCTGGCCCGAGCCCGACACTTCCAGCCAACGGCCCTTGAGCGGGCCGCTCTCGAACATGATGTCGATCTCGGCGCTGGGCTCCGTGAAGGGGAAGTAGCTGGGGCGAAAGCGCAGCTGCAACTGGTCCGTCTCGAAGAAGGCGGTGATGAAGTTGAGGTACACCGCCTTCAGGTCCTTGAAGGAGATGCTCTCGCCGACCCACAGGCCTTCGACCTGGTGGAACATGGGCGAGTGCGTGGCATCGCTGTCGACGCGGTAGGTGCGGCCCGGCGCGATGACGCGGATCTCGGGCATCGTGTCTTGCCCGGCGTAGCGCTTGGCATGGGCCTGCGCATAGCGGATCTGCATCGGGCTGGTGTGCGGGCGCAGATTGAGCCAGCTGCCGTTCTCGTCCTTCATGTCGACGTAGAACGTGTCCTGCATGGAGCGGGCGGGGTGGTTCTCGGGGTTGTTCAGCGCCGAGAAGCTGTACCAGTCGGTCTCGATCTCGGGGCCGTCTGCCACGTCGAAGCCCATGGAGGAGAAGATCGCCTCGATGCGCTCCATGGCGCGGGTGATGGGGTGCAGGCCGCCGGTGCCGCGCTGGCGGCCAGGGAGCGTCACGTCCAGGGCCTCGGCCTTGAGCTGCTTCTCGAGCTCGGCGGCGGCCAGGGCGTCGCGGCGGGCGGTGAGGGCGGCTTCGATGGCCACCTTGCACTGGTTGATCTCGGCGCCGCGGGTCTTCTTTTCCTCGATGCTGAGGGCGCCCAGGCCCTTCATGAGTTCGGTCACGCGGCCGGACTTGCCGAGGAAGCGGGCCTTGGCGTTTTCGAGTTCGGCGGGCGTGGGGGCGGCGGCAAAGTCGCTGCGAGCCGCATCAAGAAGAGCGTCGAGATCAGACATTCGGGAATGACAAATGAAAAAGGGCCGACCCTGGTGGGCCGGCCCCGAAAGTTTGCGGGCTCCGGCAGGGCCGGAGCGATTCGCAATCAGGCGAGCGCGGCCTTCACCTTGGCGAAGATGCTGGCAAAACCAGCCGGGTCGTTGACGGCCAGATCGGCGAGAACCTTGCGGTCGATCTCGATCTGGGCCTTCTTCAGACCCGCCACGAACTTGCTGTAGGACAGGCCCAGGCCACGCGAGGCGGCGTTGATACGGGCAATCCAGAGCTGACGGAAGACGCGCTTCTTTGTGCGGCGGTCACGGTAGGCGTATTGGCCCGCCTTCATCACCGCCTGCTTGGCGATGCGGAAGACGTTCTTACGACGACCGCGGAAGCCCTTGGCCAGAGCCAGGACCTTCTTGTGACGGGCGCGAGCGGTAACACCACGTTTGACGCGAGGCATGTGTTTCTCCTTGAGTCGTTAGTGGATTACAGACCAGCAAAGGGCAGCATCTGAGCGATGTGACCCATGTTGGTTTCGTGCACGTTCACAGCGCCGCGCAGCTGACGCTTGTTCTTCGTGGTCTTCTTGGTCAGGATGTGGCGCTTGAACGCCTGACCGCGCTTGACGGTGCCACCCGGACGAACGCGAAAACGCTTTTTCGCGCTGCTCTTGGTCTTCATTTTGGGCATGTTGATGCTCCTTCTAAGGTGTCCCTGGGGCGATGTCGGAAGAGCCCGGCATGCTTGTTGGCCTCAGGAGACTTGTGAACCGGCAGGTGACCAAACCCGCCGGTTGAACTTCGAATAACGGCTTACCGCTTCTTGGGGGCCAGCACCATGATCATCTGGCGGCCCTCAAGCTTCGGCATGTTCTCGACCACTGCCACATCGGCCAGTTCGTCGCGGATCCGCTCCAGGAGGCGCATGCCGATGTCCTGGTGGGTGATCTCACGGCCCCGGTAGCGCAGCGTGACCTTGCCCTTGTCGCCGTCTTCGGCGATGAAGCGTCGCAGGTTGCGCATCTTGATCTGGTAGTCGCCTTCGTCCGTGCCCGGGCGGAACTTGACTTCCTTGATCTCGATGATCTTCTGCTTGGCCTTGGCTTCGGCAGCGCGCTTTTGCTCCTGGTACTTGAACTTGCCGTAGTCCATCAGCCGGCAGACCGGCGGATTGGCGGTGGCAGAGATCTCGACCAGGTCCACATCCAGATCGCCCGCCATGCGCAGGGCCTCCTGGATGCTGACGATCCCGATGGGTTCGTTCTCGGGGCCGTTCAGACGGACTTCGGGAGCCATGATTTCGCGGTTCAACCGGTGCTTGCGCTCCGGAATCGCACGACGGTCGGCAAACGTAGCGATGGTGTGGACCTTTCAATGAGCCCCAAGGCGAGGGGCCCAGACAAAACAAATCGCGCCCGGAGAGCTGGTCAGACCTTGTTGGTGATGTCTGCGGAGATCCTGTCGAGGAAGTCCTGCAGGGGCATCACGCCGAGGTCCTGGTTGCCACGGGCGCGTACCGCAACGCTGCCGTTCGCCTTTTCCTTGTCGCCTACGACGAGGATGTACGGCAGCTTTTGCATGGAATGCTGGCGGATTTTATAGGTGATCTTCTCGTTGCGCAAATCGGCTGAGGCCCTAAGCCCTTGTTTTTGCAGCGATTTCACAATTTCCGACACGTAATCGGCCTGCGCGTCGGTGATATTGGCCACGACGACCTGCGTCGGCGCCAGCCAGGTGGGCAGGGCGCCGGCGTGCTGCTCGATCAGGATGCCGATGAAACGCTCCAGGCTGCCGACGATGGCGCGGTGCAACATCAGCGGGCGCTTGTGCTCTCCGTGCTCGTCGACGAAGTCCGCGTCCAGGCGCTCGGGCAGGTTGGGGTCGACCTGGATGGTGCCGCACTGCCACTCGCGGCCGAGGGCGTCCTTGAGCGTGTATTCGATCTTCGGGCCGTAGAAGGCGCCTTCGCCCGGCAGGTAGGTGAAGTCGCAGCCGGAGGCCTTGAGGCCCTCGGCAAGCGCAGCTTCGGCCTTGTCCCAGCTTTCCTCGGTGCCGATGCGTTTCTCGGGGCGCGTGGAGAGCTTGTAGATGATGTCCGAGAAGCCGAAGTCCTTGTAGACCTTCTGCAGCAGCGTCGTGAAGGCCGTGACTTCACCCTGGATCTGGTCTTCGGTGCAGAAGATGTGCCCGTCGTCCTGCGTGAAGCCGCGCACGCGCATGATGCCGTGCAGGCCGCCCGAGGGCTCGTTGCGGTGGCACTGGCCGAACTCGCCGTAGCGCAGCGGCAGGTCGCGGTAGCTCTTCACGCCCTGCTTGAAGATCAGGATGTGACCGGGGCAGTTCATCGGCTTGAGCGCGTACTCGCGCTTCTCCGACTCCGTCGTGAACATGTTCTCGCGGTACTTGTCCCAGTGGCCGGTCTTCTCCCACAGGCCCTTGTCCAGGATCTGCGGACCTTTGACTTCCAGGTAGCCGTTGTCGCGGTAGACGCGGCGCATGTACTGCTCCACCTCCTGCCACACCGTCCAGCCCTTGGGGTGCCAGAAGACGACGCCAGGGGCGTGCTCGTCGATGTGGAAGAGGTCGAGCTCTCGGCCGAGCTTGCGGTGGTCGCGCTTCTCAGCTTCCTCGAGCAGCGTGAGGTATTTCTGCAGGTCGTCCTTGCTGGCCCAGGCCGTGCCGTAGACGCGCTGGAGCATCTCGTTGCGGTGGTCGCCGCGCCAGTAGGCGCCTGCCACCTTCATGAGCTTGAAGTGCTTGAGCTTGCCCGTGCTCGGCACGTGCGGGCCGCGGCAGAGGTCCTCGAACTTGCCTTCGGCGTAGAGCGACACGTCCTCGCCGGCGGGGATGCTGCCGATGATCTCGGCCTTGTAGTGCTCGCCCAGGGCCTTGAAGTGAGCCACGGCCTCGTCGCGCGGCAGCACGCGGCGCACGACCTTCTCGTCCTTCTTGGCCAGCTCGTTCATCTTGGCCTCGATGGCGGCCAGGTCCTCGGGCGTGAAGGGGCGCTTGTAGGAGAAGTCGTAGTAGAAGCCGTTGTCGATGACCGGGCCGATGGTGACCTGGGCGTCGGGGTAGAGCTCCTTGACGGCGTAGGCCAGCAGGTGGGCGGTCGAGTGGCGGATCAGGTCCAGGCCGTCGGCGTCCTTGTCGGTGACGATGGCCAGGCTCGCGTCCTTGTCGATGACGTGGGACAGGTCGACGAGCTTGCCGTCCACCTTGCCGCCGAGGGCGGCCTTGGCCAGGCCGGTGCCGATGCTCGCGGCGACGTCGCCGACCGTCAGCGGTGCGGGGTACTCACGGCGGGAGCCGTCGGGGAGTTGAATCGAGATCATGGGTGCTCCGTGCAGGGGCAAAAAACAAAAAGCGCGGCCAGGTGCCGCGCTTTGTTCTTGCCCGAAGGCAGGCGTGACGTGCCGCGGCCGACTAGGTACCGGTGAAGGTGGTGGTCGTAGTTCGCGGTGTCATAACCAAGGTGCCTTTCTCGCTCTTGTGAGGGGAGGGAAGCGCCATTCTAAAGGCTCAGCGCCTGGACGGTGTCCCGGCGCGTCAGCTCGGCGAAATCATCGGCCAGCCGCTGGCTCTCGGCCACGGCCACGCGCCAGCGGCGGCGGCGCTCGTCGGCGTCGAGGTGGATGAAGTCGTTGCGATCGGGCAGCTTGGCGCCGGGCAGGGCGGCTATCCACTCGGGCGAAGGGCACAGCAGCACGACGTTGTCGAGGAAGGCTGTGGCGCGGTGGCGATGCTTCAGGGCCTTGTCGAGCCACCCCGGCACGACCTGACGCTGGAAGTGCGGGTACAGCACGAGCGGCGCGCCGCTGTCCTGCAGGGCGCGGTAGTCCAGGTGCAGGTGGTAGTCGGTGATGCCGCCGTCCCAGTAGGCGCCCTGCGGTGCGCCGGGGATGTCGTGCACCGCCTCCAGCCAGAACGGGATCGAGCAGCTCGCCAGGATGCTCGGGCGCAGGTTCTGCGCCGCCAGCGGCACCTGCTGCGTGCGGTAGTCGTGCAGATGCAGCGGCAGGCTCTCGCGCGCATCGGAAAACACCACACGCTCCAGCCAGCCGCCCATCGCCTTGCGGCTGACGGTGTTGGTCAGGAACGCGCCCATGTAACCCAGCGGCATGCGAAGGCGCCCTTGGCGGCGCAGCACATGGCGGCCGCGGCTGGTGAACACATGCAGTCGGTAGCGCGGGTGCGACAACGCCTCGGCCTCGCGGCCGGCGAAGCGCTCGTGCAGCTTCGCGCCGAAGACCTCGCTCACGTGACGTGGTGTCGGCGGCTTGCCGGGCGCGTGCTCGTAGTCCTGGTGGATGTAGTCGTCCGCCATCTGCGCCAGCTGCGCCGCGGGGTCGGCCAGGCAGGCGGTGGCCAT
>JAEUPJ010000078.1 GCA_016790285.1 Roseateles sp. | reverse complement strand
CCGCCAGCTTTGCCGGCAACAGCCTCTTCTGGAGCAACACCGGCTGGGGCGGCGAGAAGTACTACAACGCCAGCGCCGTGGGCTGGCTCAAGAGCGACTGGAAGTCGCGCGTCGTGCGCGTGGCCATGGGGGTGGACGAAGGCGGCGGCTACCTGCAGGACCCGGCCGGCAACAAGGCGCGCGTCAAGGCCGTGGTGGATGCCGCCATTGCCAACGACATGTACGTCATCATCGACTGGCACAGCCACCACGCCGAGGACTACCGCACCCAGGCCGTGGCCTTCTTCGAGGAGATGGCCCGCACCTACGGCCGCAGCAACCACGTCATCTACGAGGTCTACAACGAGCCGCTGAACGTGTCCTGGAGCGGCACGATCAAGCCCTATGCGCAGGCCGTGATCAACGCCATCCGCGCCATCGACCCCGACAACCTCATCATCGTCGGCACGCCCAACTGGTCGCAGGATGTGGACGCCGCGTCGCGTGACCCCATCCGCGGCACCAACATCGCCTACACGCTGCACTTCTACGCCGGCACGCACGGCCAGGGCCTGCGCGACAAGGCACAGACCGCGCTGAACAACGGCATCCCGCTGTTCGTCACCGAATGGGGCTCGGTCAACGCCAGCGGCGATGGTGCCGTGGCCGAGGCCGAGACCGCGGCATGGATGGACTTTCTGAAGACCCGCGGCATCAGCCATGCGAACTGGGCCCTGAACGACAAGTCCGAAGGCGCCTCGGCCCTGGTGCCGGGGACCTCGGCCCAGGGCGGCTGGACGGCCGGGCAGCTGACTCGCTCGGGCACGCTGGCCAGGCAGATCATCAGTGGCTGGGCCAGCACCCCCACGCCAGGCTGCAGCCGCGCCACCCTGCCCGCCCGCGTGCAGGCCGAGGCCTACTGCAACATGGCCGGCATCCAGGTCGAGCCCACCACCGACGTCGACGGTGGGAGCAACGTCGGCTACATCGACGCCGGCGACTGGATGACCTATGACATCAACGTGCCCACCGCGGGCAGCTACGTCGTGAAGTACCGCGTGGCCAGCGCGCCGGGCGGCGGCGTCATCCAGCTGGAGCGGGCCGGCGGCGGCACCGTCTTCGGGACCGTGAACGTGCCCGCCACCGGCGGCTGGCAGAACTGGACGACGGTGCAGCACACCGTCAACCTGCCCGCCGGCGCGCAGACCGTGGCCATCGTGGCCAAGACGGGGGGCTTCAATGTGAACTGGCTCGACCTCAGCCCCGCGGGCAGCCCCACGCCGAGCGGCGTCACCGTCCAGGCTGAAAGCTTCGATGCGCAATCCGGCGTGCTGACCGAAGCCACCACCGACACCGGCGGCGGCCTCAACGTGGGCTACCTGGACGCGGGCGACTGGCTGTCCTACCCCGCCATCAACCTGCCCGCCGGCGGCACCTACCTGATCGAGTACCGCGTGGCCAGCCTGAACGGCGGCGGCAACCTGCAGCTGGAAGAAGCCGGCGGCAGTGTCGTGTACGGGGCGCTGAACGTGCCGTCCACCGGCGGCTGGCAGAACTGGACGACCCTCTCCCACACCGTCACGCTCCCCGCGGGCAACCGCAAGTTCGGCATCGCGGTGCGCAATGGCGGCTGGAACCTGAACTGGTTCCGGGTCACGAAGACGCCCTGAGGGTCCGCGTGAGGGAGGCGGGCGCGCACTGACCCGACCAAGAGCCGGGCGAGCGCCAGCCTTCCCGCCAAGGCCAAGGCCTGCTGCGCCCGGTCGATGGCGATCGGCGGCTTGCCGAGCGGGTGCGCGGCCTGAAACGCCGCTCGTTGTGCTGGAAGTGAATGGCCATCCGCCGCCGTGACCTCGGCGCGGCCGGTTGCTGGGTGTCACCGAGCTGCCCCCGTTGGCACAAAGCCTGCAACTCACCGCGCAGGCGGCGGACGGCTGTCTGCAACCCGACAAACTCCCCAGAGCCCCGGCCGATGTACCTGCGCAGCCTCTACGACATCGTCATGGACACGGGCCGCAGCATTGGCGAGCTCACGCGCGAGATGCAGGGTGAGAACGAGCTGTTCGCTGCGACGCTGACGCTGCGGGCCGTGGAGGCGCAGCTGCTCATCATGGCCCACACGCTGGGCAACGTGACGCCACAGTTGCACCAGAAACTCCACCAGGCCGACTGGGTCGGCTGGGCCGCGCTGCACGACAAGCTGCGCCGGGGCGTGCAGCCACGGCGGGAGGAGATCTGGTACGCGGTGAACGGGCTCGTGCCCCAGACCCTCGCGTTGCTGCAGGACTTGAGGCGCCGCCAGCCCACGCTCTTCGAGTGGTCGATGGGTTGAATGAAGACGGTCACCGACGAACTGTGCGGGCTGCTGCAGGCGTGCAATGACGCCGGCAGCACCTTGCCGAGGTCGGGCATGCCCCAAGCCGTGCGGCTGGAGGCGGCGCTCGTGCTGCTGGCGGCCCGCGGTGGCATCGTGCGCATGGACGGCACGGCGCGTTGGCGCCTGATCGAGGCGGGCCTGCTCGCACCGAGGCCGTCGCTGGCCTTCGAGGCGCTGCGCCGCCATCGCCTGCTGGCCGTGCTGCTGCCGGAGCTGCCCGCCCTGTTCGGCGTGCCGCAGCTCGCCAGCAGCCGCGAATGGCAGGACGTGGGCGAGCACCAGTGGCGCTTCATCGACGAGACCGCCCGTGCTGGCGCGCCCATCGAGCTGCGCTTCGCCGCCCTGGTGCACAAGCTGGGCAAGGCCGGCACGCCGCGTGAGATCTGGCCCAGCCACTACAAGCAGGAGCAACGCGCCCATGCCGCTTTGGACGCGCTGGCGCGGCGTGTGGACGTGCCCGCAGCCGCCATCGCCTTCGCACGCCTGGCCGTCGATGAACTGGAGGCCATCCACGCGGTGCACGAGTTGCGCGCAGGGCCTATCGCCCAGTGGCTCGCGCGGGTGCAGGCGGCCGAGCAGCCCGAACGCTTCGAGCAGCTGCTGGCCCTGGCGGCCTGCGACTGGGCGGCCTACCCCGGCCAAGCCGGCACCGCCCACCCCAAGGCCGCCCTGCTGCGCCGGGCGCTGCAGGCGGCGCAGTGCGTGGACGCGCAGGGCTTGCCGGTCGACGCAGCATTGCAAGCCCGGGCCGAGGCCATCCACGCGGCGCTGCGCCGCCACCTTGGGTAGGCAGCACCGCGGCGGCCGCTACCGCAGAGCGCGGCGCTCGGCCTCCCAGGCTTGCCACGCCGCCTAGCCTCCGACGAGGTCGCAGACCGTCATGAAGCCGAAGTCGCGGAACATCTGTGCATAGGTCTGGCTGGCATGGCCGTGGTAGCAATAGATGAACACGGGCCGCGTGCGCGGCTCGCGCAGCAGCAGCGCCTCGTGGTTGCGGCCGTCCAGCCGCAGGCTGCCGGGCAGATGGCCGCACGCATGGGCCGGCGCGTCGCGCGCATCCAGCAGCAGGGCACCCGGGTGCGCCTGCAGCCACGCGGGCAGCGCCTGCGCCTGCAACCGGGATCGCGCCCCCGGCCCTGGCAGGGGCGGCGCCAGCTCGGTGCTCACACGGGTCGGTTCTCGTAGATGTTGCGCACCGGGCCCATGGTCCTCACGCCGTCCTCGAAGCTGATGCGCTCGAAGCTGGCGCTGAAGGCCAGCGCCTTGTCGGCCACCGCGTCGGTCTTGCCGGCGGTGTCGAGCTTCTTGAGTTCGGTCTTCTCGATGTAGAGCAGCGACAGCAGCTCGTTGTAGACGGTGGACTCATCGATGGGCAGCACGTAGAAGGTCGCGCCGCCGAAGTCGACGACGTACTTCTTGCTGATGTCGATGTTGTCGACGAACAGGAAGTACTTGCCCTGGGGGCTGAGCGTTTCGGCCAGCACCTCGGCCAGCAGCTGGATGTACTCGAAGCTCAAGAGGAAGCCGGCGAAGAACGCGATGTACGGCTGGCCCTCATGGGCGACGGCGATGACCTGGTCGCTGGAGATCTCCGGCGGCCGGGCCTCGTCGGCCATCTTGGCCGGGAACTTCAGGGCCAGGTCACCGCGAAAGCCGACGCGGCCGGGCTGGTGCGTGGCGCCCTTGAGCACGCTGTTCAGCAGCCGGCCCTCCGATTGAAGGCGGGCGAAGGCGGTTTGTTCGAGGGTCGTGGTCACGGTGTACTCCAGTCGATGGGGAAGGGGTGAAAGGGATGAACGGGTTGAACGGAATGAACGGGGTTCAGGCGCTCATCGCGCCGGGGCTGGCGACCTGGGCGGCGGCCCCTGCATGGGTGTTGCGCAGCGCCTCGGCCACCTTGGCGAAGGCGGCCTCCAGCTCGGCCCGCAGGCCGGCGTCGGCACAGGTCTGGGCCAGCGCCAGGCGCATGCAGTCCATCCAGGCGTCGCGCGCGGCGGCGTCGATGGCGAAGGGCATGTGGCGACGTCGCAGCTTGGGCGGGCCGCGGTCGGGCGTGTACAGGCGCGGGCCGCCCATCCATTCGCTCAGATAGCGCGTGAGCAGGCGGCGCGTCGGGCCGAGGTCGGCCTCGTGCATGGCCCGGATGTCGCGCGCCTGAGGCAGCTCGTCCATCGCACGGTAGAAGGCATCGACGAGCCGCACGACGGCATCCTGGCCGCCCAGGCGTGCGTAGTGCGGGTTGGCGGGTGGGTTGGGCAGGTCCATGCGGGCACAGACGCAACGGTCGTACCAGGGCCCGCTCGAGGCTGCCGCCTCCCATGAGCAGGCGCCCGCGACACGCCTGGCCTGCCGCGCAGCGGGGCGCGGCAGCGCCCTGCTTTGTCGGGTTCCCAACAAAGTCCACGCAGCTGCGGAGGCCGCCCGGCAACCCCGATGAGCACGGGCCAAACGCGGCTTTCTCTCGGCAAATCAAGCACTTGGCCGCGCGCCGCAGACATGGCACGCGCATTGCGTTAGGGCAGTTGCGCGGAACCCATGTCACGCCCCCGGGATGCTCTAAGAAGACCACACGCACCGAAGGCTGCATCGAGATCGCGACGACCTCTTGAAGTCTCGTCCCTACCTCTTTCCACCTACTGGAGTACCCAATGGCATCCCTTCGTCAAATCGCCTTCTACGGCAAAGGCGGCATCGGCAAGTCCACCACCTCGCAGAACACGCTCGCTGCGCTGTCGGACCTCGGCCAGAAGATCCTCATCGTCGGCTGCGACCCCAAGGCCGACTCCACCCGGCTGATCCTGCACGCCAAGGCACAGGACACCATCCTCTCGCTCGCAGCCGAAGCCGGCTCGGTGGAGGACCTCGAGATCGAGGACGTCATGAAGATTGGCTACAAGGACATCCGCTGCGTGGAGTCCGGCGGCCCGGAACCGGGTGTCGGCTGCGCCGGCCGCGGCGTGATCACGTCGATCAACTTCCTCGAAGAGAACGGCGCCTATGAAGGCGTGGACTACGTCTCCTACGACGTGCTGGGCGACGTGGTGTGCGGCGGCTTCGCCATGCCCATCCGCGAGAACAAGGCGCAGGAGATCTACATCGTGATGTCCGGCGAGATGATGGCCATGTACGCGGCCAACAACATC
>JAEUPJ010000057.1 GCA_016790285.1 Roseateles sp. | reverse complement strand
CCGCCGATCATCGTCGTCACGCCGCTGGCGAGCGCCTCGTCGATCTGCTGCGGGCAGATGAAGTGGATGTGGCTGTCGATGGCGCCCGGCGTGACGATCATGCCCTCGCCGGCGATGATCTCGGTGCCCGGGCCGATGACGATGTCCACGCCCGGCTGCACGTCGGGGTTGCCGGCCTTGCCGATGGCGGCGATGCGGCAGCCGCGCAGGCCGATGTCGGCCTTGACGATGCCCCAGTGGTCGATGATGACGGCGTTGGTGATGACGGTGTCGACCGCATCGCCCGCGCCCGGGCCGTTGGGCCGCTGCGACTGGCCCATGCCGTCGCGCACGGTCTTGCCGCCACCGAACTTGACCTCTTCACCGTAGCCGCCTGAACGCAGCGTCAGGTCCTGCTCGATCTCGATGACGAGGGCGGTGTCGGCCAGGCGCAGCTTGTCGCCGACGGTGGGGCCGAGCATCTCGGCATAGGCGCGTCGGGAAATTTTCATAGCTTGCCTTGCACGAGGCCGCGAAAGCCCCAGACGGCGCGGTCGCCGCCGAGGTCGACCAGCTCGACGGTGCGCGTCTGCCCAGGCTCGAAGCGCACGGCCGTGCCGCTGCAGATGTTGAGCCGCATGCCGCGCGCCGCGTCACGGTCGAAGCTGAGCGCGGCATTGGTCTCGGCGAAGTGGTAGTGCGAGCCGACCTGGATGGGCCGCGTACCCGCGTTGGCGACCTTGAGGGTCAGCGTGCGGCGGCCGGGGTTGAGCTCGTGCTCGCCGTCGGCGGTGATCAGCTCGCCGGGGATCATCACTTGCGTCCCTTGGCGAACCACCACACGGCCAGGCCCGCCGCCACGGCCAGCGCGAGCGTCGTGCCGCTGTCCCAGGCGTGCAGATGGGGGCCGGCGGGGCCGTGGCCGTCGTGGGCCAGCGCCGGGGCAGAGATGAGGAGCAGGGCGAGTGCGCGCATGGTGGGGCTTCGATCAGGCAATGGGTTGGTGGACGGTGACGAGCTTCGTGCCGTCGGGGAAGGTGGCTTCGACCTGGATCTCCGGGATCATTTCCGGGATGCCTTCCATCACGTCGGCGCGGGTCAGCACCTCGCGGCCCTCGCTCATCAGCTGCGCGACCGTCTTGCCGTCGCGCGCGCCTTCGAGGATGGCGGCGCTGATCAGCGCCACCGCCTCGGGGTAGTTCAGCTTGAGGCCGCGGGCCTTGCGGCGCTCGGCGAGCAGCGCGGCCGTGAAGAGCAGCAGCTTGTCCTTCTCTCGGGGAGTGAGTTCCATCTCGCCTTGCTCTATTGATTTCAGTGGGGCCGAGCGACCGTCCCGGACGGTCGAACGCGCGGTGTCAATGCCATGGCGTCAGTCTTTGCAAGGGTAGTGCCAATCGACGAGCACCGCTGACGCATCGCCCTTGCGCGACGGCCCGGCCGCCTGGCGTGTGGGTGTGCCCAGGGCGACCCAGCCCAGCAGCGTCTCACCCGGGTCGCAGAACGCCGCCGAGATGGCCGCGTCACGCACCTTGGCGCCGCTGAGCATCTTGCCGCCAAAGCCCAATGCATGGGCGGCCGTCAGGAAATTGGCGATGGCGCCGCCCACCGCCGCCCACTGCTCGTGCGCGGGCACGAGCGGATGGCCGAGGTCGATGCGCGCCACCACGGCCACCGTCACGGGCGGCTTGAGCGCCCGCTCGGCGTCCAGTGCCGCGCCCTCCTCACCCTTGCCTGCCGCCCGAGCTGCGTCAGCAAACAGGGCGGCCATGCCCTCTTTTGCGGCGCCACGCACCAACTTGAACCGGTAGGGCACCAGTTCGGCGTGGTCGGGCGCGCGCAGGGCCGCCTCGGCCATCAGCGCCAGCTGCTCGTCGCTCGGGCCCGGCTCGACCAGGTGCTTGGGGCCGACGGAGTAACGCGTCAGCAGCGCGTCAAGCGAAGCCGGCGCCGTGTTCACTTCAGCAGGCCAGCGTTCTCGGCCGCGGCCTTGATGCCGTCGTAGTTGGCCGGCTTGCTCGGGATGAACTTGGTGGCGCGCTGCAGGCCGAGGATCTCCTTGCCCTGCGGGGTGTTCGGGTCCAACGCCAGGAAGGCGGCCTTGATCTTGTCCTGCAGGGCCTGCGGCATGTCGGCGTGCACCGACCAGTTGTAGTCGAAGTAAGGCGCCGTCGTGTAGAACACCTTGACCTGGGCCGGGTCCACCTTCTTCTCGTTGACGAACTTCTCCCAGACCGAGATGTTCAGCGCGCCGGCGTCCACCTTGCCGCTGGCCACGGCGGCAATGGTGGCGTCGTGCGCGCCGCTGAAGGCCACGCGCTTGAGGTCCACGTCGGGGTTGATCTTGGCGGCCAGCAGGAAGCTGCGCGGCATCAGGTGGCCCGAGGTGCTGCTCTGCGAGCCGAAGGACAGCGTCTTGCCCTTGAGGTCTTCGAGCTTGTTGATGCCGCTCTTGGCGTCGGTGATGAAGACGGAGCGGAACTTCTCGTCCTCCTCGCGCTGCACCAGCGGCACGATCTTGCCGCCCGAGCGCACATTGGCCTGCACGAAGGTGAAACCGCCGAACCAGGCCAGGTCGATCTTCTTGTTGACCACCGTTTCCACCGCCGCGGCGTAGTCGGTCACGGGCGTCCACTCGACCTTCATGCCGAGCTTGCTCTCCAGGTACTGGCCCAGCGGCGCGAACTTGCGCGCCAGCTCGGTGGGCGACTCGTCGGGGATGGCGGTGACGCGGAGGACTTGCTGGGCCTGGGCTGCGGCGCCTGCGAAGGCGAGGGACATCACCACACCACGCGCCAGACTGGCGACGACACGAGTCAAGTTCATTGAAGTTCTCCTGAGGAAAGTTGCGGTGCTCGATCAGAACACCAGGGTGGCCCAGGCCGGGTCTGCCGCCCGGGCCGCGAATTGCACCGCGCCGCCATGCTGGCGGGCGGCAGGAATGAGATCGGCCTGCGTGAGGCCCTGCGCCGCGAGCGCGTCGGAGCAGGCCAGGAAGCGAGCACCGTGGTCGAGCGCATCCTGCATCCACGCAGCGATGGTCTTGTCGAAGCGCGTTGATGCCCGCAAGCCCTCGGCCACGCCCGGCTGCAGCAGCAGCACCGAGCGCGCCGAGAAGTACACCTCCACCTGCAGCTCCAGCGCGGCGGCGGCGGCGGCGTGCGCGAACGGCGTGGCCAGGCGCACCGGGTCGGCCGGGTCGGCGGCCCACAACAGGATGGCCAGGCCCGTGCGCGCCATCAAGCCCCCGCCAACTGGTTGAGCCACGCCCAGCGCTGCATGGCCTCGCGGATGGCGGCCTCACCAACGGCGAGCTGCGACATCTCGGCGTCGAGCGCCGACGGCGCCAGCTCGACGAGCCAGCCCGCGACATAGGGCGAGCGGTGCACCAGCTCCGGCTGCGCCTCCAGCGCCTCGTTCACGCGCGTGACGACGCCCGACAGCGGCGACTTCACCGACACGATGGACTTGGACAGCTCCACCACGCCGATGGACCGCCCCTGCGCCACCTCGCTGCCCACCGACTTCGGCCGGCACATGTAGATGTCCCCCGACGCCTTGAGCCCGAGGGCCGTGATGCCCACGCGCACCCCGCCGCCGTCCAGCGGCCGCGCCCAGGTCTGGTCGTCGATCCAGTACCAGAGGTCGTCCGGCACTTGCGCGCCTGCGATCAGCACGGCGCCTCCACGATGGTTTGGCCGGCGTAGCGAGCGGGCACAGGTTGGTTCGAGCACCGCAGCCGTACTGGGGTACGGCGAGGAGCACAGGGCCAAGATGTGCCCGCGCAGTAGCCGGACAGGCCATCGTGGCGGAAAGAGGTAGGAGTCGAACCTACCCGGCAGCGCGTGGCGCCACCCACCGGGTTTGAAGCCCGGCCGACACACCGGTGTCGTTCTCTTTCCTTCATGAATTGACCTCCGCGAACAGCGTGCTGTCCGCCCGAAGCCGGTGTTCGTCGCCCACCCGGCGCAGCAGCCCGACACGGTCGAAATGCTCCAGCAGCTGGATGGCGCGCTTGCGGCCCAGGCCCGTCGCATCGCGGAATGCCGCGGCCGCGACATGACCGTGTTCAGCAGCCAGGCGGCGCACTGTAGCCGCGAGCGAGGTCATGGTGGCCGTGTCCACGTACAAGTCCTTCACGACCTGGTGCAGGTCGCCCTGCTGGGCCAGGCGCGCGAGCGTCGTGCGCATCAAGGGCTCGGGTTCCGCGCAGTCCTTCGCGAGGTCGCGCGCCCAGGCGCCTTCAGCGCCGGCCGCGGCCAGGCGAGGGGCGACCTTCTGCGCAATGCGCTGCTCGGTGGCCGACAGCTGCACGCCATGTTCGGGCAGGTGCACGAAAGCGCCGCGCACGGCAACGCGGCCGGTCGCGCGCAGGTCGGCGAGCACCTGTCGCCACAGCGCCTCGGCCATGCGGGGCGACACCAGGCGCCGCAGCCGCGCGGCATCGGGGCCGAGTTCGTCGGGCGACTTGGCATGGAAGTCGGCCAGCACGGCCAGCAACCGCGCCGTCAGCAGCGCGCAGGCCGCCTCGCCCAGCGCCCAGCCCTGCAGTGGTTCGGCCAGGCCCTCGGCCTGCGAGAAGCGCGTCAGGTCCAGCCCCAGCGGCGACAGCGCCAGCAGCCGCTCGCGGCGCCGGGCCGACGTGGGCAGCTCGCAGGCGGCGAGCTCGTCCAGCCGCTCGGGCGTGCGGCGGTAGCGCGTGGGCGCGAACGGGTCGAGCACGAGGCCGCCGGCGACCGTGCGCGTTGCACCGGCGTCGCGCAGCACGAGGCGGTCGCCCCGCCAGGCGCCCACCGGGGCGTGGCAGACGAGCTGCACGCGGCCCGACGCGCCGGGCTCGATCTGATCACCGTCCAGCACCGCGACACTTGCGGTGGTGCTCTGCGCGCCCAGGTGCAGGTGCACGCGGGCCCCGGTGCGCAAGGGCCTGGCCTCGCCGGGCCAGAGTTGCAGCCGGGCGTCGAACCGGTCGGTGGCCAGCGCCACGTGCGGCGCGGTGAGCCAGGCACCGCGCGGCGCCTCCTCCTTGGCGATGCCGGCCAGCGCCACGGCGCAGCGCTGGCCCGCATGGGCGCGCTCCACGACGCGGTTCTGCGCATGCAGGCTGCGCACGCGGGCGCGGCGGCCGGCAAGCATCAGCTCATCGCCCACGGCGATCTCGCCCGCATGCAGGGTGCCGGTGACGACCGTGCCCACGCCGTCGAGCGTGAAGGCCCGGTCCACGGCCAGCCGCGCTGCCTGCCCGTGCACGGCCCGTGGTGGCTGTTGCCGGGCGGCCTTGAAGAGCAGCTCGCGCAGGGTGTCCACGCCCTGGCCGGTGTGCGACGACACGACGAGGGTGGGCGCGCCCGCCAGCCCGGTGCCGGCCAGCAATGCGCTCACCTCGGCGGTCAGGGCTTCGATGCGGCCAGGCTCGGCGCGGTCGGCCTTGGTGATGACCACCGCGCCGTGCGTGAGGCCCAGCAGGCTGAGCACGGCCAGGTGCTCGCGCGTCTGCGGCATGACGCCGTCGTCGGCCGCCACCAGCAGCAGCCCGAAGTCGATGCCGCTGGCGCCGGCCAGCATGGTGTGCACCAGCTTCTCGTGGCCGGGCACGTCGATGAAGCCCAGGCGCTGATCTGCGCCGGGGACATCGAGGTAGGCATAGCCCAGCTCGATGCTGATGCCGCGGGCCTTCTCCTCGGGCAGGCGGTCGGTGTCCACCCCCGTGAGCGCACGCACGAGCGTCGTCTTGCCGTGGTCGATGTGACCGGCGGTGCCGACGATCATGGGCGTGTTTCCCTGGGTGAGGAACACAGCCACAGAGGCACGGAGGCACACAGAGGCCTCGATGACGCGCAGCGCCTCTGTGTCTCTGTGCCTCTGTGGCTGTGTTCAAAGGCGCTTCTCATCACGCCAGCGCCTCCTTCAGCGCGCTCAACTGCGACGTCAGGAGTGCAGGCTCGTCCAGGCAGCGCAGGTCCAGCAGCAGGCGGTCGTCGTGGATGCGGCCGATGACCGGGCGGGACAGTTCGCGCAGCGCCACGGCCAGCGCCTCCAGCGTGCGGCCACGGCCATCTGCCGCGGTGAACGCCAAGCCCGCGGACGGCAGGCGCTCCACCGGCAGCGAACCGGAGCCGATCTGGCTCTGCAGCGCCACCGTCTCGACGGTGAAGCGCGGGGCCACGGCCGCCGCAACCTCCGGCAGCAGGGCCTGGGCCAGCGCGGCGATCTGCGCCTGCGGGCGCGTCAGCAACCGCAGCGTGGGCAGGTCCTGCACAAGGCGCTCGGGCCGCAGGTACAGCCGCAGCGTGGCTTCCAGCGCGGCGAAAGGCAGCTTGGACAGGCGCAGCGCGCGCTTCATCGGGAACTTGCGGATGCGCCCCACGGCGGCCTTGCTGCCGACGATGAGGCCGGCCTGCGGGCCGCCCAGCAGCTTGTCGCCACTGAAGGTGACGACGTCGCAGCCGGCTGCCAGCATGGCCTGCGGCAGCGGCTCGGCGGGCAGGCCCCACTGGGCCAGGTCCACGAGGGCGCCGCTGCCGAGGTCGGTCATCAGCGGCACGCCGCCCGCGCGGGCGATCGGGGCCAGCGTGGCCTCGTCCACCGAGGCGGTGAAGCCCTGCACCGCGTAGTTGCTGGTGTGCACCTTCACGATGAGGCCGGTGCGCGGGTTGATGGCACCCTCGTAGTCGCGCGGGTGGGTGCGGTTGGTCGTGCCCACCTCCACGAGCGTGGCGCCGGCGGCGGCCATCACGTCGGGCATGCGGAAGGCGCCGCCGATCTCGACAAGTTCGCCCCGCGAGACGATGGCCTCCTTGCCGCGCGCCAGCGCCGCGATGCCCAGCAGCACGGCCGCCGCGTTGTTGTTGACGACAGTGGCGGCCTCGGCGCCGGTCAGCTCGCAGAGCAGGTCCTCGATGAGGTCGTCGCGGTCGCCACGGCCGCCGGTGTCGAGGTCGAACTCGAGGTTGTTGGGCGCGCCGGTCAGCGCCAGCACCTGCTGCAGCGCCGCGTCGGCCAGCAGGGCCCGGCCGAGGTTGGTGTGGATGACGGTGCCGGTGAGGTTGAGCACCGCCCGCATGTGGGGCTGCATGCGCGCGGCCACGCGCCGGCCCAGGGTGTCGGGCAAACCGGCCAGCTCGGCCAGCGGCAGCTCACCCGCGACGGCGCGCGCGCGCAGGCCGTCCAGCAGCGCACGCGCCTCGCGGGCTACCAGCGTGTGCCCGTGCTCGGCTACCACGGGCGCGCAGGCACGCAGCAGCTTGTCGAGGGCGGGCAGGTCCTTGGGGCTGGCCTTGGAACCGTGAACCACGGATTCGTCGGGCGCCGCCATCAGTGACCCCTGCCTGGCGGTGGGGCCTCGTCGGGCTCGCCGAAGAGCAGCAGCAGGTTCAGGCCGTGGCGTTGCAGGCCCTCTTCGCTGACGAGGAGATCGAGCGTCAACGTGGCGAGGTCGTCGGCCACCGGCTCGAGGCCGTTGTCGCGCGCCGGGTGCATCAGCTTGAGGTAGTGGCCGCATTCGCTGCAGCACTCGGCCTGCACGGCCGGCTGTGTCTCGGCCGTTTCGGCATCGGACGCCACGAGGTTCTGCAGCGAGATGCCCTTGGTGCTCTGGCAGTGCGTGCACTTGATGCGCACGTAGTGCCACTGCGTGCCGCACAGGCCGCAGGCGAGGTAGCGCGCGCCCTCCGCACCCAGCCGTTCGACCGAAGCCACCGGGCGCGACGCGCAGCAGGGGCAGACGGTCGGGTCGTCGATGCGGCCGAACGGCGCCACCGGCCCGCCGGTGTGGGCGGCCGCGGTCTGCTGCGCCAGGCGCACCCAGTGCAGCTGCAGGCCCGCCGCAATCAGCGGCGCGGCGGCCATGTCCAGCCCGAGCATGACGCCCGCCAGCAGGCGGCCCGCCTGGGTGTCCAGGTGCTCGTCGCTGGCCTCGGCCAGTTGCAGCGCCGTGGCCTTGGCGGGCCCGGGGGGCAGGTGAGCGGCCAGGTCCTTGAGCAGCGCCCTGAGCGACTCGCGCCAGACGGGGGCCCGCGGCCAGGTCTCGGCGGGCAGCAGCGGCACGCCCTGCGTGGCCGCGGCCTCCACCTCCTCGGCGGTGGGCAGCGGCACGGCCACACCGGCCTTGAGCGCCCGGTGCTGGGCCTCGGCCAGCTCGGCCACGAACAGCAGGAAGTCGCGCATCGCATGGCCGGCGGCCAGCTGGCGCAGGCGCACCGCCCGCTCGGCGAACACGCCGGGCTCGGGCAGGTGCAGGAAGGTCAGCTGCTCGCCGGCGCGGACGGCGATTTCTTCGGGGCTGAGGAGCTTCTGGGTCGTCGCGGGTGTCGTCACTGCTTGCCTGTCATCTCACGGTGCCACAGCGCGTGATTCTGACGCGCCCAGCTCTCGGTGACCGTGCCCTGCGTCATGGCGCGCACGGTGCCCTTGACCCAGATGGCCGCGTACACGTGCACGATGACCGACAGGATGAGCACCGTGGCCGAGATGGCGTGCAGCAGCACGGCAATGCGGCGCAGCAGGATGGGGAAGGCGTCGGCGAACCAGGGCTGCCAGAACATGAAGCCCGTGACCACCAGCACGACCAGGCTCACCACCATGATCCAGAAGACCCGCTTCTGGCCCGCGTTGTAGCGGCCGGCCGGCGGCATGCGGCTCTTGTCGCCGCGCAGCATGTCGCCGCTGTGCTTGAGCCACTCCTTGTCGGCCTCGTTCATGACGTTGTGGCGCCAGAGCTTGAGGAAGAGCACCAGGAAGCACAACGCCATCGCCAGCCCCATGAAGGGGTGGAGGATGCGCGCCCACGTGCCGCCGCCGACGAGGCTCGACAGGAAGTACAGGCTCGGGTGGAAGAAGGCCAGGCCCGACAGGGCCGCCCCGATGAAGAAGAGCACGATCAACCAGTGGTTGGTGCGCTCGCCGGCGTTGTAGCGCGGCAGGTAGCGGATACCCATGATGTGTGCTCCTCAGACCTTGTCGGCCGGTTCGCTGTCGGGGGTCTCGTCCTTGGACTCGATCGGGCCCACGCGGGTGTAGTGGAAGAACCCGGCCACGGCCGCGCCGATCATGGCCGCCACTGCCAGCGGCTTGGCCGCGCCCTTCCAGAGCGACACCAGCGGGCTGATCTTCGGGTCGGCCGGCAGCCCGTGGTACAGCTCGGGCTTGTCGGCGTGCTGCAGCACGTAGACGACGTGGGTGCCGCCGACGCCCTGCGGGTCGTAGACGCCCGCGTTGGCGTAGCCGCGCTCCTTCAGGTCGGTCACGCGCTCGGCACCGAAGTCGAGCATGTCTTCCTTGGTGCCGAAGCGGATGGCGCCCGTCGGGCAGGCCTTGGCGCAGGCCGGCTCCAGGCCCACGCCCACGCGGTCGGAGCACAGCGAGCACTTGTAGGCCTTGCTGTCCACCTTCGAGATGCGCGGCACGTCGAACGGGCAGCCCGTCACGCAGTTGCCGCAGCCCACGCAGTGCTCGGAGATGAAGTCCACGATGCCGTTGGAGTACTGCACGATGGCGCCGGGCGCCGGGCAGCTCTTGAGGCAGCCCGGGTCCTCGCAGTGCATGCAGCCGTCCTTGCGGATCAGCCACTCGAGCTTGTCCTTCTCGACCTCGACCTCCGAGAACCGCATGACCGTCCAGCTCTGGGCCGTGAGGTCACGCGGGTTGTCGTAGGTCCCGTGGGTGTCGCCCACGTCGTCGCGCAGGTCGTTCCACTGCATGCACGCCACCTGGCAGGCCTTGCAGCCGATGCAGGAGGACACGTCGATGAGCTTGGCAACCTCGATGGTCTTGCGGGCCTGGGTGCTCGGCGTCGTGGTGGCGGAGCGCTTGGCGATGTCCAGCGATTGAAGTGAAGACATGGGCGCTCCTTATGCCTTCTCGAGGTTGACGGTGAAGCTCTTGAACTCGGGGGTCTGCGTGTTGGCGTCGCCCACGAAGGGGGTCAGCGTGTTCACGAGATACCCGGGCTTGGCAACGCCGACAAAACCCCAGTGGTTGGGCAGGCCCACGGTGTGCACGCGCTTGCCGTCCACATCGAGCGACGCGATGCGCTTGCTGACCACGGCCACGGCCTTGATGAAGCCGCGGTTGCTGCTCACCTTGACCCAGTCGCCGTTGGACACGCCCTTCTCCTTGGCCAGCTCCTCGCCGATCTCGACGAACTGCTGCGGCTGCACGACCGCGGAGGTGCGCACGTTCTTGGTCCAGTAATGGAAGTGCTCGGTGAGGCGGTAGGAGGTCGCCACGTACGGGAAGTCCTTGGGCGTGCCGAAGGCCTCCATGTCGCCCTTGAACACGCGCGCGGCCGGATTGCTCTTGGCCTTGGCGTTGTTGGGGTGCATGGGGTTGGCCGCCAGCGGCGTCTCGAAGGGCTCGTAGTGCTCGGGGAGCGGGCCGTCGACCATGCCGGTGGGTGCGAACAGGCGCGCCACGCCCTCGGCCGTCATGATGAACGGCCGCACGGCGTCGGCATCCGTCGGGTTGGCGTCCGGGCGGATGTCGGGCACGTCGGAGCCGCCCCACTTCTCGCCGTTCCAGGCCACCAGGCGCCGCTTGGGATTCCAGGGCTTGCCGCTCGGGTCGCAGGACGCCGAGTTGTAGAGCACGCGGCGGTTCGCCGGCCAGGCCCAGGCCCAGTTCAGCGTCTGGCCGATGCCGTACGGGTCGCTGTTGTCGCGGCGGGCCATCTGGTTGCCGGCCTGCGTCCAGGCGCCGGAGTAGATCCAGCAGCCGCAGGACGTGGAGCCGTCGTCACGCAGCTGGCCGAAGCCCGCGAGCTGGTCGCCGGCCTTGACGAGGACCTTGGTCGGGTCCTTGGGGTCCAGCACGTCGGCCAGGGCCTTGCCGTTGTACTCCTTGGCAAGTTCCTCGGCCGACGGGTTGGTCGGCTGCAGATAGGGCCAGGTGAGGTTGACGATGGGGTCGGGGAAGGCACCGCCCTCCTTCACGTAGGCCGCCTTCAGGCGCGTGAAGAGGTGGGCAATGATCTCCGGGTCGCCCTTGGCTTCGCCCGGGGGCTCGGCGCCCTTCCAGTGCCACTGCAGCCAGCGGCCGGAGTTGGTCAGCGAGCCGTCTTCCTCGGCAAAGCAGGTGCTCGGGAAGCGGAAGACCGTGGTCTGGATCTCCTCGCTCTTCACGTCGTTGTGCTCGCCGTAGTTCTTCCAGAACTCGGCGGTCTCGGTGTTGAGCGGGTCGATGACGACCAGGTACTTGAGCTTGCTCAGGCCCGCGACGATCTTCTTCTTGTTGGGGAAGGAGCCGACGGGGTTGAAGCCCTGGCAGATGTAGCCGTTGAGCTTGCCCTGGTTCATGAGCTCGAAGGCCTGCAGCACGTCGTAGGCCTTGTCCCACTTCGGCAGGTAGTGGTAGGCCCACTCGTTGTCGGCCGTGGCGGCCTTGCCCCACCAGGCCTTTTGCTGGCTCACGAAGAACTTGGGGTAGTTCTGCCAGAAGCTCATCTGGCCCGGGCGCAGGGGCTTGAGGGCGCGAGGCTTGTAGTAGGTCTCCAGGTCCTGCTCGCTCTCGCGGGGCAGGCTCATGTAGCCGGTCAGCGAGGTGGAGAGCAGCCCGAGGTCGGTGAGGCCCTGGATGTTGGAGTGACCACGCAGCGCGTTCATGCCGCCGCCGGGCAGGCCGATGTTGCCCAGCAGCAGCTGCATGATGGCCGCAGTGCGGATCATCTGCGAGCCCTGGCTGTGCTGCGTCCAGCCCAGCGCGTACATGATGGTCATGACGCGGTTGGGCTTGGACGTCTCGGCGATCATCTCGCACACCTTCAGGAACTTGTCCTTGGGCGTGCCCGTGACCTTGCTGACCTGCTCGGGCGTGTAGCGGGCGTAGTGCGCCTTCATCACGTTGAGCACGCAACGCGGGTCCTGCAGGGTCGGGTCGACCTTGGCAAAGCCCTTGTCGTCGAGCTCGTAGCCCCAGCTCTTGTTGTCGTAGCGGCGCTTGGCTTCGTCATAGCCGCTGAACAGGCCGTCGTCGAACTTGTAGTCGGGGCCGACGATGAAGCTCGCGTTGGTGTAGGCCTTGACGTACTCGTGCTGGATCTTGTCGTTGGCCAGCAGGTAGTTGATGACGCCGCCCAGGAAGGCGATGTCAGAGCCCGCGCGGACGGGCGCGTAGTAGTCGCTCATCGCTGCCGAGCGCGTGAAGCGCGGGTCGACGACGATCAGCTTGGCCTTGTTGTGGTGCTTGGCTTCGATGACCCACTTGAAACCGCAGGGGTGGGCCTCGGCGGCATTGCCGCCCATGATCAGCACGAGGTCGGCGTTCTTGATGTCCACCCAATGGTTGGTCATCGCACCGCGCCCAAACGTCGGGGCCAGACTGGCCACCGTCGGGGCGTGTCAAACGCGCGCCTGGTTGTCGAAGACGAGCATCCCCAACGAACGCATCGCCTTGTGGGTGATGTAACCCGCCTCGTTGGACGATGCGCTCGCGCAGAGCATGCCGGTGGTCAGCCAGCGGTTGACGGGCTTGCCGTCGGCGTTGGTGGACTGGAAGTTGGCGTCACGGTCGGCCTTCATCAGCTTGACCAGGCGGTCCATCGCCTCGTCCCAGCTGACGCGCTTCCATTCCTTGCTGCCGGGCTCGCGGATCTCGGGGAACTTCAGCCGGTTGGGGCTGTGCACGAAATCGAGCAGGCCGGCGCCCTTCGGGCACAGCGTGCCGCGGTTGACCGGGTGGTCCGGGTCGCCCTCGATGTGGATGATGGACGAGGTGACGTTCTTCGCCTTGTCGCCCAGCGAGTACATGATCACGCCGCATCCCACCGAGCAATACGGGCAGGTGTTGCGGGTCTCGGTCGCCCGGGAGAGCTTGAAGTTGCGCGCCTCGGCGAGTGCCGCCGTTGGCGAGAAACCCAGGGCCACGAGGCTGGATGCTGCCAGCCCTGCGCCGCTCACCCGGAAGAAGTGCCTCCGGTTCATGTCCATGGATGTCGTCTCCAAGGGGCCCAACGCCCCGTTGAACTTCAATGAATGACGCCGGCACGCGGCAGCATCTCGCATTTCTCCACATTCACCAGGGGTTGTCCAATAGGTATTTGGCCGCCCCGGCGATCGGGTCGGGTATGTCCCGACGTCAGGCAGGCGTCAGTTTGGACGCCTCCCGACGCTCAGGTGTTCTTCGAGATCGCGATGCTCGGGAACTTGGACGAATAGTCCTTGCCCTGCCCGGCGATCTTCACGGCCACCTTGCGGGCCAGCGCCTTGTACAGCGCCGCCACGTCGCCCGCCGGGTCGGCGGCCACGGTGGGCGTGCCGGCGTCGGCCTGGGCGCGGATGCTCATGGCCAGCGGCAGCGAGGCCAGCAGCTCCGTGCCGTACTGGGCCGCCATCTTCTGGCCGCCCTCGGCGCCGAAGATGTGCTCGGTGTGGCCGCAGTTGGAGCAGATGTGCACGGCCATGTTCTCGACGATGCCGAGGATGGGCACGCCCACCTTCTCGAACATCTTCAGGCCCTTCTTGGCGTCGATGAGGGCGATGTCCTGCGGTGTCGTCACGATGACGGCCCCCGTCACCGGCACGCGCTGGGAGAGCGTCAGCTGGATGTCGCCCGTGCCCGGCGGCATGTCGACGACGAGGTAGTCCAGCTCCTGCCAGCGCGTCTGGCGCAGCAACTGCTCCAGCGCCTGGGTGGCCATCGGGCCGCGCCAGATCATGGCCTGGTCGTCGTCCACGAGGAAGCCGATGGAGTTGACCTGCAGGCCGTGGGCGATGTGGGGCTCCATGGTCTGGCCGTCCAGCGTCTCGGGGCGGCCGCTGGTGCCCAGCATGGTGGGCTGGCTCGGGCCGTAGATGTCGGCGTCCAGCACGCCGACCTTGGCGCCTTCGGCCGCCAGGGCCAGCGCCAGGTTGGCGGCGGTGGTGCTCTTGCCGACACCGCCCTTGCCGGAGGCCACGGCGATGATGTTCTTCACGCCCGGCAGCAGCTGCACACCACGCTGCACGGCGTGCGCCACCACCTTGGTCGTGATGGCGACGCTGACGTTGCCCACGCCCGCCACGCTCTTGGCCGCGGCGATCACGGCAGCGCGCAGCGCCGCATGCTGGCTGGCGGCCGGGTAGCCCAGCTCGATGTCGACCGTCACGTCGGCGCCGTCCACACGCACGGCGCGCACGGCCTTGGCGTCGCCCAGCGTGCGGCCGCTGCCCGGGTCGAGGACGGCTTGCACCAGGGGTTGCAGCTGAGCTTCGGAGATCGCGGTCATGGCAGGGAGAAGTTCACGGGAAATGGGGCGGGCAGTCTAGCCGGCAGCCGCCATGCATCCGGCATTGGGGCTTTGTCCGTAGAGTGAC
Organism: Roseateles sp.; assembly: GCA_016790285.1. Classification (GTDB taxonomy): domain Bacteria; phylum Pseudomonadota; class Gammaproteobacteria; order Burkholderiales; family Burkholderiaceae_C; genus Pelomonas. The sequence continues at coordinate 751 of JAEUPJ010000057.1, read as the reverse complement.
CTGATCCGTCCCGTGCCTGGAGCCGCCCCCATGTCCCGCCCTGCCCTCATCCTGCTCGTTGCCACGCTTGCCAGCGCCCCGGCCCTGGCGCAATCCGGCGGCGGCAAGCTGCTGCTGACCGGCGGCGTGAGCAGCATCGACGGCGCCGCCGGCGGCGGGCTCACCCCGTGGGCCGTGACAGGCAGCTACGCGACCGCGGGCGAGGTCGGCGCCACTGCCTTCGCCACGCGGGTGAACACCCAGGACTACGGCCTGTGGACCTACGGCGTGGCCGTCGGCCTGCACGACCGGGTGGAGGTGTCGCTCGCGCGACAGGACTTCGACACCCGCAGCAACCTTGCGCCGCTGGGCCTGGACGGCCTGCACCTCAAGCAGGACATCGCCAGCGTGAAGCTGCGCGTGGCCGGCGACGCCATCCTGGACAGCGACACGCTGATGCCGCAGGTCGCCATCGGCCTGGAGGCCAAGCGCAGCAACGCCGGCAACCTCGGCCCGACGCTGTACGGCGCGCTCGGCGCGGCGCGCTCAGGCACCGACGTCTACGTCAGCGCCACCAAGCTCTTCCTCGCCGAGGGCGTGCTCGTCAACCTGACGCTGCGTTCGACCCAGGCTGAACCGCCCCGGGTATCGCGGAGGCCGATTGGTTTAAGTCAGACGGTCGCGGCCTGACCAGCGCGTTGTCGATGGTAGTTGGCCTCGAACTCGGCCGGCGGGATATAGCCCAGCGGCTCCATCAAGCGGTGGTGGTTGA
>JAEUPJ010000044.1 GCA_016790285.1 Roseateles sp. | reverse complement strand
CCAGTCCATCTCGGACACGTGCACCAGGCCCTCGATACCCTGCTCGACTTCGACGAACGAGCCGTAGTCGGTGATGTTGGTCACGTTACCGAACAGGCGGGTGCCTTGCGGATAGCGACGCGCGATGCCGACCCACGGATCTTCACCGAGTTGCTTGAGGCCGAGCGAAACGCGCTGGCGCTCCTGGTCGAACTTGAGCACCTTGGCTTCGATCTCGTCGCCGACGTTGAGCACTTCCGACGGGTGGCGCACACGACGCCAGGCCAGGTCGGTGATGTGCAGCAGGCCGTCGATGCCGCCGAGGTCGACGAACGCGCCGTATTCGGTGATGTTCTTGACCACGCCGTTGACGATGGCGCCTTCGGACAGCGTCTCGAGCAGCTTGGCGCGCTCTTCACCCATCGAAGCCTCGACCACCGCGCGACGCGACAGCACAACGTTGTTGCGCTTGCGGTCGAGCTTGATGACCTTGAATTCCATGGTCTTGCCCTCGAACGGGCTCATGTCCTTCACCGGGCGGGTGTCCAGCAGCGAGCCGGGCAGGAAGGCGCGGATGCCGTTGACCAGGACGGTCAGGCCGCCCTTGACCTTGCCGGAGACGGTACCGGTCACGAAGTCGCCAGACTCCAGGGCCGTTTCGAGGCTGAGCCACGAGGCCAGGCGCTTGGCCTTGTCGCGCGACAGGATGGTGTCGCCGTAGCCGTTTTCGATGGCGTCGATGGCGACGGAGACGAAGTCGCCGACCTGGACTTCCAGTTCGCCTTGGTCGTTCTTGAACTCTTCGATGGGCACGTAGGCTTCAGACTTGAGGCCTGCGTTGACGACGACGAAGTTGTGTTCGACACGAACGACTTCGGCCGAGATCACTTCGCCAGCGCGCATGTCGGAGCGCTGCAGCGACTCCTCGAACATGGCGGCGAAGGATTCCATGCCGGAAGCGGCGGTTTGGGTTTGGGACATGTTGAGTTGATCCTGATGCGCCGGATGATTTGGCGCGGCGGTGCAGGCAAGCCTGCGGGGTTAGGTTGTTGACATCGCTGGCCACGGTGGATTTGCATCTCCCATGACGACCGAACGGGCGTTCGGCGCTGGCCAGCGGGCCGGTGGCTTCTCAGGCCCGGGCCCGGCTGAGTTGCCTCAGAAGGGCCGGCGCTTTTGCCACCAATTCAACACCTGGTCCACCGAGGCTTCGATGGACAGCGCCGAGTTGTCAAGCAGCTGCGCGTCCTGCGCGGGGGCCAGGGGCGAGGCCGAGCGGTTCTTGTCCCGTTCGTCCCGCGCTTCCAGGTCTTCGCGCAAGCTCTCCATATTAGCCGGAATTCCCTTGGAAATCAATTGCTTATACCGCCGCTCGGCGCGCGTGGCAGCGCTGGCAGTGAGGAATACCTTGAGCGACGCGTCGGGGAAGATGGCCGTGCCCATGTCGCGCCCGTCGGCGACGAGCCCCGGCAGCCGCCGGAACGCCAGTTGGAGCTCGTGCAGCGCCTGGCGCACCTGCGGGTGCACGGCGACCTGCGACGCCAGCAGGCCGGTGGCCTCGGCCCGCAGACGGGCGCTGACGTCTTCCTCACCCAGAAAGACATGGCCATCGGCAAAGCGCAATTGCAGGGTCGGGACGATGGCGGCGACTGCAGCGCCGTCGTCCAGGTCCAGGCCGGCGCGACGCGCGGCCAGGCCCGTCACGCGGTACAGCGCACCGGAATCGAGCACGCCGAAGCCCAGCTTCTTGGCGGTTTCGTCGGCCAGCGTGCCCTTGCCAGACGCGGTCGGGCCGTCGATGGTGATGACGGGGATGTCTTCAGCCCGGGCGGTGACGACGCTGAACAACGCCTCGAAGTAGTCCGGAAAGGTCTTGGCCGTGCAATGCGGCTCCAGGATGCGCACCGGCTGGGCGTCGCCCGTCACCAGACCGTTGAACGCCGCCAGCGAGAAGCACATGGCCACGCGGTGGTCATCGTAGGTGTGGATGGCGGCGGCCTTCCAGTCGCGCAGGGGCTGCACGCGGATCCAGTCCGGCCCCTCGTCGACCGTGGCGCCGAGCTTGCGCAGCTCGGTCGCCATGGCGGCGATGCGGTCGGTTTCCTTGACCCGCCAGCTGGCGATGTTGGTCAGTGTCGTCGGGCCGTCGGCGTACAGGGCCATGACGGTGAGCGTCATGGCGGCATCGGGGATGTGGTTGCAGTCGAGCGTGATGCCCTTGAGCGGCCAGGCGCCGCGCTTCACTTCCAGCCAGTTCTGCCCGGCCTGGACCTGCGCGCCCATGGCGGAAGCTGCTTCGATGAAGCGCACATCGCCCTGCAGCGATTCGCTGCCGACACCCTCGATGCGGATGGGCGCGTCTGCCGCTGCGATGGCGCCCAGGCCGACGAAATAGCTCGCGGAGGACGCATCGCCTTCGACGAACACCTCCCCGGGCGAGCGGTAGCGGCTGCCGGCCGGGATGACGAAGGCCTCCCAGCCCTCGCGCTTTACGGCAATGCCGAAGCGCGCCAGCAGCGCCAGCGTGATCTCGATGTAGGGCTTGGAAATCAGCTCGCCGATGACTTCGATGCGGATGTCTCGCTCGGCCACCAGCGGCAGGGCCAGCAGCAGCGCGGTCAGGAACTGGCTGGACACGTCGCCGCGTACGCGCACGGGCGTGTCGAGCGCCAGCGAGGACGGGCCGTGCAGGCGCAGGGGCGGGTAGCCGGGGTTGCCCAGGTCGTCGATGGTGCAGCCCAGCCCGCGCAAGGCGTCCACCAGATCACCGATGGGGCGCTCATGCATGCGTGCCACGCCCGACACCTCGAAGCTGCCGCCTTGCGTGGCCGCCAGCACAGCCAGGGCGGCCGTCAGCGGCCGCATCGCCGTGCCCGCGTTCCCGAGGAAGAGCTTGGCCTGCTTGGCCAGCAACTGGCCGCCCAGGCCCACGATGTTGACGGTGTCACCCTCCTGCGCCACACCGCAGCCCAGGGCGCGCAGGGCGTCGAGCATGACGGCGGTGTCGTCGGACGCGAGCAGGTCGCGCACGATGGTGCGGCCTTCGCTGAGCGCGGCCAGCAGCAGTACGCGGTTGGAGATGCTCTTGGAGCCGGGCAGGCGCACCGTGCCCGCGGCACCGCGCAGGGGCGGCAGGTCGAGGAAGGGGATCTTGAACATCACTTAGCCGCTGGGCGGCCGGGAGGGACTGCGGGGGACGGAAGGCTCCAGGCCTCGCGACCTTCGGCAATGGGGCGAAGCGCCGCTTCCAGGGCTGCGGCATCGCCCGCTTCGATCAGGGCTTCGAGCTGGTCCAGCGTCGTGCGAAAGCGCTTGGACTGCGCGAGCACCTCGTGCTTGTTGGCCAGCAGGATGTCGCGCCACACGGCGGGCTCGCCAGCGGCGATGCGGGTGAAGTCGCGGAAACCCGGCCCGGCCAGGCTGAGGTAGTCGCGCGCGGCCGGTTGCTCGGCAATCGCCTGGAAGTAGGCGAAGGCCAGCAGGTGGGGCAGGTGGCTCACGGCGGCGAAGGCGGCGTCGTGGTTGTGCGGCCGCATCTTCAGCACCGTGGCGCCGAGTGCGGACCACACGTCGGTCGCCTTCTGCACGAGGGCCGGGTTGGTGAAGGGCTGGGGCGTCAGGATGACCTGGCGGCCTTCGTAGAGCGTGGCTTCAGCGTGCTGGACGCCGCCCGACTCCTTGCCAGCGATGGGGTGGCAGGGCACGAAGCTGCCGGCGCGCTCGCCCAAGGCGCGGCGCGACGCCTCGATGACGTCGCATTTGGTGGAGCCGACATCCATGAACAGCACGCCGGGGTTCACGAGGTGGCGGATGGCCTTGAGAGTGCTTTCGGTGGCCGAGACAGGCACGGCGATCAGCACGATGTCCGAGCCCGACACGGCCAGCAGCGCGGACTCCGCGGCCACGTCGATGACGCCGAGCCGCTTGGCGTTTTCGGTGGTGGACGGCGACTTGCTGTAGCCGATGACGCGCTTGACCAGGCCCGCGCGCTTCATCGCGAGGGCGAAGCTGCCGCCCATGAGGCCGCAACCGATGACGCCGAGCTGGTTGAACATGGTGAGCCTAGTTCTTGACGGGGTAGGCGCCCAGCATCTTGAAGAAGGCGCAGAGCTCGCGCAACTCCGCCAGCGCGGCCGCCACATGCGGCTGGCTGGGGTGGCCGTCGAGGTCGATGTAGAAGTAGTAGTCCCACTGGCCGGTGCGGGCCGGGCGGGACTCCAGGCGGGTCATGCTCACGCCGTGCTTTTTCAGCGGCACGAGCAGGTCGTGCATGGCGCCCGGCCGGTTCGGCACGGAGACCACGAGGCTCGTGCAGTCGCGGCCGGTGGCGGGTGGCGTGGCCATGGTCTGCGGCAGGCAGATGACGGCAAAGCGCGTGCGGTTGTAGGCCTCGTCCTGGATGGCGTGCGCGGTGATGTGCAGGCCGAACAGCGTCGAGGCACGTTCGCTGCCGAGCGCGGCCCAGGCGGGGTTGGTGGCGGCCAGGCGCGAGCCTTCGGCGTTGCTCGACACGGCGCGTCGCTCGACGTCCGGCAGGTGCTTGTTCAGCCAGTTCTGGCATTGCGCCAGCGCCTGTGGGTGCGCCAGCACCGCCTCGATGCCGTGCATCGACGGCTCCTTGCGCATGAGGTTGTGGCGGATCAGCAGGCTGACCTCGCCCACGACGTGGCAGGGCGTGTGCAGGAACAGGTCCAGCGAGCGGGTGACGACGCCTTCGGTCATGTTCTCGACGCCGACGACGCCGAACTGCGCGCTGCCGCTGGCGGTGGCGTGGAAGACCTCGTCAAAGTTGGCGCAATAGATGATGTCCGCGGCGCCGCCGAAGTACTCGATGGCAGCCTGCTCGCAGAAGGTGCCGACGGGCCCCAGCACGGCCACGCGCTGCGGCGACTCCAGTGCCAGGCAGGCCGACATGATCTCGCGCCAGATGGCCGACACGTGCTCAGCCTTCAACGGGCCGGGGTTGGCCGCGCGGATCTTGTCGATGACCTGCGCCACGCGGTCGGGGCGGAAGAAGGGCGTGCCCTCGGCGCGCTTGATCTCGCCGACCTGCTCGGCCACGCGGGCGCGCTGGTTCAACAGCTCCAGCAGTTGGCGGTCCAGGCCGTCGATCTGGTCGCGCAGCGCAAGCAGCGCCTGGGAGGCAACGGGCTCAGCCATGACGGGCCTCGAAATCCTGCATGAAGGTCACCAGCGCCTGCACACCCTCCAGCGGCATGGCGTTGTAGATGGAGGCGCGCATGCCACCCACGGTCTTGTGGCCCTTGAGCTGCAACAGCCCGGCTGCCTTGGCCTCGGTGAGGAAGGGCTCGTTGAGCCGCTCGTCCTTCAGGAAGAAGGGCACGTTCATGCGCGAGCGGCAGCTGGGCTGCACGCGGTTCTCGTAGAAGCCGGAGGCGTCCAGCGCCGCGTAGAGCAGGGCAGCCTTGTCGATGTTGCGCTGCTCGATGGCCGCCAGGCCCTGTTTGCCCGCGTAGGCAAATTGCTTGACCCACTGGAACACGAGGCCGGCCACGTAGATCGCGAACGTGGGCGGCGTGTTGTACATGGACTGGGCAGCCGCCACGGTCTCGTAGTTGAAGGCGGTCGGGCAGATGTCCAGCGCGCGGCCCAGCAGGTCGTCGCGCACGAACACGAGCGTGAGGCCGGCTGGGCCGATGTTCTTCTGCGCACCCCCGAAAGCCAGGCCGACACGGCTCCAGTCGATGGGCCGCGAGAGCAGGTGCGAGGAGCAGTCGATGACCAGCGGCACACCGTTGTCGAGGTGCGGCAGGTCGTGGAACTCCACGCCGTCAATCGTCTCGTTGGTGCAGACGTGCACATAGGACGCGTCGCTGCGCAGCTGCCAGTCACGCGGAATCTCGCGGCCGTTGCCTTCGGCAGCCACCTGCACGTCGGCATAACGGCGTGCTTCTGCGGCGCTCTTGCGCGACCAGGATCCGGTGACGACGACGTCGACCTTGCCGCCCCGGCTGAGGTTCAGCGGCACGATGGCGTTCTCGCCCAGGCCGCCGCCCTGCATGAAGAGGATGCGGTAGTTCGCCGGCACCGCCAGCAGGTCGCGGAGGTCCCGCTCGGCCGCCTCGGCAATGGAGATGAACTCCTTGCCGCGGTGGCTCATCTCCATCACGCTCATGCCGCTGCCGCCCCAGTCCAGCATCTCGGCTGCCACCTGGCGCAATACGGGTTCGGGCAGGGTGGCGGGGCCGGCGGAGAAATTGAACGGTCGTGCAGCGGTCATCGAGTGGGGGGGGGCTACTTCTTGGGCGTGGGCGCAGGCGCCGGGGCAGGGGCCTTGGGTGCCGAGGCCGCCGGTTGGGACGGCAGGCCCAGGGCCTTGGCCACATTGGCGTTCAGCGTCTTGAAGCGGCCGTCCAGCGTCGGGCCTGCTTCGGTCATGACCTTCTGGGCAACGGCCTTTTGCAGCTCCACGGTGACGAGGCCGAACTTCTGGCTGACCGGGGATTCTGCCCATGCCAGGATCTGCTTCAGTTCGTCCTCGTTGAAGCGTTCATCGAGCAGGGCCGAAGAGGTGGTGGGCACGGCCTTGGAGATCTTGTCCTTCAGGTAGGGCACGTTCTCTTCGATGAACTTCTTCAGCTCGACGTCCATCGCCTTGGCGGTGGCTTCGCGCTTCTCGGCGGGCACCTGCTGCAGGGCGGCGCGGCCCGCCTGGGTCAGTTGCGACAGCGGGCCCTGGATGATGTTGCCGGCCAGGCCGTCAGCCATGCCCTGCTGTTGCAACGCGACGATGCGGTCGATGAGGGCTTTCTTGGCCGGCGAGGGGTCGGCCAGCGCGGAGCCGGTGGCCAGGGCGATTGCGAGGGCCAGGCCCAGCTTGCGAGAGGTCATGTCAGTCAGTCCTTGGGGGATTCCGGGGCTTCAGGAGTGTCACCGGCTTCGCCACCTTCGGCGCTGGCATCGGTTTCGTTGGCGTCGTTCTCGACGATGCGTTGCAGGCCCGACAGCTTGGCGCCGTCGTCCAGGGCGATCAGGGTCACGCCTTGCGTGGCGCGGCCGAGCTCGCGGATCTCGCTGACGCGGGTGCGCACGAGCACACCCTTGTCGGTGATGAGCATGATCTCGTCTTCAGGGCGCACCAGCGTGGCGGCGACGACGCGGCCGTTGCGCTCGCTCTGCTGGATGGCGATCATGCCCTTGGTGCCGCGGCCGTGGCGGGTGTACTCGACGATGCTGGTGCGCTTGCCGTAGCCGTTCTCGGTGGCGGTGAGCACGCTCTGCGACTCGTCTTCGGCCACGAGCATGGCGATCAGGCGCTGATCGGGCTCGAGCATCATGCCGCGCACCCCGCGGGCCGTGCGGCCCATCGGGCGCACGTCGTCCTCGTCAAAGCGCACGGCCTTGCCGCCGTCGCTGAAGAGCATCACGTCGTGATGGCCATCGGTCAGCGCTGCGCCGATCAGGTGGTCGCCCTCGTCCAGGTCCACGGCAATGATGCCGGCCTTGCGCGGGTTGCTGAAGTCCTTGAGCGAGGTCTTCTTGACCGTGCCCATGGCGGTGGCCATGAAGATGAAGTGATCTTCAGGGAAGCTGCGGAACTCACCCGTGAGCGGCAGCACGACGGTGATCTTCTCGTCCTGCTGCAGCGGGAACATGTTGACGATGGGCTTGCCGCGCGAGTTGCGCGAGCCCTGCGGTACTTCCCAGACCTTGAGCCAGTAGACGCGGCCGCGGTTGGAGAAGCACAGGATCCAGTCATGCGTGTTGGCGATGAAGAGCTGGTCGATCCAGTCGTCGTCCTTCGTCGCCGTGGCCTGCTTGCCGCGACCGCCGCGGCGCTGCGAGCGGTACTCGCTGAGCGCCTGGCTCTTGATGTAGCCGGTGTGCGACAGCGTCACGACCATGTCGGTCGGCGTGATCAGGTCCTCGGTGCCGAGTTCCTGGGCGTTGTGCTCGATGACGCTGCGGCGTGCGCCCAGCTTGGTCTGGCCGAATTCGGTCTTCAGCTGGGTGAGCTCATCGCCAATGATGGTGGTGACACGCGACGGCGTGGCCAGGATGTCGAGCAGGTCGGCGATCTCGGCCATCACGTCCTTGTACTCGCCGACGATCTTGTCCTGCTCCAGGCCTGTCAGGCGCTGCAGGCGCATCTGCAGGATTTCGCTGGCCTGAGCGTCGGACAGGCGGTACAGGCCATCGGCCTGCATGCCGTACTGGGCTTCCAGGCCCTCCGGGCGGTAGGCCTGGCTGCCTCCCTCGGCGCGGGCGAGCATCTCACGCACCAGTGAGGAGTCCCAGCTCTTGGACATCAGCGCCGCCTTGGCGACCGGCGGCGTGGGCGAGGTCTTGATGGTCTCGATGAACTCGTCGATGTTGGCCAGCGCAACGGCCAGGCCTTCCAGCACGTGGCCGCGTTCACGGGCCTTGCGCAGTTCGTAGATCGTGCGGCGGGTCACCACCTCGCGGCGGTGCTCCAGGAACACGATGATCATGTCGCGCAGATTGCACAGCTTGGGCTGGCCGTCCACGAGGGCGACCATGTTCATGCCGAAGCTGTCCTGCAGCTGGGTCTGCTTGTAGAGGTTGTTCAGCACGACCTCGGGCACCTCGCCGCGCTTGAGCTCGATGACCACGCGCATGCCGGACTTGTCGGACTCGTCCTGGATGTGGCTGATGCCTTCGATCTTCTTCTCGTGCACCAGCTCGGCGATGCGCTCCAGCAGGCTCTTCTTGTTGACCTGGTAGGGGATCTCGTCAACGATGATGGCTTGGCGGGCGCCCTTGTCGATGTCCTCGAAATGCACCTTGGCGCGCATCACGACGCGGCCGCGTCCGGTGCGGTAGCCGTCGCGCACGCCGGCCAGGCCGTAGATGATGCCGGCGGTGGGGAAGTCGGGCGCCGGGATGATCTCCATCAGCTCGTCGACCGTGCACTCCGGGTTCTTGAGCGCGAACATGCAAGCGTCCACAACCTCATTGAGGTTGTGCGGCGGAATATTGGTGGCCATACCGACCGCAATACCGGCCGAGCCGTTCACCAAAAGATTCGGCAAACGGGTGGGAAGAACCAGCGGTTCCTTGTGGCTGCCGTCGTAGTTGGGCCCGAAATCGACGGTTTCCTTGTCGATGTCGGCCAGCATTTCATGGGCGATCTTGTCGAGGCGAATTTCGGTGTATCGCATCGCCGCGGCGTTATCGCCGTCGATGGAGCCGAAGTTGCCTTGACCGTCGATGAGCATGTGGCGCAGGCTGAATGGCTGCGCCATGCGGACGATGGTGTCGTAAATGGCGGAGTCGCCGTGTGGGTGGTATTTACCCATGGTCTCACCCACGGCCTGCGCACTCTTGCGGTACTTGGCGTTGTAGGTGTTGCCCATCTCGTTCATCGCGTACAGCACGCGGCGATGGACCGGCTTGAGGCCGTCGCGGGCATCAGGCAGTGCCCGGCCGACGATCACGCTCATCGCGTAGTCGAGGTAGGAGCGGCGCATCTCCTCCTCAAGGCTGATCGGCAGGGTTTCCTTGGCGAACTGGGTCATGAGGGCTCGATCTCGTGCGCTACACGGGCGCGACGTCGTCAGGATGTAGGTGAAAGGCGCAAATTCTACGCGTCGTGCACCATGTAGCAGCAGCGCAACATCGTCACCGAGGCCATGAACGTAGGCCGCCACAATGCGATGGTCTCGGTGCCCTCATGGCACAATCGTCGAGTCCCTAGGAGAAACCCTAAAGTCTCTCCTGAGGTTAGAGGTACGAGCACTGACTCTCGCAGGGCAACTGCGGCATTCCTTGAGAGGAGAATCATGAAGAAACTGAATCGTGTGGCGTCGCTGTTTGCGGTGGCCGCTGTTGCTGTTGCAGCCTCGAGCGCATCGGCCCAGGTCATCGACAACTGGCGCGCAACCGACGGTACCGTCTGGAAGAACGGCACCAACGAATACTGCTGGCGCGACAACTTCTGGACGCCGGCCACGGCTGCCAAGGGTTGCGACGGCGAAATCAAGCCGGCCCCGAAGGTCGAAGCGCCGAAGCCCGTCGCTCCGCCCCCGCCGGCTCCCGCTCCTCAGCCTCCGAAGGTCGTGCCCCCGCCGCCGGCCCCGGTCAGCGAGAAGGTCACCTTCGCTGCTGATGCCTTCTTCGATTTCGACAAGTCGACGCTGAAGCCTGAAGCCACTGCCAAGCTGGATGACCTGGTCAGCAAGACCAAGGGCATCAACCTGGAAGTCATCATCGCCGTGGGCCACACCGACTCGGTGGGCAGCGATGAATACAACCAGAAGCTGTCGATCCGCCGCTCGGAAGCCGTCAAGGCCTACCTGGTGAGCAAGGGTGTCGAGCCGAACCGCGTCTACACCGAAGGCAAGGGCGAAAAGCAGCCCGTCGCCGACAACAAGACCGCCGAAGGCCGCGCCAAGAACCGCCGCACCGAGATCGAAGTCGTCGGTACGCGCAACAAGTAAGCTCAGGCGCCTTCGGGCGCTTGGTGCACAGCCCCGTACGGCGCGCCGTCCGGGGCTTTTCTTTTTCCAGAATCCGTCATGACGATCAATGCCGATCCGCAAGAGCTCGCCAAGTTCGGCGAGTTGGCCCACCGCTGGTGGGACCCCGAGAGCGACTTCAAGCCCTTGCACCAGATCAACCCGCTGCGGCTGGGTTGGATCCAGCAGCTGTGCCCGCTGGCGGGCAAGCGGGTGGTCGATGTCGGCTGTGGCGGCGGCATCCTGAGCGACTCCATGGCCCGAGCGGGCGCCCAGGTGCTGGGCATCGACCTGTCCACCAAGCCGCTCAAGGTGGCCGAGCTGCACGCCATGGAGGCAGGCACTGACGGGGTCGAGTACCGCGAGATCGCTGCCGAGGCGCTCGCCGCCGAGCAACCCGGTAGCTTTGACGTCGTCACGTGCATGGAGATGTTGGAGCACGTGCCAGACCCGGCCTCCGTCGTGCGCGCCTGCGCCACGCTCGTGAAGCCCGGCGGCTGGGTGTTCCTCTCGACGCTGAACCGCAACGCCAAGGCTTTCCTGCTGGCGATCGTGGGGGCCGAGTACGTCTTGAACATGCTGCCCAAGGGCACGCACGAGTACGCCCGCTTCCTGAAGCCGTCGGAGCTTGCGCAGTTCTGCCGCGATGCCGGTCTCGAGCTTCAAGCCAGCCGGGGTCTGACCTATAACCCAGTTACCCAGCGGTACAGCCTCGGGGCCGATACCGACGTCAACTACCTGATGGCCTGCCGCCGCCCTCTGTGAACATGCACGTTGGGCGCTGGCCTCTGCTGCGTGCCGTCTTGTTTGACCTGGACGGCACGCTCATCGACAGCGCGCAGGACCTGGCACGTGCGGCGAATGCCATGCGCTCGGCCCGCAACCTGCCGCCGCTGCCGCTGGCGCAGTACCGGCCGCACGGCGGTTCTGGCGCGAGAGGGATGCTGGGCGAGGCATTCGGGCTCGTGCCGGGCCATCCCGACTACGACGCGTTCAAGCAGGAATTCCTGGACCACTACGAGACGCTGATGTTCGACACGACACAGCCGTTTGCCGGCGTGCGCGAGCAACTGGCCGGTCTTGAGGCCGCAGGCCTTGCCTGGGGCGTCGTCACCAACAAGGCGGAGCGCTTCGCCCTGCCGCTCACCGCCGCGCTCGGGCTGCAGGGCTCGGCCACTGTGGGCGGCGACACCACGCCCCACACCAAGCCTCATCCTGCGCCGCTGCTGGAAGCCGCACGCAGGCTGGGGCTGGATCCGGCGCATTGCCTCTATGTGGGCGACGACGAGCGTGACGTGATCGCGGGCCGTGCCGCCGGCATGGCGACGGCTGCGGCCGCGTGGGGCTACCTCGGTGTACACACGCCGCACGAGCAGTGGGGCGCAGATATCTTGCTTGCCGAGCCCTCAGACCTCTTGAAGGCGCTGGGTCTGGCCTAAACTACCCGGTTCTGGGGCCGACCTGGTTTCGACGTGGGTGCGGATCCGGAGTAGGGCATGCCGAGCACCAGTCCGCTCGTAAAACCACTGGAAACAAAGTAACTGCAAACGACTCTACGTTCGCACTCGCCGCTTAATTGCGGATGAGCTTCTCAACGGCAGGCCGATGGGCCGGGCTGAGTTCCGCAAGGGGCAAGGCTGAGAAGTCACTCACATCGGCTGGCGTCATACCGGGTCACTCGGTAGGGCGCGAGATTCAGTGACTGGCGGGAAAGCTAGCGTGCCACTGCGCGAGTTGACCGTGAGATTCAAATCAGCCGGCTAAGCATGTAGATCTGCCCGGTGATGGCTTGCGGACGGGGGTTCAATTCCCCCCGGCTCCACCATCCAAACAAAAGGGCCCGTGTCAGCGACACGGGCCCTTTTTCTTCGTCCGCCGCTATTTCAGTTGAAGCCCTGGCCGCGGATCAGGCCGACGGCGAGACCTTCGATGCTGAAACTCTCGCTGTTTTCGTCGATCACGATGGGGCCGAAATCGGCGTTCTCGGGCAGCAACTGGATGCCTTCAGCGCTGCGCTTGAAGCGCTTGACCGTGACCTCCTCGCCGACGCGGGCCACCACGATCTGGCCGTTGCGGGCGTCGCTGGCGGATTGCACGGCGAGGAGGTCGCCGTCGAGGATGCCGATGTCCTTCATGCTCATGCCCTTGACCTTGAGGAGGTAGTCGGGCTTGCGGGAGAAGAGCCCGGGCTCGACGGTGTAGGTCTGCTCCACGTGCTCCTGGGCGAGGATGGGGGCGCCGGCGGCGACGCGGCCAATGAGGGGGAGCGTCAGTTGGGCCAGGTTGGGCAGCGGCAGGCTGAACTGCCGGGCGCGGTTGACGGCGCTGAGGGTGTCGGACTTGAGGCGAATACCGCGGGAGGTGCCGCCGACCAGTTCCAGCATGCCTTTGCGGGCGAGGGCCTGCAGATGCTCCTCGGCGGCGTTGGCAGATTTGAAACCCAGTTCGGCGGCGATTTCAGCTCGCGTGGGTGGCGCGCCGGTGCTTTCGATGGCGTTGCGGACCAGGTCGAAGATCTGTTGCTGGCGGGCGGTAAGCTTGGGACGGTCTTGCACGGGCGGCCTTTTCGAGGTGGCTGGAAATCTGTCCAGCACCTGTATTTTCATCCAGGAATCCAGCAAATTGCAAACTCCAGCTGATCTCATCGTCATTCTGGGTACCGGCGGCACGATTGCCGGTACTGCCCAATCGGCCAGCGATGGCGTGGGCTATACCGCCGCGCAATTGCGGGTGGAGGATTTGCTGGCGGCGGTGCCTGCGCTGTCCGCGCGGCGGCTGGAGGCCCACCAAGTGGCCCAACTCGACAGCAAGGACATGGATTTCGCGACCTGGCAGCGGCTGGCGGCTGCGGTCGAGGCGCAACTGGCCCGGCCCGAAGTCGCCGGCGTTGTCGTCACGCATGGCACCGATACGCTGGAAGAGACCGCCTACTTCCTGCACCGCGTGCTGGCGCCGCGCAAGCCTGTGGTGCTGACGGCCGCCATGCGGCCCGCCACGGCCTTGGCGCCGGATGGGCCGCAGAACCTTTTTGATGCCGTGCAGGTGGCCGGGACGCCAGGCGCGGCGGGCGTCGTGCTCGCGTTTGCGGGCCGCGTGCATGACGCGGTGCAAGTGCGCAAGGCCCACAGCTACCGCGTGGATGCCTTCGAGTCAGCCGATGGCGCGCTCGTGGCCCGGGTGGAGGAGGGCGCGGTGCGCGTGGTGGGTCGCTGGCCTGTCGGTGAGGCCTTGGGCACGGCGCGCATTGCACGGCCGGCGCCGCAGTGGCCGCGGGTGGAGATCGTGTCGAACCACGCCGGTGCTGACGGCGCCGTCGTGCAGGCCCTGCGCGCGGTTGGCGTGGACGGCTTCATCGCCGCCGGCACGGGCAATGGCACGCTCAGCCAGGGGCTGGATGCCGCCCTGCGCGATGCGCAGTCGGCGGGCATCCCGGTGTGGCGCAGCACGCGGTGCGACGCCGGGCCGGTGATGGACCTGCCCGGCTTGCTGCCCAGCGCTGGCGCACTGAGCCCGGTGAAGGCGCGGATCGAGTTGATCCTCGCCCTGCTGGCGGAGCCCGCTGCCTGATCAGCCTTGACAGCGGCGGCGTGCCATCGCCATCACGCCCAGGCCAGCCAGCAGCATGGCGTAGGTCTCGGGTTCCGGCACCGGCGCGATGTAGCCGCTGATGTCGGCGGTGTAGGCGTGCAGCACGCCGGGCAGCAGCTGGTAGTCAGACGACAGGGCGATGCTCGCCGAAGTGGCAGTGGAGAAGCAGCCCGTGGTCTGGCCCACCGGGCACTGGATCGACGAGGCGAACGGGTCGGCGTCCGTCATGCGCAGGTAGACGTCGAACTGGGTGTTGGAACCGTTCTGCGTGACGCTGTAGTCGTTGTCGGTGCCGGCCAGGATCAGGTATTTGCCATTCGCCAGTTGCGGCCCGATGGCCAGGCCTTCCCACTTCTCGGGTGACTTGTTGCCCAGGGCCGCCAGGGTGTCGGCGTCCAGGTCGATGATCTTCCCGCTCTTGGCCGCGGCGGTGAAACCCGACGGCAGTGCGCCGCTGGCCGGCAGGTTGATGCCGGTGACGTCGCTGGCATTCGTCAGGTCGACTTCGAAGACGTTCTTGTCGGCGGTGTTCAACGTGGCGCCGACGCCGACGCCGCGGTTGTTGCGCTCCAGGATCAGGAAGCGGTTCGCGTCGATGGCGACAAGTGCCGAGATGCCGCGGCCCTGGCTCGAGCTGGCCAGCTGGTAGGCGTATTGGCCCACGGCCTCGCCGGTCTGGATGTCGTACTTGACGATGCGGGTGTACTGGCTGCGGGTGCCGCCGCTCGCCGGGTTGTAGCCGTCGGTGACCAGGCCGTTTTGCAGCACGGCGAACGCGTAGCGGCCATCGGGCGTGATGGCCAGCGCTTCCAGGCCGCGGTTGCCTTCCCGGCCGGCAATCAGCTGCGGCGAACTGCCAGCCGGTGCCAGCGCGTTGTAGTCCGTGCCGGAGGCTGTGCGGGGCACGAGATTGGCCGGCGTCGTGAACTTGCGCAGCAGTTCACCGTTGCGGTTGAACTCGTAGACCGAGGGGCCGTACTCGTCGCTGACCAGCAGGTTGCCGGTGACCGGGTTGATCACCAGGCCTTCGGGGTCGAACGATTTGCCCAGCACGCTGGCCAGCGCCGGGGCCTGGCCGTTGAGGGCGGCGCCAGCGTCGGTGAACTTCACGGTCTGCACGATCTGGAAGTTGGAGATCGCGCCGGTGACGGGGTTGACGTTCAGGGTGAAGCGCTGGACGCGCGTGTCGTAGGGCAGCACGCCGCCGCCGGGGCCACGGTCGGAGAGGCCCCACCACTCGTTGCGGGCGCGGTCGTAGTAGATGTCGGAGAAGAAGCCGACGCGGCGGTCGAAGTCGCTGCCGGTCGACAGATCCAGCAGGCTGCCGGGCAAGGCAATGCCGTTGACGAAGCTGGCATTGCTGACCGAATTGGCAGCCATGGCCGAGGCGCTGGCAACGGCCGTCAGCGCGATCAGGGCGGTACGAAAAAGCATGAAGCCTCCTGGCAGGTTGATTCGTAGGCAAATCAACCCGGGAGGCTAGGAAGGGGGCGTGACAGCCCCGTGACGGTGTCCGGGCTCTCCCCCCTGGGTCAGGGTGGCGGAAAACCCGGACGTGTCCGTGCCGTCAGGCTCAGACGATGGTCAGCGTGACGTCGATGTTGCCGCGGGTGGCGTTGGAGTACGGGCAGACCTCGTGGGCCGTGGCCACCAGGGCCTCGAGCTGGGCGCGCTCCATGCCGGGCACCGAAATCTTCATGGCGACCTGGATGCCGAACGCGCCGGGCTTGTTGGCGTGGGGGCCGATGCCGACTTCGCTGGTGATGCTCACTTCCGCCGGCAGGGCGATCTTCTGGCGAGCCGAGACGGCCTTCATCGCGCCGATGAAGCAGGCCGAGTAGCCGGCAGCGAACAGTTGCTCGGGGTTGGTGCCCGGGCCGCCCGCGCCGCCGAGTTCCTTCGGCGTGGCCAGGCTCACGTCCAGGGCGCCGTCGGACGACTTGGCGGTGCCGGTGCGGCCGCCGGTGGCGGTGGCGGTGGCGGTGTAGAGGGCTTTTTCGATGGCCATGGTGGGCTCCTTTGGGCGGGGTCAGGGGGGGGAAAGGGAAATGGGCGAGGCGCGTCAGGCCGCCTCGGTTGACGCCGCCAGCTGGCTGCGCAATTCGTGGAGCCGCTGCGTGAGCGCGGCCAGTTCGTTGAGGTCGCAGGCGCTGGCGCACGCCAGCTGGCCAGGGATGTCCAGGGCCAGGCGGCGCAGCTTGCGGCCGCTCGGGGTCAGCAAGATGTCCACCCGGCGCTCGTCGTCCCGCGCGCGGCAGCGTTCAATGTGGCCGAGCGCCTCCAGGCGCTTGAGCAGCGGGGTGAGGGTGCCGGAGTCCAGAGACAGGCGCTGGCCGAGCTGGCCGACGCTCAGGCCCGCCGCCTCGCGGGAGGCATGGCTGTCCGCCTCCCAGAGCACGAGCATGACGAGGTACTGCGGGTAGGTCAGGCCCAGCGGCGCCAGCAGGGGCTTGTAGAGCTTGGTCATCGCCAGCGAGCTGCTGTAGAGGGCAAAGCACAGCTGACGGTCCAGGCGCAGCCATTGCTCGCGGGCATCGGCCGGGGCGGCTGCGGTGGCTGGCGTGACCTTCTTGCGTGGCATGGGCAAGAATGTAGTTGGCAATTCAATTGCACACAATCAAAATGGTCTTTCTGGTGACAGCCATGTCGTCGCGGGTCTGCGACCATGCGTGTCACTTCAATTTCAAGAGGAGAGGCCATGCAAACCCTGGCTCTGGTGCTCGCCGCGCTGCTGGCGCTGCTGCACGTCTACATCCTGGTCCTGGAGATGTTCTTCTGGACCAAGCCTCTGGGCCGCAAGGCCTTCGGCCTCAAGGCCGATTTCGCCGAGCAGAGCAAGGCGCTCGCGGCCAACCAGGGGCTGTACAACGGCTTCCTGGCCGCCGGCCTGGCGTGGGGCGTCCTCCAGGGCGCCGTCGCGGGGCGGCCCTGGATGATCTTCTTCGCAGGTTGTGTCGTCGTGGCCGGCGTGTTTGGCGCGGCTACGGCGTCGCGCAAGATCCTGTTCGTGCAGGCGCTGCCCGGCGCGCTCACGCTGGCGGCCGCGCTGGCCGCCTGAGGCCGGGTCAGGCGCTCATCGCCTCGATCTGCTCGCCCAGCTCCAGCCAGCGCATCTCGTCGGCTTCGAGCTGGTCGGCAATGGCCTTCAGGCGCCGGCCCATCTCGGCGATGGCCGTCGCGGCGGCTCCCTCGGCCAGCTGTGCCTCGATCTCGGCGCGCTCTTCGGCCAGGGCATGCAGGCGCTTGTCGATGGTTTCCATCTCCTTGCGCAGGGGCCGGGTCAGCTCGGCGAGCTTGGCGCGCGCCTGGCCGGAGGCCTTGCGGTCCTCGCGCGAGGCAGGTGGCGCAGCCGGCGCCACCACGGCGGCGGGGGCGGGGGCGGCTGCCGGCGTGGCAACGGGCGCGGCAGCGGCACCTTTCTTGGCCGCGCGCGCGGCTTCCTTGCTCTGGTCGAGCAGCCAGCGCTGGTAGTCGTCCAGGTCGCCATCGAAAGGCTTGACCACGCCGTCGGCCACCAGCCAGAACTCGTCGCACACCTCGCGCAGCAGCGCGCGGTCGTGGCTCACCAGCATGACGGTGCCTTCGAACTCGTTGAGCGCCATGGACAGCGCCTCGCGGGTGTTCAGGTCCAGGTGGTTGGTCGGTTCGTCCAGCAGCAGCAGGTTGGGGCGCTGCCACACCAGCATGGCCAGCACCAGGCGGGCCTTCTCGCCGCCGGAGAGGCTGCCGACCTGCTGGCCGACCATGTCGCCCGTGAAGCGGAACTGGCCGAGGAAGTCGCGCAGCTCCTGCTCACGCCCCGGCGGCCCGACGTCGCGCGCCAGGCGCACCATGTGCGCAAGCGGCCCCTCGTCGAGCCGAAGGACGTCCAGCTCCTGCTGGGCGAAGTAGCCGATGGACAGGCCCTTCCCCTCGGTCAGCGTGCCACCCATCGGCGCCTGGGCGCGGGCGATGGTCTTGACGAGCGTGGACTTGCCCTGGCCGTTGGCGCCCAGGATGCCGATGCGCTGCCCCGCCAGCACCGAGCGGTCCACCCCGCGCACGATGATCTTGTCGCCTTCGTCGGTGCGGTAACCGGCTGACAGATCGTCGAACATCAGCATCGGGTTGGGCAGGTTCAGCGGCTCGCGGAACTCGAAGTTGAAGTCGGCAGACGCCAGCACCGGCGCGAGCTTTTCCATGCGCTCCAGGGCCTTCACGCGGCTTTGCGCCTGCTTGGCCTTGCTGGCCTTGGCCTTGAAGCGGTCGATGAACTTCTGCAGGTGGGCGACCCGGTCCTGCTGCTTCTCGAACGCGGCCTGCTGCAGCACCATGCGCTCAGCGCGCTGGCTCTCGAAGCTCGTGTAGTTGCCGCCGTAGCGCACGAGCTTGCCTTCGTCCAGGTGCAGGGTGACCTTGGTGATGGCGTCCAGGAACTCGCGGTCGTGGCTGATGATGATCAGCGTGCCGTCGTAGCGTTGCAGCCAGGCTTCCAGCCACACCAGCGCGTCGAGGTCCAGGTGGTTGGTGGGCTCGTCCAGCAGCATCAGTTCGGCCGGGCACATCAGCGCGCGGGCGAGCTGCAGCCGCATGCGCCAGCCGCCGGAGAAGCTGTTGACCGGGGCGTCGAGCTGCTCGGTCCGGAAGCCCAGGCCCATCAGCAGGGCTTGCGCTCGGGAGCGGGCATCGAAGGCGCCGGCATCGGCGAGCGCGGCGTGGGCCTCGGCCATGGCGTGCCCGTCGTTGGCCTTCTCGGCCTCATCCAGCGCCACGCGAGCAGCCACGAGGGTCAGGTCGCCCTGCAGCACGAAGTCAGTCGCGCCGTCGTCCGTCTCGGGCATGTTCTGGGCGACCTCGGAGCGGCGCCAGTGGCGGGGCACTTCGACGTCGCCGCGGTCGTTGGACAGGCGGCCGGTGAGCAGCGCGAAGAGGCTGGACTTGCCAGCGCCGTTGCGGCCGACGAGGCCGATCTTCTCGCCGGGCTGCAGCGTCGCAGACGCGCCGTCCAGCACCACCTTGACGCCGCGTCGCAGCGTGATATCGCGCAGCGTGATCACAGCAGTTGGTCCTTGGTCACGAGCAGCACCTGGTCGGCGCCTGAAGAGGTTTCCATCCAGACGACTTCCAGCGCGGGGAAGGCCGCCTCGAAGTGCTCGCGCTCATTGCCAATCTCCAGCACCAGCACGCCGGTGTCGGTCAGCGCCGCGGGGGCGTCGCGCAGCAGGGCGCGGATGAAGTCCATGCCATCGCTGCCCCCGGCCAGAGCCAACTCAGGCTCGGCGCGGTACTCGGCGGGCAGGGCGGCCATGCTGGCGCTGTTGACGTAGGGCGGGTTGCACAGGATCAGGTCGTAAGGGCCCTGGGCGCCGCTGAGCCCGTCGCCTTGCAGCAGCCGGATGCGCTCGGTCAGCCCGTGGCGCTCGACATTGAGCCGGGCCACGGCCAGCGCGTCCGTGCTGAGGTCCAGCGCGTCCACCTCCACCTCCGGCCACGCCATGGCCGCCAGCACGGCCAGGCTGCCGTTGCCGGTGCACAAGTCCAGCACGCGGCGGCTCTCAGGGTGCAGCCAGGGGTCGATGCTCGCGTCCACGATCAACTCGGCGATGAAGCTGCGCGGCACGATGGCGCGCTCGTCGATGGTGAAGGGCACGCCCTGCAGCCAGGCCTCGCCGGTCAGGTAGGCGGCCGGCTTGCGCGTGCTGATGCGCTCGTCGACGAGGGCGGCAATGGCCGCCAGCTCGGCCGCGTTCAGCTCGCGCTCTTCATGGTCGTCGAGCGCGTCCAGCGGCAGGCCCAGGCGCCACAGCGCCAGCCACATGGCCTCGTCGAAGGCGTTGGTCGTGCCATGGCCAAAAAACAAGCCCGCCTGGGCGAGGCGGGCGGCTTGGGATTCAATGCAGTCGATCAGCTTCAAGTGCCGCGGACGTCCAGGGTGATTTCAGTGAAGCTGGCTTCGTCGCCAGCCTTCTCTTCCTTGCGGGGCGCGGTCGGCAGCCGGGCGCCGGCCGTCTCGTTCTGCAGCCGCCACAAGAGGTTGGTGGGCGAGTCGGCGAAGGCCAGGCCTTCCTCGCGCGTGATGGTGCCTTCGCTGATGAGCTTGGCGAAGTGCTCTTCGTAGGTCTGCGAGCCCTCGGCGATGGACTTCTCCATGGCCTCTTTCACGCCCGTGAAGTCGCCTTGCTCGATGAGCTCGGCGGTGAGCTTGGTGTTCAGCAGGATCTCGACGACCGGCACGCGCCCGCCGGCCGTGGCGCGCACCAGGCGCTGCGACACGATGGCCTTCAGGCCCGCGGCCAGGTCGTTCAGCAGCGCCGGGCGGGACTCGGGCGTGTAGAACGACAGGATGCGGTTCAGCGCGTGGTAGGTGTTGTTGCCGTGTAGCGTGGCCAGCACGAGGTGGCCCGACAGCGCGTAGCTGATGGCCGCGGTCATGGTGTCGCGGTCGCGGATTTCGCCGATCAGGATGCAGTCCGGCGCCTGGCGCAGCGCGTTCTTGAGCGCGATCTGCAGCGAGGCCGTGTCGCGCCCGATCTCGCGCTGGTTGACCACCGAGCGCTTGTTGCTGAACAGGTATTCGATCGGGTCCTCGATGGTGAGGATGTGCCCGGTCATCGTCTGGTTGCGCATCTCGAGCATCGAGGCCAGCGTCGTGCTCTTGCCGGTGCCCGTGGCGCCCACCATCAGGATGAGGCCGCGCTTTTCCTTGATCATCGAGCCCAGCACGGGCGGCAGCTGTAGCGACTCCAGCGTCGGGATCTCGTGCGGGATGTGCCGGAACACCCCGGCGATGGAGCCGCGCTGGCGAAAGCCCGACAGACGAAAGCTTCCGACGCCGCGCACGCCGACGGCCATGTTCAGCTCGCCGGTGTTGTCGAGTTCGGCGAGCGACGCCGGGTCGATGACCTCGGCGATGAGCTGGCGCGGCTGCGGCGGGGTGAGGAGCTGGTCCGACAGCTGCACGGTCTGCCCGTTGATGCGGATCAGCACCGGCATGTTCGCCGAGAGATAGCAGTCCGACGCACCCTTGTCGGCCATCAGCCGCAGGATGCGCTCCATGTTGCCGCCGCCAGCTGTCATGTCAGCCCCTCGTCCGATGGGTACATCGGCCGATCCCCCGAGGGGATGCGGGCCGGCTTGGGAGCGGCCCGGCGCCCGGCCCGAGGCACGGGGGTTGACACAGGGTGTCTCATGCCGGCCCCCACGGTCGCTTCGCTCCCTGCCCCCCGAGGGGGCGCTCGCCCGGCTTGAGGCGGCTCGGCGCCGGGCTCACTGGTGTACCTTCGTGCTCCGCACTCCGGTATTCGCCCTTGGGGCGGCCCTGCGGTCTCATGCGCGCATTGTCTCCCCGCGCAACCCCCGACCTTGGGGATGTCCAGCCGCGCGCGGTGGCCCTAGAGTGAGCGCC
>JAEUPJ010000016.1 GCA_016790285.1 Roseateles sp. | reverse complement strand
CTTCGTCCACCCCCATGGCCACGCGCACGACGCGCGACTTCCAGTCGCTCTTGAGCCAGCCCACGGCGCTGGCGTTGTAGTACTTCTCGCCGCCCCAGCCGGTGTTGCTCCAGAAGAGGCTGTTGCCGGCAAAGCTGGCGGCCTGGCCGCCGGCCAGGATCTTGTTGCCGCTGACGGACAGGGCGCTCACGTCGGCCAGGGCTGCGCCGCCCTGGGCCAGCAGCAGGCCGCCCAACAGCGCGGCGACGGCCCGGCGGGCCTGGGTTGCAAGGGTGTGCATGGGGTGTCTCCTCGGGTCGTTGCAGGCAGGCTTGCGGGCCGCCTGGGGCGCGAGTAGAGGCGTCCGGCCGGTGCGTGTACAGCGTTGTCATCTTTGGTTGCATCCCGTTCAGCCGGTGCAGATTGGCCGCCAGCCGGTGCCAGGCTTGCAGGAGCAAGCCATGAAAGCGCTGTCAATCGGAGCTTGTGCGTCATGCCAGGCGGCGACGAGAGGCAGGGCGGAGAGAAGCCGTCGGGCGGCGCGCAAACCGCCAGCAGGACATGCACCGTCTTGCCGAAGACTGGGCGCCTCGACACCGAGGGACGCCCACGCCGCATGGCCCGCGCGCGGCCGGCGGCGCCTGGCCGTCGACGAGGGGGAGCGAGCGGCTGACGGCCTCAGGTCGCCACGGCCAGCATCACCGCATAGGCCTTGAAGCTGGCGGTGACGGGCTGGCCCACGGCCAGACCCAGGGCGTCGACGGCGTCATTGGTGACGCTGGCGGTGACGACGCTGCCCCCCGGCAGCGTGACGCCGACGAGGGAAGACACCGCGCCCTTCTGCACGCGCGAGAGGGTGCCGGCGAGCTGGTTGCGGGCCGAGAGCTGGTAGCCGGCAAAGTCGCTGATCAGCACCACCTCGGAGGACTTCACGAGCGCCAGTGCCGCCTGGCCGGCCTGCACGCCCAGGCGCTGCGCGGCGGTCGTGGTCAGCGATGCCGTGACGGTGTTCCCATGGCCGATGTCGAGCGTGACCTGGGTGGTGGCAGGGCCGGGGCTCACGGCGCTGATGGTGCCGGCGAACTGGTTGCGGGCGCTGGATTTCATGGCGAGGCTCCTGAGAAGGTGGGCGAGCTGCGGTTGGGCGAGCAGCCAGGCGTCCTGCTCGGCGAGGAAGGCCTGGTGACGTCGCTGGAGTTGCTGCCAGCTCTGCAGCAGCTCGAGGGCAGCCGGCGTGAGCTGCGAGCCGCCGCCCCGCCGGCCGCCTGTCTGCGACGCGACGAGCGGCGTGCGGGCCAGGTTGCCGGCGTTCTCCAGCACCAGCCACGCCCCCTTGTAGCTGTAGCCCGCCGCACGCGCGGCCTTCTGCAGCGAGCCCGAGGCCTGCACGGCCAGCAGCAGCTTGAAGAAGCGCGTGTCCAGCCGCCCGGCCAGGCGCAGCTCGCCGGACAGCAGGCTGGTGTCGCGTCCGACCCTGGCGGTCGGATCAAACAAGGGGCACCTGCGCGGCCGAGAGCAGCCAATCTCGGATCTGAGCCTGCGCGGGCGACGCTGGTGCGCGAGCGAGGCCGAGTGCCGGCAGCAACTGCTCGCGCTCGGTGCCCCGGTCCAGGTCGATCACGCGGGTGACGCGGCCGCCATCGACGCAGCAGGCCTGGTTGGCCAGGGCCAGCACGTCGTCCACGTCATGCGTGATGAGCAAGGCGGGCACCTGCCAGCGGCGCACGCAGTCGCGCAGTTCGGCGCGCAGCTGCGCGCGCAAGTGCGGGTTCAGCGCGGCGAAAGGCTCGTCGAGCAGCAGCAGCTGGGGCTCGCAGGCCAGCGCGCGCGCCAGGGCCACGCGCTGCTTCTGCCCGCCGGACAGCGTGTCGGGCCGGCTGCTGCCAAGCGCCTGCAGGCCGAAGGAATCGAGCAGCGCGTCGATCCGCGCCTGCGCGTCGCGACCCGGACGCTGGCGCCAGCTGGAGAGGCCGAACGCCACGTTCTGGCGGATGCTGAGGTGCGGGAAGAGCGCGTAGTGCTGGAAGACGCAGCCCACGCGGCGCGCTTCGGGAGGCAGGTCGATGCCTGCGCGGCTGTCGAACAGCGTGCGGCCAGCCACGCGCACGTGGCCCGAGCGCGGGCGCAGCAGCCCGGCGATGGCCTGTAGCGTCAGTGACTTGCCGGCGCCCGAGGGGCCGAACAGCGCCACGACCGGCGCCTCGGTGGCGAAAGCCATCTGCAGCGCGAACTGCCGGTGGCGGTCGCGGACTTCCGCGTGCAAATGGATGTCGATCATGGCTTGCCGAAACCATGGCGGGCGAGGATGGCCTGGGCCTCGGGCCCGAGCAGGTAGTCCACGAACGCGCGCGCGGCCGCGGGCTGGCGGCTGTCCTGCACGACGGCCGCGGGGTAGCAGACCGGCGCATGGCCGCCAACGCTTGCCACGATGCGCACCTTGCCGTTGGCCAGCTGCGCGTCCGTGCGGTAGACGAAGCCGGCCTCGGCCTCGCCGCGCGCCACGTAGTCCAGCGCCTGACGCACGCTGTCGGCGTAGACGATGCGCGCCTCGACGCGCGCCCACAGGCCTGCCGCCTCCAGTGCCTGGCGGGTGTAGCGCCCCACGGGCACGCTGGCGGGCTTGCCGACGGCGATGCGCCGCACGCCGGGGCCGGTCAGGTCGGCCATGCCGGTGAGCGCAGCCGCGCTGTCGGCCGGCGCGATCAGCACGAGGCTGTTGGTCGCGAAGTCGCGCCGCGTGGCGGGGTCGAGCAGCTTGTCCTTCATGCCCCGGTCCACGGTCTCGGCGTCGGCGCTGACGAAGACGTCCACCGGCGCGCCCTGGGCGATCTGGGCGATCAGCACGCCGGAGGCGGCGAAGTTCAGGCGCGTGGTGCTGCCGCGGCCAGCATCGAAGCGCGCGCCGATCTCCTTGAAGGCTTCGGTGAGGCTGGCGGCGGCAGAGACGGTCAGGCCCTGTGTGCCTTGCGCCAGCGCCCCATAGGGCAGCAGCGCGAGGCTGGCAAGAAGCAGGCGGCGGCGAGCGGGCATGGGGGCTCCTTGCAACTCAGGCAGAGGGCGCGCGCCCACCCAGGAGGCGTTGCGACGCGAGCAGGATGAACACGGACAGGGCCGAGATGACGAGGGACAGCAGCAGCGCGAGGTCGTCACGCCCGGCCTGCACGGCGTCGTAGATGGCCATGGAGGCGGTCTGCGTCTGGCCCGGGATGGAGCCGGCCACTATCAGCGAGGCGCCGAACTCGCCCATGGCGCGTGCGAAGGCGAGCAGCGTGCCGGCCAGGATGCCGGGCCAGGCCAGCGGCAGGGTCACCCGCACGAAGGTGCTCCAGCGTGACTGGCGCAGCGTTCGGGCTGCGGCCTCCAGCGTGCGGTCCACCTGGGCGAAGGCCGTGCTCGCCGCCTTCAGCACCAGGGGCAGGGCGACGAGCGCCGAGGCCAGCACCGCACCGTGCCAGTGGAAGATGAGGCTGTAGTCGAAGTGCTCGCGCAGCCAGCTGCCCAGCGGCCCGCGCCGGCCCATCATCAACAGCAGTGCGTAGCCCAGCACGGTGGGCGGCAGCACCAGGGGGAGCATGCATACCGCCTCCAGGAGCCGGCGGCCCGGCAGCCGGGTGCGGGCGAAGAGCCAGCCCAGCCCCACGCCGGCGAAGCAGGCCGCCGCCGTGGCCAGGGTGGCGACGCGCAGCGTGAGCCACAGCGGCGCCCAGTCGATGTCGTGGAGGGTTTGGAGCATTCCAGTCAAACGTGATGTAGCGGGCTACTTCACGTCGCTGGAATGCAGATCTCGTGCCTGGTGCCCTCAGGGGTGCGCGAGCATCGCCCGGTCGAGCTCGGCGCGCAGCCGCCCGGCCGCTCGGAGCGCGCCTTCGAGGTAGCCGGTGCCCTGGCGCGCCGTCTCGCTGCCGCCGAGCCACAGCCGCCCCGCCCACAGCGGAGCCTGCAGCTGGGCGACCTCTGCCGCATGCTGGCCGGGGTGCCCGCCGCGGCCGTCTTCCTCGCGGTCGGCCGCGCTGCAGCACAGCTCGTCGGCTGCCCAGTCCTGCCAGTGCGCGCCCAGCGGTTGGAGGTGGTGGCCGAACAGCATGGCGAGCTGGCTTTCCAGCAGCAGCGGCAGGCTGCGTTCGAAGCGCGCGCGCTGCGCGGCCGGCAGGGCGATGAAGCCCGCCAGCGCGGCGCCGGCCGCGCCGCTCGCGTCGAAGACCTCGGCCAGCACGGCCTGCGCATGCGTGACCCAGGCATTGCCGGTGTGGCCCTGCTCGCGCCACACCGGGCTGCGGCACGGCAGGGCCGCCTTGGCGGCGTGGGCCATCCAGGTGGGTGTGCCGCGCATGGCTGCCTGCACGGCATCGGGCAGGGGCGGGGTCAAGCGGATCTGATCGAGGGCGAGCCGCGGCGGCAGGGCCAGCACCACGCGCCGGGCCTGAAGCGTCGTGCCGTCGTCGAAGTGCAGTGCCACGGCATCGCCCAGGTCCTGCAGACGGCGCAGGCGCTGGCCGAGGTGCAGGCGGCCCGGCGGCAGGCGTGCGGCCAGGGCGTCGACGAGGGCCTGCATGCCGCCCGCCAGCCGGCGCGCGCCGCCATGCAGGCTGCCCGGTTGTGGGGGCAGGCCCTCGACGGCCTGCCCGGTCGCGGCATCAAAGCTGCGGGCCTGCGGCGGCCGCGCAGCATCGTCGAGCACGAGCAGCTGGCCATCGTCCGGCTGTGCCAGCGTTGGCAGGGCGAGGTCCGCCACGAGCTGCGTGATGACGGGCTGCGTGGCCGGCCAGAACCACGTGGCGCCCAGGTCCAGCGGCGCGCCGTTCTCCCCGGTGACGGTGAGCACACGGCCACCGAGGCGGCCGCGGCCCTCGAACAGCGCCCAGTCCACGCGGCGCGCCTGCAGGCTGCTCGCCAGCGCGAGGCCGCAGACGCCGCCCCCGACGATGGCGACGTCAAGCATCGCTCAGCCGCTGAGCGCGCCCAGCAGCTCGATCGTGACGTCCTCGGTGCCGAGGAAGTTGGCCTGGCAGGCCAGGCGCGACTTGCTGCTGACGCCCACCAGCGTGTCGAGCTTGGCGTTCTCGGCCGGCGTCAGGCGAGACACGCCCTTGCGGCCCTCGGTCACGAAAATGTGGCAGGCGCCGCAGCTGGCCTGGCCACCGCATTTGCTGATGAGCTGCTCGCCGGCATCGAGGATGGCCTTGAGCAGTTGGGTGCCGGCCGGCAGCTCCAGGGTCTTGCCGGACGGTTTGAGGGTGAGAGTGGGCATGAGGGTCTCCAGGGGCGGTGAAGTTCAGGCCGGTGTCGTGACGGTCAGGCACGCCGCCACGTCGGCCAGCGGCAGGGCGATGCGCGTGATGCCCTGCTCCTCCAGGAAGCGGGCCTCCATGCGCGTGGGTTCGTCCGGCAGCACCGCGTAGTGCGGGCCGCCGGAGCGCTTGAGGATCTGGCGCGCGAAGGCGCGCGGCAGCTGGTCGTTGAAGCGGCAGCCGAGGAAGACGAAGCCCAGGCTGGCGCGGCGGCGCTGCACGAGCTCGGGGATGGGCGTCTGGATGTCGATCTCGGTCAGCACCTCGACGAAGTCGGTGTCCGACACCAGGTAGTTGCTGCCCGGGCGACGGGCGCCCCAGGGCTTGTAGAGCACGGTGGGCGCCTCGACGGGGTCGGGAGCGAGGGCGCCATCGGCACCGTACCAGCCTGTCCAGGCACCGAAGTGTTCGCTCTGCGACAGGCCCTGCACCTCGGCCCAGTCGCCGCGCACGCCCAGGGCCTGGCGCAGCGTGTCGTCGTACCAGGTGTCGACGATCAGCGGCGCAGGCAGGCCGGCCAGCCACCGGTGCAACGCCGATGGGGCCGGCGCGGTGGCGAAGGCCTCGTCCATCAACGCGACAAGCGTCTTGCGGTGCTTGAAGTTCTCGATGAACTGCGCCACGGCCGTGACGCGATGGCGGATCTTGCCCGGCACCGAGCTCTTGCCGCTCAGGAAGGCGGCCAGGGCCGGCGGGTCGGCGGGCAGTGCCACGGCTTCGCACAGCGTGAGCAGGCCAGGGCCGAGGTAGGGTGCCAGGCGGCCGTCGCGCAGGCCCCGGGCGATGTCGTCGGGGAGGTGGGGCAGGGTGGTGAAGCTCATGGTGCTGCATCGATCAGTAGATGGCGGCGCCGGCACCGACGTTCACGGAGCTGTCCTTCATCGTCTTGACGATGAACTTGACGTGATCGGGCTGCAGGTGGCCGTGGAAGGGCAGGGCGACGGCGCGGTCGGCGATGCGTTCCACCAGCGGGAACTGGCCGCGCCCCCAGCCCTGCTGCACGTAGTGGAACTGCTGGTGCAGGGGCTGGCAGTACATGACGGCCTCGATGGACTCGTCGGCCATGTCTTCGACGATCTCGTCGCAGGCGCTGGCCGTGAAGCGCTTGCCCAGGTGCACGGTGTAGACCATCCAGTGCACCTCGTCGACGTCGGCGCCGACATAGGGCGGCTTGATGCCTTCGAAGGTCTGCATCTGCGTCAGGTAGTAGCCCGCGACCTCGCGGCGCCGCGCCAGGATCTCGGGCAGCCGGGCGAGCTGGCCGGCGGCGACCGCCGCGGTGAGTTCGCTCATGGCGGCCTGCAGGGGCACGCGCGAGCCCACCGATACGGAGCGCCTGTCCTTCAGCGAGCGCGCGCGCAGGTAGCGCAGCTCGGCGGCGAGGGCGTCGTCGTCGGTCAGCACGATGCCGCCTTCGCCGCAGCACAGGGCTGAGGGCTGGGAGAAGTCGAACACGCTGGCGCGGCCGAAGCTGCCCACGAGCCGGCCGCGCCAGCGCGAGCCGATGGCCTCCGTCGAGTCCTCCAGCAGCGCCAGGCCCCGCTCGGCAGCCAGCGCCTCGAAGGCGCCCCAGTCGGCGGGATGGCCGTTGACGTTGCCCACCAGCAGGGCCTTGGTGGCCGGGCCGATCTGGGCAGCGGCGCGCGCGGGGTCCAGGCAGCCGGACCAGTAGTTGATGTCGGCGAACACCAGCCGCGCGCCGGTCAGCGTGACCGCATGGCCGACCTGGTGCCAGCCATAGGGCGAGGCCACCACCTCGTCGCCCGGACCGATGCCCAGGGCCCGCAGCAGCAGCCAGGTGCCGAGGGTGCCGCTGGCCACGGCCACGCCGTGGCGGCGGCCATGGTGCTGAGCGAAGGCGCTCTCGAAGTGCTGCACCATGCGTCCGCAGGAGAGCTGGGGCTCTGCCAGCGCGGCCTGCACGAGGTGGAGCTCGACGCCGCTGAGGTCGGGGTCGGACAGGCGCAGCCAGTCGTCGGGCAGGTCCAGGTCGTCGGTGTCGACCTCGGCGGCCAGGCCGGGCGGTGTGAGCGTGGCGTCCATGATTCAGGCCAGGATGAGCCCGGCCACCTGGCTCAGGTCGGTCGTGACGCGCCAGCAGTGGCCGTCGCTGGCGCCGAGGTACAGGCGCCGCAGCGCGCCCTGCGCGGCGGGCACTTCGCTGCGCATGTCGAAGGCATCGACGACGATGATGCGCAGCGACGTGAAGTGCTTGCGCAGCAGCGCGGCGGCGTCGCGGGCGGTGCTGGCGGTCTCGGCCAGCCGAAGGGCTTCGGCGAGCTGCGCCGCGTTGACGCGGGGGCTGTCGGGGCGGCCCATCATTCGCTCCCGCCCGACAGACGCCGCGCCTCGACGGTGATGGGAAGGCCGGTGCCTGCCGCCATGTCGGGCAGGGCCAGCTCCCAGCCGTTGGCCAGCGTCACGGTGCCGCCCCACAGGCCTGGCTTTTCCTGCGCGACGATGGGCTCTTCGAGATCCTTCTTCGGCACGTAGGCGCTAAGCACGCCGGCAGCGCTCTTGCGGATCATGACTTTCATGGGAGGCTCCGTGAGGTGAGGGATCAGGAGGTGGCGAGGGCGGGCTCGGCCAGCAAGGGCAGCAGGCAGGCGGCTGCGGCGGCGATGGCGCGGTCGATGTCCTCGGCGGGGGTGTCCCGGCCGGTGGACAGGCGAATCGCGGCCTTGGCGCGGACCGGGCTCTCGCCCATGGCCAGCAGCACGTGGGATGGCTGGGTGCCACCGGCGCTGCAGGCTGCGCCCGAGGAAGCCAGCACGCCGGCACGTTCCAGCCGCGTGAGCACCTGGTCGGCGTCCAGCTCGCCAAAGCGCAGGCAGGTGGTGTTGGGCAGGCGTGGGTGGCTGCGGCCATAGACGTGCACCGCGGGCGACAGGCCGAGCAGCCCGCGCTCCAGGCGCGCCTGCAGGGCCTGCAGGTGCTGCAGGTCGGCAGCTTGCGTGAGCCCCGCCCGTTCGGCCGCCGCGGCGAAGCCGAGGATGCCGGGCAGGTTCTCGGTGCCGCCGCGGCGCTGGCGCTCCTGCCGGCCCGACAGCAACGCAGGCAGGGCCAGGCCGCGGCGCACGACCAGGGCGCCCACGCCCTTGGGGCCGTGCAGCTTGTGCGCGGATGCTGACCACAGGTCCGCGCCGCAGGCGTCGAAGCGCAGCCCGTGCTTGCCGACGAGCTGGGTCGCGTCCACGTGCATCAGCGCGCCGGCCGCGTGGGCGAGCGCTGCCAGGGCACCGACCGGCATGCACACGCCGGTCTCGTTGTTGGCCCCCATGACGCTGACCAGCGCCACGTCCGCGCCGATGAGGCGCTCCGCCGCGGCCAGGTCCAACGCGCCGTCGGCCAGCACGGGAATGAGGTCGACGACATGCCCCTCGGCCCGCAGGCGCTGGCCCAGGGCCAGCACGGCGGGATGCTCCACGCTGCTCATCACCAGGCGCGTGCGGCCGCGGCTGCGGCCCAGGGCCAGGCCGCCGAGCAGGGCCATGTGGTTGGCCTCGGTGGCCCCGCTGGTGAAGACGAGCTCGTTGCCCTGGCAGCCCAGGAAGGCTGCGACGCGCGCCCGGGCGTCGGCCAGCGCGCTGCGCGCCGCCTGGCCGGCGGCGTGCGTGGACGAGGGGTTGGCCCAGAGGCGCAGCAGCGCGTCCTGCATCTCCTCGATGGCCTCGGGGCAGGGGCGCGTGGTGGCGTTGTGGTCCAGATAGATCATCGCCAGAACTCCCGCGCCGGATCGGCGCACAGCAGGTCGAGCAGCTCGTGCAGCGGGCCCTGGCGGCTCAGGCGCCACGCACCCGGTTCGGCGCTGCGGGCGTGCAGCTGCCAGCCGGCGGCGTCGTCGGGGCGCAACCAGGCGATGTCGATCTCGCCGCCCGCGGGGTCCACGTTGCGCGAGCAGTTGGGGCTGACGACCTTCCAGCCCTCGCCCTCCGGCACGACGCGGGGGTGCACGTACTTGTAGCGTTGGCGGCGCGCCAGCGCCCGCTGGATGCGCAGCGCGTCCAGTGGCACCACGACGCCCGTCGGGGCCTGGGGCAGGCGGGCCTCTGCGTTCATGCGCTGGCCTCCGCCTCGGATGGCGCCGAGGGCAGTGAGCTGCCCTCGGGCAGGATCTCGTGCTCCAGGCAGCCGATGACGGCCAGGCCGAAGTCCACCATGTAGACCGGGATGTTGGCCTCGGCGTGGTGGCCCACCTGCACGACCTCGCCGGGGCCGCCGGCGACGATCATCAGCTGGTCTTCGGCCACTTCCGGGTGGCTGCCGTCGTTGTAGAGGTCGACGGCGGCAACGACGGGCTGGCCCCATTGGAACTTGGGCATGGCGGGTTCGATGAGCATGGCCAATCCTCCTTGCGGTGTTCAGCGCAGGTGCGGGAGCTGTGCGGCCCTGTCGCCGAGCTGGGCGAGCACCTCGTCGGGCAGGTGGTCCAGCGTGCAGAGCTCCTTGGCGCGCATGCCGACGCGGTGGCCGCTGTCGATGAACTCGACGGCATAGATGTAGAACTGCTGCAGGAAGGTGCCGATGGAGGTGACGAAGCCGACCTCGCCCTTGCCCACCAGCACCTGGCCGATGTCCATCCCGTTGTAGGTGCCGTCATTGCGGATGACCGTGCGGCTCACGACGCGCTCGCCCATGCGAAAGCGCGGCGGCGAGGCGATCTCCAGCTCGTCGTCGTCGCGGGCGATGTCAGCCATGGCAGGCCTGCGGGGCAGCAGTGGCGGGTTGCAGCAAGGCGGAGCGCCGCTGGGCGGCCCGCTCGCGCACGGCGCTGTCGGGGTCTTCCAGGAAGACGCCCAGCACCTCGGCGGCCGCGCGACTGGCGGCCTCCCAACGCACGATGAGGTCCTCGTCGCGACCGAAGCGGCCGAGCAGCGGCGCCGGCAGGTGCTGGGCCACGATGCGCCGTACCTCGGGCTCGCGGTCGCCAGCCATCTGCCAGAGAGCGGGCATCTCCAGCCGGCGCGCCACTTCCTGTCGCACCTGGGTGTCGGCGTCCTGCGCCAGCAGTGGCAGCAACGCGGCTGGCAAGCGGCGGGCCACCATGGCGCGGACCTGGTAGTCGGGGTCGCCGATCAGCGGGGCGAGGTGCTCGGGCGCCAGCCGCTGGGCAACGCGGATGCGCACTTCGCGGTGCGGGTCATCGCGCAGGCGCAGCAGCTGGCGCTGAGGCAGGCGCAGGGCGAGCTGCAGGCGCACGGTCTCGTCGGGGTCGCCGATCAGCGCGGGCAGGTGAAAGACGTCGGCATGCCGCGCGGCGATGGCGCGCACTTCGAAGTAGCCGTGCGCCAGGTGGCGTGCCGCCAGGCCACGGTGGCGGGCGAAGAAGCGGTCGATGCGCCGCGCGTAGGCGTCCTGCATGCACACGCGGCCGGGCTCGCAGCCCTGCGCCTGGCGCAGCGCGGCGTGCTCGCAGGCGGCACAGTCCAGGGGCCCCCCCTGCCAGTGGCGGGGCGGGATGTCGTTCCAGGCGGCGTCGGTCATGCGGCCCTCCCGGAGGCGGCGTCCAGCGCGCGCCAGGCCTTGGCGCCAGTGGCGGCCAGGGCGGGGCCGTCGCCGTCGTCATCACCTTCCTGCAGCCGGCGCACTTGGCGCAGCCTCACGGCCTCGATGACGGCAGCGCCGACGCGGTCCTCGGGGTCCAGGGCCCGCAGCTTGGCCAGCGCAGCGCGTGCCTCGGGCTCGTCGCCCAGACGCAGGCTCAGGTAGGCATGGCCCTTGAGCACCCACAGGTAAAAGCGCGTGGCTGCGTCGTCATCGGCCCCGGGCAGGGGCTGGTCCGGCACGTCGCGCCACAGCGGCGGGAGCCCGAGGGCCTGCGCGGCACTGACGAGGGCCCGGCGGGCCACGGCGCGCGCCAGGCGCGGGCGGTGGCCGTAGAAGTAGTGCCGGTAGAAGGCGATGAACACCGCCGGGTGCGAGGGCGCCAGGGCGCTGGCGCGCATCAGCGCGGCCATGGTGCGCGTGGCGTCGCCGCGGGCCAGGCCAGCCTCGCGCAGCGCGGCTTCGGCCTCGGGCGGCAGGCCCTGGCCCAGCACGGCGGCGTCGAAGTCGGGCGAAGCGCTCATGGCATGGCCTGCGTGGGTCGCCTGCAGGGCCTCAATGCCCCGCAGCGGGCGCGTGCCGGCGCACGATGGCGCTGACGGACACGCTGGCCTCGGCCGGCGGGCTCGCGTCGGCCGAGCTGCTGCAGCCGCAGTTGCCGGCCCTTGGGTTCAGGAAGGTGAGGCCGGAGGACGTGGGCGTCTCGGCGAAGTCCACCGTCACGCCCTCGAGCATCAGCCGGCTCTCGGCAGGCAGGTAGAGCTTGATGTCGTCCACCTGCACCTCGCTGTCGCCGGCGCGCGGCGCCTGCTCGACGGTGAACTCGGCGCTGTAGCCCGAGCACCCGCCCGGTGTGACCGTCAGCCGGAACCCCCCGGCGGGGTGTTCGGAGAAGCGCACCATGCGGCGGATGAACTTGGTGGCGGCGGCGGTGACGGTGAAGTCGGGTTGAAGCATGGCGGTGTCTCCAGAGTGGGTTTGAGGGTGTTCGGGTTGTCGGCTGTCTCGGGCCGCGCCGGGCCGCTTCAAGCCGGCCCGCGCAGGGCGACGTGCAGGCGGTTCAACGCCGGGCCGGGCGAGGTGCTCAAGCCTTCTTGATGCAGCCGTCGACCGGGCACACGGCCACGCATTGCGGCGAATCGAACTGCCCCTCGCACTCCGTGCACTTGGCCGGGTCGATGATGAAAGTGCCGCCCTTCTCACGGATGGCGACGTTGGGGCACTCGGGCTCGCAGGCGGAGCAGCCGGTGCAGGTGGAGGCGATGATCTTCAAGGCCATGGTGGGCTCCTGGGCGGTGGGTGAGACGACGGTCAGGCGACCTTTTCGGTGGCGCCGGAGAAGGCGCCCTGGCGGATGTGGGCGTCACCGCGGGGCTGGTGCACGATGTCGCCGCGGGCGATGCGCGCGCAGTAATCGGCAAACCAAGACAGCGCCGCCTTCTCGATGAACTCGTGGGCGTAGGCGTCCACCGGCTCGATGCCCGCGGCCTTGAGCTCGTCGCGCGGGCAGGCGCCGATCTTGGCCACCAGCACGGCGTGGCAGTCGTTGATGGCCTTGACGATGGAGGGCAGCTGCGCGTCCTCGCCATAGCCGCCCTGGCAGTAGAGGTCCACGCGGCGGTGGCCCACGAAGAGTGCCTGCTCGCGGCTGACCTCGAAGATCTGGAACTCGGTGGCGTGGCCGAAGTGCTGGTTCACCTTGCCATGGCCTTCGGTGGCCACGGCCACCAGCAGCTTCATGGAAGGGTCGATGCCATCGTGCGCGGTCTGCGCCGCCAGCGCCTCGGACTTGGCCGCGACCTGTGCTTGGCGCTCGGACTCCACCTGGTCCTGGTAGGCGCGGCGCTTGTCGAGGTCGTAGACGACCTCCATCTCGTCGATCTTGTCGAGGGTGAACTCCTCGCTGCGGTCTTCGCCGAGCAGGCCCACCGCGTCGGCCCTGCACTGGCGGCAGTGGCGCATCAGGTTGGCGCCGCCGGCGCAGGCGTCCTGCACGGCCTTGAGCTCCTGCGCGGTGGGGCCGCGCTGGCCGGTCAGGCCGAACACCGTGCCATGCTCGGGCTCGGAGATGAGCGGCATGATGTTGTGCAGGAAGGCCCCGCGCTTCTTGACCTCGCGGTTGACCTCGATCAGGTGCTCGTCGTTGATGCCCGGGATGAGCACCGAGTTGATCTTGGTGAGCACGCCGCGGGCGGTGAGCATCTCCAGGCCGAGCATCTGGCGCTCGTGCAGGATCTTGGCTGCCTCGTAGCCCGTGTAGCGCTTGTGGTTGTAGAAGATCCAGGGGTAGATCTTCTCGCCCACCGCCGGGTCCACCATGTTGATGGTGATGGTGACGTGGTCGATGTTGTACTTGACGATCTCGTCGACCTGGTCGGGCAGGGCCAGCCCGTTGGTGGACAGGCACAGCTTGATGTCCGGCGCCTGCTCGTGAAGCATGCGCATGGTGTCGAAGGTCTTCTTGGGGTTGGCGAGGGAGTCGCCCGGGCCGGCGATGCCCAGCACCGTCATCTGCGGGATCTCGCTGGCCACGGCCAGCACCTTCTTCACGGCCTGGTCGGGCGTGAGCTTCTGGCTGACGACGCCGGGCCGGCTCTCGTTGCTGCAGTCGTACTTGCGATTGCAGTAGTTGCACTGGATGTTGCATGCCGGCGCGACGGCCACGTGCATGCGGGCGTAGTGGTGGTGGGCCTCTTCCGAGTAGCAGGGGTGGTTCTTCACCTTCTCCCAGATCTCGGCGGGCATGTCGTCGGGGCCGCCCGAGGAGCCGCAGCTGGCCTTGCCCTCGCCCCCCGTGCTGCTGCAGCCGCCCGAGGCGACGGTCTCCAGGATCTGGCTGACGGCTTGGCGGGCCTTGCCCAGGCTGCTGGCGTCAACGTAGGCGGTGGCTTGCGACATCGGCTGACCTCATGGCGTTGCGTGTGACCTCTCATTGCGAGAGGCGTGCCAAGGCGCGGCCGGCGCGCGAAGCCTTACGAATCAGTCACTTGCATGAATGCCCGCAGCGGCGGCGGGTGTTTCGTTGCCGACAAACCCAACATCCGCGACGCTGCAGCGGGCCTGGCGACCGCGCGCTTGCAGGGCAGGGCGCTGCGGCACGGGGCTTGCACGCGTGTGGGCATCGGCCACTTTCGGAGCACCCCATGCAGATCGGCGTCGACACCGCCCGCGCGGTCGAAACCAAGCGCGCCTTCATCCTCGACGTGGACGACATCGCCGCCACGGCGCTGCAGTTCATGCTGGCGGACGAACTGGAGGTGCATGTGTTCACGTCCAGCGCGGCAGCACTGGCGCATGTGGCGGCGCGCGGCGTGGACGTGGTGCTGCTGGGCGCAGGCCTCATCGAAGCCGAGACGCCCGCGGTCGTGCCCAAGCTGCGCGAGGCCTGGCCGGATGCGCCGCTGCTGGCCTACGGACCGGCGGGGGATGCTGCCGTGCTGGCCGCGCTGTCAGGCGGCGCGCGCTCGGCGATTGCGCGGCCGTTTCAGGTCGAGACGGTGAGGCGCAAGGTGAATGCGCAGATCGGGCGCAGGGCGGTGCTCGACGTGGCGGTTGTGCGCCGGTAGGTCGGGCCCTTGTGGCGCGGCCAGTCGCGGCGTCAGAACTTGTGCACCTCGATGTTGTGCTTCCTGAGCGCATACCCGAGCTGCCTGGGCGTCACATGCAGCAGCCTGGCCGCCTTGGCCTGCACCCAGGCACATTGCTCCATGGCCCAGATGAGGCGCTCGCGCTCGCCCTGGGGGGGCTCGGGGCCGAACTGGCGCGGCATGCCGTTGAGCCGCTCCGTGGGCCCGATGCGCACGACGCCGTCCTGCTCGGGCGGCCAGGCTTCGTCGTCGTCCGGCGCGGCTTCATCGGCCACAACCGGGGGCGGGGGGGCGGCCTGGCGGGGCGACTCCTTGATCGGGATGCGCACCACCTGCACGGGCGCCACTGCGTCCGCCTTGTCGAGATGGTGCAGGGTCTGGGTCAGGCAGCGGTTCTGGCGGCAGGGGAAGGCGACCGCGCGGATGAGGTCGCCCTCGGCCATCGTCGCGGTGCGTTCGATGCAGTTCTCCAGCTCGCGCACATTGCCCGGCCAGTAGCAGTGCATCAGCACGTCCATCGCGTCGGCAGACACCTTGAGCTTGCGCCGGTTCTCCTTGTTGTAGCGGTCCAGGAAATGGGCCACCAGGGGCGGGATGTCGGTGCGCCGCTCGCGCAGCGGCGGCAGGAAGATGCTCACCACGTTGATGCGGTAGTAGAGGTCGGCCCGGTATTCGCCGCGCTGCACCATGCGCTCCAGGTCGCGGTTGGTGGCGCAGATGAGGCGCACGTCGACCTTGATGGTGCGGTTGCCGCCCACGCGCTCGAACTCGCGTTCCTGCAGCACGCGCAGCAGCTTGGCCTGGAAGGCGGCGCTGATGTCGCCCACTTCGTCCAGGAAGAGCGAGCCACCGTGCGCCTGCTCGAAGCGGCCCTTGCGGTCGCCGGCCGCGCCGGTGAAGGCACCCCGTTCGTGGCCGAAGAGCTCGCTCTCCAGCAGGCTCTCGGTGAGTGCCGCGCAGTTGACCTTGATGAAGGGCCCGTCGCGCCGTGTGGAGTGGAAATGGATGGCGCGTGCGATGGCTTCCTTGCCGGTGCCGCTCTCGCCGCGCAGCAGCACGGTGGCGCGCGTGGGCGCGGCCTGGTGCACTTCGGCGAAGACGCGCTGCATCTCCGGGCTGGTGCCGACGACGCTGTCCAGGGTGTAGCGGCCGCGAGGCTCGGGCGCGAGGGCCTTCTGCAGGCGTGTCGTCTCCAGCTGCAGCCGCCGGTGCTCGGCGGTCACCGCGCGGGCCATCACGCAGGCCTGGGACAGCAGGGTGGCCACCATGCGCAGCACGCGCTGGTCGTCGCTCAGGCGGGTCTTGCCGGCCACCTCGCGCTGCGCGGCCAGCACGCCCACGACGCTGGCGTCGCTCACCAGCGGCACGGCCAGGAAGCACATGCGCCGGCCGGCCTCGCCGCCGAAGGCACCGGTGCGGTCGACGAACTCGGGCGATTCGGTCACGTTGGGCACGGTGGCCGGCACGCCCGACTGGAACACGCGGCCGATGATGCCTTCGCCGCGGGTCCAGATGCCACGCGTGATCTGCTCGCGGCTCAGGCCCGCGGCGCTGTGCACGCGCAGCAGCGTGGGCTCCGGGGACTCGCCCTCGTCCGGCTCGTCGGCCAGCACGATCATGGCGCGGTCCAGCTGCAGGTGCACGGTCAGCACGTTGAGCGCTTCGCGGAAGCTGCGCTGAAGGTCGAGCGACGCACCGAGGATGCGACAGATTTCGTAGATGGTGATCAGCTCGACGTGGGAGCGCTCGGGCGCCGGCGCGGGAACCATGGTTCACCTCCTCGCGGTGTCAGTGCAAGGTCGGGGCGCGCCATTCCGGGGCGTGCCCGCTGACACCAGCGATGCATGCAAGAAGCCCGCCTGCCTGAATGCGCGCGCGCTCCCGGTGCGGGGCGAGCCTCGACCGCCGATCCGGAGCCAAGCCAGAGCCGTTTCAGCGGCTCTTTGCATCATTTCAGGGCGTCGGCCAGCGTGAACACGCTGTTGGCGTGGCGGGGAAGCTTCACCGGCTCGAGCACCGGGCGGGTGGAGATGCCCCGGCGCAGTGCGGGGCCTGCTTCAAGTGAGGGCTCGTGCACCTCGGTGTGCGGCAGGTCGTCCACCAGCTCGTGCAGCGACACCCCGGCCAGGCACAGCGCCAGCGCACGGCTGAGCGCCGGCCAGCTGCCCTGGATCTTGCTGCCGCCAGACTTGGGCTCGCGCTCGACGGCGCCGATGATCTCGGCCAGGCTGATGTCGCGTGGCGCGCGGGCGAGCTGGTAGCCGCCGCCCGGGCCGCGCGCGGACTGCACCAGCCCGTGCCGGCGCAGCGGTGCGACGACCTGCTCGACGCTGGACAGCGACACCTCCAGGCGTGCGGCCAGCAGGGGCAGGCACTGGGGCTGCGCCTGCGCGCTGCGGGCGAGGTCAACCATCGCGGCCACGGCGGTGCAGGCCCGACCGCTCAACATGTAGTGCTCCATGACGACCTGCCTCACCCGAACTTGAACAGGATGCCGTGCCCGCCGCGGGGGTACTCCCAGGCGACGTTGGTGTGCTCCGTGCAGATGACCCGGCAACTCCCGCACTCCAGGCAGCCGTCGGTGATCAGCGTCACGCGGCCATTGCCCTCGGCCTTGTAGCAGGCGGCCGGGCAGATGAAGGTGCACTGCTGGCCCTGGCAGGCGTTGGTGCAGACGTCGGCATCCAGGATGCGGATGTGCGGCCGGCCAGGGTCGACCTTGTAGCGGTTCTGGAAGAGCTTCTCTTCCACGTTGACGGTGACGGTGCTCATCGCGTGCCCCTCCAGAGCTTGAATGCATCGCCCACCAGGCCGGTGAGCCGGCGGGCGGCCGTGAAGCTGCCCGTGATCTCGCGCTGCTTGGTCATCTTGTCCACGCCGTCCACGGTGAAGAGGGTCTTGGCGGCACGGTTGAGCAGCGTGGGGTAGGTCGTGAAGAACTGCGGGCTGGATTCGAGGATCTCGGGCAGCCGGCGGTACTTCTTCAGGTCCTTCATCACGAAGCTGTCGTCGAGCGCGTCCTTGTAGGCCTTGAGCGTCCTGGCGCTCATCGGCTTGCCGGCGGCGCGGGCGTTGATGACGGTCTCGGCCGCGAGCCGGCCGGTGGTCATGGCGAGGTTGGAGCCCTCGCGGTGCGCGGCGTTCACGAAGCCGCCCGAGTCGCCGACGATCATCCAGCCTTCACCGTAGATGCGGGGCACGGCGTTGAAGCCGCCCTCGGGGATCAGGTGGGCGCAGTACTCCTTCATCTCGCCGCCCTCGATGAGGGGCGCGATGGAGGGGTGGGCCTTGAGTTTCTCCAGCAGCGCATAGGGCGCGGTGCGCTGCGGGTTGGCCTTGAAGTCGGCCAGCATGCAGCCCACGCCGATCGTGAGCGAGTCCTTGTTGGTGTAGAGGAAGCCCGTGCCCACCATGCCTTCGGTGACCGAGCCCATCATCTCGATGACGACGCCTTCGTCTTCCTTCACATTGAAGCGCGCCTGGATGGTTTCCTCGGGCAGGAAGAGGATCTCCTTGACGGCCAGTGCCACGTTCTTGGGCGAGAGCTCGCCATGAAAGCCCGCCTTGCGCGCGAGCGTGGAGTTGACGCCGTCGGCCAGGATGACGACATCGGCATGCACCTCGCCGCCCAGGCGGTCGCAGCGCACGCCCGCCACGCGGTCGCCGTCGAGGATGAGTTCCTCCACCGTGGTCTCGCAGATGAGCAGGGCGCCGGCCTCGCGCACCTTGCTGGAGAACCACTTGTCGAACTGCGCGCGGATGATGGTGTAGCGGTTGTAGGGCGGCTTGTTGTAGTCGTCGCTGCGGTAGTGGCTGCCGACGAAACTGTTGTCATCGAGCATCCACATGCGCTGCTCGATGACGTGGCGCTCCAGCGGTGCGTCCTCGCGGAAGTCCGGGATGATCTTCTCCAGCGCGTCGCTGTACAGGATGGCGCCCTGCACGTTCTTGCTGCCCGGGTACTCGCCGCGCTCGATCTGCAGCACCTTCAGGCCCGCCTTGGCCAGCGTGTAGGCCGCGGCGTTGCCCGAGGGGCCTGCGCCGACGACGATGGCGTCGAACTTTTCCTTGCTCATCTCGGGTCTCCTCAAGCGACCTTGCGGATGCGCTTGTCCAGGTGGGTGCGGAACGCCTGTGTCAGCGCGGGGAGCACCTGCATCGCATTGCCGACGATGCCGTGGTGCGCGAAGTCGAAGATGGGCGCGTTGGGGTCGGTGTTGATGGCGACGATGACGTCGCTGGCCTCCATGCCCACGCGGTGCTGGATCGCGCCGGACACCCCAGCGGCGATGTAGAGCTTGGGCCGCACCGTCTTGCCGGTCTGGCCCACCTGGCGCTCGGCCTCCAGCCAGCCGGCCTGCGTCACCGCGCGGGTGGCGCCCACCTCGGCACCGAGTACGCGGGCGAGGTCCCACACCAGCTTGCAGTTGTCGGCATTCTTCAGGCCCTTGCCGGCGGTGACGATGATGTCGGCGTAGGCCAGGTTGACGGTGTTGCGGTTGGCGTCGGGGATGAACTCCAGCAGCTTGGTGACGATGCTGGTCTCCACCAGGCCCAGCGCCATCGTGATGATGTCGCCGCTGCGCGTCTCGTCGCGGCGCGGCATGGCGGCGGTGCGCGGGCGCATGGTGGCCATCTGCGGGCGGTAGGCCAGCGTCATGATCGTGCACAGCAGCGAGCCGCCGAACGTGGGGCGCGTGGCGGCCAGCGCGCGGCCGTCGATGTTCAGCTCGGTGCAGTCGGCCGTCAGGCCGGTGGCCAGCGTGGTGGCGACGGAGCCGGCCAGGTCGCGGCCCATCGTCGTGG
Organism: Roseateles sp.; assembly: GCA_016790285.1. Taxonomy (GTDB): domain Bacteria; phylum Pseudomonadota; class Gammaproteobacteria; order Burkholderiales; family Burkholderiaceae_C; genus Pelomonas. The sequence continues at coordinate 107,989 of JAEUPJ010000016.1, read as the reverse complement.
CGCCCAGCAGCAGGATTTCGGGCTGGTACTGGTTGACGAGATCCGTCATGCCCTTGGTGTAGGGCTCGTTGCGGTAGCCCTGCAGCACCGGGTCGCGCATGACGTAGGCGTGGTCGGCGCCGTAGGCATAGGCCTCCTTGGCGTAGGCCTCCAGCGGGTCGTTCGGGCCGCCCAGCAGCACGCCGCTCACGTCCACGCCGAGCTTGTCGGCGAGCTTGCGGGCTTCACCCATCAGCTCCCAGCTGACGCTGTGGACCTGGCCGCGGTCATGCTCGATGAACACCCAGACGCCCTTGTAGGCCTTGAGGTGCTCGGGCAGCTCGGTGCTGCGGCCGGAGCGGCCGGCGGTCTTGGCGGCGCCTGCCGCTGCGGCGGCGGCCATTGCGGGCTTGTCGGGTTCAGCCATGGCGTCTTCTCCTGGTTAGGCGCTGAGACGGTCGACCGTCTCCTGCTCCAGCGTCGGATGGGTGGTGAAAATCTTCTGCAGCAGGTTCAGGCAGACGTCGTTGAGGCTCGCGCCGTCGTCCACGGTCTGCATCTCGGCGCGCTCCTTGCGTGCCTTGGGCGCGAACACCTTGCTGACGATGGTGGGGCTGCCCTTGAGGCCGATCTTGGTGATGTCCTCGATGCCGGCGTCGTCCTTGTTCCACTTGCGCACCGGCACGCGCGCGGCGCGCAGCATGTCGTCCATGGTCGCGAAGCGCATCTCGTTCGTGCCTTCAAGCATCGTGATGAGGCTGGGCAGCGAGGTCTTGAGGCGCTGCACGCCGCCCTCGGCGCGGCGCTCCACGGTGATGCTGCGGCCGTCGAGGTCCACCTCGTTGATCTTGCTGACGTAGGTCAACAGGTTCCAGCCCAGGCGCTTGGCCACGCCGGGGCCGACCTGGGCGGTGTCGCCGTCGATGGTCTGTTTGCCGGTGAAGACGAGGTCCACCGCCTGCTCCTCGCTGATCTTGCGGATGGCCGCGGTGAGGGCGTAGCTGGTGGCCAGCGTGTCGGCGCCGGCGAAGGCGCGGTCGGTCACGAGCACCGCATCGTTCGCGCCGAAGCTGATGCACTTGCGCAGCGCGTCCTCGGCCTGCGGCGGGCCCATGCACAGCACGGTCACGCGGCCGCCGAACTGGTCCTTCAGGCGCAGCGCCTCTTCGAGCGCGAACAGGTCGTAGGGGTTGACGATGGCCGGCACGCCCTGGCGCATGATGGTGTTGGTCACCGGGTGGACACGGATCTGCGCCGAGTCCGGGACCTGCTTGATGCAGACGACGATGTGCATGAGGGGCTCCTCGGGTTTGGCGGCTCAGGCGGCCGCTCGGCGGGGCAGGCTCTGCCGGAGGCTGTCGAGCGACACGCGCTGGCGGCCGTCGGCGTCCTGGAAGACCTTGAACACCTTCTCGCGGTAGGCGTTGGAGGTGGTGAAGTCCTGGTAGGCCCGGTGCAGCAACTCCCGGTAGCGGCGGAACAGGTCCACCTCGTCCAGCCCCGTCAGGCCCTCGGCAGACCCGCAAGGCAGGCCTTGGGCCTGGTGCAGGTACTGGTAGAAGCGCTTGAGGATGTGCAGGCGGTTCACGTTGACGACGCGTTCGTCGTAGGCGATGCCGAAGAACTCCAGGAACTCGTTGGCGCTGGACAGTGCCTTGAGTTGCTGCGTCAGGTCCATGGTGGGTCTCCTTCAGGCCAGGTGCGGCTGCCGGGCCGCGACTTCCGAGATGAGGCGGCGCAGCTCCGCGCCGTCGAGCTGTCGCTTGGTCTGGGTGGCGTGCTCGCGCACGCGGGCCAACAGGGGTTCGATCACGTCGTCGCGCACCGGGAGCTGCAGGCGCTGCAGCTCCCTGCGCAGGCCGGCCGAGCCGCTGTGCTTGCCCAGCACCAGCGCATGGCTGCGGCCGAGCTCGGCGGGGTCGAAGGGCTGGTAGTTGCGCGGGTCCTTCAGCAGGCCGTCGACGTGGATGCCCGACTCGTGCGAGAACACCGCTTCGCCGACGATGCTCTTGCCCGGCGGCACCGGCCGGCCCGAGGCGAGCGCCACGCGCTGCGACAGGCCCACCAGCGCCCGGCTGTCCACGCCGCACTCGATGCCGTGCAGGTGGCGCAGGCCCATCACCACCTCCTCCAGCGCCGCGTTCCCGGCGCGCTCGCCCAGGCCGTTCACCGTCGTGCTGGCATGCGTCGCGCCAGCGCGCACGGCGGCCAGCGTGTTGGCCGTGGCCAGGCCGAGGTCGTTGTGGGCATGGATCTCGATGTCCAGGTCGGTGGCGGCCCGCAGCCCGGCGATGCGCTCGTGGGTGCTGAAGGGGTCGAGCAGCCCGAGGGTGTCGGCGAACCGCAACCGGATCGCGCCCGCCATCTGTGCCGTCTGCGCCACCTGGGCAATGAACGTGAGCTCGGCGCGCGAGGCGTCTTCCAGGCCGACGCTGGGCACGAGCCCGGCGTCGCGCGCATCGCTCACACAGCGCTGCACCATGGCCAGGGCCCAGGCGCGGTCGCGGCCGAGCTTGTGGGCGAGCTGCTGGTCGGACACGGGCACCGACAGGTGGACGATGTCGGCGCCGCAGGCCGCCGCACTCTTCAGGTCGAACTGCGACATGCGCGCCCAGACCATCGTGCGGGCACGCAGCCCGGCGTGGGTGAGGGCGCGGAGCGTGTCGATCTCCTGCACGCCCATGGCGGCGATGCCGATCTCCAGCTCCGGCACGCCGGCCTCGTCCAGCGCACGCGCGATGGCGAGCTTCTCTTCGCGGGAGAAGGCCACGCCCGCCGTCTGCTCACCATCGCGCAGCGTGGTGTCGTTCAGTGTGCAAGGCCAGGGGGACGATGCGGTAGGCATGATGTGGCGGGCAGGGTGTCCTGCCTCATGCATCGCAAAGGCTGTGCCATGCGGGCGGCGTCGCTAAGCCATTGATTCGACGGTGATTTTCTCGCTGCCACCGAGGCTTGTTCGGCGTGTGTCGATTGTTGGCTTGTCGACATGCGGTCGCAGCTCGGCACAAAGCATCAGCCCCTCGGCCGCTGTGCGGCGCGAGGGGCTGAGCGGGCCACAGGGCCAGAGGTGAGGCGGCGGCCTATTTCTCGCGGGCGTGGTTCTTGGTGTAGCGCGGCAGCTCGATCACCAGCGCCGCGCCGCGGACCTTCACGCAGCATGCCAGGCGCGACTGCGCGTCGACGCCCCAGGCGTCGTCGAGCTGGTCTTCCTCGTCGTCGTCCGCAGGCCTGAGGGACTCGGCACCGCTGCGCACATGCACGTGGCAGGTGGCACAGGCGCCGACCTTCTCGCAGGCGTGCTCGATGGCGATGCCGGCCTGCAGCAGTTCGTCCACCAGCTTGCGGCCGGGCCGGGCCGCGAAGCGCATGCCGTCGGGGCAGAGCGCCGTGTGGGGCAGCACGGTCACCTCGGTGACGGCCGCAGCGTGCGTCTCGCCGTGTGGCGTCTGGAGGGAAGGGGCGGGGTGCATCGGGCGGTCCTGCTCAGGCGGAGATCTGGTCCATGCGGCGGCCAGCCAGCGCTTGGCGCACGCGGGCATCCATGCGCCGGCCTGCGAAGGCGGTGGTGGCGAGGTTCAGGCCTTCGGTCGCGGCGCGCAGCGCTTCACGCGCGGCCTTCTGTTCGGCCAGCGAGCCGCCGTCGGCTTCGGCGCATTGCTCCAGCCCATCGGCCACGTCCTGCATGGCGCGCAGGATGGCGAACTGCTCGCGTGGCAGCAGCAGGCGCTGATCCTCGGCAAGGGCGGCCTCGACGGCGTCGAGCAGGCGGCGCGCCTCGACCTCGGCCTCGCGCAGCATGCGTGCGGCGGCGTCGGCCTCGGCGTTGAGCATCGCGTGGCGCAGCATCTCGGCCACGGCGTCATGGCCCAGGCCGTAGCTGGGCTTGACCTCGACCTGTGTCTGCACACCGGTGGTCTGCTCCGCGGCGTGCACCGACAGCAGGCCGTCGGCGTCGATCTGGAAGGTGACGCGGATGCGGGCGGCACCCGCCACCATCGGCGGGATGCCGTGCAGCGTGAAGCGGGCCAGCGACCGGCATTCGCTCACCAGCTCGCGTTCGCCCTGCACGACGTGGATGGCCATGGCCGTCTGGCCGTCCTTGAAGGTGGTGAACTCCTGGGCCCGCGCCGTCGGCACGGTGCTGTTGCGCGGGATGATCTTCTCCACCAGGCCGCCCATGGTCTCCAGCCCCAACGACAGCGGGCAGACGTCCAGCAGCAGCAGCCCACCGTCGCCGATGGCGCGGTTGCCGGCGAGCTGGTCAGCCTGGATGGCCGCGCCCAGGGCCACAGCCAGGTCGGGGTCGATGCCGGTGTAGGGCTCGCGGCTGAACAGGCCCGCGACGGCCCGCCGCACGACGGGCATGCGCGTGGCGCCGCCCACGAGCACGATGCCGTCGACCTCCGGCGCGCGCAGGCCGGCGTCGCGCAGCGCACGCTTGACGGGCGCCAGCGTGCGGTCCACCAGCGGCTGTACCAGCTGCTCGAAATGCGCGCGGGTGAGGCGCGCGACCTGGGCCACGCCGTCGGCTCGTACGCAGCGCAGGGTCACCTCGTCGGCATCGGTGAGGGCCTCCTTCGCCTGGCGGGCCGCGCCGCGCAGGGCGGCGGCGTCAGCGTCGGTCCAGGCGAGGGCATCCTGCTGGCCCCGGAACCACCTGGCGATCGTTTCGTCGAAATCGTCGCCGCCCAGCAGGGCGTCGCCGTTGGTGGCCAGCACCTCGAACACGCCGCGCGTGAGGCGAAGCAGCGACACGTCGAAGGTGCCGCCGCCGAGGTCGTACACGACATAGGTGCCTTCGCTGGCCGTGTCCAGCCCATAGGCCACGGCAGCGGCCGTGGGTTCGTTGAGCAGGCGCAGCACGTTCAGCCCAGCCTGGCGGGCCGCGTCCTTGGTGGCCTGGCGCTGGGCATCGTCGAAGTACGCCGGCACCGTGATGACGGCGCCCACGAGCGCACCACCGAGCGAGGCCTCGGCACGCTCGCGCAGCTGGCGCAGGACGTCCGCGCCGACGTCCACCGGCGTCTTCAGCCCGGCACGCGTGGGCACCGCGACGGCGCCTGTGCCCAGGGCCTGCACGGCGTAGGGCACGGTGCCGGCGGGCAGGTCGGTGAGGGCGCGGCCGATCAGGCGCTTGGCCGAGGCGATGGTGTTCTGCGGGTCGGCTGCGGCGCGCTCGCTGGCCTCGTGGCCGACGATGACGCCACCATCGGCCCCGTAGTGCACGACCGAGGGCAGCAGGCGCCGACCCTGGGCGTCCTCCAGCACGGTCGGCACACCGCTGCGCAGCGTCGCGACGAGGGAGTTGGTGGTGCCCAGGTCGATGCCCACCGCCAGGCGATGCTGGTGGGGCGCGGCCGCGTGGCCGGGTTCGGCAATCTGGAGCAGGGCCATGGTGCGACTCCCGGCGCGGCAGCGTTGCGACTAGACGGCGAAGCTTTCGCCACAGCCGCAGTTGGCGGTGGCGTTGGGGTTGTGGAACTTGAAGCCTTCGTTGAGGCCTTCGCGCACCCAGTCGAGCTGGGTGCCGTCCACCATGGGCAGGCTGCGGGCGTCCACGAGCAGCTTCACACCTTCGCTCTGGAACTGGTGGTCGTCGGGCGCCGGGGCTTCGGCGAACTCCAGCGCATAGGCATAGCCCGAGCAGCCGCTGGTCTTGACGGCGATGCGCAGGCCGAAGCCGCCGCCGCGCTGGGCCAGGGCCTTCTCGATCTGACGCGCGGCCTTGGGGGTGACGGTGAGGCTCATGGCGGTGCCTCCCGTCAGACGGAGAAGGAACTGCCGCAGCCGCAGGTGCTGGCCGCGTTCGGGTTGCGGATGACGAAGCGCGAGCCTTCCAGGCTCTCCTCGTAGTCGATCTCGGCGCCGAGCATGAACTGCAGGCTGCTCGCGTCGACGATGACCTTGAGCGCGCCGGCTTCGACACAGGTGTCGTCGGCCTTGCTCTCCTCGTCGAAGGCGAAGCCGTACTGGAAGCCCGAGCAGCCGCCGCCGGTCACGAAGATGCGCAGCTTGAGGTTGGGGTCGCCCTCCTCGGCCAGCATGACGCTGACCTTGGAAACGACGGCGTCGCTGACCTTGATGGGTGCGGCGCCCTCGGGCAGCGCGAAGGGCGTGGCTGGGGGGAAGCTGGCCGAGCTGGCGCAGGACGAGCCGGCGGCGTGGGACTGGCAGTTGGACATGGCGTGCTCCTGGGGCGGGGAGGGGGCAGGGGTGTCAGGCTGCAGCCTGCACGGGGGAACAGGCGGGCTGCTCGATCTCGTCACCACGGCGTTGACGGTAGTCGGCCACGGCTGCCTTGATGGCGTCCTCGGCCAGGATGGAGCAATGGATCTTGACCGGTGGCAGCGCCAGCTCCTCGGCAATGGCGGTGTTCTTGATGGCCAGGGCCTGGTCCAGGCTCTTGCCCTTGACCCACTCGGTCACGAGGGAGCTCGACGCGATCGCCGAGCCGCAGCCGTAGGTCTTGAACCTGGCGTCCTCGATGAGGCCGGTGGCCGCGTTGACCTTGATCTGCAGCTTCATCACGTCGCCACAGGCCGGCGCGCCGACCATGCCGGTGCCAACGCTGGCATCGTCGGCCTGGAAGGCGCCGACGTTGCGCGGGTTCTCATAGTGGTCGATGACCTTGTCGCTGTACGCCATGTGCGGCTCCGTGAGTGATCAGATGAAGGGCTGTCGACCGCTCAGTGCTCGGCCCACTGAATGGTTTTGAGGTCGATGCCGGCGCAGTGCAGGTCCCACAGGGGGCTCAACTCGCGCAGGCGCTGCACGGTCTGCGTCATGCGCTGCACGGCGGTGTCGACGTGGGCCTCGGTCGTGTAGCGGCCGATGGAGAAACGGATGGAGCTGTGGGCCACCTCGTCGGGCAGACCCAGGGCTCGCAGCACATAGCTGGGCTCGAGGCTCGCCGAGGTGCAGGCCGAGCCCGAGGACACGGCGATGCCTTTCATGCCCATCAGCAGCGACTCGCCCTCGACGAAGGTGAAGCTGACGTTGAGGTTGTGCGGCACGCGCTGGGTCATGTCGCCGTTGACGCGGATCTCCGGAATGGCGGAGAGGCCCTGCAGCAGCCGGTCGCGCAGCATGCGGATGCGCTCGTTCTCCGTCGCCATGCCTTCGTGCGCCAGGCGGTAGGCCTCGCCCATGCCGACGATCTGGTGCGTGGGCAGGGTGCCGGAGCGCATGCCGCGCTCGTGGCCGCCCCCGTGGATCTGCGCCTCGATGCGCACCCGCGGCTTGCGCCGCACATACAGCGCGCCGATGCCCTTGGGGCCGTAGATCTTGTGCGCCGACAGGCTCATCAAGTCGACCTTGAGCGCACTCAGGTTGATGCCGATCTTGCCCGCGGCCTGGGCCGCGTCGACGTGAAAGAGGATGCCGCGACTGCGCAGCAACTCGCCGATGGTGGCGATGTCCTGCACCACGCCGATCTCGTTGTTCACCGCCATGACTGACACGAGGATGGTGTCGGGCCTCAGTGCCTGGCGCAGGACGTCGAGGTCGAGCAGGCCGTTGGGCAGCACGTCGAGGTAGCTCACCTCGAAGCCTTCGCGCTCGAGCTCGCGCATGGTGTCGAGCACGGCCTTGTGCTCGGTCTTGACCGTGATCAGGTGCTTGCCGCGTGCCTTGTAGAACTGGGCCGCGCCCTTGATGGCCAGGTTGTTGGACTCGGTGGCGCCGGAGGTCCACACGATCTCACGCGCGTCGGCGCCGATGAGCTTGGCGACATGTTCACGGGCGATCTCCACGGCCTCCTCGGCGGCCCAGCCATAGGCGTGGCTTCGCGATGCCGGGTTGCCGAAGTTCTCGTACAGGAAGGGCACCATCGCATGCACCACGCGCGGGTCGACCGGGGTGGTGGCTGCGTAGTCGAGGTAGATCGGCTTGGCGTCGAGCTTGAAGTTCATGCACGGCTCCTGGTCGGTGCCCGAGGGGCGGATACCTCGACCTACTCAAGGAGCGTGCCAGTTCCCGGCTGACGCGAGCTTGTTCTGATTTCTTCTTCTAGATCAGGCGCTTGGCGCAACCGGGGAGGTTGTCGCCCACAACGCCGGGCATCGGCGGCTGTCGGTTTTGTCGCAAGCGCGACGACGCGTCGATGGGCCCTGCGCCAAGAACCGACGGCCGATTGCCGGCGAGGCGATCGGCGCTGCCGCGTGAGGTTGCGCGCATGCAGGCGCCTCGACTGCGCGGTCCGCAAGGCGCAGCAGCGCAGGGCAAAAAAAAGTCCCAAGTACCTCACGGTCTTGGGACAGCTTTGGGGCCGCCAGATCTGGAATCTGCTCCAGCAGCCCACCTTGGCTGCCTAGCGAAACTCAGCGTGAATGCTTGATCCAGCAGTGAATTCCTGGTCGGGGTGAGAGGATTCGAACCTCCGGCCTCTACGTCCCGAACGTAGCGCTCTACCAGGCTAAGCTACACCCCGATGTCTGTTGTTGGGCGCGTCCCTGACGATTCAGGAATGTCGCTCAACCGACTGAATTGCGAATTCTAGCAGAGATTCTGTCCACTTGTTCGGAGGCAGCAGCTTGAGGCAGTCCGCCGCATGCCGCGCCTCGGTGCGGGCGGCCTCGCGGGTGGACTCCAGCGCGCCGGTCGAGCGCACGATGGTGACGATCTCCTGCAGCTTCTCGAGCTCGCCTTCCTCGATGGCATGGCGCAGCAGCGCGCGCTGGTCCGGCGTGCCGCGTTCCATGGCGATCAGCAGCGGCAGCGTCGTCTTGCCTTCGCGCAGGTCGTCGCCGATGTTCTTGCCGAGCTCGTGCGCGTCGCCCTCGTAGTCGAGCACGTCGTCGATGAGCTGGAAGGCCGTGCCCAGCGCTCGGCCGTAGGCGGCGCAGGCCTCTTCCACTTCAGGTGTGGCATCGGCGAGCACCGCGCCCAGGCGGGCACTGGCTTCGAAGAGCTTGGCGGTCTTGAACCGGATCACGCGCAGATAGCTCTCCACGGTGATGTCGGGGTCGTGCATGTTCATCAACTGCAGGACCTCGCCCTCGGCGATCACGTTGGTGGCTTCCGCGAGCACCTCCAGCACGCGCATGCGGTCCACCGAGACCATCATCTGGAAGGCGCGCGAGTAGAGGAAGTCGCCCACCAGCACGCTGGCGGCATTGCCGAACAGCGCATTGGCCGTGGGCTTGCCACGGCGCAGCGACGACTCGTCGACGACGTCGTCGTGCAGCAGCGTGGCGGTGTGGATGAACTCGACGACAGCGGCCAGTTCGAAGCGCGCGGCCTGGTCGTAACCCAGCGCATTGGCGAACAGCAGCACGAGCTTGGGCCGCATGCGCTTGCCACCGGCGTGGACGATGTAGTGGGCGATCTGGTCGATCAGCGCGACGTCCGAACTCAGACGTCGGGCGATGACGGCATCGACCTGGGCCATTTCGGTGGCCAGCAGGGCGAGCACCTCGGCAACTTGTGATGGGGGCGAGGCAGTCTCGACGCTCACTCTGGACTCTCAAGCAAAGATCTAACGATTATAGAAACGGGGATTGCGTGGCCCTGACGAAGGGGCACCACCCGGCGCTGTCCGCTCGCTTGCGCCGGCCTTGGGTCGGGCGGGGCAGGTGCCCCAGTGGGTGGGGCAATTGCCCCACCACCCGGCCCGCCAGCCGCATGGGCGTTGTCGGGTTCGGCGTCTTTTCCCTTTCAGAACAGGTACTTGCGGCAATGCTGAAGGGCTGGGGCGCAGCTGGCACAGCGTTTGCGCCAGGTCATGCATCCCGCCGAGGAGCCCGCGACCGTGTCTGCCACCGCGCTTGAGCCTGCTGTGCACCCGTGCCCGATGTCCCGGGCCGTGGCCGCCGAGCCGTTGCTCAAGCCCGGCGACATGCTGGCATTGCCGCATCGCCAGCGCATGATCACGCAGCGCGACCAGGACCCTGAAACCGGCGTGCCCGAGCTGCGCCTGTATTACGGCAGCCAGCAGATCTCCTTCGATGAGCCCGAGCTCTTCACGTTTGGCGAGACGCTGGCGCAACAGTCGCTCTTTCGAGCTGGCGACGCACTCGGCTGGGGCGAGCCGGGTGACTGGCCGCGGGTGCGAGACCTGCTGACCCAACTCATTGACGCCGGCGTGCTCCGCCGCGCGGATGAGAACACGGTGGCCGCCGGCCAATTGCACGAGGAGCGCCGTGTCGGCGAGGCCGGCTTGCGCCCGTCTCCGCTGCCGGCTGCGCGCAGCCAGTGTCCGCGCAGCTGGCATGAGCTGCCAGGCCTCATGCAGGAACTCACGGGCCGCCCACTGGAGTCCGGCTGGCTCGAACTCGTCGTGCCCATTTTCCGCGTGGCCCACATGGCGCTGGACGCCGAAGGGCGCCAGGTGGGCGAGGCCAACGTGTTCCCGCGCGCCCTGCGGCTGGACGTGGCGACGCGCTGGCGAAGCTGCATCTACGCCGGCTCGCGCTACCAGGACGACAAGCCCATGAACGTCAGCGCGCTCAAGGCCATGCGCGCGCACTGGCTGCCCATGATGGCGATGCTGCTGAAGGTGCGTGAGGCGTATCTCGCGCGCTGCCCCGAGGCGCGCGCTGCCTGGACGGTCGGGCACCTGGAACGCCTGTCCACGGCCGTGCTCGCTTTGCCTGCCTACCAGCTCATGCGCCGCGAGGCGCGCGTGCCCGATGGGCGGCTGCACCCGGTGCTGTCGTCGATGTTCCGCGTCACCGACGGCGTGCGCATGACCATGCACCACATGCTGTTCATCCCGTTCGGCGAGCCCACGCGCAGGCCCGACACCCCGATGGACGCCGCACAGTTGCATGCCTATGCCGAGCGCGCGTTCTCCTTGCACGGCGACCACGGTGTGTGCGCCGGCCCCAGGGCGATGATCGACGAGTTCCTCGCCGTGCTCATCGACGGCCAGGCGCCGCGCGACGGCCTGCCGGCCGAGCTCGACCCCGAGCTGCAGGCTGCGGTGGCCGACATCGAGCCGGCGATCGACTACGCCATGCTGGGCCTGCAGTCCTATGCCGCCGCCTTCTCGCACTGGCCGCTGGCCATGCACACGTACGAGCAGCTGTGGGCCATCGCCCAGCGGTGGCTGGCGGTGGAGCCGAGTGCCGCGGTGAAGCGGCTGGTGGACTGGCTGTCTCCGCTGGTTGAACGCCTGCGCAGCGGCACCCACCTGGCCACCGCGGCCTGGCGCGCAGACCGCGTCGCCGTCTACGACGACATGTACGCGCAGGCGCAGCGCTGCCGCACGGGCCAGCTGCCGGCCGTGGGTCTTTCCGCGCAGGCCGAGGCCAGCCTGCCTGGAGACACGGCGCTGGCCTGCCGGCTGGCGCGCGCCACGCAGCGCCGGGCCGGGCGCGCCGCCACGCCTGCGCAACAAGGCTGCCGGGACGATTGGTGTACGGCACTGCAGCGCTATGCCGTGCAGGCCCAGGCCCTGGTGCGCGCCGGCTGCGCCGCGCAGGCGGACATCAACCGGCTGCTGGGCAGGCCGGTGCCGGAGCGGCCCTTCGAGGTGGCCGACATCGACCTCTATGTGCAGCTCGCCGAGGAGACGCAGGGCCGAGTGCCCTTCCTGCCCGACGAACTGCACCGTGCATTGGGACTGCAGCTGCGCATCGATGCCGATGTGATCCAGCTGCAGGACGACGGGCCACGGCCCGAGGAATCGGCCGGCATGGGGCCGGCTGATGCGCGTGCATGCAGCACGCATTGATGAAACGGAGCGAGTCATGAAGATCCAGACGAATCTGCGCGCAGGCGCCGGTGGTCGCTGCTCAGGTGGTGGTGGCGGTGGCGGTGGCGGCGGTGGTGGTGGCGGTGGTGGCGGTGGCGGTGGCGGTGGCGGTGGCGGTGGCGGCGGCGGTGGCGCCAGCGGCGGTGGCCACAACTCGCCCGACACGCCCTGACGGTGCTGTGCCAGGCGTCAAGCCTGGCGTTCAACCGGCGCATGCCCTTCGGGGCATGTCGTCGGCCCTTGAGGAGTGGACCTGAGCATGCGAGCGCGCGAGATGTGCGGTGCCTGGCGATGCGGCCTTGCTGCCGTGGTTGCCTGCGCTTGTGTCGGCTGCGGCCCCAGCCCTCTGGCGCCACTGGCACCGAGCCCGGTGCCGCAGGTCTACCGTGAGGCCGCTGCCTCGGAGACCACGGCGTCGTCCGCGACGGCCGACTGGCGCGCCTTTGAGGACCTCACACTGGATGCCTGGCTGGCACGGGCCGTGGCGGGCAACCCCTCACTGGACCAGGCCGCCGCCCGCGTGGAGCGTGCGGCTGCGGTGCTCGGCGGGCAGGCTGCGCTTGCTTCGCCCCGCGTCGATGCGAGCGTGGCGGCGAGCCGTCGCGACGGCGCGTTGGTGAACGACGCTGGCAGCCGCGGCAACCTGTTCCAGGCGGGCTTGGCGCTGCGCTGGGACCCTGATCTCTTCCATCAACTGTCCCGTCAGCAGCAGGCTGCACAGCAGGACCTGCGGGCACAGCAGGCGCTGCACCGCCAGGCCTGCCTGGCCTTGCAGGCCGATGTGTCCCAGGCCTACCTGGCGTGGCGACTGGTGCGTCTGGAGCGCGGCGTCATGGACGGCCTGCTGCGGGCCGACGAGGCCCTCGTCGCGACGGCTGCGCGCCGCGTGGCGGCGGGGCTCGCACCTCCTGCCGAGCAGGAGGCGGCGCTGAACACACGGCAGGCCGACGCGCTCGCGCATCAAGCGCTGCTGCGCCGCGAGGCCGAGCTCGACCATGCGCTGGTGGCGTTGGCGGGCGGCGACGCGTCCCTGGCCGTGGCGCACGCCCCCAAGACGGCGCCTGCCGTCGACCCCGCGCAACCTCAGGCAGCCGACCTGCCCGCCTTGCCCACCTTGCCCGCAGTGCCACCCGGTCTGCCCAGCCAGTTGCTGCAACGCCGGCCCGACATCGAAGCCGCGCAGGCGCGCGTGCAGGCTGCGCGGCTGCGGCTGGGCCTGGCGCACGACGCCTGGTTTCCCGCGCTCGCACTCACGGCGCAGGCAGGCCAGGCCAGCGCCGAGCTTGGCCAATGGCTGCACGCAGCGGCCCGCAGCTCGGGCCTGGGCCTGCTGCTCAGCCTGCCGGTCTTCGATGGCGGACGCCGTGACGCCGAGCGCGCCGGCGCGCAGGCACAGCTCGCCGAAGCCACGGCCGCCCATCGTGCCCGGGTCGTGGCCGCGTTGCGCGAGGTCGACGACCAGCTTGTCGCTCTGCGCACCTTGGGCGAAGCCGCGCACCTGCAGTCGCAGCGTCTGGAACTCGCGCTGCAAGCCCAGGCGCGCGCGCACCGGCAGTGGCGCCAGGGCCTGCTGCCTGCCACCGACGCCTGGCAGGCTTCCCGCGCCGTGCTGCAGCAGCAGCAGCGGTGGATCCAGACCGAGGCCGCCCGCAGCGAGGCGACCGTGGCCCTCATGCACGCGCTGGGCGGCGGCTGGCAGGCGGCGCCCGTCCAGACGGCGAGCCTTCACTGACATGGCCAGCCCGTTCTCCCGCACCCTGCGTGCCCTCGACGCCGATGGCCCGGGGCGCTCCTGGATGGGTTGGGCCGTCGCCGGCATGCTGCTGCTGGCGTGGCTGGCCTGGTTCTTCGGCGGCGAGGTGACCTTGTTCGAGGCGTCCCGCTCGGCGCGCGTCGAAGCCGTCGCCGCGGCGCATCCCGTCACCGCAGCGCAGGCGGGCCGCCTGGTGCGCGCCAGCCGTCGCCTGGGCGAACGCGTCAACGCGGGCGACGTGCTCTTCGAGCTGGACGACCAGGCCGCGGCCCTGTCGCTGCGCGAAGAGTCCGGGCGTCTGGCCGCAGTGCCCGAGGCCCGCGAGGCCTTGCAGGCCGAATTGCGGGCCCTGCACAGCGCCGGGCGGCAGGCGGCCGAGGCTGGCGACGCGGCCGTGCAGGTCGCACGCGAGCGGCGTGCCGAGGTGGCGTCCCAGCTCGCCGTGGCGCGTGAGCATGAGCGGCGCCTGGCGGACGAAGCGCGCGCCGGCGGGGTCGCCGAGATGGACTTGCTGCGCGCACGCGCGGAGTCGCGCCGTCTGGCTTCGCAACAGGCGGGCCTGGACGCCGAAGCCCTGCGGCTGATGCGCGAGACCCGGGCCCGCGCCGCGCAGCTGCAGGCGCAGCGCGAGACGGTGCAGGGGCGACTCACCGCCCTCGCGTCCGACGCGCAGGCCCTGGCCACGCGCGTGCAGCGTTTGCAGGCGGCGCGCGAGCGTTTGCAGTTGCGCGCGCCGGTGGGTGGCGTGCTGGCCGAGGTGGCGCCTGTGCAGGCCGGTGCCTGGGTGAGCGAAGGCCAGGCCCTGGCCACCGTGCTGCCGGTGGACAGGTTGCGCGTGGTGGCGGAGTTCGCGCCCGGCACCGCGCTGGGGCGTGTGCGCGAGGGCCAGGTGGCCGTCTTGCGGCTGGAGGGCTTCCCGTGGCTGCAGCACGGCAGCCTCGGCGCCCGCGTGGAGCGCGTGGCTGGCGAGGTGCGCGACCAGCGGCTGCGCGTCGAGCTCGCGCTGGACGGCGTGCAGACGCGCACCGGGCTGCCGCTGCAGCACGGCCTGAGCGGCCAGGTCGAGATCGCGCTGGAGGCGGTGTCGCCCGCGCAGCTGCTGCTGCGCAGCTTGGGGGCGCGGTGACGGCCGCGGTGTCCGGGGGCGCGGCGCTGCGCCGCCGCTGGCGGGTGGCCGAGGTGGTGCAGACCTCGTCCATGGACTGTGGGCCGGCGGCACTGGCCTGCGTGCTCGACGGCTTCGGCCAGCCGGCCAGTTATGGCCGCCTGCGTGAAGCTTGCCAGACCAGCGTGGACGGCACCTCCATCGACACGCTGGAGCAGGTGGCGCAACAACTGGGGCTCGCAGCGGAACAGGTGCTCGTGCCGGTGGACCATGTCGCCCTGGCCGGCGTGAGCGACGCGCCGGCCATCGCCGTGGTGCAGCACGCCGACCTCGGCGCGCATTTCGTCGTCATCTGGCGCAGGCTCGGCCCCTGGGTGCAGGTGATGGACCCGTCAGTGGGGCGCCGCTGGATGCGCGTGGCAGCGCTGCGTCGCAAGCTCTACCGACACGAGGTGGAGGTCGATGCCGCGGACTGGGCCGCTTGGGCGGCGGGCGCGGAGAACCGGCAGGCGCTCGCGGCGCGGTTGCAGGCGCTGGGTCTGCAGCCCGCTGCGACGCAGGGTGCCCTGGCCGCGGCGGCCGCAGCCGACGGCTGGCTGGGCTGGGCCGCGCTGGACGCGTCCACACGGTTCGCGCAGTCGGTGGTGCAGGCCGGCGCCCTGTCGCCCGGGGCGGCGGTGCAACGCCTCGTGGTTGCCAGCCTGCAGCGGTGCCTGGGGCCGCAGGCGCAGCCGGAGCAGGTCGTGCCCGCCGTTCACTGGGCCGTCCGGCCGGCCGGGGTGGGTGAGGGCGACGCCCCGCGCCTGCGCCTGCGCGGTGCGGTGCTGCTGCGCATCACCGGCCGCGAAGCCCCTGCGGTGACGCTGCCGCCCGAACTGGCGGCCGTGCTGCAAGCGCCGGCCGAGCCCGCCTGGCGTCAGTTGTGGCGCCTGCTGCGCGAGGACTCGACGACGGCGCGCTGGATGCCCTGGATGCTCTGCATCGCCGCCGCCTTCACGACGTTGGCGGTCGGCTTGGAATTGCTGCTGTTGCGGGGGCTCTTCGACCTGGCGCCTCAGCTCGGCGGCACCGGCCAGCGCCTGGCGGCCGCGGCGGCCTTGCTGGCCTTCCTGTTGCTGCGCCCGGTGTGGGATGCGTCCACGCAGTGCGAAGTGCTGCGGCTGGGGCGGCAGCTCGACCTGCGGTTGCGGGCGGCGCTGCTGCAGCGCCTGCCCCGGCTGCACGACCGCTACTTCCAGAGCCGCCCGGTGTCCGACATGGCCGACCGCGCCCACGGCATGCAGGGCGTGCGGGCTCTCACGCCGACGCTGCTCGGGCTCGGCCAGGGGCTGCTGGAGGTGCTGCTGACCACGGCGGGGCTGGTGTGGCTGTCGCCCGCAGCGGGCGGCTGGGCGGTGGCGCTCGCGGTGGTCTCGCTGGCCATTGCGCTGGCGGCGCTGCCGCTGCTTGGCGAGAGCGACCTGCGCGTGCGCACGCACGCCGCGGCGCTGGCCGGCTTCTACCTGGATGCGCTGCTGGGGCTCGTGCCGGTGCGCGCGCACCGGGCCGAGCGGGCGATGCGCCGGGAGCACGAGGCGCTGCTGGTGGAGTGGTCGCGCTCGCTGCAGGTGTGGATCCGTGGCGTGCTGGGCGTGGAGGCGTGGCAGGGCGCATTGGCGCTCGGCCTGGCCACGCTGTTCATCGCCCGCCACTTCCAGCTGCAGGGCGGCGTGACCGGCGGCGACCTGCTGCTCGTCTTCTGGACGCTGAAGCTCCCCGCCCTGGGGCGCCGGCTCGTGCAGCTCGGCGAGCAGCTCGTGGCGCAGCGCAACGCCTTGTCGCGCCTGATGGAGCCGTTGACCGCGCCCGGCGCTGCGGCAGGCGCGTCAGATGCGCCGGTGGTGGGCGAGGGCAGGGCCTGGGCCGTCGAGGCCCGCGGCGTGCAGGTGCTGGCCGGCGGGCACGAGATCCTGCACGGGCTCGATGTGCGCATCGAGGCGGGCGAGCATGTCGCGGTGGTGGGGGTGTCCGGTGCGGGCAAGTCGACCCTGGTCGGCTTGCTGCTCGGCTGGCACCGGCCTGCCGCGGGCGAGTTGCACGTCGGCGGCCGGCAGGTCAGCGGCGGGCAGGCTCGCGAGCTCGACGGCATGCGCAGGCACATGGCCTGGGTGGACCCCGCGGTGCAACTCTGGAACCGCAGCCTGCTCGACAACCTGCGCTACGCGACACCCGGCGAGGCGCTGGACCGTATCGGCGACGTGACCCGGCTGGCACGGCTGCGCGAGCTTGCCGCGCGCCTGCCGCAGGGGTTGCAGACGGTGCTGGGCGAGGGGGGCGGGCTGCTTTCGGGCGGTGAAGGTCAGCGTGTCAGGTTGGCACGCGCCTTGATGCAGGCCGACCCGCGGCTCGTTCTGCTGGACGAGCCCTTCCGCGGGCTCGACCGCCCGCAGCGCCAGGCGCTGCTCGGCGAGGCGCGGCAGTGGTGGCAAGGCAGCACGCTGCTGTGCGTGACGCACGACATCGCCCACACGCTCGACTTTCCGCGCGTGCTCGTCATCGAGGGCGGCCAGTTGCTGGAAGATGGGCCACCGCAGGTACTCGCCGCTCAGGCGTCGCGTTACCGCCAGTTGCTGGACGCCGAGTCAGCCCTGCAGTCGGGCGCCTGGGGCGGCGACGCCTGGCGCCGGCTGGTGCTGCATGACGGGCGGCTGGCCGAAGTGGAGAGCGGGCGATGACACCCGACGAACTGGCCTGGCCGCTCGCCCGCCTGGGCGAGGCATTGGAGGCGCTGGCGCAGGCGGCCGGGCTCGCCTCGCCGGGCGGTGAGGTGCTGGCGCCCCCGCCGCCTGCGGCCTTGCAGGCGGGCCTGGTGGCCGGCCTGGCCCCGCTGGCGGACTGGCTTCACTGGGCGGCAAGCCGTCTGCAGCTGGAACTGGAGCCCGCCTACACCGCCGTGCCCGATGCCGATGCCTCACTGCGCCAGGCGGGGCCCGCCCTCGTGCCCTGGACCGATGCAGGCGGAGCGCCGGGCGTGCTGCTGTTGCTGGCTGGCGCGCCCACATGGCGGCGGCGAGGCCGGGTCGCGCTGCTCGGCCCCGATGGCCGCGTCCACCACCTGCCGCGGGCGGCCTTGTCAGCGGCCTTGTGCCAGCCGGCGGTGGCCCCGCTGCAGCATGAACTCGACGAGCTGCTGGCGACGGCAGCCGTGCCCCCACGTCGCCGCGCGGCGGTGAGCGCGGCCTGGCGGCGCGAGCGATTCGCCGACACGCGCCTGGCGCCCTGGTGGCAGCTGCGCCTGCCGCCGTCGGCACCGCTGGATGCGCAGGCGCGCCAGGCCCGGCTGCCGCAGCGGCTGCTGGGCATGATGGGGCTGTTCGCGGTCTTTTACGCCGGTGAAGTGGGCGGTTGGGCCATGGTCGGGCAGGGCGTGCTGGCCGGGCGGCTGGATGCGGGCTGGCTCATGGGCTGGGTGCTGCTGCTGTTCACCCTCCTGCCCTTGCGGCTCGCCGGGATGACGCTGCACGCCGGCTTCGCGCGTCGCGCGGCCACGCTGCTCAAGGCGCGTTTGCTGGTGGGGGCCTTGCAGATGGATGTCGACCGCGTGCGGCGCGAGGGCGTGGGCGCCTTGCTCGGGCGTGTCATCGAGAGTTCTGCGCTGGAATCGCTCGCGGTCGGTGGTGGGCTGGCGACGCTGCTGGCTCTCATCGAGCTGACGGTGGCCGCCGGCGTGCTGTCCATGGGCGCCGCGGGTGGCGCCCACGTGGCGCTGCTGCTGGCCTGGGCGATGCTGGTCGCGTGGGCCTGCTCGGCCTTCGGCGGGCGACTGGCTGGCTGGACGCGCCAGCGCCTGGCGCTCACCCACGACTTGATCGAGCAGATGGTCGGTCACCGCACCCGGTTGGCGCAGGAGCAGCCAGAGCGCCGTACGCAGCAGGAGGACGCCGGGTTGTCAGCCTACCTGACCGCGTCGCGCGGCATGGACGGCGCCGGCCTGCGGCTGCAGGTGTGGCTGCCGGCGGGCTGGCTGGCCGTGTCTCTGGCCGTGCTGGTGCCCGGCTTCATGCGAGAGGGCGCTGGCCCGTCAGCGCCCGCGCTGGCCATCAGCGTGGGCGGCCTGCTGCTGGCCCAGCGGGCACTGGCAGGCCTGGCGCATGGCCTGGGCAGCCTGGCCCGGGCGGCGGTGGCGTGGCAGCAGGTGTCGGCCCTGTATGCCGCGGGAAAGCGCGACCCGTCGCGGGTGCCTGCGGTGTACGGCATGCGCCCGACCGACGACGGCGCGCCGCTGCTGGACGCGCAGGGGCTGCGGTTCGCGCACGCTGCAGGCCCGGCCGTCCTGCAGGGCGTGGACCTGGCCATCCATCGTGGCGACCGGCTGTTGCTGCAGGGGGCGTCGGGCGGGGGCAAGTCGACGCTGGCGGCACTGCTCACCGGGCTGCGCCGCCCACAGTCCGGGCTTTTGCTGCAGGGCGGGCTGGACGCACCGACGCTGGGCGAGCGCTGGCAGGCGAACGCGGCCTCGGCACCGCAGTTCCACGAAAACCACATCGTCTCGCACACCGTCGCCTTCAATCTCCTGATGGGCAGCCAGTGGCCGCCAACGCCCGCGTCGCTGCGAGAGGCCGAGGCCTTGTGCGAAGAACTGGGTCTGGGCGAGTTGCTGCGTCGCATGCCCGCAGGGCTGCAGCAGCGCATCGGCGAAACGGGCTGGCAGCTCTCCCACGGCGAGCGCAGCCGCATCTTCCTGGCGCGGGCGTTGCTGCAGCGGGCGCCGCTCACCGTGCTGGACGAAAGCTTCGCGGCCCTGGACCCCGAGCACCTGGCCCAGTGCCTGGCCTGCGTGCGCCACCGCACCGGCGCCTTGCTCGTGATCGCCCATCCGTGAGGGCCACCGTCACGGCCGGCTTGCCCGCATTGGAGCGTCAGGGTATACTCGCGGGCTCTTCGCAGCTTGGGGGTGCCTTTGGGCCGTCCGGGCAGCGCAGGAGAAAACCGAAAATCCACAAAAAGGCCAGGTACCAGCGCCGCGAGTCCATCGCAGCTGAAGCCCGGTGAAGGCACCGCAAGGTGCGAAAGGAAGTTCCATGTACGCGGTCATCAAAACCGGCGGCAAGCAGTACAAGGTTGCTGCTGGCGAAAAGATCAAGGTCGAGCTGCTCGACGCGGAAGTCGGCGCTGAAGTCACCCTGGACCAGGTTCTGGCCCTGGGCAGCGGCGACGGCCTGAAGGTCGGCGCTCCGCTGGTCGCTGGCGCCACCGTCAGCGCCAAGGTCGTCAGCCACGGCAAGCACGACAAGGTTCGCATCTTCAAGTTGCGCCGTCGCAAGCACTACAAGAAGAGCCAGGGCCATCGCCAGAACTACACCGAGCTGGAAATCAGCGCGGTCAACGGCTGATCCCTCCCTTCTTACGCTAATTTCTAGGAGCTACTCATGGCACAGAAAAAGGGCGGCGGTTCTACACGGAACGGCCGCGACTCCAAGCCCAAGATGCTGGGCGTCAAGGCTTACGGCGGTGAACTGATCTCCGCTGGTTCCATCATCGTTCGCCAGCGCGGCACCAAGTTCCACCCCGGTGTGAACGTCGGCATCGGCAAGGACCACACCCTGTTCGCACTGGTTGACGGCCACGTCAGCTTCACGACCAAGGGCCCGAGCAACCGCTCGACCGTGGTCATCACGCCGCTGGCTGCCTAATTGCAGCCTCCACGGGCGAGCGAATCGCCCGTATCCCTGAGCCCCGGCCTGCCGGGGCTTTGTCATTTCTGAAGTCTGGCCCGCCACACGACGGTGCGCTGGACGCAACCCCAGCCATTACGATGGCAGCCCGCCATGAAATTCGTTGACGAAGCCACCATCGATGTCGCCGCCGGTAACGGTGGCGCCGGCTGCGCGAGCTTTCGCCGCGAAAAATTCATCCCTTTCGGCGGGCCCGACGGCGGCGACGGCGGCAAGGGCGGCAGCGTCTGGGCTGAAGCCGACCGCAATCTCAACACGCTGATCGACTACCGCTACGCGCGCCGCCACGAGGCCCGCAACGGCGAAGCTGGCCGGGGCTCCGACTGCTTCGGCGCCGCTGCTGACGACATCGTGCTGCGCATGCCCGTGGGCACCATCATCACCGACCTCGAAACGGAGTCGGTCATTGGCGAGCTGCTCGAGCCGGGCCAGCGCATCCTGCTGTGCAAGGGTGGCGACGGCGGCTTCGGCAACCTGCACTTCAAGACTTCCACCAACCGCGCGCCGCGGCAGAAGACGCCCGGCTGGCCGGGTGAGATCAAGAAAGTGCGGCTGGAGTTGCGCGTGTTGGCCGACGTCGGCCTGCTGGGTCAGCCCAATGCGGGCAAGTCCACGCTGATCACGGCCATCTCCAACGCCAAGCCCAAGATCGCCGACTACCCCTTCACGACGCTGCACCCCAATCTCGGCGTCGTGCGCGTCGCGCCCGAGAAGAGCTTCGTCGTGGCCGACATCCCCGGCTTGATCGAGGGTGCCGCCGAGGGCGCAGGACTTGGGCACCAATTCCTGCGCCACCTGCAGCGCACGCGGCTGCTGCTGCACGTGGTTGACCTGGCGCCGTTCGACCCTGAAGTCGACCCCGTCAAGGAAGCCAAGGCCATCGTCGCCGAGCTCAAGAAGTACGACCCCGAGCTTCACGCCAAGCCGCGCTGGCTGGTGCTGAACAAGCTCGACATGGTGCCCGAGGAAGAGCGCGTTTCCCGCGTGAAGGACTTCATCAAGCGCTACAAGTGGAAGGGCCCCGTCTTCGAGATCTCGGCCCTGACGCGCGAGGGCTGCCAGCCCCTGATCCACGCCATCTACGACCACGTCGCCGCCGAACAGCGTGTGATCGAAGAGCGCGACGTCCGTTTCGACACCCCCGACCTCGCCGAATGAGCGCCGCGCCGGGCCGTCCCAAGCAAGCTCCCTCCCACTTGGCGGGACAGGCCGCGGGCCGAAGAGTGCACCCATGACTATGCTGTCCAGCGCGCGCCGCATCGTTGTCAAGGTCGGATCCAGCCTCGTCACGAACGAGGGCCGTGGCGTGGACGCCGAGGCGATCGCCAACTGGAGCCGCCAGCTGGCGGCACTGGCGGGTGAGGGGCGCGAGCTGGTCATGGTGTCCAGTGGCGCCATCGCCGAGGGCATGAAGCGACTGGGCTGGACGACGCGCCCCAAGGAACTGCACGAACTGCAGGCCGCTGCGGCCGTGGGCCAGATGGGCCTGGCGCAGATGTACGAGAGCCAGCTCAGCGCGCATGGCATGCGCAGCGCCCAGGTGCTGCTCACCCATGCCGACCTGGCCGACCGCGAGCGTTATCTCAACGCCCGCTCCACGCTGCTGACGCTGCTGGCCCACCGTGTGCTGCCCGTCATCAACGAGAACGACACCGTCGTCAACGACGAGATCAAGTTCGGCGACAACGACACGCTGGGTGCCCTGGTGGCCAACCTCGTGGAAGCCGACGCCCTCGTCATCCTGACCGACCAGCGTGGCCTGTATTCGGCCGACCCGCGCAAGGACCCCACCGCCCGGTTCATCGACAACGCCCAGGCCGGCGACGCCGAGCTGGAGCGCATGGCCGGTGGCGCCGGTTCCAGCATCGGCCGGGGCGGCATGATCACCAAGATCCTCGCGGCCAAGCGGGCGGCCGGCAGCGGCGCCGGCACCGTCATCGCCTGGGGCCGTGAGCCCGACGTGCTGCTGCGCCTGGCGCGCGGTGAAGCCATCGGCACCGCGCTGCACGCGGCCACGGCCAAGCTGCAGGCGCGCAAGCAGTGGATGGTGGACCACCTGCAGATGCGCGGCGCGGTCAAGGTGGATGCCGGCGCGGTCACCAAGCTGCGCGGCGAGGGCAAGAGCCTGCTGCCCATCGGCGTCACCGAAGTGCAGGGCGACTTCCACCGTGGCGACGTCATCGCCGTCCTGGCGCCGGACGGCACCGAACTGGCGCGCGGCCTGGCCAACTATTCAGGCGTCGAGTCGCGCCTGATCGCGCGCAAGCCGTCGTCGGAGTTCGAGACAGTGCTCGGCTATGCCGCGGAGCCTGAACTCATCCACCGCGACAACCTCGTCCTGCGCTAGGCAGGGCGGTCGTCAGCTCAAGCGGGCGGTTCGCCCTCGGGCGGCGTGCTGGCGGCAGGTTCCAAAGGCATCGGCCCGCTGTGGCGCTCGCGGTGAGGCGGGCGCATGCCGGCGCGCAGGTAGCGGTTGTGGTGGTTGATGCGCGGCAGGTAGCGGGCCAGCTCGGTGAGCGCCATCTCGTAGACGCCACGCTTGAACTCGATGACGGCCTCCAGCGGCACCCAGTAGTCGTTCCAGCGCCAGGCGTCGAACTCGGGGTGGTCGGTGGCGCGCAGGTTCATGTCGCAGTCGCGGCCCATCAGTTGCAACAGGAACCAGATCTGCTTTTGCCCGCGGTAGTGCCCGCGGGCGTCGCGCCGGATGAAGTGGTCGGGCACCTCATAGCGCAGCCAGTCGCGAGTTCTCGCGATGATGCGTACATGCTCTGGCGTGAGCCCCACTTCTTCGTGGAGCTCTCGGAACATCGCCTGCTCAGGCGTTTCACCGTGCTTGATGCCCCCTTGCGGGAACTGCCACGAGTGCGTCCGGATGCGCTTGCCCCAGAAGACCTCGTTGCGCTGGTTGAGCAGGATGATGCCGACGTTGGGGCGGAAGCCTTCACGGTCGAGCATAATCAACCTCAAATCTCTAGTTGGTTCGATTATTGCATCGGGCCGCAGTTGCGGTAGCGCCCTCGCTAACCCGGGGATTTGTCCCAGTTTTGTCGTGACTTCGGCCGGGTTTTCACCCGGCTTTCGCATTCCGGTCCGCCCATGAAAGCCTCCCAGTTCTTCATCTCCACCCTCAAGGAAGCGCCTGCCGACGCCGAGGTCGCCAGCCACAAGCTGATGATGCGCGCCGGCATGATCAGGCGCCTGGGTGCGGGCATTTACAACTACATGCCCATGGGCCTGCGGGTCATCCGCAAGGTCGAGAAGATCATCCGTGAGGAGATGGACGCTGCCGGTGCCGTCGAGTGCCTGATGCCCGTGATCCAGCCCGCCGAGCTGTGGCAGGAGACGGGTCGCTTCGACAAGATGGGCCCCGAGCTGCTGCGCGTGAAAGACCGCCACGGCCGCGACTTCATCGTGCAGCCCACCAGCGAAGAGGTCATCACCGACATCGCCCGCCAGGAGCTGCGCAGCTACCGCCAGCTGCCCAAGAATTTCTATCACATCCAGACCAAGTTCCGCGACGAGCGCCGCCCGCGCTTCGGCCTGATGCGGGGCCGCGAGTTCACGATGAAGGACGCCTACTCCTTCGACCGTGACGTGGAAGCCGCCGGCCGCAGCTACGACAACATGTACGCGGCCTACTGCAAGATCTTCGACCGCTTTGGCCTGCAGTACCGCGCCGTGGCGGCGGACACGGGCGCCATCGGCGGCGACCGCTCGCACGAGTTCCAGGTGATCGCCGAGACGGGGGAAGACGCCATCGTCTACTGCCCGACCAGCGATTACGCCGCCAACATCGAGCTGGCCGAAGCCGTGGCCCTGCTGCCTGCGCGCGCAGCTGCCAGCCAGGCCCTCACCAAGGCGCCCACGCCGGGCAAGAGCACCTGCGCGGACGTGGCCGAATTGCTGAAGCTGCCGCTGGCGCAGACCGTCAAATCGCTGGTGCTGGCCACCGACGAACTCGACGCCCACGGCAGCATCGTCAAGACCCAGGTCTGGTTGCTGCTGGTGCGTGGCGACCACGACCTCAACGAGGTCAAGGCCGGCAAGGTCGAGGGCCTGAAGGGCGGTTTCCGCTTCGCGACGACCGGCGAGATCGAGTCCCACTTCGCCTGCAAGCCGGGCTACCTGGGCCCCATCGGCGCCAAGGACGTCAAGGTCGTCGCTGACCGCACCGTCGCGCTGATGAGCGACTTCGTCTGCGGCGCCAACGAGCCCGACTTCCACCTCACCGGCGTGAACTGGGGCCGTGACCTGCCGGAACCGGACGTCGTCGCCGACATCCGCAACGTCGTCGCGGGCGACCCCTCGCCCGACGGCCAGGGCGTGCTTGCCATCCAGCGCGGCATCGAGGTCGGCCATGTCTTCTACCTCGGCACCAAGTACTCGGCGGCGATGAACGCCACCTTCCTGGACGAGAACGGCAAGCCCAAGCTCATGGAGATGGGCTGCTACGGCATCGGCGTGACGCGCATCCTGGGTGCTGCCATCGAGCAGAACAACGATGCGCGCGGCATCATCTGGCCCGATGCGATCGCGCCGTTCACGGTGGTCATCTGCCCCATCGGCGCGGACCGCAGCGAGGACGTCAAGGCCGCTGCCGAGAAGCTTTACGGCGAGCTCAAGGCGCTCGGCGTGGACGTGCTGCTGGACGACCGCGGCGAGCGCCCCGGCGCCATGTTTGCCGACTGGGAACTCATCGGCGTGCCGCACCGCGTGGTGCTGGGCGACCGTGGGCTGAAGGAAGGCCAGGTCGAGTACCAGGGCCGTCGTGACGACGCCGCGACCAAGGTCGCCGTGGCCGACATCGTGGGCCACCTGAAGGGCAAGCTCAAGCTTTGAAGCGCCGGGTTCTCCTGCTGGGGCTGCTCGGCGCGCCGCTCCTTGCGCGCGCCGGGGCCCAGGTCGAGGAGCCGCTGGCCGACGCCATCCGCTCGGCGCTCAGCGCGTCCATCGCGCAGAGCGCGCCCCCGCGGCCGAAGTTCGAGGCCCACCAGGTCGACGCGCGCATGGCCTACCTGCGATGGCTGGGCGAGATGAGCGAGCGGCTCAAGAAGCGCAAGACCGAGACCCAGATCCGCATCGAGTTTCTCGAGACCGTCTGGTACGAGGCCAAGCGCGCGGGCCTGGAGCCGAGCCTCGTGCTGGGACTCGTGCAGGTGGAAAGCGGCTTTCGAAAGTACGCCATCAGCGTGGCTGGCGCGCGCGGCTACATGCAGGTCATGCCGTTCTGGACGCGCGCCATCGGGGACGGCGACGCCTCGCGGCTCTTTCACATGCAGACCAACCTGCGCTTCGGCTGCGTGATCCTGCGTCACTACCTCGACATCGAGAAGGGCGACCTCTTCCTGGCGCTGGGTCGCTACAACGGCAGCCGCGGCCGGGCCGAGTACCCCAACGCCGTGTTCGCCGCGCGCCGGCAGTGGCTCCTGCCCGGCGAGCGCTGACCCCCGGACTTTCCCGGTCAGGCGGCGATGGCTTTCGGCTGTGCGGCGCCCAGCGGGTAGCCTTGCCGGCTTCGTCCACAAGACGCCGCCCCCTGGCGCTCACCATGCCCGTCTCCCGCCGATTCCAACCGCTGCTCCTTGCCACGCTGCTCGCCAGCGGTGTGGCCTGGGCCCAGACGCCCTCTACGCCCTCTACGCCCTCTACGCCCGCCACTCCCGCCACGGCTGCCGCAGACAACCCGCTGTTCACGCCCAGCCCGCTGCCGCTGCAATACCCGCCGTTCGACAAGGTCCGCGACGAGCATTTCGCGCCGGCCCTGGACAAGGGCATGGCTGAGCAGCTGGCCGAGGTTCAGGCCATCGCCGACAACGCGGCCTCGCCTACGTTCGACAACACCATCGTCGCCCTTGAGCGCAGCGGCCTGCTGCTGCGCCGCACGACGACGCTGCTGTTCAGCCTGCTCGGTGCCGACGCCAACCCGGCGCGCCAGCAGCTGCAGACGGACTACGCCGCCAAGCTCGCCGCGCAGCGCGATGCCGTGCTGCTCAACCCCAAGCTGTTCGCCCGCGTGCAGGCGCTCTACGCGCAGCGCGAGCAGGCCGCACCCAACGCCGAAGCCAGGCGCCTCATCGAGCGCTACTACCGCGACATGCAACGCGCGGGTGCCCAGCTCAACGACGAGCAGAAGGCCCGCATGAAGGCCATCAATGGCGAGCTGGCCACGCTGGGCGCGCGCTTCAACCGGGCGGTGCTGTCTGAGGTGAACGACTCGGCCATCGTTGTCGACAGCGCCGAGGAACTGGCAGGCCTGAGCGCGGCGCAGATCGCTGCGGCGGCCGAGGCTGCCAAGAAGCGCGGCCTGGAGGGCAAGTACGTCATCGCGCTGCTCAACACCACCATCCAGCCCTTCGAGACCGAGCTGCAAAACCGCGCCGTGCGTGAGCGGCTGCACCGCGCGTCGGTTGCGCGTGGTGCGCGCGGCAACGAGTTCGACACGCGCGCCACGCTGTCGCGTGTGATGGCGCTGCGTGCGGAGCGCTCGGCGCTGCTGGGCTACGCCACGCCGGCCGCCTTCGTGCTGGAGGAGGAAACGGCCAAGTCCGCTGACACGGTCAATGCCCTGCTGCGCCAGCTCGCCCCCGCGGCGGTGGCCTCGGCGCGCCAGGAGGCGGCGGAGCTTCAAAAGCTCATCGACAGCGACCAGGCGGCCCGCAAGCAGCCCGGCTTCGCCCTGCAGGCCTGGGACTGGAGCTACTACGCCGAGAAGCTGCGCGCAGCCCGGTACGGCTTCGACGAGAGCCAGCTCAAGCCCTACCTGGAGCTCACCAGCGTGCTGGAGAAGGGCGTGTTCTACGCCGCCAACCAGCTCTACGGCATCAGCTTCAAGCGCCGCACGGACCTGCCGGTCTATCGCGACGACGTGCGCGTCTACGACGTGTTCGACACCGACGGCAGGCAGCTCGCCATCTTCATCGCCGACCTGTACGCCCGCCCGAGCAAACGCGGTGGCGCGTGGATGAACGCCTACGTCGGGCAGAACGCGCTGGAGGGCACGCAGCCGGTCGTGGCCAACCACCTCAACATCCCCAAGCCGCCAGCCGGCGAGCCCACGCTGATGACGTGGGACGAGGTGAACACACTGTTCCACGAGTTCGGCCACGCCCTGCACGGCATGTTCAACAAGAGCCGCTACCCGGGGCTGAACCGCGTGCCGCGTGACTTCGTGGAGTACCCGTCCCAGGTCAACGAGGTGTGGGCCGACTGGCCCAGCGTGCTGGCCAGCTACGCCCGCCACTACAAGACCGGCGAGCCCATGCCGCGCGAGCTGCTGGACAAGGTGGCGCGCGCCAAGCGCTTCAACCAGGGCTACACGACGCTGTCCTACCTGTCCGCGGCTATCGTCGACCAGCGCCTGCACCAGCTCAAGGCAGGCGACATCCCCGCCGCTGCCGACGTGACGGCCTTCGAGTCCCGCGTGCTGAAGGAAGAGGGCGTCGACTTCGGCCCCGTGCCGCCGCGCTACAAGCTGCCGTACTTCAGCCACATCATGGGCGGCTACTCGGCCGGCTACTACGCCTACATCTGGAGCGAGGTGCTGGACGCCGACACGGTGGAGTGGCTCAAGGCCAACGGCGGCTTGAAGCGCGCCAACGGCGACCTGCTGCGAGCCAAGCTGCTCTCGCGCGGCGGCAGCGAGGACGCCATGGTGCTGTTCCGCAACCTCGTCGGCCACGAGCCCGACATCAAGCCGCTGCTGGAGCGCCGCGGGCTCGTCCTACAAAAGCACTAGGCCGCGGGCCGGAACGGCGACTCTAGGGGTGCGCGGCCCGGGTGTGGCTGCCTAGCATCGGCCGGGCGCGCACGCGTTGCCGCCCACCCCAAGGAGGTCGCCCCCATGAAGATTGCCCGTTCCCTGGCGCCACGCCTCATCGGCAGCGCCTGCCTGTGCCTGGCTGCCGCTGCGCAAGCGGCCACCGTGTATGACGAGTCGGTGTCCGGCGACCTGTCCGGCAGCGGGCTGAGCCCCACCTTCGTGGCGCTGGCGGCCGGGGCCAACGTCGTCACAGGCAGCACGGGCCGCGTGTCCGGCGTCGTGGACCGCGACTACCTCACCTTCACCGTGCCCGTGGGCATGCAGTTGTCGGCGATCACGCCGCTGGCCGGCACCAGCACGGTCAGCGGCGGCCTGGCCTTCATCGGCATCGAGGCCGGCACGCAGGTGACGACCCCCGTCGCGGGCCCGGCCACCACGCTTTTGGGCTGGCACCACTACGCGCCCGGCGACGTGGGCAACAACATCCTGCCGCTGATCGGCGCGGGCGCGGGCGCCATCGGCTTCAGCGGCGCGCTGGGTGCCGGCAATTACGCGGTGTGGATCCAGGAGACCGGCGTGGGCACGGTGCCCTACGTGATGGCGTTCACCCTGAGCCCCGTGCCGGAACCGACCAGCGCCGCCTTGCTGCTGGCAGGCCTGGCGGGCCTGGCGTGGCGCCGCCGGCCAGTGCGCTGACCGCGCGGCTCGCGCCTCAGAGTCCGTTCCAAGCCTTCGGCGCCGCGGCGGCGATGCCCGCGAGTTCCAGCACGCGTTCGACGGTCTCGGCGACCATCTCGTCGATGGACTTGGGGTGGTGGTAGAACGCCGGCAACGGCGGGAAGCAGATGCCGCCCATCTCGGTCACGGCGACCATGTTGCGCAGGTGGGCAAGGTTCAAGGGCGTCTCGCGCACCATCAGGATGAGGCGGCGCCGCTCCTTGAGCGTGACGTCGGCCGCGCGCGTCAGCAGGTTGTCGCCCAGGCCGTGCGCAATCGCAGCGAGCGACTTCATGGAGCAGGGCGCCACCACCATCGCCGCGGTGGCGAAGCTGCCGCTGGCGATGCAGGCCCCGACGTCGCCGGGCGCGTAGGCGTGGTCGGCCTCGGCCTCCAGCGTGCTGCGGTCCAGCCCCAGCTCGTGGTGGGCGTTGAGGATGCCCGCGGGCGTGGCGATGAGGTGGGTTTCGACGCCTACCTCGCGCGCCCGGCGCAGCAGCCGCAGCGCGTAGGCCGCCCCGGTCGCGCCTGTCAGTCCCACCACCAACCGTTGCGTCATGTCATCGAACCTTTGAAGCGGCCACACGAGGCGGCAGAGTGCATGGCCGAGCGACTGCCGCGGAACCGGCTTTGCCAGGCCACCAGCAGTGCCCCTCGAGGGAGCGCGCGCAGCGTGAGCGGGGTGGGCTGATCAGGCGGCGGCGAGCGCCTGCTGGAGCTCGCCCGACTCGTACATCTCCATCATGATGTCCGAACCGCCGACGAATTCGCCGTTGATGTAGAGCTGGGGGATGGTGGGCCAGTTGGCGTAGTCCTTGATGCCCTGGCGCACGGCTTCGTCTTCGAGGACGTTGAAGGTCTTGATGTCGGTGGCGCCGGCTGCCTTCAGGATCTGGATCGCGCGCCCGGAGAAGCCGCACATCGGGAACTGCGCGGTGCCCTTCATGAAGAGCATCACGCGGTTGGACTTGACCAGGTCGTCGATGCGTTGCTGAACGTCGCTCATTGCAGTTCTCGAAAAGGCAAAACCGCAATTATCCCGGAGGCGCCCGGGGCGGGCTCAATAGCTGTAGGCCAGGCCCAGTTGCAGCAGGGGCTTGAAGCGCAGCATGGCCTCCTCGAAGGCCCGGTCATTGCTGCGGCCCAGGCGCAGGCCGCCGTAGGTGCCGGACATCAGGCCGAAGTCGGCACTGAACGCCAGGCCGCTGCCGCGCACGCGGCCCGTGTAGCCGATGCCCAGGTAGGACAGGTTGGAGCTCGGCTCCAGCGTGTAGGCATCCAGCCGGGTCGACATCAGGTTGCGCCGGCCCGCGGCGACCAGGCCGCTGCCCAGCGCCAGGCCACCGCTGCTCTGGGCCATCGACAGGGGGCCCAGCAACACGCCACCGGTCGCCCGCAGGCCGCCGTTGACGCCGGAGACGCCGGACCTGGTGAGGTAGTAGTCGCCCAGCAGGTTGGCGCTGAGCACGCGGGTGCCGCCGAAGTGGGCGGTGGGCTCGGCAGCGTTGTCACTGCTGTTGAGCTGCAGGCGGGCCTGCCAGCGCGGGCTCGCGTCGGTATCGGCCCAGGCAGCGGACACGGCTAATGCGGTCAGGGTCAGAGCGGCAGCGCGGGCGAGGCGGGTCATGGTCGTCTCCTGCGCGGTGCTTCAGGGGGCACCGGGATTCGATACTACGCCCGCAATTCGTTCGGTGGAATCACAAACTGGGGGCAAAACGTCACGCAATCGCGGGGCGGCGTTCGCCAACGGCGGATGCGGGTTTCAGCCCGGCCAGCGCCCGCCGCTGGCCCGCGCCCGGCCGGCGATGTCGCGCCGCAGGGAAGCGTCGGCAAAGCCGCGGGCCGTGAGGGCCTGGGCGACCGGCAGGGCCTGGTCCCAGCCGTGCTCCATCAGCAGCCAGCCACCCGGGCGCAGATGTTGCGGCGCCGCATCGATGAGGGTGCGCAGGTCGGCCAGACCGTCGCCGCCCGGTGTGAGCGCCGTCAGCGGCTCGTGGCGCAGGGCCGGCAGATGCGGGTCGTCGCCCGCGATGTAGGGTGGGTTGCTGACGACGAGGTTGAAGCGCTCGCCCGCCAGCGGGTCGAACCAGCTGCCGTGGCGCCAGTCCACCCCCAGCCCCAGCCGCGCGCCGTTGGCGCGGGCCACGGCCAGGGCGTCGGCGCTGAAATCGACGGCCACCACGTCGGCATGCGGGCACGCGGCCTTGATGGCGAGCGCGATGGCCCCGCTGCCGGTGCCCAGGTCGACCACGCGCGGGCGGCCCGCCAGGGGAGCCAGCAGCGCCAGCGCCCAGTCCACCAGCGTCTCGGTATCCGGCCGCGGAATCAGCGTGGCGGGCGTGACCTGCAACAGGAGGCCATGGAAGGGCTGCCAGCCGGTCAGGTGGGCCAGGGGCTCGCCGGCTGCCAGCCGGCGCAGTGCGGCGTCGGCACCTGGCACGCGGGCGTCGCCGTGCGTGACGAGCCAGGCCCGGTTCTGGCCGGTCAGGTGGCCGAGCAAGGTTTGCGCGTCGCCGCGCTCCACGCCCAGGGCGCGGGCCAGGGCGAGCGCCTCCTCCACCGTCATGCGCGGCCTTCTTCGAGCTGAGCCAGTTGATCGGCGGCCTGCGCGGCCTGCAGGCCCTGGATGACGTCGCCGAGGTCGCCATCCATGATCTGGCCGAGCTTGTAGAGCGTCAGGTTGATGCGGTGGTCGGTGAGCCGGCCTTGCGGGAAGTTGTAGGTGCGGATGCGGTCGCTGCGGTCGCCCGTGCCGATCAGGCCCTTGCGGGTGGCGGCTTCCTTGGCTTCGCGCTCGATGCGCTCCTTGTCGCGCAGCCGCGCCTGCAGCACGGCCAGGGCCTTGGCTTTGTTGCGGTGCTGGCTGCGGTCGTCCTGGCATTCGGCCACCAGCCCGGTGGGGATGTGCGTGACGCGGATGGCCGAGTCGGTCTTGTTGACGTGCTGGCCGCCGGCGCCGCTGGCGCGGAAGGTGTCGATGCGCAGGTCGGCCGGGTTCAGCGTGATCTCCTCCGCCTCGTCCGGCTCGGGCATCACGGCCACGGTGCAGGCGCTGGTGTGGATGCGGCCCTGGCTCTCCGTGGCAGGCACGCGCTGCACACGGTGGCCGCCGGATTCGAACTTGAGGCGTCCGTAGACACCGTCGCCCTCCACGCGCACGACGAGCTCCTTGTAGCCGCCCAGGTCCGACACGTTCTCCGACAGGATCTCGGTGCGCCAGCCCTGGCGCTCGGCAAAGCGCAGGTACATGCGCGCCAGGTCGCCCGCGAAGAGCGCCGACTCGTCGCCGCCCGTGCCGGCCCGGATTTCCAGGAAGGCGTTGCGTTCGTCGTCCGGGTCCTTGGGGATGAGGGCGAGCTGCAGCTCCTGGTCCAGCGCGACGAGGGCGGTTTCGTTGGCCGTGATTTCCTCGCGGGCCATCTCGGCCATCTCGGGGTCGGCCAGCATGTCGCGGGCGTCGGCCAGGTCGGCCTCGTGCTGCTGGTAGCGCCGGTAGCGCTCGACCAGCCCCGACACCTCGGACTGCTCTTTGGTGAGTGCGCGGTAGCGCTTCATGTCGGCGGCGATGCTGCCGTCGGCGAGGAGGGCGTCGAGCTCGGCAAGGCGAAAGCCGAGGCGGTCGAACTGCTGGCGCAGGGAGTCTTTCATGGGCACGGGCGAAGAAGCAGTCTGGGGCGGCGCATGGCAGCGCCGGGCGGCGGCAGGAGAGCGCCGCTAAGACTGCTTGCCGCGCAGGAACAGGCGCGAGATGGTCTGCGCCAATTGCAGCCGCTGCTCGCCTTCGCTCGCATGCAACTCGGCAAGGGTGCCGTGCAGGAGCTTTTGCGTCAGGCCCTTGGAGAGGGCGTCCAGCACCTCGTCCACGTCCGCGCCCTTGGCCAGCAGCTTGCGGGCGCGGGCCATTTCGAGCGCGCGCCAGTCGTCGGCCTGCGCGTGCAGGGCCTGGATGAGCGGCACGGTGTGGCGCTGGTCGAGCCAGTGCATGAAGCTCTGCACGCCGGTCTCGACGATGGCCTCGGCCTGCTCGACGGCGGCCTGGCGCTTTTCGCCCGCGGTCTGCACCTGCTGGGCGAGTTCGTCCACGGTGTAGAGGTAGACATCGTCGAGCTGGGCCACTTCGGGCTCGATGTCGCGCGGCACGGCAAGGTCGACCATGAACATCGGGCGGTGCTTGCGCTTCTTGAGCGCCCGCTCCACGGCGCCCAGGCCGATGAGGGGGAGGCTGGAGGCGGTGCAGGAGACAACGATGTCGAACTCGTGCAGTCGCTCGGTCAGGTCCGACAGCCGCAGGGCTTCGGCGCCGAAGCGGATGGCGAGCTTCTCGCCGCGCTCCAGCGTGCGGTTGGCGACTGCCATGTGACGCGGCGTGCGGGCCGCGAAGTGAGTCGCGGTCAGCTCGATCATCTCGCCCGCACCGACGAAGAGCACGCGCGTCTGGGCCAGGTCCTCGAACAGCTGGCCGGCCAGGCGCACGGCGGCGGCGGCCATGCTGATGGAGTGCGTGCCGATCTCGGTGGAGCTGCGCACCTCCTTGGCGACCGAGAAGCTGCGCTGGAAGAGCTGGTGCAGCGTGGTGCCCAGGGCGCCCGCGGCTTCGGCTTCCTTCACGGCCTGCTTCATCTGGCCGAGGATCTGCGGTTCGCCCAGCACCATCGAATCCAGGCCGCTGGCGACGCGGAAGGCGTGGCGCGCGGCGGCGCTGCCTTGCATGACGTAGGCGTGCTCGCGCAACGCGCCGGCTTCCACACCGCCCGCCTGGGCCAGCCAGGCAATGGCCGGCTGCACCTGGGCGCTCGGCGCGGCCACGTAGACCTCGGTGCGGTTGCAGGTGGACAGGATGGCCGCCTCGGGCGCGCCGGGCAGCTTCTGGCGCAGGCCGGTCAGCGACGGCGCCAGCTGCTCCAACGTGAACGCAAACCGCCCGCGCAGGTCCAGCGGGGCGGTGTTGTGGTTCAGGCCAAGAGCAAAGACCGACATGGAAGTGAATTGTAGGATTCGCGGCCTTCACCGCCCCTGACAAGGATCAATCCCCGCATGAGCCTGCTCGACGCTTTCTGGCATCTTGCCAACTTGTTCGCTCCGGCGTGGGGGCTGGCGGCGTTGCTGGCGGGGGCGATCAAGCTGGCCTGGCGGCGGGAGGCGAAGTCCTTGCGGTGGTTGCGGCTGTGGGGGTGGGGCGCGGCCGGCGGTTGTGCGGCCGTGGTCATGTCGCTCGTGCTGCTGGGCCGTGACGGCAAGATGGCCGGCTACGCCCTGCTGCTGCTGGGCGTGGCCGTGCCGCAGTGGTGGCTGCTCAGCTTCCGGCGCTGAGCACGTCTTCGGTCGTCACGACCTCGCCGCGCAGGGAGTGCGCGAAGGCGGTCGTGATGCGCACGTCCACGAGCTGGTTCATCAGGCGCGGCGAGCCGGCGAAGTTGACGATGCGGTTGCACTCGGTGCGGCCCATCAGCTCGGAGGCGTCCTTGCGGGCGTTGCCGGTGACCAGCACGCGCTCGACGCTGCCGACCATGCCTTGGGAGATCGTCAGCGCATGCGCCTCGATGGCGGCCTGCAGCTCCTGCAGGCGCTTCACCTTGGTCTCGTAGGGCGTGGTGTCTTCCAGCGCCGCGGCCGGCGTGCCGGGGCGGGGGCTGAAGATGAAGCTGAAGCTCGCGTCGAAGCCCACGTCGTGCACGAGCTTCATGAGCTTGGCGTGGTCTTCGTCGGTTTCGCCGGGGAAGCCGACGATGAAGTCGCTGGCCAGGCGCAGGTCCGGGCGGATGGCGCGCAGCTTGCGCACGATGCTCTTGAACTCCAGCGCCGTGTAGCCGCGCTTCATCGCCATCAGGATGCGGTCGCTGCCGTGCTGCACGGGCAGGTGCAGGTGGTTCACGAGCTGCGGCACCTTGCCGTAGGCCTCGATGAGGCGCGGGCTGAACTCGTTGGGGTGGCTGGTGGTGAAGCGCAGGCGGCGGATGCCGGGGATCTCGGCCGCGTACTCCAGCAGCAGGGCCAGGTCGGCGTGCTCGGCCGTGTCGCCCATCTTGCCGCGGTAGGCATTGACGTTCTGGCCGAGGAGGTTGATCTCCATGACACCCTGGTCGGCCAGGCCGGCGATCTCGGTCAGCACGTCGTCGAACGGGCGCGAGACCTCTTCGCCGCGGGTGTAGGGCACCACGCAGTAACTGCAGTACTTGGAGCAGCCTTCCATGATGGACACGAAGGCCGAAGCGCCCTCGACCTTGGCGGGCGGCAGGTGGTCGAACTTCTCGATCTCGGGGAAGGAGATGTCCACCTGCGGGCGGCGCTGCTCCCGGCGGGCTTCCAGCATCTGCGGCAGGCGGTGCAGCGTCTGCGGGCCGAAGACGACGTCGACGTACGGCGCGCGCTCGATGATGGC
Source organism: Roseateles sp. (assembly GCA_016790285.1). Lineage (GTDB taxonomy): Bacteria > Pseudomonadota > Gammaproteobacteria > Burkholderiales > Burkholderiaceae_C > Pelomonas. The sequence continues at coordinate 72,885 of JAEUPJ010000016.1, read as the reverse complement.
CGCGCCTTCCTGGCTGGCCACGCAGCCGCCCACGCCGATCATGACGCCCTTGGCCTTGAGGTGCTTGACGCGCCCGAGGTCGCTGAACACCTTCTCCTGCGCCTTCTCGCGCACCGAGCAGGTGTTGAACAGGATGAGGTCGGCCTGCTCGGGGTCGTCGGTGGGGGTGTAACCCTTGGCGGCTTCGAGGACGTCGGCCATCTTGCCCGAGTCGTACTCGTTCATCTGGCAGCCGAAGGTCTTGATGTAGACCTTCTTGGCGGAGGTCGGCTCGCTCATCGCTTCACCCACGTCTGGTCGCCCGGGTTGAACTGCCACATGGCCGACTCGACCGGCGTCGTGGGCCAGGGCTTGTTGGCCAGCTCGACGGGGTTGAGCACCCACACGTCCATGATGAGGCCGCTGCTCTCGACGGTGTAGTGCACGATGAGCTTCTGGCCCGTGAGGCCAGCGGGCGGGACCCACAGGTTGACGTCGTTCTTGATGCGGCTGCCGGGCGCCAGGCGGGCCGGCTTGCCGTTCATCAGGGCGTCGGGAAACTGCGTAACGACCAGCTCGCCGCGCAGGGCGTTGGCCGGGAAGAAGCGGTGCTGCTGGGCCTGGGCCACGACGCAGGTCGTCGCCAGGGCTAGCGAGGTGATGGCACAGCGGTACATGGTATGTGTCCAGTGGCTGCAGGGGCAGCCACTCCGAAGAGAAGCTGCAAAGAGAAACGGCCCGAGCAATCGATGTGATCTGCTCGGGCCGTTCGGTTTTTGGTGGCGCTTCAGGGACTCGAACCCCGGACCTGTGGATTATGATTCCATCGCTCTAACCAACTGAGCTAAAGCGCCTGAGCCCGCCATTCTAAGCGAACTTTTTCGGGGTGCGCAAGTGGGTTTTGAAATCAGCGTGCGGCTGACTTGAAGAACGGCGCCAGCGGCTGGCCCGGCAGGCGTTGCAGGCCCTCCACGACCTGCGTCGCGTTGAAGATCGCGCCCGCCTCGTTGGTGTGGGTGCGTGCGTCGGAGAAGAAGCTGTCGACCCGCTCGGCGCCCACCGCGCGGTAGGCCTCTGCGACGCGCATCGTCAGGTCGATGAACTGCGCCCCGTGCTCGCGGGCCACCTGCTCGGCCCAGGCCGCGTGGCTCTCGAAATCGCGCGGCTGGCCCGGCTGCCAGCGGTCCTTGTGCGGGATGGGCGACAGCACCACCACCCGCGCGCCCTTGGCACGCGCCTCGTCGATGTAGCGCGCCAGGTACCAGCCGAAGCTGTGCACCTGCTCCTTGCTGCCGTCCGGGCGCGTGTCCTCCACCGTCTCGGGGCCGATGCCCGGCACCGAGCCGCGGTTCTTGCCCGCCGGGTCGCCGATGCGCGCGCCGTCGTTGTGCCCGAACTGGATGAGCAGCGTGTCGCCCGCCTTGAGCTGCGCCAGCACCGCGGCCCAACGCCCTTCGGTGAAGAAGGTGCGGCTGCTGCGCCCGCCGATGGCGTGGTTGACGATGTTGATGCGCTGCGTGTCGAAGAACGCCGCGATGCGCTCGCCCCAGCCCCAGGCGCCGCCCTGGCCGCCGCTCTTCACGGTCGAGTCGCCGATCATCACGAGGCTCGGCAGGTTGGGGTCGCGGGGCGCCTCCACGCGGACCTTGCGCGCATCGACCACCGGGCGGTCGTCCGAGCCGTCAGGCGCGAAGCGGCGCAGGTAGACGCCCTCGGGCAGCACCTTGTTCTGGATCAGCCCGGCAATGACGAGCTGCGCGTTGACCGCCGCCCCGAGCCAGTTGGTGTGCACGGTCTCCTGCGGCATGTCGGCGGGGAAGAGCCGCTCCACCTCGGTCTTGCCCAGGCCTTCGTAGCGCAGCGCCCCCCACTCGTTGAGGTCGATGAACGCGACCTTCTCCTGCCGCGCCACCTCGGCCGCCCAGGCGGCGAAATTGCCACCCGCGCGCGTCACCTTCACGCCGTCGGCCTCCCAGCGCTTGCGGATGACGGGCGAGCAGATCACGGGCGTGGCCCCCAGCGCCCGGATCTCGGCGACATAACCGCGCAGGTAGGCGCCGTAGGTGGCCACCGTCTCGCGCTTGCCGGTCAGCTGGTTGTCGATGTCTTCGGTCTCGGGGCCTGTGCCGCGCAGCACGCCGCGGGCGCGGCTGTTGTCGTTGACGGGGCTGGCATCGTTGTGGCCGAACTGCATGAGCACCCAGTCGCCCCGCTTGATCAGGGCCTTGGTGCGCTCCCAGTGACCGCTGGTGCGGTAGGTGCGGCTGGACAGCCCGCCCACCGCGCGGTTGACGAGGTTGACCTGGGCGGCGTCCAGATAGGCCGCGATCGGGTTGCCCCAGCCCCACTGGCCTTCGGCGCCCTTGCCCTGGCCGTCGTCGTGGCCGTTGCGCACGGTGGAGTCGCCGATGAGCACGATGGAAGGCAGCTCGGGCCGCGCGGGCGTGGGCAGCGTGACCTGCGCCCGGGCCGGGTCGGTCGTGGCGGTGAACTGCTGGGCCTGCGCCCACGGCAGGGCCAGCATCGAGAGCAGGGTGGCGATGCAGCGGCGGGTCAGGGCTCGGTTCATGGCGCGGATGCTAGGAGCTCGCAGGCCCGGCGGCCGGCGGCGATGGCGCAAGTTCTTGAGCGATTGGGGTCCAGCAACATCCCGCAACCTGCGCGCTTCTAGAGTCGCGGCCAGTGCAGACCTGTTGCCCACCCGAGACCCGACCATGTCGCTTCGCAAGACCTCCCTGCTGTTGACCCTCGCGCTGGCGCTGTTGCCCGCCTGGGCCCAGATCGGCCAGCAATTCCCGTCCGAGAAGCGCGTCGTCAACGACCCGGTCACCGGCACGCCGCTGACCTTCCTGACGACGCAGCCGCGCGGTGACTCCAAGATCTACCCCAGCCATCCGCAGTGGACGGCCGACGGCCAGTGGCTGGTGTTCCGCTCCAACCGCGTCAAGGGCGAGGCCATCGCCGTGAACGAGGCCAGCGGCGAGATGATCCAGGTCACCGAGGGGGGCTACGACGGCATGCTCAACCTGTCGCAGTCGGGCGGCAACAAGCTCTACTTCCTGCGGCCCGACCGCAAGGGCGCGCCCAAGGCGATGCAGGCGGTGGAGGTGGACCTGGACCGCGTGTTCGCCGACAGCCGCGCGGGCGTCATGAAGCCGGCCCATGCCTACCAGCGCGTGTTCGCCACGCTGCCGCCGGAGCTGGAGGCGGTGGGCGACAACGCGCTGGACGCCGATGGCCAGTGGTTCTACTTCCGCATCACCGGCAAGGCCTACGCGGGCGCGAGGCTGCCCGCCGGTACCAAGGTCGAGCCGCCGTTCGGGCCGCGCGGCATGGGCGCCGGGCCGCATGCCATCGGCAAGGTGAACGTGCAGACGGGCGAGGTCCGGCACGTGGTCTCGGTGCCCTTCCAGATCGGACACATCCAGTCCAACCTGTGGAACCCGGGCGAGCTGGTGTTCAGCTGGGAGACGGGCGGCAAGTCGCCGCAGCGGACCTGGACGGTGCGGGGTGACGGCACCGGCCTGCGCCCGCTCTACCCCGAGGCGCCCTACGAGTGGGTCACGCACGAGGCCGTCATCGGCAAGGATGAGGTGGCGCTGGCCATCATGGGCCACCGCGCCATCCCGGGCGTGGTCGACCCGAACCGGCCCGCGGGCACCGAGGTCGGCGGCGCGAACCCGGGCCAGGACGACGCCTGGGGCAACACCGGCACCCGCGAGAAGCCCACCGGCCTGGCCATCGTGAACCTGCGCACCCGCGAGATGAACCTGGTGGGCCAGACGCCATCGGGCAGCGGCCTGTGGCATGTGCATGGCTCGCCGGATGGCCGCTTCGCGGTGGGCGACGACTTCAGCCGCAGCCTCTACCTCATCGACCGCAAGACGCGCGAGATGCTGCTGCTCACCACCGGTCACAAGACCACGGCGCGCGACCACCCGCACCCAACCTTCAGCCCGGATGGCCGCAGGATCCAGATCCAGTCCGCCATGCTGGCTGCGGACGGGCGCGAGATGAATATCTGCATCGTCCCGGTTCCCGAGGCGTGGTTGAAGCGCCGCCCTTGAGAGTATCTGTGGGCCAGTGGAGCGGTTTCATGAAACTCGCGCTTGAGCGAATATTGATATTCGAAATACGCCAATGAAACCCGCCGCGTGCGGGTTTTTTCATGCTTGACGAAATCTCCATGGTGGCGCCGCCCCAGCCCCTGTGCGGCACCTCTGCGACGGGAGCAATCAAGCGCTTGATCGAAGCCTGCGCCAATCAAGGGTTTTCTCGGAGGGGAAGCAATCACGGCCGTGATTCTTTGCTGACATGTGAACACCGCGTGAAACCCCGACTCTAGACTGCCGTCGGGGCGGATAAGAGGGGCCATGCGAGCCCTCTTTCTCGACGATATTTTCCGGAGACATACAAAATGCTGAAGAAGATTCACGGCGTGACGCCGGTTTCGCGTTGGACACCCCTGGCCCTGGCCATTTCGGCAGCGCTTGCCGGCCAGGCCCAAGCCCAGCAGGCGGCCGCGCCGGCCGAAGGTGACAAGGCCTCGGCCAAGCCCGCCGCGAAGGCGGCCGACAAGGCCGCGCAGCAGCTGGATACCGTTGTCGTCACAGGCATTCGCCGTTCCATCCAGAGCGCCATCGAGCGCAAGCGCAACGCCGCCACCGTCACGGACAGCATCGTGGCGGAGGACATCGACCAGTTCCCGGACAAGAACGTCGGCGAGGCCCTGTCCCGCATCACGGGTGTGCAGCTGACCCGCGATTTCGGCGAGGGCGTGCAAGTGGCCATCCGCGGCGTGGAGCCTGATCTGAACCGGGTCGAGATCAATGGCATGTCGGTGCTCAGCGCCAACGGCGCGGGCGGCAACCGCGGCGCCGACCTGCGCGAGCTGGCGTCCGAGCTGATCGCCTCCATCGACGTCTACAAGGGCGTGCTGCCCAACGTGACCGAAGGCGGCATCGGCGGCACGGTGCGCATCAACACGCGCAAGCCGCTGGATTTCGTCAAGCGCACTGTTGCGCTCAGCGTGGCGGGTGAGCAGGCCTCGCTGCGCGGCGGCATGCAACCGCGGGCCTCACTGTTGATGGCCGACAAGTTCCTGGACGGCAAGCTGGGCCTGATGGCCAATCTGGTCTACGACAAGGTCTACACCCGGGGTGACTTCGCCCGCAACACCGGCTGGACCTATCTGCGCGACTGGGACAACTCGGCCGAGAAGACGCGCACCAGCCTCGACGCCGAAATCGCCGCCGTCACGGCCAAGACGGGCTGCTCCTCGCTGGCCACGGCCAAGCAGGCGGGCTGCCTGCAGCAGTGGTTCGACTACGCCCCCAACACGCCCCGCGTGGGCATCTGGACGCGCGACCACAAGCGCACCACGGTCGACCTCGCGGCGCAGTACAAGTTCTCCAGCAACTTCGACGCCGAGATCAGCTACCAGACCAACTCGCAAGACCAGCGCCTGAACGACCGCAACTACGGCACGAGCTTCGGCAACAACGCCAACAACTCGACCTCGCTCAACGCGGCCCATCAGCGCCTGGCCACGCAGGCGGGCGGCACGGCACCGGTCTACAACGCCAACGGCACGCTGCGCACGGCCGGTACCTGCGGCGCGGTCTCGACGACGGCCACGCCGGCCGGGATGACCTTCGACAACCATGTGGTCACCGGCTACACGGTGGGCAACTGCATGAACGTGGAGTCCAACGGCACGGGCCCCTTCGGCGGCTACAACGCCTTCAGCACGTCCGCGCGCGACTTCAGGCTGGGCATCGAGTCCAAGTACCTGCGCACGGGCGCGCGCTACAAGGACGACCTCTGGCTGATCGAAGGCATGGCTGGCACCTCCAAGGCCGACTACGACAACCAGACCAACAACATCTCGATGTCGATGAGCGCGCCGGGGCTCAAGGTGTCGCTGGACGACCAGCACCTGCCGCACTTCACGTTCCCGGCGGGCTATGACCCGGCGGACCCGGCCTCCTACTACCGCGCCGACATCCAGTACCGCCCCATCCAGACCAGTGATGCCGAGAACACGGCCAAGCTGGACTTCCAGCGCGCCATCACCGAGCTGCCGCTGCTCAACCGCCTGTGGTTTGGCGGCCAGTTCACCAGCAAGCACACCAAGTCCTATGGCGGTGGCCAACGCACCGTGAGCAATGGTGCGACGACGGCCACGTCCGACGACGTGCTGACGATGTCCGGCAACGTCAATGGCGCCCTGGTGTACGACCGTCTGGCGCCGGCGGTGGCGCCCACACTGTCCAGCCCCTTCGGCTCGCCCAGCAACTACACGCAGTACGTGGACAAGGCGACCATGGCCGCGCTGGCCCAGTCGGCGCTGCAGCCCACCGGCGGCAGCGGCTTCTTTTCGGGCTACAGCGGCGTGTCCGGCTACCCGTCGGGTTGGCTGTCGCCCAACTACTCGGTGGCCTCCAAGTCCTTCGACACCTCGCTGTTCAACCTCGACCACGTCTACAACTCGCCGGCCAACGACGGCAAGACCTACCCGCAGCTGCCGACGTTCGACATCCGCGAGAAGGTGTCGGCTGCGTATGCACGGCTGGACTGGGGCACGAACTTCGGCGACCTGGAGCTGGACGGCAACTTCGGTGCGCGCTATGCCCGCACCCAGGTGCACTCCACCGGCACCGTCAACATCAAGACGGCCGTCTGGAACCCGACGACCCGTGCCTTCGTGATCTCCGGCAACGAGACCAACATCGTGACGCTGGACCGCACCTACAACGACGTGCTGCCCAGTGCCAACGCGTCCTTGACGGCCCTGGGTGGGACGTTCATCACCCGTGCCGGCTGGGGCAAGGTGCTGGCCCGTCCGAACTTGTCGCAGATCGCCCCCAACGTCACCTGCACCATCGGCCAGGGCTCCGACACGGCCAACGGTGGCGATGGCGTCGACGACTGCACGGCCGGCAACCCGGGCCTGAAGCCCTACCGCGCCACCAAGTACGACCTGAGCTTCGAGCTCTACCCGAGCAAGAGCGACCAGTTCAGCCTGGGCCTGTTCCGCAACGACATCAAGAGTTATGTGCTGCCGGCGCGCCAGCTGTTCACGCAGACGGACTTCTTCAACGACGGCCGGCTGTTCGACGTGACGATGTGGGCCAACGGCGAAGGCGCCATCACGCAAGGCGTGGAGCTCGCTGCGCGCAAGGCACTGACCTTCCTGCCCGGCTGGGCCAGCGGCTTTGGCGTGGACGTGAACTACACGCGCATGAGCTTCAAGTACCGCAGCGGCAAGGAGCTGATCAACACGCTCGACGGCTCGATCCTGCCCTACCCCGGCATGTCCAAGAACGCCTACAACGTGGGCCTGTGGTACGACCAGGGCATGGTCAACGCCCGCCTGGCCTACCACCACCGCGACAAGTACTACACCGGCGCCAACGATGTGACGGGCAACCCCAACTTCCGCGACAAGACCGCTTATCTCGACGCCAAGCTGCAGCTGCGCGTGACGTCCAACCTGACCATCTCGCTGGAGGGCAAGAACCTGACCGACCAGGCCGAGCTGACCTACGCTGGCGACCTCAGCCGCCCCAACGAGCTGGCCTGGTCGGGCCGCCGCTACTACGTCACGCTGGGCTACAAGCTCTGATCCACCGGGTTTCACTGGCCGGCATGGCCTCTTTGTTGCGCTGACTGCGCACCGGCCCCTGCAGCTTTGCCGGGGCCGTCTTTTTTGCGAGCCGACGACATGCACCTGCACCGTGCTTCCTGCCTTGTTGCCCTGGCCCTGAGCTGTGCAGGCCTGGCCCAGGCCCAGGCCCCGCTGCGCCCCAAGCAGGTGGAGTGGCTGGACCGCGGCGTCGTCGCCCTGCAGACGCCAGCGGGCGCCTTCGTCAGCTGGCGGCTGCTGGGCACCGAGCCTGCGGCCGTGCGCTTCAACGTCTACCGTGACGGCCGGCGCGTCAACGCCGAGCCGCAGGCGCTGACCAACCTCGTCGACCCACAAGGGCAGGCCGACAGCCGCTACAGCGTCCGCGCGGTCGTCAACGGCCAGGAGCAGCCGGCGTCCGCCGCCGTGTCGCCCTGGGCCCAGCCCTACCTGCGCGTGCCGGTGCAAAAGCCCGCGGGAGGCGTCACGCCAGACGGCGTGGCCTACCACTACGACCTCAATGACGGCGCGGCCGCCGACCTCGATGGCGACGGGCAGTACGAACTCATCGTCAAGTGGCAGCCCAGCAATGCCAAGGACAACTCCCAGCGCGGCCACACCGGCCCCACGCTGATCGACGCCTACCGGCTCGACGGCACGCGGCTGTGGCGCATCGACTTGGGGGCCAACATCCGCGCCGGCGCGCACTACACGACCTTCCTCGCCTACGACTTCGACGGCGACGGCCGCGCCGAGGTCATGATGAAGACGGCCGACGGCACGCTCGACGGCACCGGGCGCGTCATCGGTGAGCCCCAAGCCGACCACCGCAACGGCACCGGCTACGTGCTGGCTGGGCCTGAGTTCCTCACCGTCTTCAACGGCCCGACGGGGGCGGCCATGGACACGGTGCCCTACACGCCGCCGCGCGGCGACGTGGCCGCCTGGGGCGACAGCTACGGCAACCGCGTGGACCGCTTCCTCGCCGGCGTGGCCTACCTCGACGGCGAGCGGCCCAGCGCCGTCTTCGCCCGGGGCTACTACACCCGCGCCGTGCTCGCCGCCTGGGACTGGCGCGACGGCCGCCTCACTCAGCGCTGGGTGTTCGACAGCGACGCCGACGCTGCAGCCAAGCCCGCGGCCGGGCAGGGCGCGCACTGGTTCTCGGTGGCGGATGTCGACGGCGACGGGCGCGACGACATCATCTACGGCGCCGCCACCATCGCCAGCACGGGGCGGCTGCTCTACAGCACGGGCCTGTGCCATGGCGACGCGCTGCACGTCAGCGCCTTCGACCCGGCGCGCGAAGGCCAGCAGGTGTTCATGGTGCACGAGAGCCCGCGCTGCTACGGCGAGAACGGCCTGGAGATGCACGACGCGGCCACGGGCCAGGTGCTGTGGCGCATGTCCGGCAGGAACACCGATGTGGGCCGTGGCGTGTGCTTCGACATCGACCCTGCCTACCCGGGCGCCGAATGCTGGGGCTCGGTCGGTGGCCTGATGAGCGCGGGTGGCCAGCTGATCAGCGAGCAGCACCCGAACCGCATGAACTTCGCCGTGTGGTGGGATGGCGACCTGCTGCGCGAGTCGCTGGACCATGTCGCCATCGACAAGTGGAACCCCGCCGCCTTCAAGTTCGAGAACCTGCTGAACGGCAAGACCTTCGGCGCCGCGGCCAACAACGGCACCAAGGGCAACCCCGTGCTGTCGGCCGACCTCTTTGGCGACTGGCGCGAGGAGGTGGTGTGGCGCAATGAGGACAGCACGGCGCTGCTTGTCTTCTCCACGGCGGCCCCCACCGCGCACCGCCTGGCCACGCTGATGCACGACCCGCAGTACCGCGTGCAGGTGGCCAACCAGAACGCCGGCTACAACCAGCCGCCGCACACCAGCTACCACCTCGGGCACGGCATGAAGCCGCCGCGCTACCTGCCCATCCGCACGCCATGAAGCGGGCTTCCCTTCGGGCGCTGCTGCCGCTGCTGATCGCTGCACTCGCCGGCTGTGCCAGCGTCGAGCCCGCGCCGCGGCCGCTGTACCGAGACCCCGTGCTGGATGGTGCGGCGGACGTGAGCCTCGTCTTCAACCGCGGCGTGGGCCGCTGGGAGATGTTCTACACGAACCGGCGTGCCACGCTGCGGCTGCCGGACCCCAAGGACGTGAGCTGGGTGCACGCCACGCCCATCGGCATCGCCACGACGCGGGACGGCAACCATTGGCAGCCGGTGGGCGAGGCGCAGTTCCCGGCCGAATGCACCGGGCCCACGCTCTGGGCGCCGGAGCTCCTTGACGACGGCGGCACCTACCACCTCTGGCTCACCGTCGTGCCCGGCGTGCACAGCCGCTGGACGGGCGAGCGGCGCATCGAGCACCTCACGAGCACCGACCTGCGACGCTGGCGCTGCGCCGGCCGCCTGGACCTCGGCTCGCCCAAGGTGATCGACGCGTCCGTCGTGCGCCTGCCTGGCGGCGGCTGGCGGCTGTGGTTCAAGGACGAACAAGGCGGCAGCAAGCTCAAGTTCGCCGACAGCCCCGACCTGCGGGCCTGGACGGTGCGCGGCGCGGTGAGCCCGCTGCCGGCCGAAGGGCCCAAGGTGTTCCGCTTCGCCGGCCACTGGTGGCTGGTGGCCGACCTGTGGAAGGGGCTGCTCGTGTTGCGCTCCGACGATGCCGAGCACTGGCAGGAGCAGCCCGCCCGCCTCCTGGCCGACGTGGGCACTGCGCCCACCGACCGCGCCAAGGGCCAGCACCCCGACGTGCAGGTGGTGGACGGCCGGGCCTACCTCTTCTATTTCGTGCACCAGGGCGGCGAGCCCGAGGCCGCGGCGGACGACCGCTGGCACCAGCGCACCGTCGTCCAGGTCGCTGAGCTCAAGCTGCAGGATGGCTGGCTCAGCGTCGACCGCCACGCGCCGCCGCCCGACCTGCGTGCGGCCTTCCGGGCGCGGTGATGCGCCTGCTGCTGCTGGCGTTGCTGCTCGTGGTGGCGGGCCCGGCCCGAGCCGCCATCGAGGTTTCCACACGCGCCGGCCCCGGCAGCCTGCCACTGGACGGAGCCGTCATCGTCGCCGCGCCCGACGCCGATCCGCTGGAGGCCTTTGTCGCCCAGGACCTGGCCGACGACCTCAAGCGCCTGGGCCTGCGCGCGACGGCGGGCCAGCATGGCCCAGTGCAGATCTGGGTCGGCACGGCCGGGCGGCACCCGCGCATCGACGCCGCGGGCCTGGACCTCTCGCGCCTGAAGGGCTGCTGGGAGTGCTTCGAGATCGCCGTGGTGCCCCGCCCCGCGCCCGGCGTGCGGGCGGCACTCGTCATCGCGGGTGCTGACCGGCGCGGCACGGCCTACGGCGTCTACACGCTGAGCCAGGCGCTCGGGGTGTCGCCCTGGCATTGGTGGGCCGATGTGGCACCGCTGCGCCGCGGCCCGCTGTACCTGCGCCTTCCTGCGCCGCTGCACGATGGCCCGGCCGTGGCCTACCGGGGCCTCTTCATCAACGACGAGGACTGGGGCCTCTTTCCGTGGGCGGCGCGCACCTTCGAGCCCGAGGCCGGCACGATCGGCCCGCGCACCTACGAGCAGGTCTTCCGGCTGCTGCTGCGCCTGAAGGGCAACACGCTGTGGCCGGCCATGCACCAGGTCTCGGGCGCCTTCAACGCCGACCCGCGCAACGCCGAACTCGCCCAGCGCTACGGCATCGTCATGGGCTCCTCGCATGCCGAGCCGCTCTTGCGCAACAACGTGGCGGAATGGCGGGCGCCGGCCGGGCACTACAACTATGCGACCCATGCGGCCGAGGTGGGCGCGTACTGGGCGCAGCGGCTGCAGGCCAACGGCCGCTTCGAGAACCTCTACACCCTGGGCATGCGCGGCATCCACGACAGCGGCATGCAGGGCGGCGCGACGGCTGCCGAGAAGCAGGCACTGCTGGCCCGCGTCATCGCCGACCAGCGCGAGCTGCTGCGAGCGCACGTGGGCGACCCTGCGACGCTGCCCCAGGTCTTCGTGCCCTACAAGGAGGTGCTGCCGCTGCTGCCCGGCCTGGCCCTGCCCGATGACGTGACCCTGGTCTGGCCCGACGACAACTTCGGCTACCTGCGCCAGCTGCCCGATGCCGCACAGGCGAAGCGTTCGGGCGGCTCGGGCGTGTACTACCACCTGAGCTACCTGGGCGCGCCGCTGTCCTACCTGTGGCTGTCCACCACGCCGCCGGCGCTCGTGGCCGAGGAGATGGGCCGTGCCTGGGACGCGGGTGCGCGGCGCCTGTGGATGGCCAACGCCGGCGACATCAAGCCGCACGAAGTCAACCTGAGCCATTGGTTCGACCTGGCCTGGAACCCGCCTGCGGTGCGGGCCCAGGGGCAGGCACCCTACCTGCGCGACCTGGCGGCACGGCTCTTCGGACCGGCGGTGGCCGACGAGGCCGCAGCGCTGTGGGACGGCTACTACCGACTGAACTTCGAGCGGCGGCCCGAGCACCTGCAGTTCCACCTGCCCGGTGAGCGCGTGAAGCGCAGCGGCTGGCCGGCCGCCGCCGTCGACGCGCGCCTGGGCCGCTTCGCCCAGCTGCTGCAGCGCCTGGACGCGCTCTCGCCCCGGGTCGGCGCGGCTGCGCAGGCGGGCTTCTTCCAGCTCGTGGCCTATCCGCTGCGCGCCTCGGCCCTCGCCAACGAGCGCTTCTTCGCGCTGGAGGCCTACGCCGCGACGATGGAGCGTGACCCGGGCGCAGCCCGCCACCTGGCTGCCCGTGCCCTGCGTGCCGACACCCGCTTGAAGGCCCTGACCGCCCGCTACAACGCCGGCCGCTGGGCCGGCATCCTGGCCGAAGAGCCTGCCGACGGCCTGTGGACGGGCTACCGCTTGCAGCCGCCCTGGCTGCCGGCGCCTGGCCTCGGTGGCGCCGTGCCCATTGCCTTGCGGGACCTGACCTCGGCCGTTGCCGACCTGTCGCTCCGGCCCGCGCCCGCTTCGGCGGAAGCCTCGGTGCGCGTGATGGCCGGCGAGGGCTGGCGGCACGTTGCCGGCCTGGGGCGTGGCGACGGCGTGTGGATGGCGACGCAGGCCGGGGCCGCGCTCACGCTGGCGCTGCCGCCCGCACCTGCCCCGAGTTGCCTGCGCGTGCACCTGCTGCCCCGCTACCCGCTGGAGCCCGGTGCAGGCTGGCAGGCGGTGCTCACCGGCGGCCCGCTGCAGGTCACGCTGACGTGGCCCCGCGGTCCGCAGGACGCTGCGTGGGCGCAGGGGGTACTCGCCAATCGCCTCACGGCGACACTCACGCTCGCCGACCCACCTGACGCCCCACTGCGCCTGCAGGCGCAGCAGCGCGACCTGGCGCTGGACGGCGCCGATCTCTCGCCCGGACCCTGCCCGCGATGAAGCACTTTCGACTCGCCTTCGCCATCACCCTCGTCGCCGGCCTGGCCGCGCCTGCCTGCCAGGCCCAGAACCCGCTGGCCCTGGGCGAGGGCCTGCGCACGGCCGACCCCTCCGCCCATGTCTGGAAGGACGGCCGGATGTGGCTCTACACGTCGCACGACGAGGAATGCCAGGCCGACTTCCACATGAAGGACTGGACCGCGTTCTCTTCGACCGACCTCGTCCACTGGACGAATCACGGCGCGGTGCTGTCGGTGAAGGACCTGAGCTGGGCCGACGACTACGCCTGGGCGCCTGATGCGGCCTACAAGAACGGCAAGTACTACCTCGTCTTCCCGGCCGGCACCGGCATCAAGGACCGGCAGAACCCCAAGAACAGCACCAAGTGGATGGGCATCGGCATCGCCGAGAGCGACAACCCCGCCGGCCCCTTCAAGGACATGATCGGCGGGCCGCTGTGGCGCAAGCCCTATGCGAACGACCCGGTGCTGTTCATCGACGACGACGGCCGCGCCTATCTCTACAGCCGCACCTCGGGCGTCAACTATCTCGTGGCCGAGATGGCCGACGACATGCGTTCCATCAAGGGCGAGCTGCAGAAGATGGACATGGGCGGCTACGAGCCGCCGATGGAGGGGCCTTGGGTGTTCAAGCGCGGCAGCCTGTACTACTTCACGATGCCCGAGCACAACCGCACCCTGACCTACTACACGGCCACCTCCCCCACCGGGCCCTGGAAGTACCAGGGCGTGATCATGGACGCCGAGGGCGGCAACAACCACCACTCCATCGTGCAGTACCAGGGCCAGTGGATCCTGTTCTATCACCGCTGGCTGGATGTGCCCGGTGCCGCCTGCGCGAAGAAGCAGCGGCATGTGACGGCGGAGTACCTGCACTTCAACGACGATGGCACGATCCGCAAGGTGGAGCGCACGCAGGCCGGCGTGGGCGATTTCCCACAGCGGGTGCGCGGGCACTGAAGGAGGCCGGGCTCACCAACATCGATGGAGTAGTCAGCAAAGGGGCACCGGCGCTGCGCGGCAGGCGGCAGCGCTCAGTGCGGCGTGGCCAGCCTGGCAAGCGATTCGCGCAGCTTCTGGAAACTTGGCGAGGCGCGCAATGCCGCGGCGCCTGCGCCCTGCAGCTCGATGACGTCGCGCCCCTCGATGGTGAACGCGGTGGGCACGCGCAGCAGCGAGTGGCGGATCTTGTCATCGGGCACGTCGTGCAGGCTCACGCTGATGGCGTGGATCTCGGCATCGGCCGCGAACGGGCTGCCCGGCTGGCCGCGGGTGCGCAGCAGCTCGTCGCGCCAGCGCTGCAGGTCGTCGTTGAGCAGGGCCAGCGTCACCTCGGTCTCGCGCGAGCCGGCGCCGAAGATGAGGGTCTCCATCACCTGCATCGTCGTGGGCACGCGGTCGCTGTTGTCGACCCGCTCGCTCAGCCCGCGCTCGGAATTCACCGTGACCAGCACCAGGCGCCGGATGGTGCCCGGCTTCACATCGGTGAAGTTGGCGCTCATCGAGCCCAGCGCGACGAGGCGGTCCAGCATCAGCCGCACGCCCAGGTTGTCGGTCACGCCACCGTCCACGAGGTGGATGAAGGGTTTGTCCTTGGCATTCCGATAAGCGTCGGCATTGCGCTGGAGCATGCGGGCGCGGAAGTCCTGGCCGGGTGATGCGCTGGCGGCGGCGGCCGGGTGCGGGCAGGTGTCGGCGTGGTTGCGCACCGTCACGGGCGACAGCAGCAGCGGCACGGCGGACGACGCCGCCACGGCAAAGCTCAGGGGCGTGGCGCCCAGGTCGGAGCAGATCAGCTGGAACTGCTCGGCGGTGAAGTCAAACGGCGCGCCGGTGGTGAGGTCGGTGGCCGTGATCATGAGGTCTGGTGCGCCGGGGCGTTGCCGCACATCCGCGAAGGTGCGGCCCTCGAAGAGTTCGTCGAAGCGTTGCGCCAGGATCTGGCTGCGCCCGTACCACGGCGAGGTCAGCTTGTGCAGCCGGTGCGGCCACAGGGCCTCGCGGATCAGCCGGCTCTCGAAAGGCACCAGCAGGAAGTCGGGCTCGAAGCGCGTGAGCGTGGCGTCGCCGAAAGCTGCGAAATGCGCCGCCAGGATGCTGCCGCCGGACACGCCGCTGATGAGCGCGGTGTGGTCCAGCAGTGTCGTGGGCTGCCCATCGAGCGTGAAGCCGGTGGCCTTCAACTCGCGCAACACGCCCAGCCCGAAAGCCGCCGCCCGCGCGCCGCCACCGGAGAGGGTCACGGCCATCATGACCGGCTGCGCATCAGGCGGCGCGCCGTGGCGCTGCCCGGAAGCCTGGACCGCCGATGCGGCCGACGCGGCTTGCAACGGCGGGTTGACCCACGGGCGGTACGTGGAACAGCCAGCCAGCATCGCCGCGACAGCCACCGAGACCAGGCGCCGCCCGCCGCAGAGGATCTTGTCAAGTTTCATGCCGCCAGTGTCGGCGAACGTCTTCAAGTCACCGCATCAGGTGCGCCACCAAGCCGTTGAGGTAGACCTCCAGCCAGGTGTAGCCGCTGGCCGGGTCGATGGCGTTGCCGTCCCGCGCGTCGTTCGGGTTCAGGCCGTGGGCGCGTTCCCAGTCGTCGGGGATGCCGTCGCGGTCGCTGTCCAGCGGGGCCGGGCCGCTCTTCAGCAGCGGCCACCCGCCCACTTCCGCCTGGCTGTTGATGAGCCTGCCACGGCGCTGGCGCACGTCGTCCACCAGGCGCTGGTCCACGGCGTCGCGCACGAGGCTGGCGCCTGCCAGCGCCAGCACGCGCTCGGGCGCGGCGGGTGACACCGGCGCGAAGGGCAGGGGCGAGGACAGCTTGTAGCCCGCGGGCAGGCCGCCCGGCAGGTGCTGGCGGTGCGCGCGCACCAGCGTCCAGGGGTCGGTTGGCAGCCGGCCGTTCATGGTGTTGCCGGCGAAGTGGGCGCGGGCGCCGGGGTTGCTTTCCTCGAAGGCCAGTTCGCCCTTGGAGCTGGGGCCGCTCAGGTAGGTGTTGTCGATGAAGTTGTAGCTCGCGCGCTCGCCACCGCGGTCGAGGTTGTAGCCGGCGCGCTCGGCCCCCCAGTCGTAGAAGACGTTGGCGCGGATGTCGTAGAAGCCGCCGAGCGGGTCCTTCTCGGGGCTCAGGTAGTTGCCCGGGCGGGGCATGCGGTCCCGGTGGTGCGCCCACAGGTTGTGGTGCATGGACAGTCGCGTGCCATGCGCGCCGCGCAGCAGGCTGCCGAAGCCGTGGCAGGCGCCCTTCTTGGGCACATTGCAGTTGAGCGACTCGCCGATCAGGCTCCACTGCACCGTCACGTGCTGGTAGGCCGGCCGGCCGAGGTCCGCCCGCGCGACCGACACCGACAGGGATTCGTCGGTGGACCAGCTCGCCGAGACATGGTCCAGGATGATGCGCTGGCCCGAGCCCACGCTGATGGCGTCGTCGTCGGCGCCGGCCTCGTCGCCCATGCGCGAGCGGATGAAGCGCACGACGACGTCGTCCGCGTCGATCAGCAGCGCGTGGTTGCGCAGCGTGATGCCGTCGCCGGGCGCCGACTGGCCCGCGATGGTGATGCGGCCCTCGGTCACGTGAAGCGGCCTGGTCAGCGCGATGGTGCCGGCCACGTCGAACACCACGGTGCGTGGCCCCTGGGCCTCGACGGCTGCGCGCAGCGATCCATGGCCGTGGTCAGCCAGTGTCGTGACGTGGATGACCCGCCCCCCGCGCCCGCCAAGGGACAGGGCGCCTTCCCCCTCGGCGCCGGGGAAGGCGGGCAGCGTGGAGGGCAGCGTGGAGGGCAGCGTAGAGGGCGGCAGGGGTGTGGCGCAACCGCCGAGCAGCAGGAGGGGGAGCAACAGGTGTCGCATGAGGCGTTCAGTCGTCGTGGGCGGGTTGGGCGCCGGGCCCGGCGGGCGTGTCCACGGCGGTCAGGCGCAGGGCGATGCCCGGGCGGCCGGGCAGCTTCACGGCCTGGCCGCTGCGCTCGACGAAGTGGTAACGGCCCTCGGGCTTGAACTGCAGCGGTGCGGCCAGGGGCGTGATGGTCATGGCCCAGGTGTCGATGATCTCGGCCTTGAAGCGCTGGCCATCGCGCAAGCCCGTGAGGTACAGGCGCGGCAGCCAGGCGGTGGGCGCCTGGGTGCCGAAGTAGACGAGGTAGTAGCGCCCCGGCTGGCCGGCGATGAACAGGTCCTCGAAGGTGTCGATGGGGTCGATGCCTTCGGCGGGTGCGGCATCGATGACAGCCTTGAAGAAGGCCAGGCGCGCCGGGCTGTCGCCGCGCAGCTTGACGCCCTGGGCGAGCCAGATGAGGCCGTCGGCGTCAGGGATGAATTCGCTGTGCCCGCCGTAGGTGCCCGCGATCGTGGTGGCCCAGAAGGCGTTGACCATCTGTGCGCCGGTCAGCTGCGCCCAGCGCCGGTCATGGCGGCCCTCGTACTTCAGCTCGTCGAAGACGACGGGCTTGCGCCATGCCTCGCGGAACAGCACGGCCCGGCTCGCTTCGGCAGCGGCCATGCCGTGCTGCATGCTCACGTGCGTGATCCAGGGGCGTGACTGGTCAAAGATGCGCTTGCCGTTGTGGATGGAGCGCAGGTGCCCGTACGGGTCGGTGCGCTGGAGCAGCTCACCCAGGTGCTCCCAGTCGGCGTCGGTCTTGGTGCGGATGAAGTCGAACTCGTTGGCCAGCGACCACCACACGTTGCGGTAGGCCGCAAGCCGCGCGACGAGGTAGCGCGCGTAGCGGTCGTCCAGCTCGCGGGGCAGGCTGTCGAAGCCCCATTCGCGCTTGTCGTCGTAAGGGTGGTGCAGGATGAGGTCGGCCTGGATGCCGAGGTCGCGCAGCTGGCGCACGCGCTGCTCCAGGTGGCGGAAGAACGCGGGGTTGAAGCGGTGGGTGTCCCAGTTGCGCGGCGGCGTGCCGGCAAAGGGCCACAACTCGGGCGGATGCCGATCCGTGCCTGCCGTCTGCGGAAAGACCAGCATGCGCACCTTGTTGAACGGTGACGCGGCCAGCGTCTGCAGCGTCTGCGCCTCCAGCGCCTCGCCGCGGTGCGCCCAGCTGTACATCGTCGTGCCGACAGGCTTGTAGGGCGTGCCGTCGGCGTAGGCGAAGTGGTGGGTGTTGCGCACGCCCACCGGCCCGTGGTTGCCCGCGCGGGCCGGGGTGGCCGTGAACGCGCCCTGCTTGTTCGTGAGCGGCCAGCGGTTGCTCTGGCTGACCCAGGTCCAGCGCCCCGGGCGCGGCGGCATGAAGCGCACGCGGTAGGTGCCGTCGCCGTCGTAGAAGCCGTCGACCTCGATGGTCTGGGTGCCGTCGCTGAAGCGGGCACTGAGCTGCACTTCGGCGAAAGGGTTGCCTTCGCTCGGGCCGGGCAGCTGGACCTCGAACACATCCCACTGCTCGACCCGTTGCTCGCCCCGCTGCTCGACGCGCGTTGGCGCGCCAGGTGCCTGTGCGGACGCCCCCATGCAGACCGCCATCAGCCATGCCAACAGGCCCTGCCAGCGTCTCATGCCTCTCTCCTCGTGGATGCTTGTTGAATACCGAAGGGCTGGCCTGCAGGGCCGACCGCATACTGCCACGGACTGCTGCTGCTGACTCTTCGTCTGAACGCCATGAAGCTCTCGCGCCTGATCGCTCTCGCCGTGCTCGCCTGCACGCTGGCCTTGCCCGTGCAGGCGGCGGACAAGGTTCGCCTCTTCGTGCTGACCGACATCGAGAACGAGCCCGACGATGCGCAGTCGTTGGTGCGGTTGCTGGTCTATGCCAACCAGTTCGACATCGAGGGCCTGGTCGCGACGACCTCCGTGCACCAGCCGCGCAAGACGGCCGCCTGGCGCATCCGGGAGATCCTGGCCGCCTACGGTCAGGTGCAGCCCAACCTGCTGAAGCACGAGCCGGGCTACCCGGCCGTGGAGCAGCTGCTGGCGGCCGTCAGCGAAGGCCGGGCCGACTTCGGCCTGAAGGCGGTGGGCGAGGGCATGGACTCGCCCGGTTCCGACGCGTTGATTGCCGCGGCCGACCGGCCCGACCCGCGACCGTTGTGGGTGCCCGTCTGGGGCGGCCCGAACGTGCTCGCGCAGGCGCTGTGGAAGGTGCGCGCCACGCGCTCGCCCGAGGCGCTGGCGGCGTTTGTCGCGAAGCTGCGCGTCTACACCATCTCCGACCAGGACGACTCCGGGCCGTGGATCCGCAAGACCTTTCCCGGGCTCTTCTACATCGCCAGCCCGGGCTACCACGCCGGCGGGGCCTATCACTTCGCGACCTGGGCGGCGATGGGGGGCGACCACTTCCACGGCCGCTTCGCGGGTGCCGATGCCAGCCTCGTCGACAACGCCTGGGGCGACCGCTTCATCCGGCGCAACAAGGGGCCGCTGGGCGCGCAGTACCCGCACATCGAGTACATGATGGAAGGCGACACGCCGAGCTTCCTCGGCCTCTTGGACAACGGGCTGAACGTGCCCGAGCGGCCCGATTGGGGCGGTTGGGGTGGGCGGTACGAGCTCTACACGCCCCGGCGGCAGAAGTGGCATGCCGAGGCCGAGACCCGCCCGCTGTGGACGGATGCCATTGACGAGGTGCGTGGCGTGGACGGGCGCTGGCATACCAGCAACCACGCGACGCTGTGGCGCTGGCGCAGCGCCGTGCAGAACGACTTCGCCGCACGCATGGACTGGACCGTGCTGCCGCGCGAGCGCGCCAACCATCCGCCGGTGCCGCAACTCGGCCATGCCGAGGTGCTGACGGCCCGGCGTGGCGAGACCGTGCGCCTGAGCGCCGCCGGCTCCCGGGACCCCGATGGCGACGCGCTTTCCTATGAATGGTTTGCCTATGTCGAGGCGGGCAGCTTCACCGTGGCCAGCGGCCGCTCAGGCCAGCCCATCGAGATCCGCGGGTTCGACCAGCCGGAGGCGTCCTTCGTGGTGCCGGCCCAAGGGGCCATGCCACCGGGCACGGGCACGCTGCATCTCATCCTGGCCGTGACCGACCACGGCAAACCCCGTCTCACCCGCTACCGACGCGTGATCGTCAACGTGCTGCCTTGACGGCCTGGGCCGCCTCGACCACGGCGCGCCAGACCTGCATGGTGCGTGCCGTACGGCTGGGCGGTTCGGGGGCGCTGATGGGCATCAGCGTTGATGCAGTCTGGATCGTGCGTGCCAGAAACGGCAGCGCAAAAACCAGAGGTTGGCTAAGCAAGCGCAGTGCCTCTGGGCTTCCAGCCTGGAACTGCATCAGTTGGTGTACGGAGAACGGCAGCGTATGCACATGCTGCGAAAGCTGCATGGTGGCGCTCTGATACAAGTCCGCGTCGATGCCGCTGAGCACACAGCGCTGGCGCTGGTTGAGGTGAAAGGCCGGCGGGTCGTCGCGCGTGAAGCGCCGGCGCAGCTCGGCCTGCAGCTCGGCGGGCAGGGCGGCCATGACCTCGTGCGTCTCCAGCCCCTGCTGCAGCCGGCGCGCATCGGCGCGGATGCCCTCGATGGCCGGGTCGTCCGCGCCGATGGCCGCCAGGATCTTCAGCCGCCGTGTGGCGTCGTGCAGCTCCCACAGCCGGATGCGAAAGCTCCGCTCAGACTCGGTCACGACATGACCCGCGACGTATTCGAAGGCGTCGAACGCCTCGATGACGCAGCGCGCCAAGGCGCTCATCGAGGGAAGGTCCCACAGCTCCCGAGGCACGGACTGCATCGGGTCGGGTGCAAGGCGGCGCAGCGCGATGCAGTGGGCCAGCAGCTTGACGAAGATCTGCTCGCCATAACTGGCCCGCGGCGTGGTGAGCGGCGCGCCGGCCCACGCAGCGGCTACGGCCTTGCCGTGCTCCAGCACGGCGTCGAACTCACGGACCTTGGTCCGGTAGTCGCTCCAGGTGTTGATGGCTTCCAGCATGCGGGGCGTGTGGTTCGTCAGGGTGCGCAGCGTAACCGCTCCGCGCGGCGCCCAGACGGGTGTCCAGCCAGCGTGCCGCGAGCGCCGGCCACTGGCCGTGCGTGCCGTCCAGCGCGCGCAGCGCGAAGCCGTGCTCGGCCTGCGGGAAGACATGGGCCTCCACGTCCAGCGCGTGGGCCTGCGCAGCCTTGAGCAGGTTCAGCGCATGGTCCACCGGGACGATGGGGTCGTGCAGCGCGTAGGCCAGGAACACCGGGCAGCGCGGCAGGCCGTGGGGCTCGGTCGCGATGCCGATGGGCCAGGCGTCGTAGAAGGCCTGCTTCTCGGGCGGCGGGTAGTCGGGCTTGCCGGCAGGGGCCTTGTGGTCACGGTGGTTGGCGTTGAGCGGCGCGTAGGCGATGACGGCGCCCGCACTCTCCCGCTGGCAGGCCATCACGCCGGCCAGGTGGCCGCCCGACGACAGCCCCACGTGCAGCAGCGGCAGCGGCGTGAGGCCTGCGAGGTGGTCCAGCGCCAGCAGCCCGTCGTGCAGGGCGATGTCGGCCGGCTGGCCAGCCTGCCCGGGCAGGCGGTGCAGCAGCACATAGGTGTCCAGCCCCAGTGTGTTGAGCCACTGCGCGACCTCCACGCCCTCCTTGTCGTGCATGAGCTGCAGGTAGCCGCCGCCCGCGTAGACGAGGGCGCGCCCGCGTGCGGGTGTCGGGGCGAGGTAGGCATGCAGCTCCGCCCGCGTCGGCTGGCGGCAGACGCGGTCGGGCGCGATGCCGTCCAGGACGTTGGGAGCGCCAGCGCTGAGCGCGATGACCGTCATGGGCGGGCCGTCTCGCGCAGCGGCAGGCCGAAGTCGGGCATGCCGTCGGCGGTGAAGCGCACGGGTTGCACGCGCGTGGCGCGGCCGGTGTCCTTCAGCGGGTCGCCGGCGATGTCGCGGTAGTTGCGCGCGTGGTAGACGTTGAGCACCGTGCCGTCGGGCTCGGTGAGGAAGCTGTTGTGGCCGGGGCCATAGATGCCCTGCTCGGCGTTGCTCGTGAACACCGGGCCGGGGGACTTGCGCCAGCTGGCCGGGTCCAGCAGGTCGGCGGCCGCGTCGGCCCACAGCAGGCCCAGGCAGTACTCGGCGCCGGTGCCGGCCGCGGAGTAGGTCATGAAGACGCGCCCGCCATGCACCAGCACGGCCGGCGCTTCGTTGACCTGGTGGCGCACCCGCTCCCAGGCGTACTCCGGCCGCGTGAGGCGCACCTGCGGGCCGGCCAGGGTGGTGGGGCTGGCCATGCGGGAGAGGTAGATGTCGGTGCTGTGGTTGCCCGCGGCCGGGTCGGTCTGGGCCCAGGCCATGTAGCGCTGGCCGCGGTGCTCGAAGACGGTGGCGTCCAGCGTGAAGGTCTCCCACGCGGTCTTGACCTGGCCGCGCTCCAGCCACGTGCCCTGCGTGGGGTCGGCGGCCGTGTTCTCCAGCACCCACAGGCGGATCTTCCAGGGCTCCTGCGCTTCGCCCGCGCTGAAGTAGATGAACCAGCGGTCGTCGATGCGGTGCAGCTCCGGCGCCCAGATGTGGCGGCTCATGGGGCCGCGCTCATGGCGCCGCCACACCACCTGCGCCTCGGCCGTGGCCAGGCCGGCCACGCTGCGGGCGCGGCGCAACTCCAGCCGGTCGTACTCGGGCACGGTGGCCATGAGGTAGACCCAGCCGTCGTGGCGCCCCACGTGCGGGTCGGCCCGCTGCGCAACGAGGGGGTTGGGCCAGGTCGCGGGGCCCTGGGCGGCGGCGGGCAGGGTGGCCGCGAGCAGGCTGCTGCCGAGCAGCGTGCGGCGGGTCAGGCGCAGGGGGGTCAAGTGGAGGTCTCCAGGCGTTGCAGTTGGCCGTTGCGGCGCTCAAGCCGTGCGCTCTGGCCGGTGGCGAGCTTCAGCCGCAGCGCGCCACCGCGCCAGCGCAGCTCGGTGCTGCCACCCGTGTGGGCGTGCAGGCGCACGCGCTGCACCTCGCCATCCTGCCAGGCGATGTCGATCTCGAAGCCGCCGCGGGCCCGCAGGCCCGACACCCGGCCCTGCGGCCACGCGGGCGGCAGCGCGGGCAGCAGTTCGATGCGCCCGCGGTGGCTTTGCAGCAGCATCTCGCAGATGCCCGCCGCACCGCCGAAGTTGCCGTCGATCTGGAACGGCGGGTGGGCGTCGAACAGGTTGGGGTAGCTGCGCCGCGGGTGCAGCAGGCGCTGCAGCGTGGCGTAGGCCTGGGCGCCGTCCTTCAGGCGCGCCCACAGGTTGATGCGCCAGCCGATGCCCCAGCCGGTCGTGTCGTCGCCCCGGCGAACCATGACGTTGCGCGCTGCGGCGGCGAGTGCCGCGGTGTCCTGCGGCGTGATCTGCTCGGACGGGTACAGCGCGTAGAGGTGGGACACGTGCCGGTGCTGCAGCTCGGGCGCCTGCAGGTCCCAGTCTTCCTGCCACTCCTGCAGCTGCCCGGCCGCACCGATGCGGTCAGGCGCCAGGCGCTCGCGCATGGCCAGGCAGGCGCGCTCGAAGGGGCGGTCGATGCGCAGCTCGCGGGCGGCCTCGGCGGCGTGGGCGAAGAGGTCGCGCAGCAGCTGGCTGTCCATCGCGGGGCCCGCCACGACGGAGGATCCGAAGGGGTGGGTGTTCTCCGGCGACACGCTGGGGTTGGTGACCATGAAGCCGCTCTTCGGGTCCTGCACCAGCGTGGCGAGCTGGAACTCGGCCGCGCCCTTCATCAGCGGGTACAGGCGGCGCAGCAGGGCTTCGTCGCGGCGGAAGAGCCAGCTCTGCCACAGCGTGTTGACGAGCCACACGCCGCCCATCGGCCACAGGCCCCATTTCGCGCCGTCGGTGGGGGCGGCCACGCGCCAGCCGTCGGTGTTGTGAAAGGCCACCCAGCCGGGGGCGTCGTACATCGCGCGCGCCACCCGCGCGCCGGTCACGGCGAGGTCTTCCACCATCGCGAACAGCGGCTCCACGGTCTCGCCGAGGTTCGTCAGCTCGGCGGGCCAGTAGTTCATCTCCGTGTTGATGTTGATGGTCCATTTGGACCCCCACGACGGGTTGACCTTCTCGTTCCAGATGCCCTGCAGGTTGGCGGGAAAGCGCGTGCCCGGCCGCGAGCTCGACAGCAGCAGGTAGCGCCCGTACTGCACGTACAGCGCCGCCAGCCCAGGGTCCTGGCCTTCGCCGAAGCGGGCGATGCGCTCGTCTGTCGGCAGCGCGCCGAGCGGCCCTTGGCCGAGGTCGACGGCCACGCGGCGGAACAGCGCCTGGTGGGCCTCGCGGTGCGCCTGCCGCAAGGCCTCCGGGCCGCGGGCGATGGCGGCGGCGAGTGCGCCGCGGTTGGCGGCCACGGGGTCGCCGGAGATGTCGTCGAAGCGTCGGTAGCCGGTGGCCCCTGCAATCACGAGCCAGGCCTCGTCGGCGCCCTGGATCTGCAGGCCGCCCTCGCGGGCGACCACCTTGCCGCCGCGGGTGACGGCCTGCAGCCTGCATTCGAAAGGCAGCCGCCCCTCGACACCTTGCTGCGTGGGGCTGACGCCCGACACCCAGACCGTGTGCCCGCCCTCGCGGCCCTGCTGCTGCGCATGCGGCGCCGTGAGCGTCACGTCCACCGTGACGGCGCGCGGCTTGTCACCGGCCAGGCGCGCGACGATGACCTGGTCAGCCGCGCAGACATAGACCTCGCGCACGTGTGACGTCGAGCCGGTCTGGAAGCGGGTGCTGGCCACCGCCTCGTCCAGGTCCAGGCTGCGCTCGTAGCCGCGCGCGTTCTCCAGGCCCGGGAACACCAGCAGCAGCTCGGCCAGGGGCTGATAGGCCATCTGCCCCGTGGGGCGGCCCAGCAGCGTCTCGTTGGCGAGCTTCTCGGCGTCGGCATAACGGCCGGCGAAGACCAGCTCGCGCACCTTCGGCAGGCCTTCGCGGGCCTTGGGGTTGGTGGTGTCGTAGGGCCCGCCGGCGAAGAAGCTGCACTCGTTGAGCTGCAGCCGTTCGGTGTGGATGCCGCCGAACACCATGGCCGCCAGCCGCCCGTTGCCGACCGGCAAAGCCTGCGTCCATTCATCGGCTGGCCGGCGGTACCACAGGCGCAGCGGCGGTGGCTCGGCGGCAGGCGCGGTCGTCTGCGCCATCGCTGCGCTCGACACGCCGGGCAGGGCCAGCGTGACGAGGCTGGCCTGGGCGGCCTGTTGCTTGAGCCACTGGCGGCGGGAGGAGCGTGTCATGGCGGCGAGTGGGGTGAGGGCGCGCGTCAGCGCCGGATCTGGCGGTAGTGCTCGGCCAGCACGTCGAAGGCCAGCTTGCGCCGGCCCGTCTCGGACAGCAGGCCCTTGCGGTTCCAGCCATTTTGGTAGACGGGGTGCTCGCGGCGCGGCGAGCGGAAGTCCTTCAGCACCCAGGGCGAGAGGCCCCGCAGCGTCGGCACGGTCGCGGCCATGGCGAGTGTGGCGCGGTAGTAGTCGGCCTGGTACTCCTCCGAGAACTTGCGCCGTGCATCCGGATCATGAAAGCCGGCCAGTGCGTCGGCACCGAACTCCGAGAACAGCAGCGGCTTGGCCGCGGGCACATCCCAGCGCAGGCGGCGCACGGCGTCCAGCGTGTCGCTGCCATACCAGCCGGCGTAGGTGTTGACGGCGACGACGTCCAGTTGCGCCAGCAGCGGGTCGGCAATGCGCAGGGTGTCGCCCTCGCGCGCCACCAGCAGCGCAGCACTCACGAGACGGCTCGGGTCCAGGGCCCGCACCGTCTCGGCGAGCACGGCGTGAAAGCGCGTGCGGTTGTCCGCCACCGGCGTCTCGTTGCCGATGCTCCACAGGATGAGGGCGGCGCGGTTGCGGTCGCGGTAGATCGTCTCGGCCTGCATGCGCTGGGCCTTGTCGAGCACGGCGGGGTTGTCCCAGTCCACGGTCCAGTAGACGGGGATCTCGCTCCACACCAGCAGCCCGAGCTCGTCGGCGGCGCGCAGCATGGCCTCGCTGTGCGGGTAGTGCGACAGGCGCACATAGTTGCCGTGCAGGCCCTGCTTGACCTCGGCGAGCAGCCGGCGTGCCGCCGCGTCGTCCAGGCGCCGGGCGGGGTTG
The DNA here is from genome assembly GCA_016790285.1 of Roseateles sp. Classification (GTDB taxonomy): domain Bacteria; phylum Pseudomonadota; class Gammaproteobacteria; order Burkholderiales; family Burkholderiaceae_C; genus Pelomonas. The sequence continues at coordinate 46,939 of JAEUPJ010000016.1, read as the reverse complement.
TCGCCGAATTCCTCCTCGTGCAGCGACACACCGCGCAGGAAGACGGGCTGGCCGTTGAGCAGGATCTCGGCGCCGCGCACGGCAATCGTCCGGAACCCGATGCGCTCTCGCAGCCGGTCGGCGCCAGCCTCGAAGCGCACGTCGTACAGCGTGGGCGACTCGGGCGACCAGCGTTGCAGGGCCGCCGGTGCCGGCGCGTCCAGGCGTGCGACGCCCTGCGCGTCGGTGCGTGCCTGGAGCGTGAGGCCGAGCGCGCTGATGTGCACGCGCACCGGCTGGCCTGCGGCCGCAGGGCCGTCGAGCTGCACCTCGCCCACGAGGCGCCCGGCGTCAGTCAGCCGCAGCGTGGCGTCGTCGATGAAGGTGGCGGGGGTCTGGATGAAGCTGACGGGGCGGGTGATGCCGCCGTACAGGTCCCAGTCGGTGATCTCGCCGGGGATGCTCTGCGCGTCATGCCGCGAGTCCACGCCCACCACGAGCCGGTTGCCGCGCTCGCGCAGGGCTTGCGTTACCTCGATGACGAAGGGCGTGAAGCCGCCCTCGTGCCGCCCCACCTCGCGGCCGTTGAGGTGCACGACGGCGCGGTAGTTCACGGCCTCGAAGCGCAGGAAGCTGCGCACCGCGGCAGACGCGGGCGGGGCGTCGAAACGGCGCTGGAACCAGATCAGGCCGTCGTAGTAGCGCAGCTCGGGCACTGCCGCATTCCAGGCGCCAGGCAACTGCATGACGGGCCCGCGGTCCAGGTCGTACTCGAAGAACTCGGCGCCGCCGCGGGCCTCGGCCTGCGCGACGTCCACATCGCGAAAGCGCTGCATGCGCGACTTGGCCACCCAGCCGTTGATGTCCGTGAGACCGGTGCGGTAGAGGTCCTTGGAGTAGGTCCAGTCGCCGCCGAGGCTCTGCGTGGCGGTGCGGGCGGTCAGCAACAGCGGCGGGCGCAGCGGGTCGGCATGGGCAGGCCCCATGAGGCAGAGCAGCACGGCGGCCAGCAGGCGCAGGAGGGTCAGCGGCATTGGAGGATCTCGAAGTCGCGGATCTGCAGCCGGCTGGCCGTGGTGCGCAGCGCGAACCAGCCCTGCAGCCGGGGTTGGGCGTCGGCCCGCGTGAAGACGGTGTGGCCGCGCGCACGCCAGCGCAGGTGCACGGGGTCGGCCGGCGTGGGCCGGCGCGACACGATCTCCACGCGCACCGGCTGGTCGGGCTGCAGGCGGGTGTGTGGTGCCATCGGCAGCTCGCCGGGCTCGGCGATGGCGCCGTCGGCGAAGCCCGCCAGCAGCTGGCGCTCGCGGCCGTCGTACAGGCGCAGCCGCGTCGTGGTGTTGGCATTGGCACCGAAGCCGACGTAGTAGGCCGCGAGGCTGTCGTAGCGCGCGAAGGCGCCGCTGCGCGGGGCGGGCTCGCCGCCGCCGGGCTCCTCGGCGTTCCAGAACATGTTCAGGTCCGACAGCCGCCCGGCGTGCGCGCCGGCGCTGGCCGGTGCGGGCAGGGGCAGCGCGGTGAAGCGGATGACGTAGTCGCCCGACAGCGGTGTGCGCCACCACAGCGACAGCCCGGCGGGCGTGGCGATGTCCAGCACGCCGCCGGTGGCCGTGACCACGGCGCGCGGGTCCTCGGCCTCCAGGCGCCAGCGCGCCAGGCCGTCGTCGAAGCGGTCAGCGCCCGCGGGCAGCAGCCGCCGCGGCGGCTCGCACCAGCCCGCGGCGGCGGCCGGCAGCGCGAGGATCAGCCCGCAAAGTGAAAGACGGACGGCAAGGCCCATTGGCGCGGCTTGTTGTCGGGTTCGACTTCCATCAGCGGGGCCATGTAGTCCCACCAGCGGCGCATCACGGGCTGCAGGGGCAGCGCGTCGAAAGGGTAGCCGGGCTTGCGCTTGAGCACGGCGAAGAGGCTCAGCGTGCTCTCGTCCAGGAAGATGGAGTAGTCGTGGATGCCCGCGCCGCGCAGGGCCTCGGCCAGCTCGGGCCAGAGGTCGTCGTGGCGCTGCTTGTACTCGGCCACCACGCCGGGCTTGAGCTGCATCTTGAAGGCGAGGATCTCGTCGCTCATCGGGGTTGTCTCCTGGGTCTTGTTCAGAGGATGTCCTGCTCGGCCAGGCTCAGGCGTGAGACGTCGCGGCGCTGCAGGGCCGGGTCCACGAACCAGTGCTCGGCGCTCAGGCCTGCCAGTGCGCAGCCCGCGCCCAGCGCCACGGGCGTGCCCAGGCGCAACTGGCAGTGGGCGAAGCGCCAGCCGAGCACGTCCTTCACATGCCCGCCGCGCTGGGCCTGGATGTCCAGGTCGGTGAAGCGGAAGTCGCGCAGCGGGACGTCGGCGTGGGCGTCGACCTCGAAGGCCACTTGAGCGCCGCGGGCCCTCAGGTTCTCGATGTGCACGTGGCTCACTTCGGTGCGGCCCAGCGCGGGCGGCACCGGCGTGGTCAACGCCAGCCAGTGGCGGGGCGCCTGGTGCGCCTCGGCCGCCGGCAGCTCGGCGCGGCTGTAGGCCGGGTTCCAGTTCATGGTGATGCGCAGCACGGTGGGCACGTCGGTCAGCGTGAAGCCGCTGAGGTGCACGTCCTCGATGTGGCCGCCGCGCGTGGGGGCGGACTTGAACAGCACGCCCACCGGCACGCCGCCGAGCACCTGGATGCCGTGTGCACGAATGCGCCGGAAGCCGCCCGAGGTCTCGCTGCCGAAGGTGAGGCCGGCGGAAGCCTCGCGGACGATGCAGTCGCGGATCTCGATGTCCTCGCACGGGCGCGCCACGCGCAGGCCGTCGGCATCGCGGCCGGCCTTGAGCACGAGGGCATCGTCATTGACGGCGATGTCGGCGCGGCTCACGCGCACGCGGCGCGAGGAGTCGATGTCGATGCCGTCGGTCGACGGCCCGCGAGCGTCGTCGTTGTTGCGGATGGTGAGCTGGTCGATGACCACGTCTTCGCTGTAGCAGACGTGCAGCGTCCAGAAGCCCGAGCGGCGCAGCAGCAGGCCCTCGCCGACGGTGACACGCGCCGACTCGTACACCTGCACGAGGCGCGGCCGCTGCGCGTCGTAGTCCGACGCCCAGCGCAGCCCGCGCGGCTCGTAGGCGGCGCGAAGCCGCCAGTAGGCGTCCCAGAACACCTGCCCGTCGCCGTCGATGCAGCCCTCGCCGACGAGGCCCACGTCGTGCTCGCCGTAGACGTTGACGAGGGCGGCCGGCCAGCGCATCTCGATGCCGGCCACGCGGGTGGGCACCAGCGGGTAGTCGGCGAGGTCCTGCGAGCCCAGCAGCGTGGCGCCGCGGGCGAGCCGCAGCGTCATGCCGCTCTTGAGGAAGAGGGCGCCGGTGAGGTAGGTGCCGGGCGGCAGCAGCAGCTCGCCGCCTTGCACGGCAGTGGCGTCGATGGCGGCCTGCAGCGCCCGGGTGTTCAACGTGAGGCCATCACCCCGGATGCCGAAGGCCGTGGCATTCAACTGTGGCATGACGTCGGTGTGACTGGTCTTGGGCATGGCGCACGAAGGACGCCACAGAGACACAGAGCCACAGAGACGCCGCGCTTCACCCGCTGCCTCCGTGCCTCTGTGGCTGTGCTCCTGGGCAACTCAGACGATGCCGCTGCCCGATGCGCCGGCCTTGGGCGGGCGTTTCACGGCGACCTGCTCGCGGTAGCCGCTGGCGCGGTAGGCCGCCACCGGGTCGGCCGCGCCACCGCTGCGCACACGGGCCATCGCGAGGATGGGGCTCACGTCGGTGCGGAAGGCGCGCTTGAGCGTCTGCGCCGCCTGCAGCGCGTCGTTGCCTTCCTGGAAGGCGGCGAGGGCCGCGCGGTCCACGAGCGAGGCCTGCACGAAGGCGCGCTGCACTTCCACGGCGCTGTTCATCAGGCTCTCGATGGGGTCGGTCACGTTGTGCGACTGGTCCAGCATGTAGGCCGGGCTGAACGCCGGGTTGCGCAGCGTGGCGTCGGCCAGCTCGTTGAAGACGAGGAAGAGCTGGAAGGGGTCGATGGAGCCCGAGTCCAGGTCGTCGTCGCCGTACTTGCTGTCGTTGAAGTGGAAGCCGCCGAGCTTGCCGAACTGCGCCAGGCGCGCCACGATCATCTCGATGTTGGTGTTGGGCGCGTGGTGGCCCAGGTCCACGAGGCACTTGGCCTTGTCGCCCAGCTGCTGCGCGACCGCGAAGCTGGTGCCCCAGTCGGCGATGACGCTGCAGTAAAAGGCCGGCTCGAAGAGCTTGTGCTCGATGTACATCAGCCAGTCTGCCGGCAGCGCGGCGTAGATGCCGCGGGCGCTGTCGATGTAGCGCTCCAGGGCGCCGCGCAGGTTGCTCTGGCCGGGGAAGTTGGCACCGTCACCCACCCACACCGTCAGGCCCTTGGAGCCGAGCACCTTGCCGAGCTCGATGCAGTCGATGTTGTGCGCCACGGCCTGCTCGCGTGCGGCCGCGCTGGTGGCCGTGAGGCTGCCGAACTTGTAGGTCTGGGCCTGGCCCGCCTGGTCCTGGAAGGTGTTGGAGTTGACGGCGTCAAAGCCCAGGCCGAGGGCGTCGGCCTGCTGGCGCAGGGCCTGCGGGTCGGCGGGCTTGTCCCAGGGGAAGTGCAGGGACACGGTCGGCGTGGCGCGCGTGAGCTGGTGGATGACGGCGCAGTCCTGCAGCTTCTCGGTCACGTCGCGCGGCTCGCCCTTGCCGGGGAAGCGCGCAAAGCGCGTGCCGCCGGTGCCCACGCCCCAGCTCGGCACGGCCACCGCGAAGGTCTGGGCCTTGGCCGTGAGGGCCTCGATGTCCACGCCTCGGCGCGAGAGCATGCCGCCCAGGGCGTCGTAGTCCGCCTGCAGCGTGGCGCGCTGGCTGGCGTTGTGCTGCTCGACCTGCACAGCGTCGATGATGTGTTGGGTCATGGTTTGTCTCCTGGCCAATTCTTATCGAGTGAAGGCGGCCGCGTTGCCCGCGTCGACATTCAGCACGTTGCCCGTGCTCTTGCCGGACTTGTCGCTGGACAGGAAGTAGACCGCCTCGGCGATGTCCTCGGGCAGCACGCTGAGCTTGAGCATGCTGCGCTGGCGGTAGAACTCTTCGATGTTGTCGGTCTCGATCTTGTTGGAGGCGGCGCGCTCTTCCTTCCACTTGCCGTCCCAGATGCGCGAGCCGCGGATGACGGCGTCGGGGTTGACGACGTTCACGCGCACCCCGATGGCCGCGCCTTCCAGCGCGACGCAGCGGGCGAGATGGATCTCGGCGGCCTTGGCCGTGCAGTAGGCCGAGGCGCCGGCCGAGGCGACCAGGCCGTTCTTGCTGGCCACGAACACCATGCTGCCGCCGATCTTCTGCTGCTTCATCAGGCGGAAGGCGGCGCGGCTGACGAGGAAGTAGCCGGTGACCAGGATGTTCTGGTTGCGGTTCCAGATCTCGAGCGTGGTGTCTTCCAGCGGCGCGGCCGAGGCGATGCCGGCGTTGGACACGAGGATGTCCAGGCCGCCGAAGCGCAGGGAGGTCGCGGCCATCACGGCGTCGACGGCGGCTTCCGACGTGATGTCGCCTTGCACCGCCGCGATGTTGTCCTTGCCGGCCACCTTCACCAGGCTGGCGCGGGCTTCTTCCAGCGCACCGGCGTCGATGTCGGTCAGCATCACGCAGGCGCCTTCCTGCAGCAGCTGGCGGGCCACGGCCTGGCCGATGCCGCCGGCACCACCGGTGACGAGCGCCACGCGGCCGGCCAGGCTCTTGGGCTTGGGCATGCGCTGGAGCTTGGCTTCCTCGAGCAGCCAGTACTCGATGTCGAAGGCCTCCTGCTCGGGCAGGCCCACGTAGGTGTCCACGCCATTGGCGCCGCGCATCACGTTGATCGCGTTGATGTAGAACTCACCGGCAATGCGCGCCGTGGCCTTGTCCTTGGCGAAGGACAGCATGCCCACGCCCGGGATCAGGTAGATGACGGGGTTGGCGTCCCGCACGGCCGGGCTGTTGGCGCGCTTGCAGCGCTCGTAGTACGCCGTGTAGTCGGCGCGGTAGGCGGCCAGCGCCTGGTCCAGGCTGGCCAGCAGCGCGTCCACGTCGGGCTTGGCGGGGTCGAAGTCCAGCACCAGCGGGCGGATCTTGGTGCGCAGGAAGTGGTCGGGGCAGGACGTGCCCAGCGCGGCGAGCTTGGCCAGGTCGTGGCTGGCCACGAACTCCAGCACGGCGGGGCTGTCGTTGAAGTCGCCGAGCTTGCGCTCGCCGGTGCTGATGCGCCCGCGCAGCGCGGGCATCACCTTGGCGGCCAGGGCGGCGCGCTCCTCGGCGGGCAGCGTGGTCGTCTTGACGCCACCGAACACCGGCTGCTTGACGTTCTCGCCCAGCCACTGCTCGGCCAGGCGGATCATCTCCAGCGTGATCTCGTAGCAGCTCTTGGCCGTGTCGCCCCAGGTGAAGAGGCCGTGCCCTTCGAGGATGATGCCCTTGAGCTGCGGCTGCGAGGTGGCGAGGGCCTCGAGCTTGAGGCCCAGGTCATAACCCGGGCGCTGCCACGGCAGCCAGCCGAGCTGCCCGCCGAAGATGACTTCGGTCAGGCGGCGGCTGTCCGCGCAGGCCGCGATCGCGATGATCGCGTCGGGGTGCATGTGGTCGACGTGCGCCTTCGGGATGTAGGCGTGCAGCGGCGTGTCGATACTCGCCGCGCGCGGGTTCAGGTTGAAGGTGCAGTGCGGCAGGTAATCCACCATCTCGTCTTCATGGGCGAGGCCGCGGTAGCGGGCTTTCAGGGCCTGCAGCTTGTCCATGTAGAGCGTGGAGAAACCGTCGAGCTTGATGCTGCCCAGGTCGCCGCCGGAACCCTTCACCCACAACACCTCGGTGTCCTGGCCGGTCAGGTAATCCTTCATCTTCACCTTGGCCGAGGTATTTCCACCGCCGAAATTCGTCACGCGCAGGTCGGAACCCAGCAGATTCGAGCGGTACAGCAGCAATTCGGGTTCGCTCAGCGTGGCGGCGACGGCATCGTCCCACTTGGAAACGATCGGGGTTTGAGCGGTGGATTGGGAATGGGCGGTCATCAGCGTGCCTGTGTGTCGTGTCGTCGTGTTCTTCGTGGCCGTCAACCCGGCGTCGAAGCCCGCCGGTTGCGGGTATCCATCGTGGAAACGGGCCGCAGTGTGGGCCGAAACCGCCGGCCCGGCACGGCGCTGGCGCAGTAAATCAAAAGGATGATCGAAAGCGCCAGCGCGTGGCCGGCCGCTCACGAAACGCTCACGGCCGTGAGCGTTTGCTGATTGACCTGGTCACGCGACTGACGTAATCTGTACTTGGAACAGCGTTTCACCTGCTCTTTGAGTGGTTCTGAGCGGGGCGGGCGCGGTTTCGGTGGCCGGCGCCTGCGCTCGTCGGCCGCGCCCAGCACCTGGCCTGAGCCGTGGTGCGCCGCCATCCGAGGCCGGCCCGTCAGAGGCTGGTTCCCACAACGACGAGACAACGGTCGCCGCCGGCAACGCCCGGGCGCCCGACAAAGGTGATCCGATGATCAATCACAAGCGTCACAAGCGCCTGCTCAAACTGCTGGACGAGCGTGAGCACGCCAGCGTCCAGCAATTGATGGAATGGCTGTCGGCCTCCGCCGCCACCGTGCGCCGGGATATTTCGTGGCTGGCCGCCAAAAACCAGCTCACCCGCACCCGCGGTGGCGCGCAGCGGCTGGAACAAAAGAAAAAGGCTTATACGCTGTCGAGCGAAACCTTTCAAAACAACGCCCAGCAAAATACTGCAGCCAAGCGCGCCATTGCCCGTTATGCCACGTCGATGTGCAATAACGGCGAAACCATCATCATCAACGGCGGCACCACCACGTTCATGATGGCGGAGTTTCTCGTCGAGAAACAACTCAAGATTCTCACCAATTCGTTTCTGATGGCCGAGCGGCTGCTCGTCACCAGCGACAACGAAATCATCCTGCCCGGCGGGCGCGTCTACCGCGAGCAGAACGTGATCCTGAGCCCGTTCGAGAACGACGTGGCCCAGCACCACTACGCGGCCAAGATGTTCATGGGCGTCTACGGCCTGTCCATCTTGGGGTTGATGGAGGCCGACCCGCTGCTGATCCAGGCCGAGAAGCGCCTGATCGGCCAGGCCGAGGAGCTTGTCGTGCTGGTGGACAGCTCCAAGTTCCAGCGCAAGGCGGGCCTGGTGCTGTGCGGGCTGAACCGTGTCTCCACCGTCATCACCGACACCGGCGCACCCGACAGCGCCGTGCAGCTGCTGGAGCACTACGGCGTGCGCGTCATCACCGTGGAGCCCGAAGCGGTGGACCCGCGCGTGGTGGAGGCGTCGGCCATGAGCTCGCACGACTATGCGGCGGTGCTGGAGTCGGGCGCCTACGGCCGGCACGCCGGGCTGCACTCTTGAGCGCTGTGCCCGGCCCCCGCGAGGCGGGCACCGTCGTCCTCGACATCGGCAAGACCAACGCCAAGCTCACGCTCATCGACACGGCCGGCCGCACGCAGGCCGAAGTGCGCACGCCCAACACCGTGCGCCGCGACGGCCCCTACCCGCACCACGACACGGAGCGCCTGTGGCAGTGGATGCTCGGCGAGCTGCGCACGCTCGCCCAGCGTGCCGACATCCGCGCCATCGTCCCGGTCACGCATGGCGCCACCGCCGCGCTGGTCGACGACGCGGGCCTGGTGCTGCCGGTGCTGGACTACGAGCACGTGCCGGGCGACGCCACCGACGCGGCGCGCTACGACGCGCTGCGGCCCGGCTTCGAGGAGAGCGGCTCGCCCCGCCTGCCGGCCGGCTTGAACCTCGGCCGCCAGCTCGAGTGGCTGCAGACGCGCCACCCCGCCGACTTCGCACGCGCGCGGCAGCTGCTGATGTACCCGCAGTACTGGGCCTGGCGCCTGAGTGGCGTGGCGGCGAGTGAGGTGACTTCCCTCGGCTGCCACACCGACCTGTGGCAGCCCAGGCAACGCCGGGTGTCCTCGCTCGTCGAGCGACAGGGCTGGGCAGCGCTCATGCCGCCGATGCGTGAGGCCTGGGCGCGGCTCGGCACGCTGCGGCCCGAGCTGGCCGCCGACACCGGCCTGCCGGCCGACTGCGAGATCGTCTGCGGCATCCACGACAGCAATGCCTCGCTGCTGCGCCATCTTCTGACGCTGCCGCAGAGCGGCCCCTGCACGGTGCTGTCCACCGGCACCTGGGTCATCGCTGCCGCACTCGGTTCGGCCACGCGGCCGCTGGTCGAGGCGCAGGACATGCTGGCCAACTGCAACGTCCACGGCGACGCGGTGCCCTGCATGCGCTTCATGGGGGGGCGGGAGTTCGCGGCGCTCGCGGGCGAGCAGCCGGCGGCCTTCGGTCGCGACGAGCTGGAGCGCCTCATGGCGCGCCAGACCATGGCCTTGCCCTGCTTTGCCGAAACCGGCGGCCCGTTTGCCGGGCAGGCAGGCTGCGTCACAGGGCCCGCACCGGAGACGCCGGCCGAGCGCGCGGCCCTGGCCACGCTCTACGTCGCTCTCGTGACCGACCACTGCCTGCAGGCCCTCGGTGCGCAGGGCCGGGTCGTCGTCGAAGGCGCGTTCACCGCCAACCCCTGGTTCGGCCCGCTGCTGGCCGGCCTGGCCGCAGGGCGCGACGTGATCGTGTCAGACGACAGCAGCGGCACCACCTGCGGCGCCTGGCTGCTGGGCACCTGGGGCGGCGCCGCAACCGCCGGGCGTGCCCCCCTGCCAGCCGCGGTGGAGCCGTCCACGCTCGCCGCTTGGCCTGCCTACCGGGATGCCTGGCGCGCGCAGTTGAGCGCGCGCTGAGCACCCCACGCCGCTCAAGCACCCACGAAGAAGGGCCGGCACCGCCGAGGTGCCGGCCCTTTGCATGGCGATCGCGCGGGTGTCCCGCGGTGCTCAGCGGCGGCGGCGCCGCGCCCCCAGCAGGCCGACGCCCGCCAGCGACGCCAGCGCCAACGACCCCGGCTCCGGCACCGTGTAGGCGCGCACGCTGTCGATGGCCGGGGCGCTGTAGCCGCTCGTGTCGGTGGCGCTGTCAAACGCGTAGACGCGCACCTCGCTGAAGCCCACGGCGTCGCTCAGCCCCAGCACGTCGCCGATGCCGGCGGCGCCCAGCGACACACGGCCGTTGCCGGTCAGCACGCCGTCGAGCCAGGTCTGCCACATCACATGGATGTTGGCGTAGCCCGAGTCCACGGCGAACTCGACGCCGTTCATGCGCGCGCCCGTGCTGCGGATGGACAGGTAGGCGTTGCTGCCCGCCGTGGCGAAGTAGTTGCCGCTGAAGGACTGGCTGTAGGTCTCGCCCAGGCTCAGGTCCGCGCAGTTGCCGCCCGCGTAGCCGCAGCCGCCGTTGTCGTTGGCCAGGCCCGTGTGGCTGAACAGCAGGCCGCCTTCGGACCAGGGGCTGTCCAAGGCGGTGTTGGCCTCGAAGTCGGCCGAGCGGGTGATGTAGCTCTGGCCGGGTGTCGCGCTGCCGGCGCCTGTCGTCTGCACGACGGCGGCCAGCGTGGGGGCCGCCAGGAGCGCGGCGAGCAGGGGGATGAGGTGCTTCATGGTGGGGGTCTTCACGGCAGGGCCACCAGGTCGATGGCGTCGAAGGAGATGCTGGGGCTCAGGAACTTCGCGCCCGCGGTGCCGCTGACGGTGTTGATGGTCAGCACGTTGGTGCCCACGACGAGCTGGCTCGCGGGGATGTCGAAGGTGTAGAGGCGGTTCACGCCGCGGTAGGTGCCCACGGTCATGTTGCGCGACACCTTGGGCGGCGCGGCCGGGATGCCGGAGCTCCAGCTGTTGACGGTGACCTGCGGGCGTGCGCCATTGAAGTCGGCCGTCAGGCCCACGCGCAGCCGCAGCGGCGCGGCGTTCTGGCCGCGCTTGAGCGTGAAGCGCACCTGCAGGCCGTTGTTCACGTCCTTCCACTGGTAGGCGGGCCAGCCGGTGGCGGGCGTGGAGGTGCCGATCACGTACGGGCCGACGTTCCACGAGGCCATGCGCACGTCGCCCGGGTGCATGAAGGTCAGCTTGTCGCCGTTGATGAACTCCTGGGGCGTGCCGTCCCACTGGCCAATGCGCCACAGCGCCGGCGTGGATGCCGGGTCGGCGGTGATGGTGATGGGGTTGAGCGCGTAGTTCGCGTTCGCCGTGACGGTCACCTGGGCCTTCTGCACCTCCAGCTCACCCTTGTAGATGGTCATGGTGTAGGTGCCGGGCAGCATGCCCTCGGCCGTGAAGTGGCCGTCGACGGGGTCGGCGTCCACCCAGTACTGCGCCTGGCTGTTGGCAAAGCCGGCCGTGTAGGGGATGCCGGCCACGCGGCCATGGAGCCCGGCCACACTGACCGACCCGCGCCCCACCGGGGGCACATAACCGACCAGGCCCATGACGCCGTACCAGGCCGTGTCCGGGCGCACGGTGGGCAGGCTGCCGTCCGTGAACATGAGGATGTAGGTGTTCAGGATGCCCAGGCGAAACGGCTCGGTCTGGGCCTCGCCGTAGTTGACCATGTAGGTCAGCTCGTTGGTGGTGTCGGTGATCTGCTGCAGCAGGCTGCGGTAGAACGGGCCGCCGGAGTCGCCCTCGTGGTTGTCACGCCAGAACCACATGCCCACGCCCGGGCCGGTGCCGCCGAGGATCTGCCAGTCCTTCAGGCGCCGGTTGGAGTAGTGCTTGGAGCGCGATTGGCCGTAGCGCGGGTCCGTGCTGGCAAAGCCGAAGATGTCGGCCGACTCGATGGCGCCGTTGGTGCCGCGCAGGTCTTCGGCCCAGTAGCTCTGGCCGCCGTAGGTCACGAGGCCGCCGGCCGTGCCGGCCGGGCCGCCGCTGGGCAGCTTGGCGATGGGCACGCGGGCGATGAAGCGCACGAGGCCGTGCACGTCGGGCTGCTCGGTGAAGTGCGTGCCCATGTGGATGTGGGGCTGGCCGCGCTTGACGAGGTAGTAGTGCGTGAGCACGCCGCCCTTGGTGCTGGTGCTGGTGAGCGTGATCTTGATGAAGTCGCTGCCGGTCACCACGCCGCCGTTGGTCGTGGCCGCCGGCGTGACGGTGCCGTTGGCGCTCACCAGCTCCGCCTTGACGGTCACCGCGCTGACGTTGGTGTAGAGCCAGTCAGCGCCGGAGTTGAGCTGCGTGCCGCGCGCCGGGTCGGCGTACTCCACGCCGTTGTAGACGAGGCTGGAGATGTCGCCGGCCGAGGTCGTGCTGGCGCCGTTGTCGTAGCCCCGCACCTTGAAGACCAGGCCCGCATCGGTGTCGATGACGTACTGCGGCTTGGCAGCGTTGTTGCCGTCCCAGACGGTGGTGACGCTGAAGGCGGCCATCGCGGCCGGGGCGAGCGTGGCGAGCAGGCCAGCGGCCAGCCAGCGCGCCCAGGGCGGGCGCGTGCTTGTGGTGTTCATGAAGTCTCCTGGTGTTGTGTCTTTTTGCACAGCCTGCGGCAAGTGCCATGGGCCGGCTGCGGACTCTAGGGAGGAGGCCTCATGCGGTGTGCTCAATGCGCTGAGCGATTGGCCCTTCGCTCACCGGCGTGAGCGATGTCGGCCCGCAGGGATATCCAAGTGACGCACAACACAGGCGCAGCCATCACCGATCAGGCATGGCGGCGACGCGCGGCTCAGCGCACGAGCGCCTGGTAGGTGAGGTTGCGCACGCGCAGCGCGAGCGTGGAGTTGCCCGCCGGGCGCAGCTGCGTCATCAGCAGGATGACGAGGCGCTCCTTCGGGTCCACCGTGTACTGCGGGAAATAGGCACTGCCCCAGCCGAAGGCGCCTTCGCTGCCCAGCTCCTTGAAGCCGCCGCGCCGCACGTTGACCCAGAACCCCAGGCCGAAGCCGTCCGCATCGCCACGCGCCTTCTCGGCCAGGTGGTCGGCCGTCATCAGCGCCACCGTGTGCGGCGAGAGGATACGCACGCCGTCGAGCTCGCCGCGGTTGAGCAGCATCTGCAGGAAGCGCGTGTAGTCGCCGGCCGTGGACACCATGCCCGCGCCGCCCGAGAGCAGCTTGCGCGGGCCGCGCACGAAGTCGCTGCGTTCGGCCGTCTCCATCAGCTTGAGCTGGCCGCCTTCCAGGCCGTAGACGTTGGCCAGGCGGTCCGCCTTCTGCGGCGGAACCCAGAAGCCGGTGTCGGGCATGCGCAGCGGGTCGGTGATGCGCTCCTTGATGAAGCGGTCCAGCGGCTGGCCGGAGACCACCTCCACCAGGCGGCCCAGCACGTCGGTCGCGTAGCCGTAGATGAACTGCTCGCCGGGTTGGCTTTGCAGGGGGAGCGCGGCGAGGCGGTCCGTCCAGGCGGCCAGCGTCTCGTCGTGGCCCACGAGGTACCAGTCCTTCATGCCAGCCGCGTCGTACGCCGCCTTCGCGGGGCCGGGGCCGTAGCTCATGCCGGCGGTGTGCGTGAGCAGGTCGTGGATGGTGAGCGGCCGGCGCGCCTTCTCGGTGCCGCCACCCGGCAGGGCCACTTGCAGGTTGGCGAAGGCCGGCAGGTAGCGGGCGACCGGGTCCTTCAACAGGAAACGGCCCTCCTCGTAGAGGATCATGGCCGCCACGGTCGTCAGGGCCTTGGTCATGGACGCGATGCGGAAGATCGTGTCCGTGCGCATGGGCAGGGCATGCTCGATGTCGCGCTGGCCGTAGGCCTTGAAGACGACGGGCTTGCCGTCCCGCAGCACGACCATCACGCCGCCGGCAAGCTGGCGCGCGGCGATCTGCTCGTCGATGGCGGCGTCCAGTCGCTGCAGCCGTGGGGCCGAGAAGCCGCTGGCGGCGGCAGGCTGAGGCGGTGCCGCCAGCGCCGTGGGTGCCGGGGTGAGTGCAGCGCAGGCCAGCGCCAGGGCCAGGGCGAGGAAAGGCGTGGTCTTCATGCGCGGGTTCAGTCGCCCAGCGGGCGCAGTTGGGTGAAGCCGGGGCTCGCGGCCAGGTGGAACTGCTCGGGAGGCAGCGGCCGGGCGGGATCGATGACGGGCAGATCGTCGCGCAGCTGTGCCGCCACCGGCACCTTGGCGTCGCGCAGGCCCTGCGCCACCAGACGGGCCAACTGAGCGGCGCCGTAGTTGTTGTGGTGGGTGTTGTCGAGCCTGCCGTTGTTGACGGGGTGTGCGGCCTGCGACCGCTCGGGGCCCAGGGCCGCGTAGAAGGACTGGCTCATCGCGTTGAGGTCGATGAAGGCGAGCTTCATCTCCTGTGCGACGCGGCGGGCCGCTGCGGCGTACTCGAGCAGGCTGGGCTTGAGGCGCCCGTCGGCGTCGAAATTGCGCCGTTCCATCGACGACACGATCACCGGCACCCCGCCACGCGCCAGGATGCGCTCGGCGTGCGTGCGCATCTCGGCCTGGTAGGTGCCGGCGTCGCCGCTGCCGTCCTTCTGCTGCTTCTGGTCGTTGTGGCCGAACTGCAGCAGGACCGTGTCGCCGGGGCGCAGCACCGAAAGGATCTTGTCCAGGCGCCGCCGCGCGAGCGAATCGCGGAAGGTCTCGCCGGACTCGGCATGGTTGGCCACGGCCACCGTCGGCTTGAAGAGTGCGGTCAGCATCTGGCCCCAGCTGGCATAGGGTTCGCCGCCCTGGTCGGCGACGGTGGAGTCGCCCAGCAGGAAGACGGTGGGCACGCTGACGGGCTCGATGACGAGGCGGCGCAGGGCCGGGTGGGCGCCGTTGATCTCCAGCGTCAGGCGGCGGTCCCAGGCCCAGGCTTCACTGGCGATCTCCCGCTCCTTGAGCTTGACCCGGCCGGGCTCGACGCCAGGGGCGGCGGCGATGTCGGCGGTGCGCACGTTGACGATGAAGCTGCGGGTCTCGGTGGCGCTGGGGGCGAGTTGCACGGCGTCCAGCATCAGGCGGCGCAGCTCGGCCTTGAGGGTGGTGTCGCTGGCCTCGGCGCCGCCGAGCGTCGCGGTGACGCGGTAGTTGCCTTCGGGCAGGTCAACAGAGAAGAAGCTGGGCTGGCCGGCGGCGTTGGGGGGCGAGCCGGGCTCGAAGCCGTGGGTGCGGTCTCGGGTGTAGAGCTGCTCGGCGGTCACGGTGGTGTCGCCGGCGGCTGGCTTGCCGTCGAATGAAAAGCGCCAGATGGGATCGGCGTTGGCTGACAGTGTCAGCGCGGCAAGTGCGAGAGCGGTGCAGATGCGATTCATGGCATTTGAGTTACTTCGTGTCTTTGCCGAGGGCGGTGCGGGGAGTTCGCCCCCGCGGGCGACCTACTTTTTGAGCGACCAAAAAGTAGGCAAAAAGTCGCCCCCGTTCCGCCCGGCCCTTTGCTTCGCTGCGGGCTGCCCTGCGCGAGCCCTGGGTTGCGAGCATCGCAGGGAACCCCGCAGGGGCGGTTTTGCAGGGGTCGTTTTTTGCCTACTTCTTGTCGACACAAAAAGTAGGTCACCCGCCGGGGAGAACTCCCGGCTGGACCTTGCCACCAAGACGAAGCTGCGAACAGACACAGGAACGACTTCAGTCAGCCAACTGGTCACCCACCAACGCCAGGTTCTGAATCGCCGCCAACCCCCACTGCGCCGTGTCATTGGTGCTGACCCACGGCGCTTCATCCACCGGGTTGAGCGCCAGCGGCCCGGCCACTCGCGTCGTCTTCAAGGTCTTCACGCCCCGTGGGTCATCCGCCCAGAACTCGCGCCAGGCCCTTTGCGCCAGCGCCGCGTCACCCTTGTGCCGCGCCGCATACGCCGTCAGCCGCGAGTGCCCCACGCTGAGCACCGTGCCACCGCCATGTGGCGCGCCGAGGGCTTTCACCTGCTGGTCGCGCGGCGCGTTGTAGAGCTCGCAGTACTGCAGCCAGGCGGCCTTGAAGGCGGGCTCGTCGATCAGCTCCACCAGCTCGGCCATCATCTCCACCGCGCCGAAGACGGCGCTCAGGTGGCTCGCACTCAACGCGTTGCCGCTCACGTTGTGGAAGGCGCCTTCGTTGGGGCCCGTGGGCTCGTAGCCACCGCTGCCGGTGAAGAAGCCGTGCGGCATCGCCGCGATGCCCTTCATGCCGCGCAGCAGCTTGTTGCGCCAGCGCAGGTCGCCCGTGCGCTCCCACTCGGTCAGCACGTTGGCCACGACCGAGCCCCAGTCGGTGCCGAAGCCGATGCGGGCGGGCCAGGGCCCCTTGTCGACGCGGCCGGCGATCTTGCGCACCGGGTCGACCTCGTCCATCTTGGTGTCGGCCATCAGCACCTCGCGCATCACGTCGCCCACGCGCTCGTCGGCGGTGAGGTAGTAGTAGAAGCGCCGGTAGGCGGCCGTCGAGATGCGGGCCTGCTTGGCGCTGCAGCCCCAGTGCTGCACGTTGTGACGCGTGCCCAGGCCCTGGAAGCGGCCGAGGTGGTAGATGTCGACCTCGCTCGTGTGGCGCACCATGGCCTCGGCGAAACGGAAGATGTCCGCCCGGCCGCTGCGCAGGAAGGCGTACCAGAGCCAGAGGTCCGGTGAGAGCTCGGAGTTGTCCCAGGCGAAGCCGCCCACGTCGTAGCGCCACTCGTGGCGGTCGGCGTCGTAGGTGTGGCGGACGTCGCCGTAGTCCCAGAAGCCGTACCAGTGGCGCTGCTCCACTTCCTTGGCGTAGAAGTCGAACAGGAAGTCGAGCTTGTCCTCGATCTTGCGACGCGCGGGCGTGGAGCGGTCGGGCAGGCTCCAGAGCCGGCCGAACACGCCGGCCTGCAGGTAGCGCGCCGGGTGGGCGGCCAGCTGCGGGGGCGACTGCACGGCCGCCGCCATCTGCACGAGGCGCTCGCGCGTGGGCGTGGCGGCCAGGGCCCACAGCGTGATCTCGCTGCTGCGGGCAATGCCCACGGGCGTGCCGAAGCCCTTCTCGTAGTCCTCGTAGGTCACTTCCAGGCCTTCGAGCTCCTGCTCGTGGGTCTCCATGCCCAGGCCATCGTGATAGAAGCGCAGGTCCATGGCCGGCGCTTCGGGGGCGTGCATCCAGAGTGTGACCTGGGCGGCGTCGCCCACGGCGCCTCGCACGTCGAGCTGGGTGGGGTGGCGCTGCCAGAAGTCCCGCAGGCCGAAGGCCACGCCGCCTGATGCGCCGCCGATGTAGCCGCTGCCCGGTGCGCGCTTGCCGAAGGCGGCGGGGATCCAGCCATGGCCGGCCTTGGTGCGCTTCTTGATCTGGAAGCCGTCCGCGCTGAGCTGGCTGAGCGTGTAGTCGCCCCAGGCCGGGATGCGGTGGTGCAGCTTGCGCACCTGCGCGCCCCACTGCTCCAGCGGCGGCGTGGCGCGGCCGGCGAGCTGGGCTTCGCGAACGGCGGCGCCGGGGTCGCGGCGCAGGCCGGTGAGGTTGCGCACGCCTTCGGCCCAGAGGCCCCCGGCTTCACCGGCGAAGCGGATGTGGCGGTCGTGCAGCGCGTCGCGCATGGGCACCGAGAACCGCAGGCCGATGCCGCGCAGGAAGTCCTTCTGGTCGTCGCCGTCGAAGACGAAGGTGTGCATCACCCGCAGCGACTCGGCGCCCGCGTAGAAGTAGAAGCGCACCGAGAACGGCAGCCACTCGCGGCCGCCCGCGCTGCGGTGCCGGCCGTCCACCTTGACGACGGCGCGCACGGGGCCGGTCTGCTCGACGGTGAGCTGGGTGATGCGGCTTTCCAGGGCGGTCTGGGTGACGGCCCCTTGTTCGGCATCGGGGTGGTCGTCGACCTGGGCGACGAGGGTGCACCCGGTGAGGATCTCGCGGCCATTGCGCTCCACGCTGCGGATGAGCTGCGCGCCATGGCGCGGCAGGCGGCAGCGCAGGATGCCGGTGTCGACCTCCACGGCGTCAGGCAGCTCCTTCACCGTCACGCGCGCACCGGCCGTGGCCGGCCCCTTGCCAGGCCGGATGACCGGCGCGGCGCCCGGCTCGGCGCCGGCGGGCAGGGCGTGGGCCGTCCACTTCAAGGAGCCGTCAGGCCAGTACGCCAGCGGCCAGGTCTGCAGCGGCAGGGGCTGGCCCTGGGCATCCAGTGCGTGGAAGTCCTGACCCTTCTTCTGCGTGCCCCGCGGCCAGGGCAGGCCGAGCGTGGTGCCGAGCATCAGCGCCGGTGCGGCCTCGTCGAGCCAGCGCAAGGCGCCCGTGTCGGCCTGATTGGCGGCCGGCGCGACGGCGGTGGCGGCAGCCCCGGGCAGCGTGGCCAGGGCGCCGACGCCGCCCAACGGCAGCGTGGCGGTCTTGAAGAAATGGCGGCGGCTGAAGTCGGTCATGGGCGGGCCTGTGGCACGGGAAGTTCGGAGTTGGGCAGGCCGCCAGGGGCTCGGCCCCAGAGGCGTTCGTAAGGCCAGCCGGTCAGGTCTTCGACGATGCGCTGGCTCTCGGGGCTCTCGGCTTCGGTGGCGCCGTGGCGCAGGCGCTCCACTTCGTTCACGAGCACCGCGTGCGTGCTCGCGTTCAGGCGGAAGCGCCACGAGGCCAGCATGCCCAGCACCATCATGAGCAGGGGCCCGCCGACCATCAGCGCGGTGATGGTGGTGATGGCCTCGGGGCTTTGGACGATGACCTCGCCAGGGCGCGACTTGGGCGAGATGTAGCCGCCCAGGTCGATGATCCAGCCGCTGGCGATGATGGCCGCGCTCTGCGCGACCTTGCGCACCAGCGTCATGACGCCCGCGAAGATGCCCTCTCGGCGCTGGCCCGTGACGGCCTCGTCGATGTCGGGCAGGTAGTTGTAGACCGACCAGGGCACGAAGTTCAGCGTGCCGCGGCCCAGGCCCGCGAGCAGGATGGGCACGAAGGTCCAGAAGACCAGGCCCGGGGAGAAGCCGTCGCGCGTCGGGTCCAGCGCCGTGAAGAGGCTGGTGCCCAGCGCCTGGAAGCCGGCCGCAAAGCCTTCGGGCCGCACGAGGAAGAAGCCGAGGTACAGCAGCAGGGCGGCGCCGAAGAGGCTGATGGCGAGCCGGTAGGCGAGCACAGGCCCGGTGCGGATGACGATCTGGATGGCCACCATGACCGAGATCAGCTGCGCCACGTACATGACCGTCATCAGCTGGGAGATGACGAGGGTGGCGCCCATCAGCACCGTCGTCACGAAGATGGGGAAGGCGGTGTTGAAGATGTCCTGCGACAGGTAGCCGCCCAGGTAGATGGACAGGTGCTGGCGGAAGGCGCGGATCTTCAGCGTGGAGAAGAGGTCGCGGAACATCTTCACCGGGATCATCAGCACCACGCTGAGCGACACGCCGCCGTAGGTCTGCGACATGACGGCCTGTTCACGCGTGCCGTAGGGGCGCTCCCAGGTCGTGAGCACGACGATGAGCACGACCACCGAGAAGATCACGCCGAAGATCGCGGCCATCCAGAAGAATGTGTCGGGCGAGTCCTTGCCGCCGAACTGGCTGATCAGCAGCGTGGGCAGGTAGGACGCCAGGATGGCCGAGCTCTGCGCCACGATCATGCGCGCCCCGGCGAAGCGGGCCTTGGCCTTGTAGTCCTTGGTCATCTCGGCGGCCAGCGTTTCCCAGGGGATGAGAAACATCGTGTAGAGCAGCTCGAAGAAGATGAAGGCCAGCAGGTAGTAGGTGAAGGTGTGGCCGGTGCGGAAGATCAGCGCGAAGCTGGGCAGCAGCGGGATCGTGATCAGCAGGAACACCTTGCGCCGCCCGATCTTGCGGCCGACCCAGGTGTGGCGCAGGTTGTCCGACACATAGCCGATGAGCGGGCAGGTGATGGCCTCCAGCAGCCGCGGCAGGCCGAGGATGAGACCGGCCTCCACCGCGGACAGGCCGCAGAAGGTGGTGAAGAAATAGAACAGCCAGCCGGTGATGACGGCCTGGGCGCCGGCGCCGAGCATGTCGCCGGAGCCCCAGCCCCAGTAGTTGACCCAGGTGGGTTCTTTGGCGGAGGGGTGGAGGTTCTTGGTGATCATGGCTTGCGCGCTTGGAGCGCTTGTCTCTGCTTTGTGTTTTCTGGCAAGGCCCAGCGGGGAATTCGCCCCCGCGGGCGACCTACTTTTTGAGCGACCAAAAAGTAGGCAAAAAGTCGCCCCCCGATCCGCCCGGCCCTTCGGGCTGCCCTGCGCTGCTCAGGCCTTGAGGGCTCGCGCGGAACTCGCTTCGCTACGCTGCGCTCAGACAACCGCGCGAAGTCAGAGGTTGAAGCGTGCTGCGCACGCGCCCTCAAGTCCTTGCGCTGCTCGGCGGGCTCCAGGGGGGAGTGAAGGAACAGCCGCGACCGCAGGGATGTGGCGTTTGGCTGTTGGCTGTTCGGCTGTTGGCTGTTTCGGCTGTTCTGGGCCTCCCCTTCTAAACCGCCGAGAAGCGCAGCAACCCGGGGGGCGCGCGCAGCGCGCTTCAACTTCTGACTCGCGCCCCTTTGTTTGAGCGGAGCGTAGCGAAGCGAGTTGGGCGCGCCCCCGGGTTGCGAGCATCGCAGGGGACCCCGCAGGGGCGGTTTTGCAGGGGTCGTTTTTTGCCTACTTTTTGTCGACACAAAAAGTAGGTCGCCCGCGGGGGCGAATTCCCCGCTGTGCCTGACCATCAAACCAAAGCAGCGCATAAGCACCCGGCAAACCGTCAGATGAACCGCACCAGCAGCTCACCCATCGCCAGCAACGCCATCGCCTGCCCAAACGGCATCGACGTCAACGGAATGTCCTTGTACTCCTGCAGCGTGTTGAACACCGGCGTCCCAAAGCTCACCTGCGTCAGCTCCCCGGCGTCATTGATCTTGCCGCGCACCGCCAAGGCCGCCTTGAGCCCCACCGCTTCATACGACCGCGGCAGGTAGCCCCGCCGCACCGCCTTCAGGATGCCGTAGGCGAAGCCTGCGGACGCAGCTGCCTCGTCGTAGGACGTCGGGTCATCCAGCAGCGTCGGCCACAGCCCCGAAGGCGACTGGCAGGCCGCCAGCGCCTTCACCTGCGCTTCCAGCGTGGAGACGAGGAACTGCCGGAAGGCATCGCCCTCGGGCAGGTTCAGCAGCTCGATGAACTCCGGGATGACGATGGTCACCCACGAGTTGCCGCGTGCCCACAAGGCGTTGGCGAAGTTGTGGCGGCCCTCGAACGTCCAGCCATGGAACCACAGGCCGGTCTTGCGGTCGGCCAGGTACTTGATGTGCACCATGAACTGCCGCTTGGCCTCTTCCACGTAGTGAGGCCGGTTCAGCAGCAGCCCGAACTTGGCCAGCGGCAGCACCGACATCATCAGCGTGTCGTCCCACAGCTGCTGGTGGTTCACGCTGTTGTAGACGATGTGCTGGAAGCCGCCTTCCTCGGTGCGCGGCAGGTCGTGGTAGACCCACTCCGCCCAGCGGTCGATGTAGGGCAGGTAGCGGCGCTCGCCGGTGCGCTCGAACAGGTAGGCCAGGGTCAGGAAGGGCGCCACCGTGTTGATGTTGCGGCTGGGCATACCCTCGGCGAACCGGGCCTCGAACCAGTTCGTCATGATGTCCCAGGCCTGCGGGTCGCCGGTGAGCTCCCAGACCTTGTAGACGCCGTACAGGCCCACGCCATGCGTCCACTCGAACCCGTTCCAGCCTTTGGTGTCCAGCACGCGGCCATCGGCCAGGCGCAGCAGGAACTTGCCGTCGGTGTCCTCGATGTTCACGAGGTTGTGGATGAGCCGGTCCACGGCGCCGCGGATGTCATCGCGGTCGGCGCCCAGGTGGGCCGTGTGGTGGGCCAGCAGCGGGTGGATCTTGGAGGAGTCGACGGGCTTGAGGATCTGCTTGGGCATGGTCTGGTCTCGGTGTACGGCTCGGGGTCAGCTCAGAAGGACAGCTCGGCCGCGCCGAGCCCCGGCGCGGTGACGCGCAGGCGCGCGGGCAGGGCGGGGTCGGTGCGGTGCAGGACGGCCAGGCCCCGCCCCTCGAAGGCGGCGTGCTCGGCATCCCGCGGATCATCCACGTCGGCGAGGTTGCCATTGCCGATGCCGAGGATCTCGAGCCCGGTGGGTTGGAAGGTCAGGCGGTGGGACGCGTCCGGGACGCGGCGGCCCTGGGCGTCGACGACGAAGTAGGCGACCTGCTCCACGCCGTCATCGCCACGGGCCACGCGCTGCAGCTCGATGCGCGCAGGCGCGCCGGCCGTGAGCAGCTGCGACTCGGCGACGGCTTGGCCGTCCTTCAGGCCCACGGCCTTGAGCTCGCCGGCCTCGAAGGGCAGGGTCCAGCTCAGGATGCCTTCCACCGCGTCGGCCGACTTTTGCGTGCCCACGAGGCGGCCGTTCAGCCACAGCTGCACCTCGGGCGTGTTGGCGTAGGCCGAGACGACGACGGACTCGCCGGCCGGCCAGTTCCAGTGCTGGGCGACCTGGGCGCGCTTTTGCTGGTCCAGCAGCGGCGTGCCCTGGCCCGACTGCGAGGCGACGAGCGTGGCCGACGCGGTGGCCGCGGCGAGTGCGACGACGGGCTTGTCACTCCACAGGCTCGCACGGAAGGCGCCGCGCGGCTTCATGAAGCCGGCCAGGTCGAAGAGGCCGAAGTCTGCGGCGCGCTGCGGCCAGCGGCCGGCCTCGCCCAGGTAGTCGAAGCCCGTCCACAGGAACTGCGCCGAGATGGCCGGCGTGTCGCGCACGATGGCCCAGGCGCGGTAGTCGTGCCGGTTCTCGCTGCCGTAGATGACGCGCCTGGGGTACTTCGCGCGGTCGGCGGCGTAGCGGGCTTCCTGGTAGTTGTAGCCGGCCACGTCGAAGAGGCTGGCAAAGCCGACGGCGTCGCTCATCTCCACGGACGCCATGGCCGCCGTGACGGGGCGCGTCGGGTCCAGGCGGCGCACGGCGTCCACCAGCGGGCGGCCCCAGCGGACGAGGTCGCTGGCTGGCGGCGCGGTCGGGCGGTACTTCGCGCCGAGCACCGGGTGGGAGAACGGGTCGTTGGGGTAGTCGACCTCGTTGCCGATGCTCCACATCACGATGCTGGGGTGGTTGCGGTCGCGCCGCACCATGTCTTGGACATCGCGCACGCTCCAGGCGGCGAACTCCTCGCCGTAGCCCTGGCGGCCGGGCACGCCGACGTTCCAGCCGGCGATCCACTTGTTCTTGGTCGGCGTGAATTCGTCGAAGGCCTCCGCCTGCACGAGGAAGCCCATGCGGTCCGCCAGGTCCAGCAGTTCGGGCGCGGGCGGGTTGTGGCTGGTGCGCAGGGCGTTGACGCCGATGTCCTTGAGCTGCTGCAGCCGGCGCTGCAGCACCGACACCGGCACTGCGGCCCCGAGGCTGCCGGCGTCGTGGTGCAGGCACACGCCCTTGAGCTTGAGCGGGTGGCCGTTGAGCGTGAAGCCGGTGTCGGGGTCGAAGCGGAAGCTGCGAATGCCGAAAGGCGTGCGCGTCTCGTCGACCGCCTGGCCCTGCACCAGCACCGTGTGGCGCAACGTGTAGAGGGCGGGCGTGTCGAGCGACCAGCGCTGCGGGTGGTCGACGGCGAGGGCCTGCGACAGCGTGCGCCGCTCGCCCGCAGCCAGCCGCGAAGCCGTCTCGCGGCGGGCGACGACGCGGCCGTCCGGCGCGAGCAGCTCCGCACGCAGCGTGAACTGGCGCGGGCTGCCCGCGGCGTTGATGAGGTCGGCCGCGGCCTGCACCTCGGCGCGCGTGGCGCTGACCTTCGGCGTGGTGACCTGCGTGCCCCACGGCGCGATGTGCAGGGTGTCCGTGAAGCTCAGCCGGGCCTCGCGGTAGATGCCCGAGCCGGTGAAGTAGCGGGAGTCGGTCTGGCGCGAATGGTCCACGCGCACGGCCAGCACGTTGGGGCTGCCGTCGGTCTTGAGGTGGCGGGTCAGCTCGAACTCGAAGCTGCTGTAGCCGTAGGGGCGGCCGCCGACGTAGTGGCCGTTGACCCAGACCTGGGCGTGGTCGTAGACGCCGTCGAAGATGACGCGGGCCACGCGGCCGCGTTGGGCGGCGTCCAGCGCGAAGCTGCGGCGGTACCAGGCGATGCCGCCGGCCGCGTAGCCATTGCCGCTGCCGTAGGCGGGGCTGAAGGGCTCGTCCTGGCTCCAGTCGTGCGGCACGCGCACGGCACGCCAGCCGCTGTCGTCGAAGGCCGGGTTCATGGCGGCGCCGGGGTCGCTCTTGCTGAAGCGCCAACCAGTGTCCAGCCGCTGCTCCTGGCGCTGGGCGAGCACCGTGCCGGCGACCAGCGCCAGCGCAAGGCCGGCAGCCAGCAGGGTCAGGCGTTGGGCGTGGAGGCTCATCGCTGCAGCTGGCGCGGTTGCGCCACGGGTTCCAGCGGCACGCCGCCGCGGGCGATGGCCAGCGGCACGAGCCGTGCGGGCTCCAGTGCGTTGGCGGCCTGGCCGTCGGTGGTGACGGCCAGGGTCAGCGTGTTCTCGCCGTTCGGGTTGAGGATGCCTGGCGGCAGCACGAAGACGCGCTGCGGGCCGATGTGGGCGATGAACTGGCCGAGGTTCCAGCCGTTCACGAAGATGAGTGCGCGGTTCTCGACGGCCGAGCGCGGCTGCGTGGTGTCGCCAAAGGCCAGGCCCAGCTGCACGTCGTGGCCGGCGGGCAGGTCGAGCTTGAACTGCGTGCGCAGCCAGTAGGTGCCGGGCGCGGGCGGTGGGGTGGAGACGGGCGCTGCCGTCCAGCCGGGCTGCGGCCGGGCCGGGTCCGCCGGCAGGTGCCAGCCCATGCGCTCGCCGAAGAGGCCGCCGTTGTTCATGGGGCCGCGCACGAGGTCGGCGATGTTCTCGCCGCCCTTGTTGCCCTGCAGCTTCCAGGCGATGGGCACGGCGAAGCGTTGGCCGCCGCGCGGGGCGATCGAGGCGGCGATCAGGCCGCGGGCCTCCTTGTGCGCGTCGTCGGCGAACAGGTCCCAGTTGTGGGAGTTGTTGCGCACCATCACCGACAGCACGTGTTCGCCGGGCGGCAGGTCCTTGAGCCACTGCTTGAAGGTGTCCGTCGTCTCGGGGAAGGGGCGGCCGGTGTCATGCTCCTGCTGGCCGAGGAACTTGCCGTCCAGCCACACCTGGATCAGGCCGGCGCCGCCGCCGCCGAAGAAGAGTTCGAGCTGAAGTGGCTGAGGCTCGGTCGTCGTGAAGCGGCCGCGGTACCAGACATCACCGTGGTGGAAGCCGTAGTCGCTCATCGCCAGCACGGGCTGGCCCTTGTCGGGTGCGGTGTAGACGTTGGCCGCGGAAACGGCGGCATCGGCCCGGCGCCAGGTGCTGTCGTCGAACTCGGGGGCGGACTCCATCGAGTCGACGCGCGTCCACCAGGTCTGGCGGGTCAGGTCCGGCAGCGCGACGGGCGCCGGGCCGGGCAGGGCGGCGCGGGCGGCGAGGCTGAAGTCCCGCCGATCGGAGGCAACGACGGCGCCGTTGAACGCGAGTGCCGCGACGCCGTCGGGCACCCAGGCGCGCAGCAGGCTCGGCGCGGTCGTGTCGCCGGTGAGCTTGAGCGTGCCGCCGTCCAGGGTGGCGCTGCGCACGAGGCCCGGGCTGCGCACCAACACGGCCTGCGTGCCGGCCTGCAGGCGCCAGAACTCCTGGGCGGTCTTCTCGTCGGCGATCAGCAGCACCAGCGGCGCGCGGCCGCCGCCGCTGACCAGCACCTCGATGAGGCCGCGGTGGCGGTAGTTCAGCCGCAGGTCGCCGGTCTTGCCGTCCCAGCTCACCTGGGCCTGGCCGCGCAGCAGCTTCACCTCGGGTCGCATGGCGTAGCGCAGCACCGTCTCGCCCTCATCGCCGTCGCGCCCGTAGAGCAGGGCGACGTCGCGGTTGCCATGTTGCATCTGGGCCTGCAGCTCGCTCGTGCTGTAGACGAGGTGCTGGCGCTCCAGCGCATAGCTCGCCAGCAGCAGCTTGGCGTCCTGGCCCGTCAGCGTGAGCTGGCCGGCCTGGGGGATGCGGTAGCGGCCGTCACGCGTCTGCAGCGTGAAGCCGAATGCCTCGGTGCCGCTCAGTTGGTTGTGCTGGGCCAGCAGCACATGGCTGCCCAGCGCCTGGTTGACGTTGTGATAGAGCTTGACCTTGACATTGCCCGGGTCGAGCACCTCGCCCTTGTCCATCTGCGCGAGCACGGGCGTGGCCGCCTGCACGAAGCCGCCCATCTGCTTGAGCACGAGGGCCTTGTCGCGCATCACGCGCGCTTCGCTGATGGGTGCGCCGTAGTCGTAGCTGGTGTAGACGATGGGCCCGGGCTGCCAGCCCCAGCTGGTGCCGCCGTAGGCCATGTAGATGGAGTGGATGGAGAGCGCGTTGATGAGGCTGCTGCCGTAGAACACGCGCTGGTAGCCCGGCCCCTGGCGGCGCGCCGTGCATTCGTAGGTGCCGTTGCTGCCCCAGTAGTCGAACCAGCCGGCGCCGATCTCGGCGACGAAGCCCGGCGTGTTGGGCGAGGCCAGCGACCCGACCTTGGGGATGTTCTTGCCGTAGATGCCCCAGTCGGGCGCGGGCGCGGGTGCGCCGGGCTTGCCGTCCACGCTGCAGACGCCGCCGGGGTAGCCGTCGAAGGCGTACAGGTCGGTGGGGCCGGGGTTGGCGAAGGGGGCGGTGGAGTTCCTGGGCGTCCAGTCCGGCAGGCGCGAGGCAGCGTTGTGGAAAAGGGGCACCGTGATGCCGTCCGCCCGCGCCTTGTCCGCCAGGTGCTGCATGTGGCGGATGTTCTTCGGGTTCACCGCGAACAGCTCGTTTTCCAGCTGATAGGCGATGACGGTGCCGCCGCCGTTGGTGATCTGGTGACGGGCGAGGATGGCGTTGATCTGCGTCATCCATTCGTCGGCAGCGGCCTGGTACTCGGCCGCGTCGGTGCGGGCTTCGGCCCGCTGGCGCAGCAGCCAGCCGGGGAAGCCGCCCGCGGTCAGCTCGGCGTTGACGTAAGGCCCCATGCGGGCGATGACGTACAGGCCTTCCTCCTCGGCCATCTGGATGGCGCGCTCGATGTTGCGGATGCCGGTGAAGTCGTAATGCCCCGGCTTGGCGGAGTGGTAGCCCCAGCTGAAGTAGAACGACACGGCGTTCAGCCCCGAGGCCTTCATCTTCTGCAGCACGTCGCGCCACAGGCTCGGCGAGGGCAGGCGGAAGGGGTGGAACTCGCCGGCGAAGATCATCTCGCGCTTGCCGTCGATGATGAGCGAGTGGCGGTCCCAGGCGATGGCCTTGGGGCGCGCCTTGGGGGCGGTGGTGCGTTCAAGCCGGGCGGTCTCTTCGCTGATGACGGTGAAGTGGCGCACCGTGCCGGAGACGCCGCCGAGCTCCCGCTTGGGGCTCCAGGTCTGCAGGCCGTCGAAGCTGTCGGAGTACCAGTAGCGCTTGGTCGTGTAGTCGTCGAAGTAGATGCGCCAGCCGACCTTGCCGTCAGGCCCCTGGATGGGCACCAGCGCCTGGCCCTCCGACGGGCCGCCCCACCCGGCCCAGTCGCCGGTGCGGTCCAGCGTCCAGGGGCCCTGCAGCGACGGCGCGGTGGCGCGTTCGATGAACTTGGTCGTCTCGTTCTTCGTGAACGCCACGTAGCGGCCGTCGTGCGCGATGACGAAGGTGTCGATGTAGTTCTGCGAAAGCCCCTGCATGGGCGTTGGTGCCGCGAAGCGGGTGAAGCCGGCGTCCAGCGCCTTGACGGTGTAGGCGGCGAACGGGCCCTGGGTGCCACCGCGCGACAGGCTCACCACCAGGTGCACGCTGCCGTCGCTGTCGCGGAACCACTCCGGCGCCCACACGTTGGTGACGCCCGGCAGCGCCACGGGCACGTCGGCCACATGCGTCCAGTTCTTGAGGTCGGCCGAGCGCGCGATGCCGAAGGTGCTGCCCGACCAACCGGTGGTGTAGGCGATGTAGTACTGGCCGTCGGCCGCACGCAGGATGGAGGGGTCGCGCAGCAGGCCCTGCGGTGGCTGGTAGACCTCCGAGCCCAGCGACGTGTAGGTGATGCCGTCCGTGGACGAGAAGAGGCTGAGCTTGTCCTGCGAGGTGGCCATGAAGGCCGACATCAGGAAGGTCCGCTCGCTGCGCACGGCCGGCGTGACGGGCAGGGCGGGGGTGCTGACGGCCGTGGGGGGCTGCTGGCCCGGCAGGTCCTGGGCCGGGGCGCCGATGCACAGCAGGAGCGCGGCCAGTGGAGCGAGCCGGAGGGCATGGCGGGGCAGCGGGGCGAATTCAGCGGGCATGAGCGGACCGGGAGTGCGGGGAGCCTCGGTCAGTGTCCACCGGTTCCCGGGGCGGAAAAAATCAAGCGCGTGCGAGAAATCGGCCGGGGCCCCGGAGCCAGCGAAAATGGCGGTCTATGTTCAGTTTCTTCAAGAAGGCGCCCCCGCCGCCCGCCCCCGCCGCTGAAGCGCCGGCCCTGCTGCCCGAAGGCTGGGTCACCAAGCCAGCGAGCAAGCCGGCGCCGGAGCCTGTGTCGGCGCCTGTCGCCCCCGCACCCTCGGCACCTGCACCTGCACCTGCCCCCGCACCCGCGCCCGCACCCGCTCCGGTGCTCGCGCCGCCCGCGCCGGTGCCGTCACCCGTGGCGCCACCGGTGGTTGCGCCATCCCCCGTCCTTCCTCCGGTGGCCGCGCCCCGTGCCGTCGTCGCGCCGGTGCCGCCTGCGCCGGCCGCCGTGGCGGTGCCGGCGCCGCGCCAAAGCTGGATGGAGCGTCTTCGCGCCGGGCTGCGCAAGACGGGCGGCAGCATCGCCAACGTCTTCTCGGCGACCAAGATCGACGAGCAGCTGTACGAAGAGCTGGAGGAGGCATTGCTGCTGGCCGATGCCGGCGTGAAGGCCACGCAGTTCCTGCTGGACGACCTCAAGCGCCGCGTCAAGGAAGCCCGAGCGACCGACCCGCAGGTGGTGCGGGGCCTGCTGATCGACGCGCTGGCCGAGCTGCTGTCTCCGCTGGAAAAGGGCCTGGAAGTGGGCCGCTTCACGCCCACCGTGATGATGGTCGTGGGCGTGAACGGCGCCGGCAAGACGACCAGCATCGGCAAGCTCACGCGGCACCTGGCCGACGCCAACCAGCGCGTGCTGCTGGCCGCCGCCGACACCTTCCGCGCCGCCGCGCGCGAGCAGCTGGGTGTGTGGGCCGACCGGGCGCAGGTCGAGATCATCAGCCAGGAAGGCGGCGACCCGGCAGCCGTGTCGTTCGACGCGGTCAACGCGGGCCGCGCGCGTGGCGCGGATGTCGTCATCGCCGACACGGCCGGGCGCCTGCCCACGCAGCTCCACCTGATGGAGGAGCTCAAGAAGATCAAGCGCGTCATCGCCAAGGCGCAGGAAGGCGCGCCGCACGAGGTGCTGCTGGTGGTGGATGGCAACACTGGCCAGAACGCGCTGACCCAGGTGAAGGCGTTCGATGAGGCGCTGGGCCTCACGGGCCTGGTCGTGACCAAGCTGGACGGCACCGCCAAGGGCGGCGTGCTGGCCGCCATCGCGCGCGAGCGGCCGGTGCCGGTCTACTTCGTCGGCGTGGGCGAGAAGCTCGAGGACCTCGAGACCTTCAGCGCCCGCGAGTTCGCGCGCGCGCTGCTGGAGTAGGCCACATCGCCTCGTTGGGGCGCCGGCCGAGCGCCGGGCCGCCCCAAGCCGGCCGGCGGGCGATGTGCGAGTGGCCCACGGCCGCTCGCATCGCCGTCCCCTCGGGGGACGGGCCAGGCCCGACCGCGTTCAGCGCGTCGGCCTGGACCAGGGGCTCCTCAATGCGCTGCGTGCGGCGTATCGGCGAAGTAGCCGTCCGCGCGCACGCGCGGGAAGAGGATCTGGCGCAGCCGCTCCGGCGCCTCGTTCTGCCATTCGCGGTCCCACAGCGTGACCTTGAGGTCGGTGGCCTCCAGCACGCGCAGCAGGCGATCACGCTTGCGCGATTGCCGCGCCTGGTCGTCGGCCACGGGCATCAGCAGCACCGCGCGCACATAGCCGTGCTCGTCGCACAGCGCGAAGTCGGCGGTCAGCAGGCCGGTGCGTGACAGCCACTCACGGTAGGAATACTGCTTGGGCACGCGCACGAGCTTGTGCAGCGGCACGTGCGCCAGCAGGAAGCCCTTGGGATGTTCGAGGGCCAGGGCTTGCGCCAAGCATTTGTGGGCGTGGCGCTCCGAACTCACCAGCACCCGCGCGGCCGTGGGCGGCCAGTGCATCACGGTGTCGGCCGCGTCCACGCGGCGGGCCGGGCGCTGCCCGGTCAGGCTGTTGAGCCAGGCGCCGACGGCGCGGGGGAGGTGAAGATTCAGCATGGGTGGCGACGCTATCGGCAGCGGCGAGAAATGACCATGCCCGTCTGTCCCTTGACCGTGGGACCCGGTGCGCGCCCAGTTGTGAGCACTTGTGTCGCCGCTGACGGGAGGCTGTCCGCCCCGTGGTCGGCGGCGAGGCGCCTCACATGCCCAGGCCCTTCATGCCGCCCATGCGCTTCATCATCTTCATGAGGCCGCCGCCCTTCATCTTCTTCATCATGCCCTGCATCTGGTCGAACTGATTGAGCAGGCGGTTGACGTCCTGGATCTGCACGCCCGCGCCGGCTGCGATGCGGCGCTTGCGGCTGGCCTTGCTCTTGCCGTCCATCAGCAGCGTGGGCTGGGCGCGTTCCTTGGCGGTCATGGCGCGCAGGATGCCTTCCATGCGCTTCATGTCGCGCTCGGCGCGGTCCATGTCGGCCTGACCCGGCTGCTTGCCGCCCATCATGTTCTGCGGCAGCTTGTCCATGAGGCCGCCCAGGCCGCCCATCTTCTTCATCTGGGCGATCTGCTGCAGGAAGTCGTTCAGATCGAAGCCGCTGCCGCTCTTGAGCTTCTCGGCCATGGCCTGCGCCGAGGCCAGGTCCACGCTTTGCGTGACCTGCTCCACGAGGGCCACGATGTCGCCCATGCCCAGCACGCGGCCGGCGTGGCGGTCGGCGTCGAACACCTCCAGGCCGTCGATCTTCTCGGACACGCCGGCGAACTTGATCGGCGCGCCGGTGATCTGGCGCACGGAAAGGGCGGCGCCGCCGCGTGAGTCGCCGTCGAGCTTGGTCAGGATGACGCCGGTGAGCGGCAGGGCTTCCTTGAAGGCCTTGGCGGTGTTGACCGCGTCCTGGCCCTGCATGGCGTCGACGACGAAGAGCGTCTCGACCGGGTTGAGCACCGCGTGCAGGTCCTTGATCTCGGCCATCAACGCTTCGTCGATGGCCAGGCGGCCGGCGGTGTCGACGAGCAGCACGTCAAAGAAGTGGCGCTTGGCGTAGTCGAGTGCGGCCAGCGCGATGTCGTGCGGCTTCTGGTTGGGCTCGGACGGGAACCACTCGCCGCCGGCCTGCTTCGTCACCGTCTTGAGCTGCTCGATGGCGGCGGGGCGGTAGACGTCGGCCGAGACGGTCAGCACCTTCTTCTTGCGCTTGTCGATCAGGTGCTTGGTCAGCTTGGCGGTCGTCGTCGTCTTGCCCGCGCCCTGCAGGCCGGCCATCAGGATGACGGCGGGCGGCTGGGCGGCGAGGTTGATGTCCGCCACGCCCTCGCCCATGGTCGCGGCGAGTTCCTTGTGCACGACCGAGACCAGCACCTGGCCCGGGTTCAACGAACCGACGACCTCCTGGCCGAGCGCCTTCTCCTTCACACGCTGGATGAAGTCGCGCACCACCGGCAGCGCCACGTCGGCTTCCAGCAGGGCCATGCGGACCTCGCGGAGCATGTCCTGCACGTTGCTTTCGGTGATGCGGGCCTGGCCGCGCATCGTCTTGACGAGGCGACTCAGGCGGTCGGTGAGGTTGGATGCCATGGTGGGGAAGTAGGGGCGCGGGTGGCCAGAACGGCGGCAGCCCAAAAGTACACTGCGGCCATGAGTTTATCGCCCACCCTTCTTGCAGACGCTGCAGGCGCCGCTGGCGCAGCACCCGGCGCCCATGCCGTCGGAGCGGGGGTGGCGCTGGCGGTGGCCAGCGCGCTGGCGTTGTTCGGCTATGTGTGGGTCGGCCTGCTGCGCCCGACGGCCGCACCGGGCGAGATCGCACCGCGCCGCCCGCTGCGCTCGGTGCCGCCGATGGCCCTGGCCTGGACGGCGCAGTTCGCGGCACTGTTCATCGACATCAGCGGTTATGGCCTGGCTGCGCCGGGCGCGCGCTTCGGCTTCGCGCCGGCGCTTTCCATGACGACCTGGCTGGTGCTGACGGTGTATCTGATCGAAAGCCGCTTCCTGCCGCTGCACAGCGTGCGCCGCGTGCTGGCCTGGCTGGCGGCCGCGGCGGTCGTGCTGGCCTGGTCCTTCCCCGGTGAGAGTCGCCCCACGGCGGCGTCGCCCTGGGCGCCGCTGCACTGGGTGCTGGGCCTGGCGTCCTACGGTCTCTTCGGCGTGGCGGTGCTGCATGCGGCGCTGATGAACCGCGCCGAGGCGCGGCTGCGCCAGAAGCGCTCGACGCCCGGCGGCTTGCCGCTGTTGCAGCTGGAGCGGCTGACGTTCCAGTTCGTCGCAGCCGGCGTGGGGGTGCTGTCGCTGGCCATCTTCCTGGGCTGGTGGTTCACGCCGACCTGGCGCTGGGACCACAAGAACCTGCTCGCCGTGCTGGGCTGGCTCGTGCTGACGGGCCTGCTCGTCGGCCGGCGCGTCTACGGCTGGCGCGGCCGGCGTGCCACGCGGTGGCTGTATGCGGGTGCCGCACTGCTGCTGCTGTCCTACGCCGGCTCCCGCTTCGTGCTGGAGGTGATCCTGCAGCGCACATCGGCCGGGGGGCTCGCATGAAGTACCTGGTGCTGCTGTTGATCCTGGGCGCGCTGTTCTTCGTGCTGGGCGCGCGGCGTGCGCGCCCGCGTGAGCCCGAGGCGCGCACGCCTGCTCCCCCGCCCGAGGTCCAGGCCATGGTGAGTTGCGCCGAATGCGGCACGCACCTGCCGGCCAACGAGGCGTTGCCCGGCAAGGGCGGCGTGTTCTGCAGCAGCGCGCACCGGGCGAGCTTCGAAGCCCGCCAGGGCCAGTCTTGAGCGCCCACGTCAGCGCCCGCGCTGGCGCGTCGCCAGGCAGCTGGTTCGTCGAAGCGCCGGCGGTGGAGCCCGCCGAGAGCAGCGCAAGCTTCGAGCGGCTGTACCGCGCCTTTCTCGCCGCGCGCGCCGCGCTGGGCCTGGCGCTCATCGCCGCACAGCTGATCGCCGCGGCCCTGTCGACGCCGCCGGCGTCCTCCACCCTCGGGCTGAGCGCGTCCTACGCGGTGGCGGCCTTGGCGCTGTGGCTGTTCCCACAGCTGCGCCGGGGCGCGTCGGCACGGGCTCTGGCGCGCATCAGCAGCCTGCACTGGTGGAGCGCCATCGGCATGGACCTGGTGCTGTTCGGCGTGCTGCATGCGCTCGACCCGAGCGGCGTCAACTACGGCGCCTTGTTCGTGATGCCCGTGCTGATGGCGGCGGTGCTGTGCCCGCGCCGGCTGGGCCTGGCCACGGCGGCCATCGCCACGCTGGGGCTGCTGGGTGCGGCGGGCTGGTCGCTGTTGTCAGGCGCGGACGTGGGCCTGAAGACGACGCAGGCGGGCCTCGTGGGCAGCGGCCTGTTTGCCGTCAGCCTGCTGGCCGGCGAGCTGAGCGCACGGCTGGCGCGCGAGGAGCGCGCGGCCCGAGGCAGCCTGGCGCTGGCCCGGCAGCAGGAGTCGCTGAACCGGCTGGTCATCGATGAAATGCAGGAGGGCGTGCTGGTCGTTGACCGCCGCGGGCGCGTGCGGGCCATGAACCCGGCGTCGCGCGCCCTGCTCGGTGCGGCCAGCGGCGAGTTGAGCTGGCAGCTGCGCGGGCGGGCCGACTGGCAACCGCTCGTGCTGGCGCTGGAGCAGGCCTATGCGAGCGGCGCTGGCGCCGAGGTGGACGTGGCGCTGGCGCTGGCCAGCGGCGCAAGCCGCAGCCTGCGCCTGCGCCTGCGCTTCACGCGCCAGCGCGAGGGCAGCGAGGAGCTGTGCGTGCTGTTCGTCGAGGACAACCGCGAGCTGCTCGCGCGCACGCGCCAGGAGAAGCTGGCCGCGATGGGTCGTGTGTCGGCCGGCATCGCGCATGAGATCCGCAACCCGCTCGCGGCCATCGCCCAGGCCAACGCGCTGCTGGCCGAGGACGTGGGCGGCACGCGCGCGGAGCAGCTCACGCGCATGGTGGCCTCCAACGTGCAGCGGCTCAAGCGCCTTGTCGACGACGTGACGGAGCTGGCACCCGGTGTGCAGCCGGACACGCAGGCGCTGGACGTGAGCGGTCTGGTGCAGGAGGTGTGTGACGACTGGGTGCAGATCAACGGCGTCGAGCGCGGGCCGGGCGGCCGCTTCCAGCTGGCGATCGAGTCGCCGGGCCTGATGGGCCTCTTCGACGCAGAGCACCTGCGCCGCGTCCTCGTGAACCTGCTGGACAACGCGCACCGCCACGCCGACGCGGGCGTCGGGGCCATCCAGGTGCGGCTGGCGCGCGAGGGCGCTGGGCTGGCCCTGGTCGTGCGCAGTGCGGGCGCACCGGTGCCGCCAGAGATCGAGCGGCATCTTTTCGAGCCCTTCTTCTCGACACGCAGCCGCGGGTCCGGTCTGGGCCTCTATATTTGCCGTGAACTGTGCGAGCGCCACGGCGCGAGCATCGAATACCGCCGCGCCGTCGATGCGGCAGCCAACGACTTCAGCGTCCGACTGCGCAACCCCGAATCCGCATGAGCATTGCCACGCCGCCGCGCCTGCTGGTCGTCGATGACGAGCCCGACCTGCGCACGCTCTATGAACTCACGCTGCTGCGCGAGGGCTACGAGATCGACAGCGCCGGCTCGGTCGCCGACGCGCTGGAGCACCTGCAGGCGCAGGCCTACGCCGCCGTCATCACCGACATGAGGCTGCCCGATGGCTCCGGCCTGTCGCTGCTGCGCTGGCTGGAGCAGGCGGGCCGGCCGGAGAAGGCCATCGTCATCACCGCTTTCGGCTCCGCCGAGAACGCCGTCGAGGCGCTCAAGGCCGGCGCCTACGACTACCTCACCAAGCCCGTGGACCTGCGCCAGTTCCGCCTGGTCGTGGGCTCGGCGCTCGGCCGCGTGGCCGCCGAGCCGGCGCCGGTCGCCGAAGCACCCGCCGCAGCGCATGCATCGGCGTTGCGCCTGGTGGGCGAGTCGCCAGCCATCCGTGCCGTGCGCTCGCTCGTCGACAAGGTGGGGCGCAGCATGGCCCCGGTGCTGGTGCAGGGCGAGTCCGGCACGGGCAAGGAGCTGGTGGCGCGCGCCATCCATGACCACGGTGCTCGCGCCGGGCAGCGCTTCGTGGCCGTGAATTGCGGCGCCATCCCGGAGAACCTGCTGGAGGCCGAGTTCTTCGGCTATCGCAAGGGCGCCTTCACCGGCGCCAATGAGGACCGCGAGGGCTTCTTCCAGGCGGCCGACGGCGGCACCTTGTTCCTGGACGAAATTGGCGACCTGCCGCTGGCCATGCAGAGCAAGCTCCTGCGCGTCATCCAGGAACGCTCGGTGCGCCCGGTCGGCGCCACGGCCGAGACGCCGATCAACGTGCGCATCCTGAGCGCAACGCACAAGGATCTGTCGGCGGAGGTCGCCGCAGGGCGCTTCCGCCAGGACTTGTTCTACCGCCTCAATGTGATCCAGATCCGCGTGCCGCCACTGCGCGAGCGGCTGGAGGACCTCGGGCTGATCAGCACCCGCGTGCTCACGCGCATTGCGCAAGACGCCGGCGTGTCCCCCGCGCCGCGGCTGACGTCCAAGGCGCTGCAAACGCTGTCGCGCTACCCGTTCCCCGGCAATGTGCGTGAGCTCGAGAACCTGCTGCACCGGGCACTGGCGCTGGCGGGCGGCGAGTGGATCGATGCCGACGACCTGGGCCTGCCGGACACGCTGCTGGACGAGGGGCGCACCGAGTCGCAGTTCGCGGCATTGCAGCCGCCGGGGCCCGCGGCGCCGGCGCCCGAGGGGTTGTCGCTGCCCGATGAGTTGCCGAGCGACCTGGCGAGCTATCTGGACGACGTCGAGCGCGCCATCCTGTTGCGAGCGCTGGAGCTGCACCGCTTCAACCGCACCGCCGCGGCGGCCAGCCTGGGGCTGTCGCTGCGGCAGATCCGCTACCGGATGGCCCGGCTGGCCATCTCGGCGGGCGAGGCCTGACCCGGGCAAATTTCCGTCTCAGGATTTGCCCTGCTTGAATCTGCCGTCACGCGTTTGCGGGGCCATTGAGTCGGTCCTCAGGCCCAGCATTGGCGCGGCCTGCAGGGGCGTTGTGGCCCGCCGGCCCAGCATTGATGCGGGTCTGCCAGCACAAGCCCCGATCTGATCGGGCAAAGGCGCGCGCGGCGGCTTTTCAGGGGCGCGAGGCCGGGGAGGGTTTGACACTAGCGGTAGTGCTTGAGGGGGCATCGAGCCATAGATATAGTGTCCCTTCGTGATATCCTGCTGAACCAGTCGACCCCATGACCCTCCTCTCGGAATCGCTGTTTGCCGTGGCCCTGCCGCGGCGGCAAACCGCCCGAGAGCCCAGCCGGAACGCCGGCCTGGCATTGGACCGGCAGGGACGAAATACCCCAACTGAAGCATCGCGCGCTGCGCTGGCCGAACCTGGCAACTGTCGGGTCGAGGCCGCGCTTTCGCCTCTCATTTCTCGATAAAGGATCTCCCCATGCTGCACGAAGCCGCCACGGGCCAGGCCTCCGCCTCGCTCAACCCGCTGTCCTCGGCAAGCCCTGCGTTTGGATCCGACGCAGCGGCCGCCAGCGCCCCCGCACTGACGACCTACCACGCCTACCAGATCATCCGCCGCAACGGCGCCGTGGTCTCGTTCGAGCCGAGCAAGATCGCCGTGGCGCTGATGAAGGCCTTCCTGGCCGTGCATGGCACGAGCGGCGCGGCATCGGCCAGCGTGCGCGAGACGGTCGAGCAGCTGACCCAGAACGTCGTGCGCGCGCTGCTGCGCTCGCGCCCGAGCGGCGGCACCTTCCACATCGAGGACGTGCAGGACCAGGTCGAGCTCGGCCTGATGCGCAGCGGCCACCACGAAGTCGCCCGTGCCTACGTGCTCTACCGCGAGCGCCGTGCGCAGGAGCGCGCCGCCCAGGGCGAGGCCACCCGCGCCGCCGAGCCGGCGCTGATGGTGGTGGACGGCGGCGAGCGCCGCCCGCTGGACCTGGGGACGCTGAAGTCGCTGATCGCCTCGGCCTGCGAGAACCTCGGTGCCGACGTCAAGCCGGACCCCGTGCTGGCCGAAACCCAGCGCAACCTGTACGACGGCGTGGCCATCGACGAGGTCTACAAGGCCGCCATCCTGGCCGCCCGCACCCTGATCGAGAAGGACCCGGGCTACAGCCGCGCGACGGCCCGCCTGCTGCTGCACACGATCCGCCGCGAGATCATCGGCGGCGAGGTGACGCAAGCCGAGATGCAGGTCAAGTACGCCGAGTACTTCCCCGGCTACATCAAGAAGGGCATCAAGGCCGAGCTGCTCGACGAGAAGCTGGCCCAGTACGACCTCGCCAAGCTCGGGGCGGCCCTCAAGGCCGAGCGCGACCTGCAGTTCGACTACCTCGGCCTGCAGACCCTGTACGACCGCTACTTCCTGCACATTGAGGACACCCGCATCGAGATGCCGCAGGCCTTCTTCATGCGTGTGGCCATGGGCCTGGCACTCAACGAGATCGACCGCGAAGCCCGCGCCATCGAGTTCTACGAGGTGCTGTCCAGCTTCGACTTCATGTCCAGCACGCCGACGCTGTTCAACAGCGGTACGCGCCGCTCGCAGCTGTCCAGCTGCTACCTGACGACCGTCAGCGACGACCTCGACGGCATCTACGAGGCGCTGAAGGAGAACGCACTGCTGTCCAAGTTCGCGGGCGGCCTGGGTAACGACTGGACGCCGGTTCGCGCCCTGGGCTCCCACATCAAGGGCACCAACGGCAAGAGCCAGGGCGTCGTGCCCTTCCTCAAGGTCGTCAACGACACGGCCGTGGCCGTGAACCAGGGCGGCAAGCGCAAGGGCGCCGTGTGCGCCTACCTGGAAAGCTGGCACCTGGACATCGAAGAGTTCCTGGACCTGCGCAAGAACACCGGCGACGACCGCCGCCGCACCCACGACATGAACACGGCGAACTGGATTCCCGACCTGTTCATGAAGCGCGTCATCGAGGGCGGTGACTGGACGCTGTTCAGCCCCTCCACCTGCCCGGACCTGCACGACAAGTTCGGCGCCGCCTTCGAGGAAGCCTACGTCGGCTACGAGCGCAAGGTCGACAGCGGCGAGCTCAAGCTCTACAAGCGCATGCCCGCCAAGGACCTGTGGCGCAAGATGCTCTCGATGCTGTTCGAGACGGGCCACCCCTGGATCACGTTCAAGGACGCTTGCAACGTGCGCAGCCCGCAGCAGCACGTCGGCGTGGTGCACTCGTCCAACCTGTGCACCGAGATCACGCTGAACACCAATGACAGCGAGATCGCCGTGTGCAACCTGGGCTCGGTCAACCTGGCCCAGCACCTGAAGGACGGGGCGATCGACCAGGCCAAGCTGAAGAAGACCGTGCGCACGGCCATGCGCATGCTCGACAACGTCATCGACATCAACTACTACGCCGTCAAGAAGGCGCGCGACTCCAACCTGCGCCACCGCCCGGTGGGCCTGGGCATCATGGGCTTCCAGGACGCGCTCTACCAACTGCGCACGCCCTACGCCAGCCAGGCGGCTGTCGACTTCGCCGACCGCTCGATGGAGGCCGTCTGCTACCACGCCTACTGGGCGTCGACCGAGCTGGCCGAGGAGCGTGGCCGCTACTCGTCCTACAAGGGCTCGCTGTGGGATCGTGGCATCCTGCCGATCGACTCGCTGGACCTGCTGGCCGAAGCCCGCGGCGGCTACGTCGACGTCGACCGTTCCACGTCCATGGACTGGGACGCGCTGCGTGCCCGCATCGCCACGCACGGCATGCGCAACAGCAACTGCGTGGCCATCGCCCCCACCGCGACCATCTCCAACATCATCGGCGTGGACGCGTCCATCGAGCCGTGCTTCGGCAACCTGTCGGTCAAGTCCAACCTGTCGGGCGAGTTCACCGTCATCAACGAGTCCCTCGTGCGTGACCTGAAGGCCCTGGGTCTGTGGGACGACGTCATGGTCATGGACCTCAAGCATTTCGACGGCTCGCTGCGCCGCATCGACCGCGTGCCCGAGGACATCAAGGCCCTCTACGCCACCGCTTTCGAGGTCGACACCGTGTGGCTGATCGAAGCCGGCGCGCGCCGCCAGAAGTGGATCGACCAGGCGCAGAGCCTGAACATCTACATGGCCGGCGCCTCGGGCAAGAAGCTCGACGAGACCTACAAGCTCGCCTGGCAGCGTGGCCTGAAGACGACCTACTACCTGCGCACCATCAGCGCCACGCAGGCCGAGAAGAGCACGGTCACGCGCTCGGGCCAGCTCAACTCGGTGTCGTCTGGCGCAGCCCCGATGGCTGCAGCGCCGGCTGCACCGGTGGCCGTCGTCGAGCCCGAACTGCCGGCGACCGACATGAAGTTCTGCTCGATCGACAACCCCGACTGCGAGGCTTGCCAGTAAGTGGCGAGGCAGGTGCGAACTTGTATAGACAAGTTCGCACCTTCGGTTTTCGATGCCCATGCGCAACAAAGATTGCGCGAATGATGCAAATACCTCGTGCTAGTTCTTGTTGATTTGCGCAAGCACTGCCGATAATTCGAAGTGATAGGAAGCACACCATGCTGGATTGGGACGAAGACCTGAAGTCCACTGATACCTCTGCTGCGAAACCCCTCGCGGCCATGCCTTCGGCGACTGCTGCTGCAGCGTCGCACGGAGCCGCCAGCGTCTCGATGCCCGCTCCCCAGCTTGCCGGTGAACCCACCACCGCGCGCCGCGTGAAGGCGGCCGACAAGCGCATCATCAACGGCCAGACCGATGTGAATCAGCTGGTCCCGTTCAAGTACAAGTGGGCCTGGGAAAAGTACCTCGCCACCTGCGCCAACCACTGGATGCCGCAGGAAGTGAACATGAGCCGCGACATCGCGCTCTGGAAAGACCCCAACGGCCTGACCGAAGACGAGCGCCGCATCATCAAGCGCAACCTCGGCTTCTTCGTCACCGCTGATTCGCTGGCTGCCAACAACATCGTGCTCGGCACCTACCGGCACATCACAGCGCCCGAGTGCCGCCAGTTCCTGCTGCGCCAAGCCTTCGAAGAGGCGATCCACACGCACGCCTACCAGTACATCGTCGAGAGCCTGGGCCTCGACGAAGGCGAGATCTTCAACGCCTATCACGAGGTCCAGTCGATCCGCGACAAGGACGAGTTCCTGATCCCGTTCATCGACGCGATCATGGACCCCAACTTCCGCACCGGCACGCCCGAGGCCGACCAGACCCTGCTGAAGAGCCTGATCGTCTTCGCCTGCCTGATGGAAGGTCTCTTCTTCTACGTCGGCTTCACGCAGATCCTCGCGCTCGGCCGGCAGAACAAGATGACGGGCGCGGCCGAGCAGTACCAGTACATCCTGCGTGACGAGTCGATGCACTGCAACTTCGGCATCGACCTCATCAACCAGATCAAGCTCGAGAACCCGCACCTCTGGACCGCCGCGTTCAAGGCCGAAGTGAAGGCCCTGTTCGAGAAGGCCGTCGAGCTCGAATACCGCTATGCCGAGGACACCATGCCGCGTGGCGTGCTCGGTCTGAACGCCTCCATGTTCAAGGGCTACCTGCGCTACATCGCCAACCGGCGTGCCACGCAGATCGGCCTGGACGCGCTGTTCCCCAACGAGGAGAACCCGTTCCCCTGGATGAGCGAGATGATTGACCTGAAGAAGGAGCGCAACTTCTTCGAGACCCGGGTCATCGATTACCAGACCGGCGGCGCGCTGGCGTGGGACTGACGATCAGACCCATGACCGACGTCTCGCCCAAACGCCCGCCACCGCCGCGCACTGCGCCGGCGAGCGGGCGCATGTGAGCGATCAAGAATGGCGGATCACGGCTGGCCCTCCAAGAGCCAACACCGCGTCGGTGCCTTCAGGGCATCGAGAGCAGGGGCCGGATCTGCAACCGAATTCACTGCACCGGGGCTGCCAACAAGGACCGCCAAGGTTCCCAAGGCAGACCAGCGGGCAGTGAATCTCCGCTCGGCATCCAGCCGTGCGGAGTTTTTTGCAACTTGATCAAGGAGATCGTTATGGCAACTGCGAAGAAAGCTGCGAAGAAGGCGCCCGCGAAGAAGGCCGCGAAGAAGGCCGCGCCGAAGAAGGCCGCGACCAAGAAGGCCCCGGCCAAGAAGGCGGCGGCCAAGAAGGCGCCGGCCAAGAAGGCCGCGACCAAGAAGGCGCCGGCCAAGAAGGCCGCAGCGAAGAAGGCCCCTGCGAAGAAGGCCGCAGCGAAGAAGAAGGCCCCTGCGAAGAAGGCCGCAGCCAAGAAGTCGTCTGCGAAGCGTCCGAGCGCCAAGAAGCCGGCGGCAAAGAAGGCGGCGAAGAAGCCCGCTGCCCCTGCTGCCCCTGCTGCCCCTGCCCCTGCGGCGAAGACGACGCTGAACCCTGCGGCCGCGTGGCCGTTCCCGACTGGCAACAAGCCTTGATCGGGGGGGCACCTAGGTGCCCCGCAGCTAGAGGTCGAGCCCGGCGAATGCCGGGCTCTTTTGTTTTCTCGAAGCGGTCAAAATGGGGCTATGTTTGCGGTGACGGCCTATCAGCCTGGGCGCGAGGTACGCAGTCGGAGGGGGCATGCCTAAGTCTCCATACATTGATCGCCTAAGGGAGGGCATCGCCCAAGCTGAAGATCCGGCGGCAAGAGGCCTGCGGAGGGCGCAGCTCGCAGCAGGCTATGCGCGGCTGGGTGAGTTTGACGCCGCGGAGGAAGAGATTTCAGGCCTGCGCGCCGAGTTCGGAGATGGTCGTAGCGGCAGAGTCTCAATCATGATCATGTGCGCTGAGGCGCAACTGATCTACTACAAGAACCTTGGCGAGAAGGCGCGCGATCGAATGATGAGGGCGCAGCTACTCAGCGTTGCCGGACGCGATGCCGAGTTGTCTGCCATCACGTCGGCGTGGCTCGCGCATATCTGCTTCAATCTGCACCGCCACGAGGAGATGACTAGGTCCGCCAAGACTTGCCTGGACACGATCTCCGTGCAGGACCACGAAGCTGCCAGTCGACTTGCGCTAACCCTTGGTGATGCCTTCTACGCTGCGGAGCAGCCAAATGTCGGCAATCGCTGGTACTCCAAGGCGCATGAGCACGCCGTGAAGCTCGGAGACCATTCCACGATCGGCGCTCTCACCTACAACCGGGCAGCAATGGGGACCTTCATTGCAAGGCTTCAGTCGGTCGACGGGCCGGTCGACTCAGCGGCCATCTCTCGGCTTACCGGAGAGGTGCGAACTGCCGTCAACTATCAAGCAATCGCTCAACTTGCGTCCCTGAAAGCGCTTTTGGACTACTCCCAAGCGTCAGCAGCCATCTTGGCCGGCCAGTTCTCTGACGCGGCAACCATTCTGGAGAGGATGGTTGCTGACAAGCCAAGCACCAGTCCGATCGAACGCCACATTGTTCTCCAGTGCGACCTTGCCTTGTCACTGGCGAAATCCAACCAACTCGATGCAGCAGCGACGCTCGTCAGGGCGCTTTCGCTCGACCATCTGGTCAAGTGCACTCCGGACGACCAGGTCGTGGCTTCGTCCGCGCTCGCCAGTGCGGCCGCTCTGTGTGGTCTACGGGACATCCAAACCGCTGCAAGCGACCTGTTGGCCAGAGCTAAGCAGGAGCATCGTGCCGCGGTGGCCGCCCTACGCCAAAGCCTTGCTGCATTTGGCGACGCGGCCACGATCGCGCGGCTCTAGTCAAAGCAAGTGAGCACGAAACCCCCAAGCATCGCCCTCCTGATGGGCTCCTCCTCCGACTGGGACACCCTGCGCCCCGCCGCGGAGATCCTCGGCGACCTCGGCATCGACTACGAGGCGCAGGTCGTGTCTGCGCACCGCATGCCCGACGACATGTTCCGCTTCGCCGAGCAGGCCGAAGCCCGCGGGCTGCGCGCCATCATCGCCGGGGCGGGCGGTGCGGCACACCTGCCGGGCATGCTCGCGGCCAAGACCACGGTTCCCGTGCTCGGGGTGCCTGTTCCGAGTCGGCACCTGAATGGCGTCGATTCCCTGTACTCGATCGTCCAGATGCCCAAGGGCATCCCGGTCGCCACGTTCGCCATCGGCAGCGCCGGCGCGGCGAATGCGGCGCTCTTTGCCGCAGCGATGCTGGCGCACGACGATGCCGGGCTGCGACAGCGGCTGCACGCCTTCCGTGCGCGGCAGACGGAGGCCGCGCGGGCGATGTCACAAGACCTGGGGCCGCGATGACGCGCGCACAGCCGGGCCCGGTGGCCACCGTGGCCGCCGACGCCGCTGTCGTGCCCGCGCAGGCGCGCCGGGCCAGCCTGGGCATCCTGGGGGGCGGCCAACTCGGCCGCATGTTCGTGCATGCCGCGCAACGCCTCGGGCACCGGGTCACCGTGCTCGACCCGGATCCGGCGAGCCCCGCGGCGGCGGCCGCCGACGAGCACCTCCGCGCCGCCTACGGCGACCCCCAGGCCTTGGCCCGCATGGCCCAGACCTGCGAGGCCGTGAGCACGGAGTTCGAGAACGTGCCCTCGACCGCGCTGCGCGTGCTGGCCGAGCAGGGTTGCCGCGTGGCCCCGGCGGCGGACGCGGTGGCCGTGTGCCAGCACCGCTTGCGCGAGAAGCAGTTGTTCCAGCGTGCCGGAGTGCCGTGCGCGCCGCACGCAGCTGTGAACACCGACGCGGACCTCGACCTGCCGCAACTCGACGCGCTGCTGCCCGGCATCCTCAAGACCGCGACGCTCGGCTACGACGGCAAGGGGCAGGTCGCCGTGCCGTCCCGTTCGGCACTGAGCGCCGCCTTCACGGCCTTGCGGCATGCGCCCTGCGTGCTCGAGAAGCGGATGTCGCTGGCCGCCGAGCTCAGCGTCATCGTGGCGCGTGGCCGCTCGGGCCACATCGTGCACCTGCCGGTGCAGGCGAACGTCCACCGCGACGGCATCCTCGCCGTCACCGAAGTACCGGCGCCCGGGCTGGCGGCCGAGGCGGCGGCGGCCGCGGTCGCGCATGCACGCAGCCTCGCCGAGGCGCTGGACTACGTCGGCGTGCTGTGCGTCGAGTTCTTCCTGCTCGAGGACGGCCGCCTGCTGGCCAACGAGATGGCGCCGCGCCCGCACAACTCGGGCCACTACAGCATCGACGCCTGCGACATCTCCCAGTTCGACCTGCAGGTGCGCACGCTGCTGGACCTGCCCCTGCCGCAACCTCGCCAACATTCGAGCGCGGTCATGCTGAACCTGCTCGGTGACCTCTGGTTCGACCCGGCCTCCGCCAAGGCGCGCGAACCGGACTGGGCCGCGGTCCTCGCGCTGCCCGGCGCGCACCTGCACCTCTACGGCAAACACGAGGCGCGGCGTGGGCGCAAGATGGGC
The DNA here is from genome assembly GCA_016790285.1 of Roseateles sp. Lineage (GTDB taxonomy): Bacteria > Pseudomonadota > Gammaproteobacteria > Burkholderiales > Burkholderiaceae_C > Pelomonas. Next base: position 2,777 of record JAEUPJ010000016.1, on the reverse strand, counting down.
CATCTCACGGTGACCGCCGACCACCCGGACGAGGCCCGACGCACGGCCGATGTGGCGGCACACGCGCTGGGCCTGCCGCCGCTGTCGCCTCCGCCGCGCACCGCCGGGCGCTGACCCCTTCCAAACATGCCCGCCGCGCCGTCGACGATCGACGAAGCCGCCGATGCCTTGGCACGCGGCGAGCTCGTCGGCATGCCCACCGAAACCGTCTACGGCCTGGCCGCCCGCGCCGACGACGACGCGGCCGTCGCCCGGATCTTCGCCGCCAAGGGCCGCCCCACCGACCATCCGCTCATCGTGCATGTGGGCGACCCAGCCGCTGCGGCCACCTTCGCCGGCAAGTTGCCGGCCTCCGCAAAGCAACTCATCGCCGCGTTCTGGCCGGGCCCGCTGACGCTCATCGTGCCGCGCCGGCCCGGTGTCGCTGCGGCAGCAGCGGCAGGGCAGGCGAGCATCGGCCTGCGCATGCCGTCGCATCCGATGGCGCTGGCCCTCCTGCGCGCCGCCGCCGCGCGCGGCGTGCCCGGCGTCGCGGCGCCCAGCGCCAACCGCTTCGGTCGTGTCAGCCCGACGCGCGCCGAGCACGTGCGCGCGGAGTTCGGCCCCGGCCTGTGCGTGCTCGACGGCGGCCCCTGCGACGTGGGCATCGAGTCGGCCATCGTCGACTGCACGAGCGACCCGCCCGCGCTGCTGCGCCCGGGCCAGATCCCGCGTGCCCGCATCGAGGCCGTTCTCGGCCGGCGGCTGGCGGAACGCGGCGGCGATTCGCCACGCGCCTCCGGCACGCTGCCCACCCACTACGCGCCGAAGGCGGCGGTGCGCATCCTGGCCAGTGCCGACCTTGCGCGCCGCGTGGCCTCTGCACCCGGGCCGGCCGACCGCAGCGTGGCGGTATATTCCCGGCTCCGGCCCGCAGCGGGCTGGATGCACCGGCAGATGCCGGACGAGGCCGATGCAGCAGCGCAGGAACTGTTCGATGCGTTGCGCGGCTTCGACGAGGCAGGCGCGGACACCATCTGGCTGGAACAGCCGCCGGCGGATGCGGCGTGGGAGGGGGTGCGCGACCGCGTCACTCGCGCTGCCGCGGCCGCTTCGCCGTCCGGCCGGTGAATGCGTCCGGAGCCCGGGCATCGTCCTTTCTTCGCGCACCATCGCCTTCCTGCACGCCACCCCGGTCTTCTTTCGAGTCAGTGCTGCCAAGTCCCGCTGGGCCGTTCCCGTTCCGGAGTCCTGATGTTCCCGACCTCGTTCCACGCGCCGCCGGCCCGGCGCCCCGCTCTCGCCACCCGGGCGCTCAAGCTCCTGGCGGCGGCCGCGTTCGCGGTCGTGGCCGGATGCGGGGGCGGCACCTCGCAGTACGAGCCGTTCGCGCCTGAGCGCCTGTTCGCCTTCGGCGACGAGGCCAGCGTCCTCACCACCGCCGCGCCGGCCGGTCGCAACTACGGCGTCAACGGCATCAACGGCAACGGCACCACCGACAACACCGCCGACGACTACTTCGACTGCACGCTGCAGCCCAACTGGGTCCAGTCGCTGGCCGCGTACTACGGCTTCGTGTTCGCCGAGTGCAACCCGAACAACGCCACCGACATCCGGGCTCGCAACTGGTCGGCCCCGGGGGCGCGCGTGGCCGAGGTGGCGGCCCAGGTTGACGCGCAGGTGGCCGCTGGCGGTTTCCGCGACAAGGACATCGTCACGATGATGGTCGGCGTCAACGACATCCTCGAGCTGTATGGCCGGTACGACGGCAGCAACGAGGCCGCCCTGTTGGCCGAGGCGAACGCACGCGGCGACCGCGCCGCGCTGATCGCGAACCGGCTCGTCGCGCTCGGCGCCAAGGTCGTGGTGTCCAACATCCCCGACCTCGGTTTCACGCCGTATGCGCTGAAGCAGAACGCCGCCAATCCGGGCAGCGACCGCAGCGGGCTCCTGTCGCGCCTGTCGTCCGGCTTCAACGAGCGCCTGGGCGTCTCGCTGCTCATCGACGGGCGCTACGTGGCGCTGGTGCAGACCGACCAGCGGGTGCTGGTGATGAACCGCTCGCCGGTCAGCTTCGGCCTCGCCAACACGACCGACGCGGTGTGCACCACACCGCCGCCGGACTGCACCACCAACACCGTGGTGACCGACGCCGTCGCCAACACCTACCTCTGGGCCGGCGACTACCTGCTCTCGTACTTCGGCCAGTCCCAGGTCGCCACGCTGGCCATCACGCGCGCCCAGCGCAACCCGTTCTGAGCGCCGGCGGCGCAGGCGCCGCGCGGCATCGGTGTGGCGTCGGGCGCGGTATCACGTGTGGCATCACGTGTGGCATCAGGCGCGGCATCAGGCGCGCGGCTCGCCCGCGGCGGCCCCGCCTCCGCCGGCCTTGCTCGTGGACCGTGTGCGCGCACGCTCGACACGCACCTTCGTGACGAGGATGGTCGTGGCAAGCGCCAGCGTCACGACGTTCGCGATGATCACCGGCCACTCGCCGATGGCGATGCCGTAGAGCAGCCACAACGCCACCCCGAGCGTGAACGCGCCGTACATCGACAGCGAGATGCCGCTGACGTCGCGCGTGCGAAGCGTCAGCACCGCCTGCGGCACGAACGACGACGTGGTGAGGATCGCGGCGAGGTAACCCACGGCATCGGGCTGGATCGGCAGGGTCATGGCAGGTGGGCGGTGAGGGGGCAGGGAGCCGACGCGACGCATGATCGCACGGCTAAACTGCCCGCATGCCCGTGACTCCGCCGTCGACCGTGCCCGGGGCCACGATGGCCCGGCTCTGCGCC
>JAEUPJ010000056.1 GCA_016790285.1 Roseateles sp. | reverse complement strand
CAGCTCTCGATCTCCGACGGCGGCAGGTCATACGTCCTGCTTGCCTCCGACACGCTGGTCTTGCCCTGGATGATCTCCAGCACCAACGCCGTCTTGCGCTTGGCCGTCCAGCGCTTGATCTCTTCGTCCATCAACGTACTCACGGTGTCTTCCTTTCGACGGTAACACCTGAGCAGGTTTTCACTGGGTCAATACATCGTAGGCTGTCCTAGGGCGGCAACCTTGAAGGCTTCGTCGCACGAGGTATTCAGCTTGAGCTCGTGGTCGACCACCTTTTCGCGAAGGCTGTCCCAGATCTCCCTGTTCTTGAGTCGATCGCTGTTGAGGATGATCAGGAAGCGAGCGCCGTTGCGCTGGGTGAACTCGTCGATGAAGCCGAGAATCTCGTCGAGGTGGAGCTTTTCGTGCTTGCGTTCGATGTCGTCGAGCACGATCAGCTTGTCGCTGAGGACGCTTGGGGCGACCAGAAGACCGACGTCGTTGATCAGGCCGAATCCCTTGTGGACCTTCTCAAGCATGGCCAATCCGCCCTTCGCCTTCTCCAGCCAACCTTGTTCATCCTTCACCGCGACCGACTGGATGAGCTTGAGCTTGACCTGCTCGATTGACGACAGGCCGAACAGGGAGACGACCGCGGCCTTTTGAACCTGCTCGCTGGTCGCAGCCTTCTGAACCTGCTGCCACATGTAGCTCTTGCCGGTGCCCCACCTGCCCGAAAGAGCAACGACCTTAACGTCCTTATCGTGCAGCAGCGCTGTGAGCTGCCGGCTTGTCGCCTCAAGAGACATGTTCCATCCTTCCCTGTTAGCTATGCGCGCAGGCACTTGATGAGAAATTGCCCCGTGAGGGCAACTTCTAAGCGAGCGCTGCTTGGTTGACTTGTTAAGACGAGTGGCGACGCCGACCTGCACCCGTAAGACTCAATCTGCCGACGGGCCCAGGCGTCCTCCCTATAGGCCTGCCCCGCTAGCTGCACGACTCTGCTCGACCTGCCGCGCGTCCCAAAGTAATGGCGCGCCACTCGGTTTCAAGACCCCGATTTCGAGCGTTGCTAGATGCAGCGTCTAACGGCCAAATTGGTGTTGCAGCCGCTGTGGCTGCACATCAAGCAAGGATCAAGGGATGACCTACAACATCAAACCGGGCCCGAAGCCGAAGAAGGAAGACGGCACCGATGACCGCCGCCGTCACGTGGATCCTGAGAACGCGCGGAAGCACCCGACGCTGCCCATCCACAAGCACGACCCGAAGAAGAAGTAAGGCGTCGAGTAGAGGTCCGACCGCGCCTCGGCGACTGCCATCGAGCAGTCGCTCGTCGCCATGAGGATGCGCATCTGCCGGTGCCGTCAAGGGCGCACGGTCAGCGGCAAGGTCTAAAACGCCTCGTCGACATGAGCCCAGATCACTGAGCCCCAGACCAAGCCCAGCAACAGCAGCGCCAGCAGGACCGCTGCACTGCCCATGTCCTTCGCGCGCTTGGACAACAAGTTGTGCTCGAAGGAGATGCGGTCGACCGTCGCTTCGATCGCCGAATTGAGCAGCTCCACGATGAGCACGATCAGCAACGACCCGACCATCAGGACCAGTTGCGCCCAGTCCTTCGCGAGCCAGAGAGCAAGGGGCAGCAGGATGGCCGCCAGCACCACCTCCTGGCGGAAGGCGCTCTCGCCCTTGAACGCAGCGGCCAAGCCTGCCACGGAGTACCGGAACGCATGAACGATGCGATCAATGCCGGTTCGGCCTTTGTGAGGGTTGCCGGTCGTCATGAGCCTGAAGAAATGTGGGTTTGATCGGATTGGTTGGCCAGGTTCAGCGCTGAGCGTCTGCCTTGATGGCACGAGCTTTTTGCGCCTGGACTTCTGACACCGCGGCTACCGCTGCTGCGTACGTAGCAGGCCTTTTTGAAACCCGGTCACGACCACCTTCACGGTGACGTGATCGGCCCCTTGGTTTCGCCAGTACCAGCCGTGCTTACCGGAGAACGGCGCAACCAATGTCCCCGCGGCCTGTCGCTGCATCGCGTCAATGTCGTAGATCGTGGTTGCCGCCGCTGAGTTCGCCGGCTCGCCCTGCGTGTTCACCAGCAGTTCCCCCGTCGCCACCCACTGGAACACGAACCCTTGGCCGGCATCAACCGGCGCTGTCACCTGCACACCGTTGCCGGGAGCGATCGTGATGGTCAGCGTGTCGGTACGAGGTGGCATCGTGGCGATGCTCAGCGCTGCTGCGTTGAACCTTTGCCCCGGCTGGCTGCCGCCCAGCCTGGTCGACTTTTCTGAGAGTGCCGCATCGGCCGGGGACATGACTGGCTCGGCCGCCTGCGCGCGCAAGCACGCGAACCCCATGACGACGAGAGCCATGCTTGCGGCGTAGATCTGTTGGTCGCCCTTCATCTGTGTCTTGCCTTTCACGCGCCCTTGGAAGTCATAGAACGTCTGGCGCTCGGTTGGTCGGAGGCCCTTGCGATCGATGGCACGCCGGTGATGAACATGAGAAAGCTGATGGGGGTGGTGACGCGCTGCCCGACCGATTTCTGATCGGATGGGTTCAGCGGCACGCCGCTAGCAGGTCCTGCGCTGGCCGGTACACGTCCGCCGTTGCTCCGACCCATCCCATCACGGTATGGAACAGGTTGTCGTGAGAGGCAGGCTTGTCTCGCAGCGAGCCGAGACACCCGGGCTTGAGCGAGCGGGCAAGCACACCATCCGACGGCACCCACAGGATCATGGGCACCTGGGTTTGTTCCCGTGGTGCCATCGCGTAGGGCAGGCCATGGAGGTATAGCCCGTTCTCCCCTAACGATTCGCCGTGGTCCGAGATGTAGAGCATCCCCGGTTCGAAACGATCGGCTTGAGTCTGCAACCAGCCGATGGACCTGGCGAGCAAACGGTCTGTCGTCGCGATGGTGTTGTCGTAGGCGTTGACCACTTCTGCGCGCTTGCACTGCTGCAGCGCGTTGCTCTGGCACTCGGGCTTGAAAAGCTTCAGGTCAGATGGTGCGCGTTTGTAGTACGCCGGGCCGTGGCTACCCATCTGATGCATGACCAGCACCAACCCCTTCTTCAAACGAGCCGTGTCCAGCTCGGCAACCCGCTTGTCCAGTTCGTGCAGCAACGCCTCGTCAAAGCACTCCGGATTTCCGAACTCGTCCTTGCCGCACAACGTCGTGGGTAGCGGCTCGGCGCCCTTCGGCAACTGAGACGTACGGCTGTTGGGCACACGGTCGCAAAGGCCCTTGCAGCCGCTTTGGTTGTCCAGCCAAAGTACCGCAAGGCCGGCGCGCTGAAGCACGTCCAGCAAATTCTCCTGGCTGCCCTTCAGATCAACAAACGCGGAACGTCCCAGGTGCGAAAACATGCACGGCAGCGACGCCGCCGTGGCCGTGCCGCAGGACGTGACATCGCTGAAGCTGATGACTGGCAGCTTGGTCAGTTCGGGGTTGGTCTGGCGCGCATAGCCGTTGAGGCTGAAGTTCATCGAACGAGCTGTCTCTCCGACAACCAACAGCAGCAAAGGCGGCTTGGTGCCCGGCTGACGGGCAAGCAGGCGGGCGTCAGCGCCAAGTTGCTGCGGCGGCCCGCTCGGTGCGGCACGGCTGCGCACCGCTACCGTGCTGACCGAGTACACCGCGTTCAGCGGCGTGATCATGTATCGAAGGGCCTTGTGATTGCGCATCGTCGACGACAGATCCGCGAACACAACCATGGCCAGCACGACCAAGATGATCAAGCCAATGGTGAAGCTGGCCAGATTGCCGGCCGTTCGCAGCACGAACCGCTGAGCCGGTGCACGTGGTTGAACCACGATCCAGATGGCCGGCGCGATGCCCAAGACCAGAACTGTGAACAGCAGTCTCAAGTTCAGCAGGTCGCGCGTCTCACGCACATCGGTCTGCAACATGTTCACGACCATCGTCGGATCGAACACGATGCCGTAGCTGTCGATGAAGTACGCCAGCGCAGCTGAAACGGCGATCAGAAGCGCCAACACCGCTTTGACCAGGCGTGGCCAGGCGAACAGACTCAGGACCGCGCCGGTTGCCGCGACTACCATACCGGCGAACGCGATGATGAACACAAGCCCGCGCGTGTCGCCGAGTTCGGGCAGCCACAGGAGCCGCTTCCACAGCGGCCAGTTCGCCACCAGCCCCATCCACAACGACGCCAACCAAACCTGGGTCAGCGGCCTCGCGGGGTCCGGATAGAACCACTCGACAACGCGCTTCATGTCTGAGTGCTGCTGGGTGAACTGGGTCCTTCCACTCGCTGCCTGTCCCGCAAAGCCTGCAGCCCGTGCCAGCTCATGACAGACACCGTCCAGCAGATCCAAGCGGTCCACAGCGAGTGGCTCAAGTAGTGCGCGCCACGCATCATCTGAACCCAGGCCAATACCATGCCGCTTGCGACCACGATGGCCAGGTATAGCCGCGCAGGCCGTGGTGCGTAATCGCGCAGCGCGAACCATCCTGGCAGCAGCGCGAACGCGGTCGACGCATGCCCCGATGGGAAGCACCCGCCCGGGCCCCCATCCGTCAACCCGAGCACCCAGTGCGGAACGTACCGGGCCAGCTCGCCGCCGAACTGCACCATCGACCACGGGCAGCTCGTCGCGCTGGCCCGCTTGAGCACGGGGATGAGGGCGACGCACGCCAACGTCGTGGCAACCCACCAAACGCGTTCACGGCGCGGCAGCGCGGCAACCAGAGCTTGTGGGCGCCAGATGCTCATGACCAACCAGGCGAAGAACCCCCAGCCGACGAGTCGCGCGCCATCATGGAGAAGCTTGGCTGTCAGCCAGTGGTCTCGCCATTCGAATCCGTGGGCGTTGCCATAGAAGCGGATCAACGGCAAGTCCAGCCGCGACCACTCCCACAGCGCCAGCGCCATCAAGCTCGCAAACAGGATCAAGACGTCCTGCGTGGCACGTTCGAAGCTGCGCTTGCGCGATCTGACGACCGGCGATTCGCCGTGCGCCACGCGGAAGATGGATTGAACAGGAGTTGGTATCACGAACAGTCAGCGGGCCATTGCAAATCGGCGCGCAGTGTTCGAGTCCAAGGCTTAAGGAACGCTTAAGAACGGAGGCTGCTCAGGAGGGCTGCGCCCATCGCTCACCGCTGGTGGCAGCGCTTTGCCGCCAAGGATCGCTCCGATGTCAAAGTCTGCGGGAGTCCGTGTCAAGCGCGCGTAGCGATAGCGCCGGACGATGCGGGAGATCGTTGCGCTGTCCACCCGAGCCCTGATTTGCAGTTCCACGATGCCATCGCGCCGCCGACAAATTCGCCATGGCACGAGAAACGTCGGGTGTGGAGGAACTTCGAACCAACTGATTTCTGCACCGTACCGAAGATGTCGAAATCGCAGAACGTTGTGCGCGAACAGCGTCTGCACCTGCCGGCTAACCACTTGACGCATGGCCTGCGTCCCTCGCGGCAGGGAGAAGGCGAACGGCGAAGCCCGGGCCGTTGGTGGCGGCATCTCACCGCGCACGAAGCGGTGTACGCCGAAGGTGGCTGCCGCGTGCCAAAACGCTGCGCTGACGAGTTGGAGCTCCGCGTCGACTCTTGCCGCGCTGTGAGTACCGCTCTCAGCACCCATGGGCAAGCCATCCAGCCGGATGTACCGCTCCAACTCACCGGCGAGCTCGACAAACGCGTCAATGTAGGCGTTGCGTTCAAGCGCGTGGGATCTCGCATGCGGCGGCTTGTGCTCGTCTTCCAGCGGCAGTCGTTCCACTCGAAACCGGTCCAACCCAGGAACTGGCTGGTCGAACCACATCGTGTGGCTGGCCAATAGTCGGCTCAGGCCCACCGATGCGGCGATCTGGCCGGGCGGCTCTATGAACGGAATGCGGCTGCGTTCTTCGCCATGAGGGTTGCTAGCGGCTTCGCGCAGCGCCTCGAATCGCAGTGACGGGAGCTGCGTCACCTCCCCTCCCAACGAGTCGCGTCGTCGTTCCGCCGACAGGTTTCGGCCGCACTTTCCGCAGTAAAGGTGATGCCGCCCGACCGAGAACGCTGAAGCGGGGATCACCGCGCCACAGTGAGGACACCCGCACCTGAGCCGAACGGCATGCACAGGGCAGTAAGCCACCGCGGGCAGTTGGAACAGCGCCGAGTGGCAGCCCATTGACAGGCAGACATGGCAATGACGAAGCTCCGCCACGAACTTCTTCGCCGGCGTTTCTTGCTCAACATCTCGCCCGAACGCGCGGTTGTAGGCAACGGGATCAAGCCCCAACGCTGGTCCGAGCTCATCCAGCGCTTTCTGCGATACATGGAACAAGGACGGCTTCAATGACCAGACCTGTGTGACCAGCGCACGCACCTCGTGCGTCTCCAAGACATGCCTGCTGGCGAACTCAGCAAAGATGATGAACGCTGAACGTTCCTGGTCGGCGGCAAGCGGTTTTCCAAGCGTCGATGGAGTTGGGGTCGCGCCTGCGCCCATCATTCGTCATCTCCTTGCGTCGGAGCGGGCCGGGGAACCGAGTACGCCATGAACAGACGCTTGAAGCCGTTGTCCTTGAACGCTTCCAGGACTTTCTCCTTGGTGACTTCCTTGTCGTGGTTGTCCTTGTAGTCCAGGTATGCAAACAGGGCGTTCAAAGTCTGCCTCAATGTGCTTGCCGGCAGCAGCGGCACACGATTGAGGCTGTCCCAGTTCGCCAGCGAATCCACGGCCTCCCTGATCGGCACGATGAGGCGCCGAATAGTCCAGCCGGTGCTGGCTCGAGCGGGAAAGTGCTTGCGCGTGAACACACGGTGTTGGCGCCGACCGAAATTTGACCCACCCGTGAGGGCCCTGCCGACCCAAATTTGACCCAGGTGTTCAACCTACCCTGCCCGAGATATCCACAGCTGGGCGGGGGTTCGAGGAGTGATCACCATGGCCATGATTGGCA